>CAZYLT010000001.1:0-426550 GCA_964648855.1 uncultured archaeon
TATGTCATATCTGTGAACGAATGAATGTCAAAAAGATACAAGGAATGTGGCATATTTATTCTTCTTATTATGCTGATGAAAATTATCGAGTTGCGATGCCCTTTATAAAGGAAGAGCGTGTGAAGGCAGCATCGCATGGCATGCCTGGAAGCGGAGTTATGCGGGCTCGTATGGGCAAAATTGATATGTTTGATGGGCTATTGCAGAAGTGAATCCCGAAGAAAGGGAATTGAAACAAAACCATCCATCTAGGTGGAGTTCCGATAAGTCGGATTGCAGAAGTGAATCCCGAAGAAAGGGAATCGAACATTCTTTATCCCAACTATCTGGGTGAATCCGAATTTAGGCTGCAAAACAGGGCGGATATTCTTACACAGTTTCGTAAGATGGACCTTAATAGAAAAACAAGCTCATTTGATCAGTGCCGATGATTTCTTTACCCTCATGAGATGTCACCGGTCATGATTACACATATGCCAAACCCACATGGAAGATATAGTGCGATATGCCTATCAATTGGTTAGATATCTATGCAGCCGTGACCTCATTCAATTCTTTTCGACCTCTAGTCTAGTCATAATATGAAACGTAGTACTCTGTAGCGTTCTCCGGAAAGAACTGTCGATATTCAGAGGCTAATTGAGCAGCCAAAGTTTTGTTGTGCGAGATAACCAGCGTTGGTCGATTGTATTTCTCAACCACATTGGCCATAGTGAAAGTCTTTCCTGACCCGGTGACGCCAAGCAATGTTTGAAAGCGATGTCCGTCTTCGATACCCTGCACTAGCTTGTCGATTGCCTGTGGTTGGTCACCGGTAGGTTCGAACGGTGCATGTAGCTTGAAGTCTGACATCCTTTCTCTCGCGCCTGCCTTAGCTCCGAGCTGTTTGTAAGTAATCTTTGGGGTCGGTGCATCGGTTTGAGAACCTAATTCGCTCAACGATGCAGTTATCGAACTCCAATATCTAAGACTAGTATCTTCCTCAGTCATGGAGTCCTATGGAGGACACAATAGCCACCCAGAGAGATACCTGAAAGTATGTTAATTATATTGTTTCAGCTGTGCGTAACCGAGAGCCATTCTGGGAGTGCAAAAAAGAAGAGAGGAGTGCCAGGTTTCCCTAGCATATCAGCTTAGATTTTTATTCTATGAAGATCACTTTTTCTTCATGAGAACTACGATGAGGACTACGACAACTACTCCCACAACAGCAGCGATGATGATAATGAGAGTACTGTCTAGGGGTGGGGTATCTGGTTCTGTATCGGTGTCAGTCGTAGTTTCTGTGGTGGTTGTTGTAGTTGTTGTAGCAGGTTCCGCTACAATACACTCCTCAATGGCCAGAGTGGTCCAATGATCCAGTGTGTCATTCGCAGAAAGAACGTACTCAACAGTAGTTCCATTTTCAAATGGCCCCAATTCCACGGAGTAGGTATCACCCGAATCGTGGGTCATATTTGCCACAGTCCAAGTACTTCCACCATCCGTCGTGTAGTTACACAGGACAGTATCTACCCCACTGATATCTGTCACATTGACGGTTATTGGGATAGGGGATTCTGGTGTAGGCCATGTTCCTATGGTTAAATGCGACATTCCAGGCCCATTGTTGTCAATAGTGAATACCGCGGGCGTCAAGTCGTCACCACCTGCCAGCTTATCATCAAATGCTTCTACCTGAATTAGATAGTCTAGACCGTCATCAACTGTTGTAGTGTCCCACAAGAAATCGGTCGTGGCTAGTCCATCAGCAATGAGAATCCAATCGGTACCGCCATTTGGGCTATAATACAGATCGAAGGTCATTGGATCCTTATTTGGATCTACAGCAGTCCATTGGATATTCACCATCCCTTCAAATGTTTCACCACCTGAGGGGGTGGTAAGGTCTACTACAGGGCCGCGATTCTCCGAAAGCCAATAAAACGCATTTCGCAAGAATATATCATTGTCACTATCATAGAGATTTGCTATGCCATCACCATCATTGTCACCATTGTAGCGCTGTAAGAATCTATCTCCAATAACGAAGACACGACCGAGTTCATGTTCCAATGCGCACGCGAGTGGAAGCCCATCAGCTGGTGTACCATCATCATATTGTGCAGTGCCATCAGTATCAGTGGAAACAAGAGCTGTTCCTCCACCAATACTGAGGAGTGGAGAAGCACGGATGATTTCAATCCGAGTCACTCCATCCATTATTGGGTGGGAGCCAAAATTACTCGAATTGTAGTATATATTTTCGAAAATGCCAATAAGGTCATCAGTATCGGTTATAATTCCAGTATTATTGAAATCCATTCCGAACTCAGCTAGTACTGAGTCTATCTCATCACTATAGCCTCCTGCTCCTCCAAACATAGCAAGACCACCACCAGCATTAACAAAATCAACTATGTCAACAAGTTCTGCATTGGTGTAATTTACATCATCACCATGAAGGAGAAGCACATCGCATGACTCTATCAAAACTGTCTTCCAGCTCCATTGCCACCTCACAGTGTATCCATTCTCTGTTAGAAATTGAGCCAGGCCATAGTACGAGGCATTCACGAACCAAGACGGACCATGTGTCTCATCAAAGAGAATGAATTTCTCTTCTTGTCCACCGCTGGAGCACCACTGGATGAAATTGAACAGGAACATCTCATTGTCAGAGTCGTAAAGATTGACGTCTCCATCCCCATCAGGATCTGATGTTGGGTTAGCCATATCGATATCACTCATCACAGCGACCCTACCTATTCCATAAGATGCTGCCGCAGCGACAACAACTCCATCTGCCGGAGACCCATCGCTCCAGAAACTAGTGCCATCTGTATCAGTTGTGACAAGGGGGACTGCGTTTGCAGGTATACTAGCAAAGCCGCTACCTTTGTCAAACTCGACCCGACCCACATCAATCATGACCGAGTGAGATTCGAAGTTTGATGTATTGTAGATTATGTACGGGGCATAGGTATCATAGTCATCAGTTTCTTCGAGGTAGTATGACGATTTGTTGCGGATAAATCCAAAATGATCTGTAACTGGGTCAAGCTCCTCTCCATATGACCCGTATTCAGTTATGATGAATACGCCTCCGCCATCCTCAACAAAGTGACTGATAATGTCAACTTCAGTTGCATTGTAGGCAACATAGGATACTTGGAGAATCAGCAAATCACAACCAGCAAGCACATCTGCTGAAAACGTAGACATGCTCGACACGGCATATCCCTGCTCAACGAGAACCATGCTTATGTTAACATAATCCCCTTGGATGGTGTAATGAGATGAATGCGATTGGTCGAACACGACATGTCTAGTCAGCTGAATAGCATTGATGAGTATCTGCTCTTGAGCTTCTCCTGTTGCGTACAAGTCGAAACCAAGGAGAGCAATGTGTCCTGACCCCCTCGTAATATGATATACAGTAGAAGCCGTGCTATCCTCCACAACGGATACACCCCCAGTTCCGTTAAAGCGCAATGCACCATCGATACCGGGGAAAGTTGCATTAAGACCTCTTGATAATGCATCATCTGTATTGACTACGGTGTTTGTTTCTCCTGGATATGCGTCTGGGTTGTATGTTGTGATAAGCCCGGTTTCGTTGAATAGGTGCAGGGCAGGACCATGTAGTGTTGCAGTAATGGAATAGCAGTCCATTATTACAAGTACGCCCCCACCCTCCACGAAGCTATCGAAGACTCCAGCCCAAGCAGCACCAATAGTTGTGATGTTTTCACTACTTAGCTTCTCCTGCTCAGGGATTAGCACCACATCATAACCCATTATGACTGAAGCAAGTTCAGAATAGTCAGTCAAGTTATCGACATGATAGTCATTCAGAAAGTTCGCGCGGACGATATCCAATGTATTCTTGAGTTCACCATTTGCAGAGATTTGAGAGTCTGCAAACTCGGTGTAAACAAGCATCGACTTTGGTATCTTTTTGTTTGGCATGTCTTCTGAGAGTCTTACATCATCTGGAATATCAAGTCCTGCAGAAATCGCCGGCATTGCATCTGACGAAATATTTGTGACAGAAACTGCAGATGATAGAAACAGCATGATGAGAAATACACTCAGAATTCTTCTGTTCATTTTCAAAGTTATATTCTCCTAACTCGCGGAGGATGGGAAGCAAGTCTGGCGTGCCTCATTTCTCCTTGGCGACAAACTGTAATACTCTTCTTAGCCATTTAAATAGTACGATAATCATGACACAATGGAGGAAACCCTGCAGGTCTTTGTTTCCAGGAACAAGCTGCGCAAACACAGGCTGGATAGCATCAGGGTTGGTCACATCTCAGACCTCGCGGTTTATTCCTAATGTATGCATAATTCTTCTTGAAAGAATGGATTTTTGCTGAAAATCCGATAGCTCATAACAAACCTTGCATCTATTTCGCAACAATTAACTAATGGTTCGGTGCGACATCTCAATGGAATTCAAGATATCATAGATGGAGCGCAGTTTTGCATTGCTTCCACTGATGACTACACAAGCCCACTAAACCCAAACAAGAGCAAGAGTTGCCAAGATAATGACCGAACTAAGTAAATCCAAAACACTCTACGAATCAGCAAAAGGATACACAGTGAGAGGGGTACAGACCAACTTCAAGTATGTTCAGCCCCACCCGATCTACTTCCAGAAAGCGAGAGGATCTCGAATATGGGATGTTGATGGAAATGAGTACATCGACTGTGTTTTGAATTTCGGCCCTTGTATTCTCGGGCATGGTCATCTCAAGGTCCTAGAAGCGGTAAGCAACCAACTAGAAACCGGCCTCACAGTAGGACTCGAAACGGAGCTTAGTCTTGCTGTGTGCAAACAGCTCACCGAAATGGTTCCGTCAGCGGAATGCGTCAGGCTATCCAACACTGGAACTGAAGCAATGATGCATAGCATCCAGATGGCTAGAGCCTATACTGGAAAGACCAAAATCGCCAAGATTGAGGGCGGCTATAATGGCTGGTCTGACGATATGCTGGTCAGTTACCATCCACCGTTGGAGAAGGCGGGACCTCCCAAATCACCTAATGCAGTTCCAGATTCCGCCGGTCTTCGTGCAAAAGACACGATTGTGGTGCCGTATAATGACGCTGAGACGGCTAGAAGAATCATTTCACAAAACCGCGATGAGCTAGCGGCGTTCATAATCGAGCCAATCATGCTTAATCTTGGATGTGTACTTCCAAAGGAAGGCTATCTTCAAGAGATAAGAGAGATAACAGAAGAGAATGATGTACCACTCATTTTTGATGAGGTCAAGTGTGGATTCAAGCCAGCGCCAGGCGGAGCACAGGAATACTACGGGGTGACTCCAGATATGACTATCCTCGCAAAGGCGATTGCAAATGGATTCCCATTGAGTGCAATAGTTGGAAAGAGCGATATCATAGAAGTGACGGATCCAGTTGATGGCACCGTGTTGTATGGGGGAACATATAATGGAAATCAAATAGCAGTAGCAGCTGCTTCTGCTACACTAGATGAGTTGAAAACAGGACACGTACAAGCACATCTGAACGAGTCAACTCTGAATCTCATTGAAACTTTCCATCGAATAGCAGAAGGAGATGGAATCACAGCGAGGATGCAGGGCATTGGAGGAAACTTTCAGATATATTTCACGGATGAGGAGATTGTAGATTATCGATCCACCTTTGGTGTGGATCGCGAGAAATATGGAGACTTTCAGAAGGCGATGTTTGAGAAGGGTATCTACTTCTGGCCCAGCCATTTGTTTTGCCACGGAATATCTGCAGCACACAGTCAGCAGGATTTGGAGATTCTCTGCATTGCGATGGAGGAGGCAGTTTCGGAGGTCAAAGGATGAAGAGAAACAAAGAGCAAATTGCAGATAGATCGAAAAGCGTCAGCCATTCTGGCATTCGGGAGATGTACAACCTGTCTCTCGGTGATACAAAAGCAGTACACTTGGAAATTGGAGAGTCAGACTTCCCCACACCTGGTTTCATCATTGAAGCAGCCAAGAGAGCCATGGATGAAGGATTCACCGGCTATACGCCAAATTCAGGTTATTTGGATTTGAGAGCCGCTATTTCAGATAAATTGGAGGAAGAAAACTCGATAATCGCAGATCCAGCATCCGAGATCATTGTGACTTCTGGTGCAATGCAAGCTTTATCCCTTGCAATTCTAGTAACACTCAATCCGGGCGACGAAGTCATTATTCCAGATCCGGGGTACGAGAGTTTCAGTAGGCAAGTTAGATTTGCAGGTGGCAAGCCGGTCGCAGTTCCAGTAAGAGAGGAGAATAATTTCGCTTTTGATACCACCGAATTGTCACGAGCTGTTGGTGAAAAATCAAAAATGATCATCATAAACACCCCCAGCAATCCAACAGGAGGGATGATGAATAGGTTAGAATTGAAGGAAATTGCTGACGTTGCTGAACAGCACGACTTGCTGGTGCTATCTGATGAGATTTACGAGAAGATAGTGTACAACGGAGAGGAACATGTAAGCATCGCATCAATACCAGGAATGGAGGAGAGAACCATCACAGTCTTTGGTTTCTCAAAATCATATTCCATGACCGGATGGAGAGTAGGTTATGCAGTTGGAAATAGCAAAATCGTTGAAGAGATGAATAAGATTCAGGAATTCTATGTTACGTGCGCATCATCTATATCGCAGCGGGCTGCTCTTGCAGCCTTGGAAAGGGGTAGCAAATCGGTCAACGAAATGGTCACTCAATTGCAGCAGAGAAGAAACTTCCTTCACAAAGAATTATGCAGCCATGACATGATTCATTCTACAAAGCCAGCAGGTGCATTCTACCTGTTCCCAAATATCTCCAAGTTTGGGATGTCATCTAAAGATGCAGCCAAGTTTCTCTATGAACAGGCAGCAGTTGTTACTGTACCTGGAGCTGCATTTGGTGAACATGGAGATGAGCACTTACGTCTGTGTTTTGCGAAATCAAAAACTGACCTACAAGTTGCTGCAGAAAGAATACATTCAGCTCTTGACGAGCTTTAACCAAGCTTCTCTCTACCAGACTAGTAAAACAAAAGAGCACAAAATCCTAGAAAATATTAAGATATCATAGTCACATAAGACTACTACCGACGAAAGGTATTGGTGCGGTGGGTCATCGTGCAAGAAGCAGGTTTGGAGAGAGTAGCAAGAGAAGTACTAAGAGAGGCGGGCATAGAGAAGAAAGTTGTTGCAAGAGCGCCATCCAATGATTTGGATCAGAAAGCCAAAATTAGATTGACGCCAGATGGGCAACTAGAACTGACTGCTCAACATGAAGCAGAAGTGCGAAGACTAGCAGGAAGGTTTGCAGCAAAACAGAAATTTCCAGGCTATAAATGGCTTCTAGCTGTGCATCCCTATCGATTCGCTGTAATTCCTTCATTTCTCATATTGGTTGTGACCTTCATCCAGCTTCTCCTGATTGCTGTGTTTCCCGACTTATCCGTATCGATATCTATTATCAGTGAAGTAGCGATATCTTCCATTCTAATCGTGTTTTCCTACACTGCATCTCTGAGATACTACAAATGGAAGACTGAATTTTCAGAGTATATGAGAGAGATTGGTGCGGTGACAGCCTATGATGGAGATGCATATGAGATAGACCGACATGCATCGGTCCTTACCATGGCGTCCAGTGCAGGGATTGCTGTTTTGATGCTGGTTCTCAAGTCAGAGGTACCCGGCATTGAGTTGGATATGATTTCACCAATAGCCCTAGTCGGTCTATTTGCATCAGCCCTTACGTTGTTCAATGAAATGCAAAGAGGATTCTTTGATGAGAGCTGTTTTGACGAGGCTGATTGGGTAGATGACAAGCTTCGGGACCCTAATACATCCGAAGCCAATACTGCTAGCAGACTGAGCACCCTGATAGCGGCAATAATAGACGAATTGAACCTCTCCGATTACTTCGAGAGAGAAACAAATTTAAACGCATCAAAAATTGATGTTCAGTATAGAGAGATTCCTTTCCCTCATTGCAGGCTATTTCATTATTATGCAGACGAAGGGACCCTCGTTTTCGAGATCAATGACCTTAATGAATCATCGGCAAGGCACTTTGTTGATTCCCGACTCCGTAGATTGGCAACACCTTATTTCAAAGAATTGGGTCTTCGTTGGAGAATACTAGCACTGTTCAATCTACTTTTCCTGATTTTCTTCTATTTGGCGCTTCCAATAGTTTCCTATGCATTCGGAATTCTAGGTGCCCAACTCACTATTTTAGCTGGCGTTATCATAATGATAGTGACCAGTCGAATCAATTATAGAAATCACGAAAATGCCCAGATGTCATATCAGTCATTCTTGGAAGAATCAAAATATATGACAGACTATGATAAGAAATACTACTACGATAGCCTCTTTGGCAATATGACAAAATATGACATAAAAATGCTGGCGGCATTTCTAATCCTAGCCGCCGTTGTAGAGGTAATTATCTATCTGTGGTTTTAGATGCCTAACTACCCTTTTGCATTCTTTAGTCGTTCGAGATGAGTCTTATACTGCTCATCGCTGGGGACCAGTTCCACAGCCTTTTCTGCTGCGGCAATTGCATCATCAAGCTTGTTCTGCTCCATGCTTGCACCAGATTTGATATAGTATAATGCAGCTTTAGTGGTTACATCATCTACATCATTCTCAAGCGCAGTTTCTGCAACGGATGCCGCATCAGCCCAACTCTTATGCTTGACATAAGACATTGCCAGGAAATAACTGACTTCAGGCAAGGGTTGTACAGAATGAGCCTTCTTAAAGTGTTCAATAGCCTTCTCTATTTCTCCAGTTTCAAGATAGCATCTGCCAGAGTAGTATGCAACACGCCAATCATCTGGCGCCATACCTTTCGCAGATTTCAGATCTAGCAATGCAAGTTTAACGTTTCCTTCATTCAAGTTTTTCTGGACGCTTTTTAGTATCGGTTCAAGCGACAAAGTGGTACCTCATTAGTAAAAACTCAATCGCATAATATAAGTGAATATTGGGTTTAGTGCCCAAAATGTCATAGATTTCAGGGCGTCAGATTTCTTTGTATTCTACACATGGGTCCTCGATGCCCTTCTTGATGTTATAGTCAATTATCCGACCCATTAAGCCAGAGTCTAAAATGCATGAGATTGCATCTTCTGGGCAGTTTATTTCGCAAGACAAACAAAGAATGCAATCATGACCCCATTTTGGGATTCCATCGTCATCAAGAAGGATGTTTTTGGTCGGGCATACACTGACACATTTGCCACAACTTATGCAGGCTTCTTCATCAACAGAAAAAGTTCTGCTAAGCAGATTGTTGGTCACCCATCTCTTGGAAGCAAGTCTTTCAAGCCTATACATTCTAGGAGCTTTGGGGTCCGATTCTTGTACTGCTACCTCATCCTCGTGGTATCTATAAATCAAGGAATTGGCGAATTCTGATACTTCGTCCAGCTCGGCTTCGGTTGGATTTTCAGGACAAAAAAGAATTCCTTTTCTTGTATACCCAGGGAAGTGATTGGCACCCCTTATTTTCACATAGCCTATGTCACGGCCTCCGTTCTGTGTTAATCGCTCTCTGATATCGTTGCCTGTGTCTCCGACATGAAGGCTATACAAAGCAAAAACAAAGAACGCTCGGCCTTCTAGTGAAGAAATTTCGTCAACAAATTCTGTAACAAGAGCAGGAGGCCGGAAGAAAAATGTTGGTGTCCCAATGCCTATGACATCAAAGTGCTCAACCGGTGGACACGAGTCCTCCAACATGTTGACCATATTAACTGACCAACCCTGTTCTCCCAAACCTTCCGATAATAAGTTAGCAACTTTCGCCGTTGAGCCCATCTGAGAGAAGTAAACAATTAAGCAATTAACCATTCTATATGCCCCGGAGGTATTTGTGGATGGAGTGATGTACGTTAACTGTTGTCATTTAGGCTTTCAAGGAATCTTGGCGCGTCCCATTTTGTGCATATTCTCTATCTATATCAGTTTTTGAAAAAGCATCGTAGTTTGTATCAACTGGGAAAAGATGAAATACCCGCATTTAGAAAAACTGGAGTGGATACAGGTAAGTGTTCCATTGATGAATCATGGACAACTCTGGCATAAGTTCATTTATTTGCACCAATGCATGATTCACCATCCACAAGCTGAGAGGTAGATAATGTGACATCACAGACTGCAGAAACTGCAGATGACACTGATAGAAGCTTTCATGCCATGTCTGCTCATGATGTTGTTAGTTCTCTAGGATCGAACTCAGAACGAGGTCTCTCAAGCGGTGAAGCAAAGAATAGATTGGCATTCCACGGGCTAAATACAATCAAGAAGGTGAAGGGCTCCTTTTGGAAAGTCTATCTCGCTCCAATATTGAATTGGCTGATCAACATCTACCTCGTTAGTTCATTCGCTCTTTTGATTCTTGCATACTTTTTCCAATCTAGTGAAAACCAGATTGGTCAAGCTCTTCTATGGCTAGGTGTGGTGACCGTCAATTGTTTCGTCGCAATCTTCCAGCAGTTTCGAGCTCAGAAAAAGCTTGAAGCATTGGAGAAGCTATCAGCCGGTGAAGCTCGAGTAGTACGTGATGGTGCTCAGCTCAATCTGCCCCCAGAGGAGATTGTCCCAGGGGACATTATGATACTCGAACAAGGAGATAAAATTCCAGCTGACTCGAGGATTCTAAACGAGAATAATCTGACAGTGAATGAAGCCTCTCTGACTGGAGAAAGTGTTCCAGTTGACAAGAATGCCTCGGTTATTGTTGAGAAAGATGCCCCACTAACAGATAGAAAGAATATGACCTTCTTCGGAACATATGTTGCAACTGGCACTGGAAGAGTCATTGCAACCGAAACTGGTTCTGGAACAGAGATTGGCAAGATTCAAGGGACTCTTGAGGAGCTCAATACGGGCGATATTCCGCTACGGAGTAAAATTAATCGGCTGGCAAAATACTTGGCAATCGCTGCGATATTTCTAATGATTCTCTCAGTCACATGGGCACTCATTTGGGGACCGCTTCTCACTGGTCAACCAATAATGCTTGATCCCATTACCATTGCGGACACGCTAACTTCAGGGATTACTAAGGCAATGACTATAATGCCCATCAACATTCCCTTGTTGTCCACTATTGTACTTCTGACTGGTGTCTTGGCAATGGCAAAGATGGGAGTCATCATTAGAGACCTCTCAGCTGTCGAGAGCCTTGGAAGAGTCAGCCTAATCTGTTCTGACAAGACAGGAACCATGACAAGAAACCAGATGACGGTAAAATACATCTGGGATACTGAAAATCTGTATTCGGTGTCAGGCGCGGGTTACATCCCCGAGGGAGGAATTTACCGTGTCAAGGATGGAACGCCTCTGGATACATTCGAACCACAAGACGAGGTTAGAGTATCTGATGTGTTAGGATGGAAGAGTCTTCACAAGCTGCTGGTATGCGGCGGCATCAATAATGACTCCGAGATAATAACGAAGAAACTACCTGAGCAGGGTATCGTCCACATTCCCATGGGGGACCCAACGGATGCGGCTCTGCTTACTCTATTTAGAAAGAGTGGGTTAGCCGAGGACGAAATTGAGAAGAAATATCCAGTTATGATGGAGTTTCCTTTCGAGTCTAACCTAAAACGGATGTCAAAAATCTGTCGTGACGAAAATAGCTACATCGCATTTGTGAAAGGTGCCACAGAGATTTTGCTGCCTAGATGTACCAAACGTGATGGTTCAAAGAAGCCCACCGAAATGAGCTCAGAAATGAGAGATAGAATAACGAAGATGACCACTGATTTTGCGACGAAGGGATATCGTGTCATTTCCTTGGCTTATAAGAACATGAAGTCTATTCCGAGTAATCCCCATGCAAGAGAGAAAACAGAAACTGACTTGACCTATCTCGGGTTTGCATGTATTGTTGATCCTCCCAGAGGAGGAGTAAAAGAAGCTGTGAATGCCTGCCATAGTGCTGGCATCAATGTGATAATGATAACAGGAGATGCCGCTGCCACGGCTAAGACAATTGCCGCAGACCTGAATATACTCAAGCCCAATTCCCTTGCAATTGAAGGAAGCCAAATAGATGAAATATCGCCTGAAGACTTTCAGAATGTCAATGTGTTTGCGCGGGTAAATCCAGAACACAAACAGGTGATTGTAGAGAGATACCAGGACCAGAAGAAAGTTGTAGCAATGACGGGAGACGGAGTTAATGATGCCTTGGCATTAGCCATGAGTGACGCAGGCATTGCCATGGGGATAACAGGAACTGATGTGGCAAAAGAGGCTGCAGACCTAGTCATTACTGATGACAGCTTTTCTTCTATTGTTACTGGTGTACATGAGGGTAGAGGACTCTTCAACAAGATCCGCATGATGGTCTACTTCTATGTTGCCATAAATCTGTTTGAGTCAATTGTATTCTTTGGAGGTATGTTCCTCTTGCCTGCGGGTTTCAATATGCTGACAGCTTGGCAGAGCCTCTATATTGTAGTTACTACTCATTCTTTCCCCGGACTCGCATTGGTCTTTGACAAGACATCTCCTAGAGCAATGGAGGAGAAACCACGAGACAGCGAGGAGATAATTACCAAGAATCTTGCGAAATTCATGGGATTAAGCATTGTATTGATGACCATCGGAGCCGCTATCGTCTATGGACTCACATATTCTAATTGGGGTAGCATTATTCCACTATTTGCAGAAAATCAAGCAGGCTTCTATGCAGACTGGATTGACCCCCTTACCAATGAACCCTTTGCAATTACCAGCTCCGTCAAAGCCACCGTGATGCTACTCACTATTCTTCTCTTAGTTGAGAGCTCGATGGTTCTCGTAATAAGACGCATCAATCTTCCACTTATTGATGGAATCAGAGAACCAGGAATCTGGCGATATGCATTCCTTCTCGGACTCATATACTTAGCACACTTGCTTCTGATGTATGTTCCAATAGCGCAGGCCATTTTGGCTCCCCTTGGACTGCATTTCTATTTCATTCCATTAACCACCTATGACTGGATTATCTGCATTTTGGCTGCAGCTCCAGCAATCATAGGAATGGAAATTTACAAGAAGTACCTGCGCATGAATAATGTCTCGCTATGACCTATGTGGAAGCGACCGTGAGCAAAGAATTTGTCAGTGTGAATCATCTTTCGCTTGCAATAGAATTGTATATACAGTAATGATTCCGCATGGGAACTACATAAATAACATATCTGACTTCAATCGGATAGGCGATATACCCTTGGCTAGAATGACAACCCACAAAATTCGGTTGATGAAAGAGAAGGGCAAGAAAATCGTGATGCTGACTGCATATGATGCCCCCACTGCCAAAATTGTCAGTGAATGTGGAGTGGACATGATATTAGTTGGAGACTCGGTTGGTAATTCACTGCTCGGATATGAGAGCACCATCCCCGTGACATTGGAGGATGTCATTCATCATTGTGCAGCAGTTTCCAGAGCAAAGCCGGATAGTTTCATTGTTGGCGATATGCCATTTATGTCATACAAAGTAAGTCCGGAGCAGGCTCTTGAAAATTGCGGGAAAATGCTTCAGAAGGGAGGCGCAGAAGCTGTCAAGATCGAGGGAGGGACTGACAGGGTTGTTGAGATAGTCCAGGCGGTAGTGGATGCGGGTATACCAGTAATGGGGCACATAGGACTGACACCGCAATCTATCTACGAACTTGGTGGCTATCGTGTCCAAGGAAGAACAAAGGAAACAACCGAGAGCCTCGTATCACAGGCTGTTGCGCTAGAAGAAGCAGGTACATTCTCACTTGTTATTGAACTTGTTCCGTCACTGACTGCAAAAATGGTCACTGAGTCCATCGATATTCCTACGATTGGGATTGGTGCAGGATCTCACTGCGATGGACAGGTCCTAGTCATTTGGGATATGCTGGGTCTCTTCGACGAATTCAATCCCAAGTTTTTGAAGAAGTACGCCAATACTCGCAAAGTCATCAAGGATGCTGTGAATGAATACTCAAAAGAAGTTCGAGAAGGGTCCTTTCCAGACCCAGAACATAGTTTTGAAATGTCCGAAGAAGAGTCGGGAAGGCTATACGGCAGAAATAGGCCGAATGAGAAGTAGAACGTGTCTACTCCTCGTCTTTCTTTACCTTTTCATTTAGTGCTTCTACAAGCTTGTCGGGGTCAATTCCGTGTGCTACAGCACCCTGTTCAACGTTTTCATATTTGGCGACAGCGCAGCCATAGCAATGGAGACCCCACTCCATGAAAGTTCCTGCTGTTTCTGGCCACTTCATCACTACTTCAGCGATTGTCATGTCTTTTTTGATTGCTTGAGCCATTGTATTCATCTCTCTATTAACTATGGTTAATGATTCTCACCCATACATCATAATTTTCCAAATATATACATTGCGTTAGAGCTAGTTGAAAGAATATTGGTCTCCGACACTCGAATAAACAGATACATTGCCTAAAGCGGAGCTGATGGACTGCTGGGCGCTCCAACCGGTGCAATGGGTTGCAGCTACGAAACCAGGCTGCAATTCTTTCAACTCATGAACAGTAGCTTCAATGATAGATTCGTTTTTTCTGGCCAGATGAAATCCGCCAATAATCCCAGCGACTTTTTCTTCACCGGTAAGCTCCATGGCATATTTGACCATGTTCACAATGCCAGCATGGCTACAACCTGTCACAATAACAAGTCCATCTTTTGTTCTGGCAGCCACAAATTGATCTTCTATCAGGGATTCATCATGTTCCCACCTACCACCAATCATTGCGTGATGACCTGGAAAGCCAGTTTCGTAAGAGGTCCGTCTGGGTACTTCACCAGAGACTAGCAGTAAGTCATCATGAATTATTGCCCCCTGGCTCGAGTCCTTCAATAACCCCGCCTTCTCTCGTATCTCATGACGCGTTGGGACTGGGTCAAGCTCGCGAATTCTTACTTCGCCGTTCTCTTCTTTGTGAACAGACTTTGGTAGAAACATCCTAGGGTGAATGTATATCGGTATGCTATCCTGCTCCAGACTCTGTAATAGCCAAATCAACCCTCCGAAATGGTCCCAGTGCCCATGGGACAGGATAACAGAATCAACGGGTTGGAAGTCAATTGCTAGGGAGGATAGATTGTTTGACAACACTATGTCTGATGGGCCAGTATCATAGACAATAGTGTGTTTCAGTTCACCCTTTGCTATTTCAATTAATGCTGAAAATCCATGACCTGCAATCAAATAATGGGGATTAGCATCCGCCGAATCTGCCCATGAACCTGCTCTCTTAGCCCGAGGGTGAGAAGGATCCGAGATCCATCCAATCTTGTTGTCAACAAGTAGAGTAACAACCACTTCATCCCCACATCTTAGACTCTTCAAACGAGGACCCCACTATCTATAGTACCATATGGTCGAGCCCCATGTCCTTGAGAACCTGGGGGTAGACCTTGAAGAGAGGTTTGATTTTCGAAAGAAGTCCTAGAGCCTTTGCGATAGAACCATCCAACTTGACCTCTCCCTTTGCCATGGCAATAGTTGTATTCAGTTTTCCCTGCCAGAACTTGTTCGTCGTTTCAGAGGTGCTCCAGACAGCGATTTCTGGCTCAACATCAGAGTCAAAACTGAGTTTACCCAGTTTGCCATCTTCTCCTTTCTCTTGGAAGTTAATGGTCACGTGCACTTCGGGTTGTTCAATATCAAATCTTACAATAATCCCGGACTTTGCCAGTTTCTCGTGTACCTGTTCCTGTTCCTTGGCACGAGGCCAAAAATTGCAAAATACCTCCTTCAACTGCTCGCTACTTTCATAGTAAGGCATAGTGAACTCACAGCACTGCAGATATCCTTACTATGATACAAACCTTTCGGGACTTTCACATAGCTAGAAGGTACTTATCAATCTCCCAATTCGTCACCTCAGTAGGCCCTGGATCGCCGGTTATACACACATAGTCTCGCCATTCATTCAATCGTGTAGTGACGATCCATTCTACCAGTTGCGTTCCTAGAGTCTGGCAAAGGACTCTATCGCTTTCCAATTCGGAAATCGCAATACTGAGTGATGGGGGAAGCTGCCTACCGCCTTCTTTCGATTCGAATAAATCATCATCTCTAGGAGTAGGTGGCTCCAATTCTTGCATAATCCCATCAAGTCCTGCGGCCAATATGGCAGCTAGAGCAAGATGGGGGCTACAGGAGGAATCAGGGCATCGTAACTCGATTCTTGCATTCCTGTGAGTATTCATGTAATGTGGGATTCGAATCATGGTAGTCCTGTTTCTTGGACCCCAAGCAATCTGTGTCGGGGCTTCGAAACCAGGCCTGAGACGCTTGTAGGAGTTCACTGTTGGAGCTACCAATGCTGCAAGACCAGGAGCGTGCTTAAGTAAACCTGCTGCGAAATGTTCAGCAGTCTTCGAGAGACTCCCGTTTTCTTCTGCAAACAAGTTCTTCACACCGTTTAGGGCCCATAGGCTCTGGTGAATGTGCAATCCACTTCCATTTTCGTGTGCAAATGGCTTCGGCATGAATGTAGCAATTAGTCCATCTCGGATTGCTCGCTCTACAATACTTGCACGCGCTATTAGAATTGCATCTGCGAGTTCCATCACATCACAGAATTTCAATCCAATCTCATGCTGACCCCTAGCAACTTCATGATGATGAACCGTGGTGTGCAACCCCATTCTTCCAAGCGTCATTGCAACATCTCTTCGAATGGACAACCCTCTGTCTGATGGAGGAGTCGCGTAGTAGCCGCCAGAGTCTGCTGGGATTATTCCAGATTTGCCCATTTCTCTGACGAGAAAGAATTCAAGTTCACCTCCTATCATAAACCTGAACCCCATATCTCTTGCCTTTGAAACAACGCGCTCCAAAACAGTTATTGTATCTAAAGGATGTGGAATTCCGTCGCTACCATAGACTCTACATAGTGCTAAGGCCATGTCCTTGTCCCAAGTTTCATAGATTGGTTCATCCCTCAGCTTCAATACTAGATCGCTATTGTTCACCTTTGCATAGCCCTTCACTGAGGAGCCATCAAAGCATACCCCATGGTTAGATAGCTCATCTAACCTATCAGATGTAATCTCAACTGCCTTTGTTTCGCCAAGGGGTGTTGTGAATAGGAGCCGTAGAAACTCCGGGATTCTTCTATCCATGTTAGTCACTTCATTCTAATATTGCAGTGTCAATGAAGATGTATTCAAAAGATTATCCCGAAAAAAAGCGAATGTTTTTCAGTTTATTCGGCACTATGGCTATTATGACTGAAAAATTTTCATATGATTTGGATGATGATGATAAGCAAATTCTCCAACTCATCCAAAATGATGCGAAGATGAGCATGAAGGAGATTTCCGAGCGTGTGGGAAAAGGGATTTCAACAGTACATTCACGAATTAAGCAGATGGAAAAGGAGGATATCATTCAGGGATATACTGCCTCCGTAAATCCAGATGCAGTCAATCGACCAGTCTTAGGTTTCATTCTCATCACTGTCCGCTATAGAGCCCCAGGAGAAAAGAGCGTCTTATCGCAAAGGCAGTTTTGTCAGGACATAGCAAAACATCCCTTCGTAATGGGAGTTCATGTGCTAAGCGGTGAATATGATGTAATCCTCAAAGTGAGAACTTCATCTATCAGAGAGATGAACGAGTTTATCGTTGATTTTCTTCGGGAAATTCCAGCAGTTGACAAAACATTGACAATGTTTGTGATGGATACGTACAAGGACAGCCTGAGAGTTGAGGATATCCGATAAGAATTGGAAAAATATCAGGTGCTTCTAATTCCGTCCAGAAGAAAGTATGATAAATGGATGCAGAGGACGTTTTGCTTGTTCAAGAAACAGAAGTACATCCGGCAGCTCAGCCTATTCCTATGCGCCATATGGGGGATGGTTGAAGCAGGCTTCAAGCTAAATCAAGTCCCCTTCGATGCAACTTTTTCATACGACCTATGGCTTCTGAGGTTAGTTATGGCTGCAATTGTTGTCCCCTTCCTCTTCTACGCGCCCAGTTTGGAGATTCAGTTGCGTCGAGCCTTTGATAGCGGGCAGGAGATTGTGGACCGAATTCTGATAGAGGAGTCCAGCTATCGTCTTGGACCCGCCGCTAGACCCATTAGTTACAGCAATAATCTTGGGCAGCGTGACGAGTCGTTTTCGTAGGGTTGCACATCCCCCCTTAGAATCCAAGGAAGTGCACATGATGTGTTCCACCAATTTGGAGAATGTTTGAGTTATGGGATGCAAATTACCGGAAGGCTTTATAGAGACCACAAACCATCCCAGTTTCACCAAGGTTAGAAAGTAGAAATCTTGGAAATTTCAGAAGGAGGAAGTACTTCCCATGACAGTTGCTATAGTTGGTATTGGACACACTGATTTTCGAAGTACAACACCCGACGTTTCCTTCAAAGAACAGATGTTTGAGGCTGCTCTCAAAGCTTACGAGGATGCAGGAGTTAATCCAAGAGAGGATGTTGGCAGTTTCATTACAGGTGCTGAGGACTACTGGGAAGGTTACTCGATTTTTGACGAGTTTGTGCCTGACCAGCTTGGTGCAGTCCTCCGCTCGGTCTGTACAATAAGTGGAGACGGAATGCAGGCTCTAATCACAGGAGCCATGCAGATTGAAACGGGGTTGTTTGATATTGTTGCAGTCGAGGCTCACAGCAAGGCCTCTGATTTGCTATCATTCACAGGAATTGTGAGCCATGCTCTTGACCCAGTATACAATCGAAGTATGGATGTAAATCCGTTCTTTGTGGCCGGTCTTGAAATGAGAAAATATCTCTCCAAGTCCGGTAATACTCGAGAGCAATGCGCTCATGTGGTCACAAAGAATAGAAAGAACGCTCTTGACAATCCGCTTGCAGCGTATCCTGCGATTATGTCTGTCGCCGAGGTCATGAAATCAGAACAGGTTTCTGATCCCTTGACCAAACGTGATATTAGTCCTCTTGCAGACGGAGCGATTGTTTTCGTTCTTGCTTCAGAGAAGAAAGCCAAAGAGCTCTCAGACTATCCCATTTGGTTGAAGGGCATGAGTTGGATCTCTGAAACTCCGTGGCTTGAGTCACGTGATTGGAGTGATGCACTCTATGCTCGCAAGACTGCGAAAAAGGCGTTCAAAATGGCTGGAATATCGAATCCAGAAAAAGAGATTGGTCTCTTAGAGGTTGATGATTGGTTTTCATATAAAGAACTGCAACACCTAGAGGCAATTGGACTATGCAAAACAGGCGAAGCTGGAAAGCTCCTGGAAGAAGGCGCTTTCAGTAGAGATGGAGATACTCCAGTGAATATCTCTGGTGGAAGACTGGGAGCAGGTAATCTACTTGAGGCTTCTTCTCTTCAGTCGGTGTTGGAGTGTGTCTTACAGCTTAGAGGCCATGCCGGAAAGCGACAGTTGGATGATATAGATACAGCGGTTGCCCAATCATGGCGTGGGGTGCCCACAGCAACTGGCAGCCTGCTAGTTCTTGGGAGTGAAAAATAGGAGGAGATGGAAGATGACGATAAAGAAACGTGTAGCAGTTATTGGTGCTGGGATTACACTCTTCAGACGTAGACTGAAGGAGACTGGCAAAGAGTTGTCATACCACGCATCCAAGATGGCACTTGATTCTGCTGAGATGAATCTAAGTGAAATTGAGAGCGTCGTGATGGGTACTGCTCCAGATGCTTTTGATGGTATTCATATGAAATCTGAAAATCTGCTTGATGGCGCGGGCGGAGTCGGCAAACCGTATATGAGGCCCTTTGTTGGTGGTGGTACAGGCGTATTCTCGCCAATAGCAGGTTGGTGGCATGTTGCTTCCGGATTATTTGATACCTGCTTGGTTGTTGCTGAGGAGAAAATGAGCCCATGTCAACCCCATCCGCAGACTGCATTTCGCACCATATGGGATCCAATAATAACCAGGCCTCTGAACCCGAATCTTGTCTGGATTTTTGCCTTGGAAATGAACCGATACATGAAAAAGTACGGTATTCCAAAGGAACACATTGCTGAGGTTGCTGTGAAGAATAAAGGAAATGCTCTTGATCATCCGAGTGCTCAGCTAGCTGCCAAGATAACGGTCGATGATGTTATGAACTCTGAAACAATGGTTTATCCCGTCCAGCGATTGGATATCAGTCCACCCAGTGACGGAGCAGCCGCTCTGATTCTTGCTTCGGAGGACGTAGCTAAGAAATATACTGACTCTCCAGTTTGGATTGATGGAGTAGGTTGGTCTCTTGACAGTTCTTACTGGACAAATAGAGACCTCTATTTCCCGCAATATGTTGCTGAGGCAGCCAAAATGGCTTATAAGATGGCGAAAATAGACAATCCACCGAAAGAAGTCGATTTTGCGGAGCCATATGATCCATTCACTTACAAAGAACTGCATCACATGGAAGGTTTACTCCTTGCAGAGAAGGGCCAAGCTCCGAAGCTTACGGCAGAAGGTGTAACTCAGCGTGATGGTGACCTTCCGATATGTCCATCTGGAGGCTTATTGGGAGTGGGAAATCCTATTGCAGCTGCCGGGTTGATGAAATGTTGTGAGGCCTTCTGGCAACTGAGAAATGAAGCTGGGAAACGGCAAGTTGATGGAGCAGAAACTGGTGTGTGCCAGGCGTGGGGAGACCTCATGCAGGTTGGCACAGTTACAGTATTCAGGAGATGATAGAGATGAGTGAGAAAATGAAAGAAGTTCCAGGCGAATACCTTCGCGACTCTGAGCTCAAGGCAGAAGATGCTATCGCATTCCGGTGGCGACCAAATGCCAAATATGTCTGGAGTGCAGGCATCGCATATAGCAAGTTCTTGGAAGGATTGAAGAATGGAAAAATCATTGGACGCGCTTGTCGAGAGTGTGGGCGAGTAATAGTACCTCCCAGGATGTTCTGTGCGCAGTGTTTCCGTTCAACAGATGAATGGGTTCAGGTCAAGGATACTGGAACAATAAATACATACTCCATATCCTATCTTGATGCTGATGCAAACCGAATAGATGAACCGATTCTTGTTGCAGTTATTGATCTCGATGGTGCATCTGAAGGCATCGGAATACTCCACCTTGTAGGAAACTGCAAACCCGATGACTTGCACATCGGAATGAAACTCCGTGCGGTCTGGAAACCAGAAGAAGAGAGAATTGGGTCTGTTAGAGACATTGAATATTTCGAACCAATCGAGGAGGACTAGCAAAATGTCATTCGATAAAATAACGAATCCTTTGAAACTCCACCATCTTGTAGGAGATATGGAGGCTGACTATATCTATACTGCAGGCATAGCCGGTGAGAAGTTCTTCATGGCACTTAGAGATGAAGGAAAACTACTCGCCACCCCCTGCAAAAAATGTGGCATAACTTACATGCCTCCCCGAATGTACTGTGAACAGTGCTTCGAGAGTCTTCGGGAGTATCAGGAAGTGCCAGCGAGTGGTGTCGTTGACACTTATACAGTGACATATGAAGACAGAGATAGCGAGAAACTGGCAGCGCCTGTAGTAGTGGCGTTCATCAGGATTGATGAAACTGACGGCGGGCTCATTCACCAGCTTGGTGATATCAAGGGCAGCGAAGCGAAGATTGGCATGCGAGTGACTGCTGTACTCAAGGACAAGTCAAAACGGAAGGGCGGGCTGACAGACATAGAATACTTCAAGCCGGAATAGCATTTTTCCATAAATGAGTTGGTTATATAGGCCAACTCGTTTACTTTCTCTTATTTCTAGTTAACATCTTACAAAAGAGAAATGATGACGAGAAATATCTGGAGGCACGAGAACGTATTCAGGATACCGCCACTGACTGTTGATTCGGGCATGCCGATTACTTGGAGCTAGAGTTAGAGATGCCCTTAGAAAGAGCAAATCATGGAACTCAGTGGGAGCGTTTTTGTCGTGAGTATCATTACATTCTACTTCTCCTCAAGCAGAAGCCAAGCAGTACGCTATTCCTACCCACACCACTCCTGCATGCCCAGCATCCAGCATGAGGGCTGGACTCTACGCTGTTTCCATCATCATTGAAGCTCGGAACACACGGGACAATCCTCCCTGCGTTGTACGGGTGTTGACGTGTAGTCCATACGGCAACCATCGAAGAGCAGAATCCGACCTACCAGCGTTTCTCCGAATCCAACAATCAGTTTCAGGACCTCCATGACCTGCAGCATAGCAAACAGACCGGGGGTTGCCCCTACAACTGGAAACGTGGAGACCTCCTTTGGGGTGTCGGGCAGAATACATCGAAGGCATGGGCCTTTCCCAGGGATAATCGTAGTAACCTGACCATAAAGAGCATGAATTCCGGCATGCACAAGCGGCTTCTTCTGGTTCACGCATTCTTGGTTCAATAAAAATCGAGTCGGCCAGTTGTCCATCGCGTCGACCACCACATCGGCACCGTTGAGAAGCCTAGCAACACTGTCTTCGTTGATTTCGGTGACACGGGCGTCAATCTCAACATTCGAATTCAGCGCAAGGAGTTTCTTCGCAACGGCTTCTGCCTTAGGTTGACCAATATCCTCCTGCCATCCGAGTGTCTGACGATTCAAATTGCTAAGCTCAAAATAGTCATAGTCAACCAGCACAAGCCGGCCTACACCCGCTGCAGTCAGGTAGAGCGTCACAGGACATCCAAGACCGCCGACTCCAGCAACAAGCACTATGGCTTCCTTCAGTTTCTCTTGTCCCTCCACTCCCCAGTCCGAAATCATCATCTGGCGTTCATACCGTTTGAGCTCAGAGTCCGAGAGGGTCGTCTTCATATCATATCTACCTCCAACTCCCTTTGTCACCCTTCAATATAGGACTTGCTCAGGTAATCTGGCCGCAGCCACAATGTTGAAAACGGTTCAGATCTCTCTACATTGTGAGCAGGTGATTTGATGAGCATCGTCGTCAATTATTTCGGGCTCTTTGCTTCGAAGTTCGAAACCAAAAATGACTCGCTGGAAATGTCTAGCGGAAGCAGGGTCAGGGATCTGTTTGTTCACTTGATAGAGAAACACGACCAGATCTTCAGATCATACATCTACGATCCCGAAAAAGGGGAACTGAATGGAGATGTAGTTGTCAGTATCAATGACGTGCCCATTCTTCGAATGCAGGGGCTAGACACGCTCATCGGTGACGGGGACCAGATCGATATTCTACCTATCTTTGCAGGTGGCGGATGAAACTCGAAATATAGTATCTCTGGTCTAACACCATCATTGCCGCCGACGGACAGACAAGGACGATTTATCTGAATTCGTGTTCTAGTAGAGAAACAAATGGAGGAACCCTCATGGGTATAGCCAAGAAAATCGGTATCTTAATCCTGGTCTACTTGCTGGTCGGACTAGTCTGGTCAGTCCTGCGATGGCACAACATCATCCCAATCGAGCCTGGTGGTCTGGAAGGCCCCCTGAACATTTTGTACCTGGTCTTTGAACCAGTGTCATTCCTTTTCTTTATGCTCCTCATTGCGTTGGGTCTACTCTGATCTCCTTTGACTCTCCACCAAAGCCTGCAGATAGTAATCCACAGAGAATCTACCAAATCTCTCTCCTCTGCGAAATAGTTGTAGCCTGAGCGATTGACCTCCTTATATTAGACTTTTACTAAGAAAGGGTTTACGGGCATTCTTTTCGTTTTGAGTAGGATTTTCATCAATTATAAAGGGCAGAAATCAAATCAACAAGAACATGAATCTTGTATTGTATGGCATCATATTTTGGACCTGTGCGATAATCTATATTGTCCTCGAATGGAAATCGATGACCGGAACTCCTTTCACAACAATGCTAAAAGCAATTCCTGCCTTCTCTGCAGTTCTATATGTTCTACTCTTTGCAAATTTAGCAGGCATTTTCTCTCTTCTTCTCCTTACGGCTTTAGCCTTCTGTGGAATGGGAGATATCGCAATGGAGTATGATATTTTGTCGGGGTTGGGTTTGTTTCTTATCAGCCATATCCTATACACGGCCAATTTCATATTTCATGCCTTGAGGAACCTCACACTCACTTCTATTGGGGCATTTGTTGCTAGTCTATCCGCGATGATGGTATATGTGGGCGTATTTCATCGATACATCAGAAGTGCGGAAGAACCAACCGAGCTGCTCCCAGCTGTCGATCTCTACGCCCTCCTGATTTCATTAACACTCAGTTCATCTGTGATGCTATGGTTCTCAGCGAACATCCTACTTGGTGTTCTTCCAATCATTGGAGCGATCTTCTTCATAATTTCCGACTCATTGATTGGAGTAAGAGAATTCCATCATCGCTTTCAGTATGATGAACCTGTCACCATGATTACTTACTATCTCGCAATATTCCTCCTGTCAACTGCAGCATTCACCTATGGCTTCTAGGTTGGTTCAGGAATCTATGGATGAAGGTATAAAGCTCGTTAGGAAAATCAGGTCTAGTCCATTGAATGAATCTAACATTGCAAAGAGAAACAAAGAACTTACTAGGACAAAAATACAATAGTGCGTGTTTGGCGGGGCAAATTGAAGCGTACTAATGAGTCTACTATCAAAAGGCTTTTTTCAGAACACCTACTAAAGGTCGTTTCCTTGGATATTGAAGGACAGGGGGCAAAGAGTGAATCAGGGATAGTTGTATCGCATCTGTCGTACCCCAATGTTGAAGCTCATCTCTTTACTGCAGCAAACGCCGCAGGGTGGATACCGAAACTGACCTCTGCTGGTGACATAGAAGTGAGTCACTCCTCACTGAATAAGAGAGATGAGGGGAAATCGGCATGGGATAAGCTGATGAATTCCATCCAAGTATTGATGAATCGATTGAAACTCGGAGGGCGATTGTGAGTTCAGACAACTAATCAGAAAAGGAACGCATGGATTCGTACGTCAGTGCTAGTACGATTTGAATTCAATTGATAGTGTCCCGGTATTCGTCGTGAGGTTAGGATAATGGGCTCACAGATTCACAAAGGTTGCGCTGGATTTATATTCGGACAAAGCACGCAAGGAAGAACTTGAAGGCGCATCATCTATGAAGTACAAAATCCTCCTCTTTCTGTTTGCTTTGCTTGTGCTCAGAAATGCTCAAGCAGCTGGAACACATACCTCATCATCGCATGCCACGCTCGATGATAGGAGTTTCGAAGCCGCTTATACTCCACATGACCCGATTTCCATCACAAGTGATAGTGATTTCGAAACTCAGGGGTGGCCAGGAAACGGAACAGCGGAGAATCCGTATAGAATCGAGGGCCTAAACATCACAACTAATGGCCATTGCATTGAAATCACGTCAACTACTGTGCATTACCTAATCAAGAATTGTTTGCTATCTGCAACGAACCCCACCAATAATCCTGGCATATATCTTTTCTCAGCACCTAATGGAACCATTCAGGATTGCAAGATGGAAAATCATCTAAGCAACGTCTGGCTTAGCGTTTCTGACAACTGTACTTTCAAGAACAATACTATTTCTGAAACAAGCAACCAAGGAATTAAACTGTGGGGATCCAACCAGTGCGCTATAATCAATAACACTTTCGCCAACAATTCCGAATCTGCTATAAACCTAGAACAGACATCCAATTCCACAATTGCCAACAATACTTTCCAAAACAACGGTCTCGTTATCTCAAATAATGATCAAATCGAGTACTGGATCACGCACGATGTGTCAGGAAACACGGTTAACGGCAAAGAGCTTGCGTATCTCAAGAATTTGAATAACACCAAGATAGATGCAAGCACCCACGGGCAGACCATCCTTGTGAACTGCAATAATATTACGCTTGCAAATGGCACATACAACAATGCATCACGGGGAATTCAATTTGCATTCTGCACCAACACAACAATCAGAAATAATACTGTGCTTGCTAGCAAATACGGTATCTTACAGCACTCTTCCCCCAGGAGTTACGTGATCAACAATACCGCTCGCTTGAACGAATTTGGTTTTCTCCTTTCTTCCGAAAACATGACAGCATCAAACAACACAGCCACAGAAAACCGACACGGATTCTATATCTCTGGCTATAACGCCTTAATTTCTGGAAATGATGCGATAAACAATTCCCAGGATGGCTTCTGGATAAACACGGAAGAATCTAATTTTACGCAAAATGTAGTAAGCCAAAATCAGGTCGGTCTGAATCTCCACTATGATGACGCCTCCAATTTCGCTATGAACGAAGTGAGCAATAACAGTGAATCCGGATTCTATCTTAACATGGTTCTTGGGAGTACATTCTTGAACAATAGTATTTCAAACAGCAAACACGGAATGCACATCACAAGAGATGCCTACCAATGTTCACTGTACAACAATTCATTTCAGCAATGCGGGATGTTCCTGGATGTTAGTTCACTGAGAGAGTGGATAAAGAGCGAAGATGGAAACACCGTCAATGGAAAAACGCTGGGCTATTTCAACGGAGTTACCGGCACACAAATCGACGGTAGCCAATATGGGCAATTGGTGATTGTCGATTCCTCCTTCGTAGAGGTTGAAAGCGGGCTTTATGAAAATGCTACGGAGGGCGTTTCTCTGCTATTTTCTGACAATTGTACAATCAGAGGAACTTCCTCGGTGGATAATTCTATTAATACATATAGGATACTCCGGTCACAAGATTGCATATTTGAAAACAACACGGCGATTAATAGTCTCAATCATGGTTTCAATATACGCAATTCAAACCACATCCATTTGGAAAACAACACAGCACTTGGGAATGCCCATCATGGTTTCTACAGTTCCTATTCGGATTTCATAGTGTTCCACAATAACACTGCAAAGCTGAATTCGGATAATGGATTTCACCTAGCTGGTGTTCATTGGAACACGATAACAGACATCGCATTGAACCAAAACACAGCAAGAAACAACACGAATTACGGGTTCTTTGTTGAATACGCCGTGAACTGTAATCTAACAAATAACCTTGCAAATGATAATGGTAAGTGCGGCTTCTGGATTGACAGCTCAACCAATCTCAATCTTACCGGTAACCGAGCCACTCAAAATGCAAATGATGGAATCTCTATCGTCGAGACGGATAACAGCTATCTGCAAACAAATAGTGCTACTGGCAATTCATTCAACGGGTTCAGTTTGGAGAATTCTGATGGTTGGATACTCACAAACAACTCCGCTGTTGCTAACCTGCTGGGATTCTCCTTTGATTCGGTAGTCAATTACAGTCTTGAAGAAAATTCTGCAATCTCCAATCTGTATTATGGTTACAACTTCGCGAAGTCAAGTAATTTGAACCTGACAGACAATAATGCAACTTACAACGAGTTGACCGGCTTCAATTTTGATGATTCAGATGATTGCATTGCTCTCAACAACACGGTTATTCAAAATGGCGTGGGAATAGAATTGGACGACACATCTGAGAATAATCTTTTCTACAGCAATAGTATTGGCTATAATCATCATTACAATGGGTTTGATGATAGTCAATCTACCGCTTGGGATAATGGGACCATTGGAAATTGCTGGTCAGATTATGCTGGTTCAGGCTCATATCTAGTAGATGGTCTTGCCACCAATGTAGACAACCATCCATGTATACTCGACTTGTATGCTCCAAGACTGAATCACCCCCAAGATTTCAGCTATGAATTGGGTGCAGGGGGCAATTCAATAACCTGGGAAGCATCAGACCTGCGTTTAGATTCATACGTAGTTTATAGAAATGGCAGTGTGATAGATTCCGGTAGTACCGATGGTGTAAATCTCACAGTGGATGTAGATGGACTGGATATCGGCGTGTACAACTATACAATCAGTATCAATGATACTCTAGACAAGATTTCGATAGATAGTGTGTTCGTAACAGTTTTCGATTCTACTTCACCAGAAATAGATCGTCCAGAAGATATAGACTACGAGCTGGGTGCAACAGGAAATACAATCAACTGGAATGCTTCTGATTTAGACCCGTCGTCATATGAGATACATGTGGATGGCAGCATTGTTCTAGACTCATCCTGGAATGGCTCCAACGTAGAATATGGTGTCGATGGTTTCTCCCTTGGTTCACACAGTGTTATGATTATCCTTCATGACTCTAGTGATAATTATGCAAGCGACACCGTCATTGTCTCTGTGACAGATACTATTGCCCCCACCATTGATTCGCCAGCAGACGTGGAATATGAACTGGGCTCGACAGGAAATTCAATAAGCTGGGATGTTTCTGACTTAAATCCCCAGACCTACAATATACACAGGAATGGCATACTTATCAAGAGTAAATCTTGGGACGGTTCGAATATCGAATACAACGTTGATGGTCTTTCAGTTGGAGAGTACAACATCACACTGACCATATGCGACCGAACAGGGAACCAAGCAAGCGATACAGTTACCGTTGAGGTAGTCGACACTGTCGTTCCAATTATCAGCTCTCCTGAAGACATCATATACGAAGTGGGTACAACTGGCCATAGTGTTTCTTGGAATGTCAGTGATGCAGGAACAGTGACGTATGTCCTGCTGAGAAATGAAACGGTTCTTTATGACGGAAGTTGGAACGGGTCGCAGATTGTTGTTGATATAGATGCTCTCGTGCCGGGCATATACAACTTCACTTTGGTCGTTACAGATGAAGGAGATAATCAGGCAAGGGATTCAGTACTAGTGTCTGTGCTCCCAGATACTGATACTACAACGACTACAACCAGCACTACCACAACCGAGACAACATCAACTACAACCACGGGGACAACACCGCCACCAGGTCCGAATCCGATGATGATAGCCTTAGCAGCTGGTGTTGCCATAGTGGGAATCGCTCTGATAGTGCTCCTCTTCATTGTTCCAAGAATGAAACTCGAAGGGCGATTGTAAGTTCGGATAGCCAATCAGAATAGAAAGCGAGTGATTTCATACGCCAATGTTAGGTCGATCTGAATGGCTAGCTGATACTTCGTGAGGGGATGTTTTGTATCTTGCTGGAATTCCACAAAGAGTTATCTGAAGGCATTATTGAACTTCAGACTTCCAGAATATCCCGAATCCATTTCATTTATCTATCGGAAATCGATAGTAGACAGGGCGAATATTCTTGGAAACGAAATTGGAACTCTCACGAGGTCTTGGTAAAACACTACTTGTATGGAGCCTAGGAAGTTTCATTGTTGGTTTGATTCTTTTCTTTACCACATTTCCAATAGTTCAGGGAATTGGTCTTCAGGCGATGTTATGGGCGGTCATTGATGGCATTGTTGCATCATACACCCTCTTCAAGCAGAAAGACGAACCAGCTGACAAACTAGCCAGGATTCTCAAAATAAACACTGGATTGGATGTCATCTATCAAGTTGTGGGAGTCCTGCTCGTAATCCTTGTGTGGCAAAATCCGTTCATTGTAGGCAATGGTGTGGGGGTTATCATACAAGGTGCGTTTCTATTCTTCCTCGATCTGCACTATTATCGCCGGTTCAAACCTCTAGCTTTGGAAGAAGAATCCCCCGAATGATATTATTAACCTTGTAATGATTTCCTCCCGTAATTAGAAAGACACAAGTATAGCTTGTGCAACGAACGGCGTGGGCCACCATCGGCATCAGGAATAATGACTTGAATCGGAAGTCCTTAACGATTATCGTTCTAATCATGATTTTGGGGGTATCTGTATTTGCTGCATTCCTTCTATTTCAGCAGAGCTCCATTCCTCCTACCCCTACAGACAAACCATCTACTCAGAGTAATGTGGTTTCGATAAGTGAAATACATTTCAACGAAACGCTAACAGTGGACCAGGAGTTCTTCGAATTATACATCCCCGCCCGCGAATCTGATATTAGTATAGCGAATTGGTATTTCACAACGTTTGATGAGGAAGGAATGATATCTCTGCCTTCTATTGCCAATCTAGATGGAGAGGTCTACATCGCCATATTCACAGGAGAAGGCACCGAGTACCTGGATGCAAGTGATGGAACCGCGATTGTCTTTCTCCATTTAGAAGAAAGAATATTGGATCCCGAAGGCGATGAAATAGGTCTATTCGATAGCGAAGGAAATGTGATTGATTATCTTCGGTATGAAGGTGGCAATGGAGACCAGACATATTCTGGTTGGCAAGAAACTGATACGGGACCAATTCTTCCGGAAGGACACACAGGCTCGGTCTCCCTTTTTGGCTATGACTCAAGTAATACGAGCAAGTGGTTGGAAAGCATACCATCGCCAGGCAAGCCCAATGTGTACAGCTTTTTCGCTCCTGAAACCGGATACACAGTAACAATAACAAACGGTCTACACCAGCCCTTCACTTTCCTAGGAATTGATGATTCCGCAATAGCGGAGAAGGGTGAGAAAGTTGATGCTTATCCAAAAGGAGGAGTCGATGAGAAGTATATCAAGAAAATAAAGGAGCACATTTCGTATAGTCTCGATTTCTATCACAAGAAAGGCTTCACTAGAGGCCCAGCTACTTACAAGCCAGGAAAAATCAATGTCACTTTGCTAAATGGTACCACAACAGAAACGGTGGGAGCCGCATCCACAAAGGGGCATATTGTCATCAAGATTGGAACAATCAAGAGTGATGCAGATTTGAAGTACGTCTGTGAGCACGAGCTGATGCACCTATTCCAGTTCAAAACAGAGAAGAAGGGGAATGATACCGTTGACCATGCACCAGTTGGAAACAAATTCTGGATAGAGGGTCAAGCCACCTATTGGGGTATTGAGTCCACACGTGCAAACTATAATCTGACTCATGAACAAATACAGGATGAATTCAAGAGAGTTGGAGATCACAATTGGCATGAGCATTATACCGATTTGAACAGGTCCATATTCAAGGGATGGGGCGGCGGGTATTCAGACTATATGGGTTCCTATCTCTTCAACAAGTTCATAGCTGAGAAATTCGGAGAAGACAAACTCAAACAGATATTTGATGCTGCACAGGACAATTTCAATAATAATTCCAGGGATGTCAGCCCGAAAGAAGCAATCGCACAGGTATTAGGAAAGACGTGGGAACAGGTGCTGACTGAGTTTCATGCGTGGATGATGACCGCTGCTATAGAAGACAATGGCGTTCCTGAAAGAAAGGGTCACATCAATGTCACATACAGCAATGACACAGTTGGAGACAGCATAAAGGTGGGCTCCTATGCAGCTGGTGTTGAGAGAATCAAAGTGAACAGCACACAGCCTTTCAAAATCAAACTCAATGCACAAGCAGGAAGCAAGTGGAAAATTACAATCATCTATGTCTATGAGGATGGAACAAGAAAGCAGATGATAGGGTCACCCTATGACCACGGCCCAAGCTATCCACATATTGCTGTCAATCCTGAGGGGCATGCAAAGAAGCTTGTGGAGGTCATCGCAATCAAGAGCCATGTTGAGGATTCGGTTGCGGGTATCAATATGACTGTGTCACCAATTCCTCGCCCAGGACCGGTGCAGATTACACCCAATGGAGGGCCATATTTCTTCGAATTGCCCTGGGGAGGCGGGAATAGCACTCCACTGAATTGGCCATGGGAAGTATTCTGGAACTTCTCATACTATCAGGATGATTTGAACTACACTATAAGAATCAATCACACCTCGGTAAAAATGGGCAGCGCATTCAATGTAACAATTGAATCGCCAAACGCGACTGTCTTTGCGGAAACAGGAATCTGTGGAAACGGTCAAATCATAATCGACTTTGATCCGGAATATTTCTGGGGCTTTGGAGAATACAAAGTAACAGTGGCGCAATATAACTGGAGTTCTGAGATATATGGATCGTTAGAGATTCTAGAGAACTTGAGAGTAGGAGCTGTCGCGCAGAATCCAATTACAATAGTTCCCGAGGAACCTCAGGTGATCAACTCAGAAATATGGCAAACCAGTGAGGCTATCTGGTACAATCTCACGCTCATTCCTGATTTTGACTATACTTTGCTGCTGGAGATTGATACCGGATTTGAAACAGAAGCAGATTGGTATATCGAAGCGTATAACTCCACCAATCTTGAAACTCCCTTTATCACGAGCCTAGGAGAGTATTCAGAGGGGGAGTGGCCCCGAGAGCTGCTATTGCCACGATTCTTTGAAGACCAATATCCACTTGATGGCTTTGCTCTACTGAAGATCATTCTAAATAGTTCAGAATCAGCAGCAACAGGCCAATTAACTGTTCTAGAACAGCCAATCGCGGGTTCGTCGATTAGTAATCCGCTGTGGCATCACTCAAATACAACAGAATATCTCGGTATTCCCCTCCCATACTCAGTTCATGAATCGGGAATGCTTTTCATTAACGCATCATTGACAAGTAGGAAAATATATTCAACCCAATTCAATTGTTCTGAACAAGTAAACGCAGAGCTCTGGAATGGGGACACTTGGCTGCCCTTCACATACGATATGGCAAGCGAATCATACAACGTGGCTTACGAAGCCGTAGTGGAAGTCATCTGCATCCGATTTGATGTGGTGTCTTCTCCCGAGTCCGTTCTATTCTACATGATAACAGAAGTGTCTGGATAGGGTTGTCTAGGATTGAATCGTCTACGACAAGTCGAATCTAATCGATAGCCCCCTGTAATAGTCAGCCAAGTTTCGAAGAATCATACATAATCATCTAATGACCTCGCACTTTGGGATATACCCACATAAATTACTAGAAAGAAGCCCTTGAACCGAATCTTCTTGTCTATAATCTAATACCTTCAGGTAAATCATTCAAAAGCAATCCTTTCTTCTCTGCCACTTTTATTGCCTTCATTGCTTTTGAGCCGCCTATCGATTCCAGAGCTCCAGCCGCAGTTTGCCTGACAAATAGCGAGTCATCATCCAATGATTCTATCAGAGGGTCGATTGCTTTCTTGTCGCCACGTTTGCCAAGATTCAGCGCTGCCTGAAGTCGAATCATGTATCTGTCATCATCAAGAAGATCAATCAAGACATCAGTGGCTGAGTCATCCTTATTATTCACTAGACGATCAACAGCGCCGAGTGCTACTTGTTGGTCTGCACTCTGAAGCTCCACAATAAGCTCATCAATCATTTGTTCAGAGGGGGGTTTTTCTTTGGCGGTTTTCTTCTTGCTTGGCTTCTTTTTACGTGCTTTTGTCTTGAGCTTTTTCTTGGGAGATATTTTCTTCGCTGCTTCAACTATCTTCTTTGCTGTACTCATACCAAGTCCATCGACTTTTTCAGATAACTTGGCGGGATTGGATTTTGCAAGTTTGGCTACGGTTTTTACACCGGCATCTTGAAGCTTTTCTACCGTCTTAGGGCCAATTCCACTGATATCTGACAATTGAGGTTTCTTGGAATTCTTTGGCATCAGGTATCCCCCGTTGTCAAAAGTAAATCATCATGCCTTAATTCTCTTTCTTAGTAGCAATGCAATCCCAAATAGAGTGATTGTTATACTCACTATGACTGCGAATAAGTAGATGTTATCCCACCGATTTGCCTGTAGTCCAAGCTTGTACTCATCGATGTTAAGTATCAAATCTCCATCACTATCAAAAAGGGCGTCATTGTAGAGGGGGTCCAGTCCCATTCTGTGTTCCCAACCGTCAGGCACTCCGTCCTGGTCAGTATCGCTAACGTTTACGAGAGTACCTAGCACATATTCATCAACATTCGTCAACTCGTCATTGTCCAAGTCGAACTGACCATCCTTTTGAGTCGGATTAAGTCCGAATTCGACCTCGAAGCCATCAGACATGTCATCAGAGTCTGAGTCGATTAAAATCGGATTTGTACCATACATGTAGACCTCAAAACCGTCCAAAAGGCCATCTGCATCTGTATCATTGTTGAGCTTGTTAGTACCCATTAGTTCTTCATCAGCGTCGGAAAGCAAGTCATTGTCTGAGTCCTTTAAGAATTCACTTAGCCAAGGCTCTTCGCTTTCCGGAATGCCATTTCCATCCACATCTAAGTCATAAGACAGAACAAGGTCAACATCAGATGTGCTGTCACCTATGTTCGATATTGTTATTGTGTGCATACCTAGGTCATGAAGCTCAATTGAAATGGTTCCCATTGACCCTGCCAACTGAAAAACCATATTGGATAAAGGGATGCCTTGTGGATCCAAAACCTCGATAGCAGGGCTAGTGCTTCCGGTCCAATTGTATTGTATAATGAGCTCGGTGGGCATAGTGCCTTCGATGAAGTATTGCTCTTGAGTTCCCACTGAGAGTGTTGTCTGCACCCGTTCCATGGTCAGTTGCCCTGGTGGACTTGAAAGAACAAAGGCAATGCTTGCTCCGATACTGGAAACCGTATCAGCGGCTATCCCATAGTCATATTGTGGATTGTCCCATGTGTCATTGGCGGTATGATATGCATCGTCAATGTGTGCCCCGGTTTCAAAGGCGAAAAGAACGCTCTTGTATCCGGCTCTTTGAAAAGATCGGTGATCAGAGTAGTCCCAATACGGAAAACCTAGATGAGAGCGAGGATTAATGATTGGACTGTCAAGATTAGCATTCATTACTCTGATGAGTTCAGCCCAGAATTGTGCATCATGAAATGATGCATCCAATCCATCATAGTATGTCATGTCCACTCTCTGATCAGTGGGACGCTCAGGGTCTTGTACGAGGAGCATGTCAACATTATAATAGACTAGAATATCGGTTTCATTAGCTGCAAAACTCTGAGAGGCTTCAAAGCTGCCCCATAGCCCTAACTCTTCTGCATTCCAAAAGACGAAGTAGATATCGATAGGCCATTGCATCTTGGAGAGAATTCGAGCCAATTCTAAAGCCGTCGCAACTCCGGTCCCATCATCATTTGCACCAGGAGCAGTTGCCACGGTATCGTAGTGACCACCCACCATGATGCAAGGACCATCCTCTCTCGCCGTCCCTGGCAGTTTCGCAATGATTGACTTATAGTGTCCAAAGATGGAAACCTCAGCTTTATTCTCCGTAAAATCGGCTATCTTGCTCACAATCCAATCCCTGGCCTTGGTATTGTTTTCAGATCCGTATGGTCTTGGACCTATGGAGGTCAGTTCGATAATCAGTGAGCGATAGGAGTCCTCTGATACATCGTCGTAGACACTCTCTGCAAAATCTGATGCATATACAATCTTGCTTGATGAAATCGGGGATGATTCTTGACTGATGCAAGTCGGTGTGAGGGTAATTGGAATGACTGGTCCTATTCCCAAAACAACCAGAACAAGAAAAACAAAGGCTTTTTGTTTACTCATCGAGCCCACAGACCTGTTGAATGGAGGTTTCTTGTCCAACCTTGTTTTGATTTGCTTATCTTTGTTATTACTTCAGCAGTTTGATGATGGGATTGCTGTCATTGATTCAGCAAAAGACTTTACGGGGAGATAATCACCTACTAGACAAGCGGATGTGTTCCTTCATGCGAATAGCCCTTGCACAAGCAAATCCAACGGTTGGCGACATTAGCGGTAATCAGGCTCTTATTAGGAAGTATCTAGCCCAAGCTAGAGAGTCGGATGCTGACATAGTTGCATTTCCGGAAATGGTCATCAACGGATATCCACCTCAGGACTTGCTCTATGAGAGGAGGTTCATTTCGGACACAAAAGCTGCAGTGGAAGATCTAGCAGATGACACCAAAGGACTTGTAGTGGTTATCGGTTTCGTTGATTATGATTCCAATTGGAATCTCTATAACGCGGCAATGGTTTTTGATGATGGGAAAATTGTGGGAACAACTTACAAGACACTTCTACCTACTTACGATGTTTTTGATGAAGAGAGATACTTCAAACCACTCTCAGCCGAAGATATCGCGCCCTTCTCCGTGCGAGTTGACGGCATAGAGGTTGATTTGGGTGTCGAGATATGTGAAGACCTCTGGGACGAGGCCTACTCTACGAAGGTAACGAAATTGCTGTGTCAGCGGGGGGCAGATGTAATCATAAACATCTCAGCGTCGCCGTTTCATATCGGAAAGAGATTCGATCGGATGGGGTTAGTATCCGAAAAAGCAAAGAAACTCAAAGTACCTATATTTTTGGTGAATCTAGTTGGAGGGCAAGATGAGTTAGTCTTCGACGGACAGAGTGTCAGTGCCGACAAATCCGGTAAGGTGATAGCTTTTGGAACTCCGTTCCAAGAAGAATTGATCACTGTTGACATTGATTTAGATGATGGTATGGCTCAGGTAGCTGAAATACCAGAATATGATAAAGATGAGGAAATTTTCAGCGCACTCGTTCTTGGCATCAGGGATTACTTCAGAAAAACGGGTTTCAAACGCGGAATCATTGGACTGAGTGGTGGCATTGACTCTGCTGTGTCGGCTAGCATTGCTTCTGAGGCGTTGGGAGCAGACAATGTAATCGGAGTATACATGCCATCTCAATACTCCAGCGAACACAGTAGAACGGATGCAGAGAAATTGGCGGAGAATTTGGAGATGCTCTTCCTCCAGTTCTCCATTCAGGAAATTATGCAGTCATATCAAGAAACGCTTGAGATTCCTCTGGAAGAAACTCGTGACCATTATTCCATTGATGTTAGCCAAGACGATCCCGTTGCAGATGAGAACATTCAACCTCGAATACGTGCGAACTGCATGATGGACTTCTCAAACAGATTACATGACCTTAGGATTCTTGTCCTGAACACAGGAAACAAAACTGAACTAGCCCTGGGGTACTCAACACTATACGGAGACCTAACGGGGGGCATTAGCGTCCTCGGAGACGTAAGTAAGCTCCAAGTCTACAGCCTCGCGAGGTATATCAATAGAAGACATGGTACGGAGATTATTCCGCAGGGCTCAATCGAAAAGCGACCCTCAGCTGAACTCAAGCCCAATCAGTATGATCCGTTCAATTTTGATATCGTCAGTCCCATGGTCGATGAAATCGTGGAGAATCGGAAGGGCAAAAAAGAGTTGATTGAAATGGGTTTTCCTGAGAAAGTTGTGGAGGATGTTTACTCAAGATTTCGCAATGCAGAATACAAGCGGTGGCAGGCACCTCCAGCAGTCAAGATAACGAGGAAAGCATTTGGTATGGGATGGAAAATGCCCATAGTCAACAAGTACCGTGAGTAGGGGTTGCCGTTCTTCATATAGCTGGGAAACTCATATGCCTACACTTGTCAACCTAGAATGAGCCGCTCCAATATGAAGTAGAAGAGGGACGCATTGCCGATGTATAAAATCATCACAACAAACGCCAGCACGACCTTGAGCACAATCCTTCTCCCTTGAACGATCTCATAAGCAAGAAATGTAGAAAGGCCTAGCAGGATTTCAGGTATGATAATGTATAGGGCAACATGCGAAATGGTCAGAACATTTTGCGCATTCCATGCAGGTAACATCCATAATGTGGCTTCAGCACCGACAAAGAGGATAAGGGATATGATGGACACTAGAATAAGTGAGGCGTATGCACCATTCTGTTCCTTCGCTCTCAAGCCCAGATATGTTATGACGAATAGAGGAATAGCCCACAATCCCCCCATATACGCTGGAACATCTCCTATCATAATGTACGGGTCAGCTTCAAACACTATGGAATTCAATACATCAGCAAGAAACCAATCGGGGAATATTTGCATGATACTCAGAGGTAGAACAAAAAGCCAAATGTCAATCCAGACCGATTCCCGATTTATCAGAGACCATAACGGAAGCAGAATGTTATAGCTAATTACAATTACAAGCATCTTGACCCCAATTGTGAGAACTGGAAAAGACAGCGTAGTCGCGGCAATAAGACAGAAAACGATGTGCATTTTTAAAAGGCTCATGTCTGACTTAGAGGGAAACAGCTGCAAAGATATCAACAACTTGTGTTTTGTCATTCTAGATAAATGGTTCGTGCCGGGATGTGGAACTGAGTTTCCGTTAGACAAGAAGAATAGAAGTTGGCGGCCAGTGCCGGCGGGACGAACTGGTAGGAGGGGGGAGTTATGAGGGCATGTTACAGAAAATAGTCGCCCTGCTAGCCACCTGACCACCATTTAATTATCATCAAGGTCCCTAATAAGCACTACCATCAATTCGATTCTCGTTGTTTCTTTGCGACGAAGGCACTTCCAGACCTTTTTCAGCAGGTCAATGCAGAGTAAAATGGATGTAATCCCGAATCAGTTATACCGGACCGAAATTCTATTTTGACACCATATATCAGTCATTTTGAATACACAATGACGGAAGAGCACGAATACTCAGTGAAAAGTAGATGGGTCGAAGACCGCATAGTTACAATGGAGATTAGCGGAAAGACCACACTGAAATCCGCGCCGCCTCCAGATTTTTGGAAAGATTGTCCAGCAGAAACCTACTCACCTGAGGACCTTTTCCTAGCGAGTGCAATTACATGCTACAGTGTCAGTATCCCAGGCGTTGCAAGAAGATTTCACGCAGATTTCGATGATTTCGAAGTGACAGGGAAGGGGCATTTAGCAAAGGGAGAATATGGATGGGAGTTCGAAGAAATAACGATTGACGCCAAAATCACTGTGTCCTCAGAATCCGACGAGAAGAAGATGAAGAAGGTTGCAGAGAGAGCTCATAGATATTGTGTCATTGCCAATTCTATAAGCTGTCCGGTCAGACTGAACTACGAGATTATTCGAAACAATGCCTGATGACTTAGAGATTCTCAAATTGTGCGAGAGGAATACTAGCTGTGTATTCAGCCCCACATTCGCACATGAATTCAACTGACCATTTTTCAGGTAGTGGAACATCAAACTCCTCAATGAGTTCATCTAGGCTTGAGCGAATTGCAGAGATGAGTTCAACATATGCCAAAGAAATCGAATAGATCTCCTTTGGAAAGTCTAAATCAGAAACAAAGTACCGAACAGATTGGTTACATTCTGGGCATGCCGTAATCAGGATATTCGTAGAGTCACCACATGAATGGCACTCAACCGAATACTCAATCATATCAGGTGCAGTTGGAACTTCTTGCCTGATATCCTGTTTCTGACCACAAACATGGCAGAAGTATTCAAATGCTATCTCTGACATGGGAGTATCTCCTTGGAGTGACATATTAGAGACCATAGTATGCTAAAAGTGTGATGTCAATCCTTATTCAGGAGGCAAAGGGTGAGTAGTTAAAAATGATACCCCTCAAGAATCACTCGACTAGCGGTCAGAATCATAGTGAAGCGGACCGAGAAGCGGTTCTGCAATACCTCACAGAAAAGAATCGAACAATGGCGGGGGTCAGTGCAATATTGTCTATTCTACTGTTCACCATCTGGACTCTTAGATCTGGGTTGGAGCTTTTGGTCGGTGTGGTGCTGATATCCAGTCATGGTATTTCGAGTGTATTAGTGGCATTGAGTGATTACAGAGGGATTGAGGCACTAGGAAACCAACATTTTGTCTATAGAAAGACTGCCATATCATGGAAGTTCGTTACTGATGCTCTGATTGGTCTGGGGCTCTCATTCTTCTTCCTCTGGTTTGTATTTGCTAGTAACGAAGCTAATAGCCAGAGTCTTGGGCAGCTTGTTATGCTCATAGCAATGATATGTACGATAATAGTGATGCCCATTCTTCCACTTCTTGGCATGATGCCCAAGCTGGGGCTCATGAAAACCAGGATTGCTGCTCAAGCAAATGAAGACAATTCCGCAATCATAGATTTACAAGTCCAAATTCATCCGTTAGATAGTGAAGGAATGAGGTTATCAGACATGGACTCATTCAACACCGCCGTGAAAATGTCGATGCTTGAATCCTTGAAAAATAGATGACTGGTCATTCATTCAGGTTGCAGCAGCAGTAGCCTTCTTGTCAGATTGTCTTGCTTCTCTAGAAGTAGTTGGTCGGACATGACGTGTAACAAGGATATCAGTTGAACCGAGGTGTTCTACTTCTACCTCTACCCAAACTCCTATTTCCAGGTCTATTCCTTCATGATACTGAGTATAATTATCAACCTTGATTCGCTCTTGTCGCCCATTAGAAGTTTCTATGCCCACATAACCATAGACAATATCCTCAGAACCAAACCTGCCAAGTTGTGTTGAAACTATTCTTCCTTCTATCTTTGCCATTACTGACTCACTAATTAAATATTGTTAATTTTTATCATATAGGGCTTTCGATATGTTCCAAAAAACCGGATAACTAGTCTTCATCCAGCTGTCGCAGAGTTTCTCCAAAAAGAGTAGTATTGTCCACATAAGACTGAACATACTTCTCAATCGTTTTTCTGGCATCATCCCTGGGACTCATTTTTCGCAATAGCTTTGCTGGAACTCCAGCATACACGCCATCCTGTTCGGTAACAGTCTTGGGATGCAGTACTGCACCATTGCCAATGAGGGCGCCTTTGGCTATTTTTGCACCAACCATGATTACAGCATTCATTCCTATTGCTGCATCATCTTCAATATGCTCACCATGAACCGAGGCATTATGCCCTATATTGACCCTCTTTCCGATAATTGTCGTATATATATCAGTTGAATGGATGACAGCACCATCTTGAACATTAGTTTCATCGCCTATCTCTATCGGCCCACGGTCTCCTCGAATTGATGCCATTGGTGCTGCAAAGACTCTTTTTCCGATTTTCACATCTCCTATGACGCTAGCTTGAGGATGAATATATGCGGTTTTGTCGATTTCAGGTGTTTTCCCGTTAAGCGAGTATATAGTCATAGCAATCACTTCTTCTCCAAAAGGCCAATGTAGAGACTAGGTTCACCGAATGTTTTCTTGAGTGACCAGTCTGTTCTTTCAGCCAAGTTCCTCATCTCTTGAGGACTACATAAAAGTAAGTCCATCCAGTCACTTACTTCACCTTTGTATTTTGTGTGGAATCGCACGAACCCCGGAGGCTGACCTCGCGCCCTATTCCACTGGTGGTATTGGTGATGGGCAGGATTCTCAGTTGCTTTGGGGTCTCGTGACTGGGCAAGGATAAGTGCATCATTCGATGTAAGCTCATGTAGGTCGCTGAGGAGATCTACTATGCCATCATAGCTGCCAGGCAGCCCGAAGTTATTTCCTAGCATGAGTACTGTCTTGTAATATCCAGGTTGGAAGCCAAGATGAGTTAAGGACATAAGAATCACGATAGTAATCCCTTGCCTCTTGCAAGCTCTAAGAGCACCAGCAGAAATGTCAATGCCAACGTATTCCTTGCCCAGGTTCATCAGGTGGACTCCAACCCGTCCACCGCCACAACCTATATCGAGTACTGGTTCTTTCGCGTGATTGGTGGCTTTCTTTTCTGAAGTATACCATTTACTATAGGGTAATGTGTATTGCAACCCGGAGCTTGGATGTGAGTACCCATCATCTCTCTCGTTTAAGTGCTCAACTGAGTCACGTTCCAGTACATCTTGGATAATCCTACCAAATATATCAGGCATGATTTTAGCCATGACAGCAGAGCAAAAAAGAACTTCAAGGAATTCCGGATGTCTCAGACAATTCTTATATCCCCGTCACCGAATACTTCCTGTTGGAGTTTCAGTTCATGGGACAAGATGAACACAATACAAAGGGCTCAGATGCGAATGAAAACAAAGATGCAGAGGAGCCAACCCTAGAAATTGCCATCTATGGCGGAAATGAACAGCAAATTAGAAACTCACTTGCAAAACATGAATCATCAGAATTTCATATTTACCAGACGTGGGTCAATATCAAAGCACTCAGGAAACTCGGTTTCTTATTTGAAGGAGGAGTTGAGAGTGCAGGAGGCATCTTTGAAATTGTGATCATGTTCCTAGTTATTACCTTAGCAGTTGTGATGTTCGTATTCTACCACCTTGTGATTTTCTTCATTGTGTTCGCAGTTTTGGCAATATTGAGTGGAGGTGTTGCCCTAAAATACCTGCGAGGGACCTTTATTCAGGGTGATGAATCCAAAGTTGACATTAACGGGTTGGTACCCTTCGTGAGAGAACAAATTCAGGCGGGTAATTTCATAGAAATCAAAACACAGACCCGTGATATTGACGACCGAGTCATTCAGCGCACAAATAGAGATACAATGCTATTCAAACACGGGATTCACATTGCATTGATTGTGTCAACTGTCCTTTTTGTTGTTGAAGTACTATATCGGCTATTCTTTGCAGAGTGGCTGACCAACATCGAAGTACTCATTTTATTTGGACTGGTTTTCCTCGGCGGCGTGTTGATTATGAATAGCGGCGCATATCTGCGTCGGAGATTTGAGAATACATTACAATAGAATTGATCAAGCCCTATCAGATTACATCAAACACGATTGCCCAGAACTCCCGTTCTGATACTCCAGTCCGAAGATTTTCCAGCTTTCTCTTAATCTCGTCAAATGATTCCCTAGTCTGTTTCTTTTTCTGTTCCTCGTGAGTCTTTTTGACCCGATCAGCGATTTCTCTAGCCTGCTTCTCAGTGGCTGCCACTCCCCCCATCTTCAGGAGGTATTCAACAAAATGTCGACCTACGAACTTGCCCAAATGAAATTCACGACGTCGTCCAACTTCAGATGGACTAATAGGTTCATATGTCATTGAGTGAGTGAGCTGGGCATGAGAATGTATGCCGCTTGAATGAGTAAAGGCATTATCTCCAGAGATTGCCTTATGCAAAGGCAAAGGAATCATGAAATGTCTTTCCACGAGTCTGGAGAGACTGTAGAGTTTTTCCGTATCAATGCCGGTGTCTATATTGTAGAGTTCTTCGAGAGCCATGACAACTTCCTCAAAAGCTGCATTTCCAGCTCTCTCGCCATAACCATTAACGCAGACATGAGCAAAAGATGCGCCCTCCTCAATAGCCGCGAGCGTGTTTGCATTCGCTAATCCGAAGTCGTTGTGGCAGTGAACTGCTATCGGGACATTGTACTTAGAGTCCGAGGAGAGTCCCTTCTTCACTTGGGCCATGATGTATTTCATGACAGTAGGCCGCACAAATCCTACAGTGTCAGCAACGCAGATTTTGTCTGCACCGGCGTCTATGGCTGCTTTGTATGCTTCACATAGAAAGTCCATATCACTACGTGTTGAGTCCTCTGCAATGTAGTCAATTACAAGCCCATGGTCTTTTCCATACTGGACACATTCAGTAAGCCGGGCAAGCATCTCTTCTCTGGTCATCTGGAGCTGATACTTGAGTCGAAAGTCTGATGTCGCGATGAAAATGGGAACTTCAGACACATCAGCCTTCAGACAGGCGTCGATGTCACTTTTCACTGCTCGAGCTGGTGCTGCGACAGAAGCATTCGTAAGTCCCTCTTTGGCAACTGCAGCAACCGCATCTGCTTCGCCCTCAGAAACCGCTGGAAAGCCAACAGCGACGATAGATGCACCTACTTCATCGAGCTTCTTTGCAATCTCAATCTTCTCATCGATTGTTAAAGCTACACCCGGTGTTTGCTCGCCATCGCGAAGAGTTTCGTCCCACATATATACTCTCTTGGGCAATGACTCGGGTTTAGTTGTTGATACCTTGTTGTAGTTTACAGCAAGACCAGCTTTTTCTAGAGATTCCATTGGAATTCGTCACCCTTGACGATAATAGGTTATCATCTACTGTTTCTATTTGTATTGGTATCGCCCATATTCAGGGATATCCTTCATGTTTCTGTCAAGTTCCTCAATGGTCTTCTCATAGCCATCTTTCGAGACCTTGCCAGCCTTCAGGGCCTTGCTAACCTTCGATTTCTTATACTCATTCTTGCCTCTTGCAACGTAATTGAGCCGCAGTGAGCTCTTCATCGTTGGTGTGACCCCAAAGTTCTCACCTATACCCTTGAGTAGAGGCATCCAGCATATTTCTTCAATATGAAAAGAATACTCTAGGCCTTGTTCTACAATTCTGTTCCAAAAGGGACATTCTTTGACGATGATCTCGGTTCCATCAGATTCGGCTTCCAGACCCAGTGCCCTCATCAGAGTAGCCGCTGCATGTGCTGCACCTTCTGCCCCTTTCCCATCTGATTGTTTTGATATTTCTCTCCCGATTTGCTTGAAGCCATTCGCATAACCTTCGTACATCGACAGGGCACCAACATTATCACGTAGGCCCCACCAAAGGCCATCTATGAAGGCCACGAAGCTATTTCTTACAGTAGTGAGTTCGTCCATCATTTACCCTCCTCTGGCTCGTAGGAATTGCCCCATTCATTCACAAAGGCAATTTCCTCAGGAGGTTGTCGGGGCGGCCCTAGGGTTCGTTCGAATTTCGCATAGCCAAGAGTAAGACAAAGAATAGGCACCCATCGAGGATGGGGAATACCGAGGCGTTGAGAAACGGCACGCACATCATCAAAATGGTCAAGCTGCACAGATGAAACGCAGCTTCCGAGCCCATATGCTGTTGCCGCAAGCGCCATATTCTGCATCAACATGGATCCCGCAATGATGGCATGTCTTGGGCTAGACCATCCATAGACTCCTCCGGTGCCTCTTAGAGTAGCCTGAGAGTTGCCCACATGAGTCTGTTCTACTGCCAAGACTAGTAATACTGGTGCTCCATTTGTTTCGGGATTACCCTTGATGTATTCAAATCGTGCTCCTGTTATGAGAATGTCAATTGTTCGTTCAAGACTAACCTTTGACCGAATATAGCTTAATCGACGTTCTAGTTCCTGACGCGGCGTGGCCCTGCCAAAGAGCTCTATAGTTCTATCGACTGCAATCTGTCCGATGAATTCCTGAAGTTCCTTGTCACGCACAATAATAATTCTCCACGGTTGTTGATTCTCTGCGCTGGGAGCATAGGTTCCAGCCTCAATCACTTTGTAGAGCAGTTCATCAGGGACATCCTTGCTGGTATCATAATCACGAATCGCCCTTCGATTTTTGATGGTATTGACGGTTTCATTATCCAATTTGTAATTCTCCAACCAATGCTGTATCGCTTGAGTACAATTCTGTCTTAAGTAGGTAACTCTATCAGTGGGAAATGAAATCCCTTCCTTTGTTAGATTCCTTACTCTAGACGAAATTAGGTGCCTTCACAGCTCTTAAATATCAGTTTCGGCCATATTGTCCTAAAAGAGGCTAAAGACGTGGATAAAGAAATCATTGGGTCGATAGTATCGAATCAGCTAGCAGATTTTCCTGGCTCCGATATCAAATATGGTTACATCACGATAGAAACAGACGATAAGAAACACATCAGGTTCAAAGTTGATAAGTACACCGAGTATGACAGTTTGGATATTGGGAAAAGGGTCAAGATTCAATTCAAAGATTTGGGGAATACTGATGTGACAGCGTCACGCAAGATAACTGTTGTCTAAGCTAAGATTCTGAAAATTATGAAGCGAGCTGGAGGTACGCCCTCCAGCTAGTTCCTCAACTGTTTTACTTCACTCTGATAGTACTGCCTACATTACCGGGGCATCTCGTCCCTCATAGTCAACATGGAATCCAGTATCAAGATTGACGCTTTCGCTCAGAATAGCATTTGATGCAACCAAGCGCTGGACTTCATTAGTTCCTTCATATATCTGCAGAAGCTTGGCATCTCGCATAAGCTTCTCGACAGGATACTCTTCAAGATAGCCATATCCACCCAGAATCTGAACAGCTTCTGTAGCGTTCTTCATAGCCGCATCAGATGCGAAGAATTTTGCAAATGAGGACTCCTTTGAGTTTCTCATGCCATGATCTGCTAACCATGCAGCGTATCTAGTGAGATGGCGAGCTGCATCAGTTCGTGCGCCCATGTCAGCTAATTTGAATCCTATTCCCTGGAATTTTCCAATTGGACGGCCGAACTGCTGGCGTATATTCGCAAACTTCGCGGCCTCATCAAGGGCTCTCTGTGCAACGCCTGTTGCGATGGCAGCAATGCCGGCCCGAGTCATATCCAATGTCTGCATGGCAATTTTGAATCCTTCGCCTTCCTTGCCAACCAAGCATTCCTGTGGGACCCGTGCTCCTTCAAAAATGACTTCGCTTTGAACACTGTTCAATTGTCCCATCTTTTTTTCGATATGTCCAATCTTGACATTCTTACTCTTGGGTACCATAAATACTGAGAGACCCTTATGCTTCAATTCCGGTTGAGTTGATGCGAAGACTGTGAATAGCTCTGCTTGGGGACCATTTGTGGCAAAGCATTTTGTCCCGGTTATAACATACTCATCGCCGTCTCGTTCAGCCCGTGTGGCAACCGCAGCCGCATCCGATCCAGCCTTTCGTTCAGTCAAGCAAAATGCACCAAATCTCGCGTCTTTTCCGGTGATAAGCGGCTTAACATACTTTTTCAGCTGGTCTATACTTGCACCTATTACTAATGGAGCGAATGCCAGGTTATTGCACATGATAGACGTAGCAATCCCTGCGCATCCATATCCAGTGGCCTCAGATACAAAAGTTTCCGATAGTAATGATAATCCGGGGCCTCCAGCCTCTTCTGGTATATGCAGGTTCATCAGCCCTTCTTCATAGGCCTTCTGAACAATTTCTTTTGGAAACTCTCCTCGTTTCTCAAGTTCGTTTGCATTTGGAGAAATATGCTCAAGCGAGAATTTCTTTGCTCGCTCCCATAGCTTCTGCTCCTTATCTGTCAATGAGAAGTCCATTGTTTGTCAACTCAGTAACCTGAACGCAGGATATCTCCCCTTTAACAGCTTCGATGTTGGGCATTTTTGTGAATAATGCAACAAATGAATAATCAAAACAAATGTAGTATCTACAAGCTCGAATTCCCTGAGAAAAATCAATCTAACGAAGTCGTTATCAAGCAGCATAATCGCGACTGCTAAGTTTTTATAAGAGGATTGAACCCCCTGCGTATTCATCAATCAGGTGAGGAAAAAACAGTGCCTCTCAATAACACAAACATTGTCAGTGCAGGACAAACCAAGTTCGGAAAACTTGAAGGAATATCCCTTCGGGAGATGTTTGCTGATGCTGTGAACTTGGCCACAGTTGATGCCGGCATTCCAAAGGAAGATATTCAAGCTGCATTCATTGGAACGTTCATTCCTGAGATGCTGGTTCATCAAGGTCACACAGCCCCATTATTGCTGGACTTTGCAGGAATGAGGGGTTTACCCGCAACACGTCATGAAGCAGCATGTGCCTCCGGGGCAACTGCTCTGCGGGCCGCGGTCATGGCTATCGAATCGGGGATGTATGACACAGTACTTGTAGCGGGCGCAGAAAAGATGACTTCTGTAACCACAAACAAAGCCACCGAGGCATTAGCTGCAGCCGCCGATGATGAATTCGAGTCTAGTGTCGGATTAACGTTTCCAGGAGTTTTCGGAATCGCTGCTGTTGCACATATGCGGAAATATGGTACAACAGAAGAGGATCTAGCAAGAGTTGCAGTGAAGGCACACAAGAATGCTTCGACGAATCCTCTGGCACAATTCCAGAAAGAAATCACACTTGAGAAGGCGATGACACCACGGTATATCGCATGGCCCCTCAAGCTATTTGATTGCTCGCCAATCTCTGACGGCGCGGCTGCACTGGTCTTGACTTCAAACGAAAAAGCAAAGAAGTACACGGACACTCCGGTCAAGATTCCGGGCATCGGGCAGGCCTCTGCTTCAATGAATCTGTGTGACCGACATGATCTGACCTCATTTGAGGCATCGGTTGCAGCAGGAAAACAAGCGTACAACATGGCAGGGATGGAGCCGTCGGACATGAACTTAGCTGTCGTTCACGATTGCTTCACCATTGCAGAGATTATCGCCACAGAAGATCTGGGATTCTTTGAGCCCGGAAAAGCAGCAATGGCAGTAGAAGATGGAGTCACAGCATTGGATGGCGACATGCCAATAAACCCCATGGGTGGGTTGAAGGCAGTCGGTCATCCAGTTGGTGCCACTGGCGTCAAACAGGCAACCGTCATCTACAAAGAGCTGACCGGAGAAGCCGGAAAGAACCAAGTAGCGAATCATGATGTAGGACTGATGCATAATTTCGGTGGAACGGGTGCGACATCTGTGGTAACGATTATGAGGAGGGCTGACGCATGAGTGAAAAACCAACAATAAAGCAATACATCGAGAATATCAAGGACAAACAATTCAGAGCCTATCAGTGTGGAGGATGCGGTGCAGTTGTTGCCCCGCCGCAAGGCACCTGCTATTCCTGTGGAGCAAGAGATTTCAAATGGACAGAGGTTTCAGGTAAGGGCACTCTTGTTTCATTCACAGTGATACATATCGCTCCAGATGAATTCCAAGATGAGGCCCCGTACATCATTGGCCTGGTTGAACTTGATGAGGGGACAAGAATAACTGCTCGACTTTTGGGCTGGAATCCAAACAAGCCCGAAGAGATTGAAGTTGGAACGAAACTTGCTCTGGAGTACGAAGAGAGTGATTCGGGAAGAACGCATTTGGCATTCAGAGCCGCCTAATCTAGCGAGATAAGGTTGGAAACGTGTTGGCGTTCAATGCGTTTCCATCTTGTCGTTTTCCAATATTCTAATTAGCATGGGTCGTTGCTTTGTGATGAGCCAAAAGAAGGGGACATGATTGATAGAGAAGAAGTATAGAGACAGTTTGTTTATCGAAGTTCCAAGAGATGAAATGACATTTGAACATCACAAACGGGGACTCAATGTCACCTATGATCAGGAATTGCTACAAGAAAATCTCCCTCCGACAACGGGTATTCTAACCGGTGACAAGTCATTAGCAAGGACACTTAGCCGAGTTATTCCAGAAGAAACCGTTGTCGCTCTAGAAACGACTGAATTCGTTAATGTATTTGGACGTGTAGTCAGTAAGGCGGGTCCTTTTGGTACAACGTGTCTTCAGTATCTTTACGTTTGGGATTACCAAGCAGTTCCCGTACATGAGGCAGACTATGAGCCCATCTTTGTCTTCTTAGAAGGAAACCGGCGCTATGCAGTATACGACTTAGTGCATTACTGCAGTCGAATAATTGACCTCAAGAAGCCGGGTGAAAATGGACCTGGATTGAATATGGTGCCTGGTTGGCATTCCTTTCTACCCGCCAAGCTTCTCAACTACAATCAAGTTGATGCAGATTTGACTGTTGTCCCACTTTCAGACCAACACCTTGATTCATGGTGGAATATTCCAGATGAAATGAGTCAGTTGAAAATAACGGACTACTTAGACGATCCTTTTGCTCTTAAAGCACCGGGTCATTTCATGAAGACACCAGATGAAACTTCGAAGACAATGTGTTGCACCTTCTTAGAAATAGAGAGGGCACTTGCCGAGTTCGAAGATCCTCGTCAGGGAATTACAGAGGGAGCCAAGAGAGCATTGACAAAATGCGTTGGTATATTCGCCTTACATCGGCTAGGTGCCTATCTCCAACTGCTGAATGAGATGCAGAAAGTTGGATTGATACGATTACCGCAGCCAGTCTCTGAAGGTTTGAACATCGCAACTATCACACAAATGCTACAGAAAGGCGTTCTTACGTTGACTGATATTGGTCAGAATCTTATCAAGGGGCTCTCCCGCGAGGAGCCTGAGAAATAAGTATGACAAAGAGTAAATCCAAATCCCTATTCAGATATTCTTTCGCTAATATGTGCCTCCCAATCGAATCTCAACAATCCCCAGAGCATTATCACTAGCAGCAATAATCCAATCACTTCAATGGTGCGGCCTATCACGCTGGTGGGGTCTGACCCTATGATTGCATCAACGAATGCTAAACCAATACGTCCAGCATATGCTACTCCAATAAGGAAGATGCTCTTTCCAATTACCTGAGGGATAAAGACTTTCGAGAGAGGATACCTGGCAAGACCCAGAGGGACAATTAAGAAGTCGTCTGGGATAGGAGTTACAGCCAACAGAAAGAGAACAAAAGGCATGAGTTGTGGGTGTTCATTGGCAAAGGATAGAAAATTGCTACGCTTTTCGGTTTCAACATATCTTGAGCCATATATTCCCAAGAGGTAACCAGTGATTTCGCCCATTGTAGCTGCCACCCCAGATATGAGGCCCAATAATATTGGGTCATAAGCGAAAATCCCGGTCACGTTGTCTTTAATGCCACCGAGAATGAAAGCAACTGCAAGGTAAGGAACTGGAAGCACTATGGTGGCATTCCCAAGAAACGAAACAGCAAAAGCTCCCGGATAGCCTAAGAATTCCGCGATATCAAGCATCCAGTAATAGAATCCAGCTATGGGATTAGCTAGACTCGGGTTGAGCAATATTAACAACCAGTATGAGGTCACTAATGAAACAAAAATCACAGTTATTTTGTCTATTGTTTTCATCAACCTGCCTTCCTTTTTGCAGAGCTCCAATGCCAGATATTCTTCGGTGGATTCTGTAATAAGAAGCTGTGGATATCATTTGAAACAGATAGCATGCTTAAGTATAGCTTACGTGAATAATGGGTGAGGATAGCGGATTGAGAGTTGAACTTCCATATGGATTTCGCACAGTAAAAGGAAACATAAGGCTTTCAAAATCATGTCAGATTATTGTTCCAAAAAGCATAGACCCTCTCAACCATCCGAATGAAAACATAACGAGAGCTTTTGGAAAGTCTTCAGTTGTGAGAACAGCTTTCTCAAGAAGATTTGAAATAGGCTCAGTGATTATTGTTGTTCCTCGACAAGAGGAATTCCCTGGAGTCATACAAGCGCTCAAAGCAGTATGGGATTCAATCACAACCGCCGGGATCAGACCATCTGAAATTCTTGTGCTCTTAGCGGATGTAACCACCAAATCATTTAGTGATGAATATACTCTTGCTCTATTCCGAGATGCTTTGCCGGCAGAAACAAGAATTGAATGCCATAGCTGGGATGATGATTCAACGACAAGTTATGTTGGAACAACACCAAGTGGTGGCACACCCATAAATACCAATTCAAAATATCTTCAGGCAGATTTGAAGATTGTAATAGGAAATTGCCTTCCGGACTTAGTTCATTCACTTACCGGAGCTCCCTACACAATAATGCCTGGAATAAGTAGCAGCTCCACGGTCTGCAAGACTAGAATGCGAATGATAACAGAGAGCCCTAGTTTCCTTAACACAAGTTCCTCAATAGCAGCAGATATGATCGAGGGAAGTCTGTTTCAGAAGCCAGACGTAGCCATGGATTTTGTCACAGATTACGAAGGCAATATTTCATCTTTCGTAGTGGGAGAACTTGAGTCAGTCTGGGAGAAATCCGTGAAACAGTCAAGAATGCTCATGGAAGTAGATTGCTCTTTGCGTGCAGACGTCGCAATTGTGAGCATGGGAGGAAACCCATGGGATAGGACACTATATGACGCGCTCGATGGGCTATTTGTGGCAACAAAAGTGACCCGTGAAGGTGGACTAGTTATTCTTGTAGCTGAATGCAAGTCAGGGCTGGGTCCTGAATCCTTTGAGCGATTAATGAGGGCTTGTTCAACCACAGATGCTGCAAAATCAGAAGCTCAAAAGCATTTCATGATGGGTATGGAGAAAGTGCCATCATACTTGGATATACATGCAACGAGAGAAATAACTATTGTATCCGAATTACCGGACAAGATTGTCCAAGATGTATGTCATGCAAAATCAGTAAAGAGTTTGCAGGCAGCATTAGACTATGCGGAGAAAATACACGGGATTGATGCAACTTATGCAATCATTCCCTACGGGAAATTCACCTCGCCCATCAATGAATCTAATGACCTTTGACAAACAACAGTAGCTATTCCTCGTTCTCGAAAAGTGCGTCTGCGGCATCTAGGGCACCTCTAGCTTCGGCATCAGTGAAGTCATCGAGTTGTCCCACTTTGGCTATCTTTATGGTCACCAATGCATTTTCATCCTTAGGCTGCATTTCCCATGACATATCAAAGCCTGGCTGTTCCTTGATGAACCGGTCCAGCATTTCAAGCCACTCTCTCTTAACATCCTCAATATCCGTATAGTAAAATTTCATGAGAGGAATGGTGATTTCGACAAAGAGAGCTCTGTCGTCAACTATGTAGTAATTTTCTACATTCCATGGCATCGCTGGAGTCCTCGATACTTCAGCTGCGGCTCTGGCTGATAAATATTCTTGGAGTGGAGCTAGTCGCTATCAGATTCTTCACCGGTTTTTTCAGTCTTCTTCTTTTTAGCTAGAAGACCTTCGACTTCCGAAATGAATATGTCCTTCTCATCAACGTCTTCCTCTGGCTCAGGCGTTGGTTCTATTTCCTCTTTGGGTTCCAGATTATCTGACTCTGCTTCTTCTTCCTCTGCAAAAAAGGTTTCAGCATCTTCCACATCTTCTACTGATGGCTCCTCCATATCAGCGCCTTCATCCTCGGAAACAATTTCTGCGGAAATTTCCTGAGATACCACCTTTTTGGCGCCGTCCGCTTCTTCTATGCCTGATAAACCCAGTCCTTGATGCTGGCTAACAGTCTGAATGCCAATTGGCTGGATGATTTCATCTTCCTGCATTGAGAGGAGTTTGTCCAGCATCTCTGGTTCCGTTCTTCCAAAGTCCTTAGCTAGGTCTGACAAGTGGTCTCCGATGAGGAATTCCTCACCCTCTATTCTATCTTCGATGAACTCTACAATTTTTTGCTCAGTGCGACTGGCGTCCTTGAGATTTTCAACCTTGTGTGGCAATACCCAAGAATAATGGAATGCAGAATAGAGGTTGTCTATTATCCAACCAGGGTCAAAGCAATCAACGCTCCCAACCCATTCATGAAGGTCTGATTCATGTGCTTGTTCAAACATCTCTGTGAAGAATTGCAGCCTATCCTTTAAAATCGGAGTCATTTCTCGCTCAAGAATAAGAATACTGATGATATAGCGACCACTGAAGCAGTTTAGCCGAAGGCCCTGGTAGTGGATTTCTTCTAGAGACCCTTTCACTCCATTTCCTTTTATTTCACCATAAACACTCGTAATCGCAGCAATGAAGCCACTAATCAGGTCAGGTTCAATCCTTGAGTCATGGAAGGGATGATAGAAAACACATGTTCCCCGGTCCAGATAAATAGCCATGTAATGCTGAAGAGATTCCAGGTCTTTGAAGGCCTCGAATTGTTTTTTTAATGAACGAATTTCAGCAAGTTTCTTGGGTTTGTGTTTTCGAGTGTATCCAACATATGCTCCGACAAAGACGGTGATAGCAATAATGAGAAAGAGACCTTGAACTGATGTAATGAACCCTGCAAATAGCGTCAGGAGATCAGCACGTTCGACTGAGATGTCTTGCCTTGAGGTCGTGACAGACCACTCTGATTCGCTTCCCTCAAAACGGCCCCAGATTTCCAATGCAGTTGTGCCCTCAGGAACATCAAAATTGACCTGGGCGATTCCTTGCTGGTTTGTTATGGCTGTGAGAGGGACGAGTTCCTCATCACCGTTGATAGTAAATTCAGCCCAAACATGTATTTCCTTTCCTTCAACCGGACTATCATCCTGGCTCAAGATCGCCGTTACACCGAAGCTCCGCCCAATCAATGCAGCAGAATCGGGTTGTAAGACAAGTTCATAGGTTTGCTTCTCGCGAACAGTGAGCAGGACTGTGACATGAGTGGACTCGCAATCTTCTGCCTCGGAATCGATAATTAGAACATAGGAACTTGTGGGGGCGACATCGGGCCCCATCCAGATATTTGCTATGTAAGCTTCCTGGTCAGAATCATAACTGAAATTGTAGACACTATCACGAAATGTGACTTGTATGTTAGCCCAATGGATTATGGCATCATGATATGTGTCACGAAGCTGGACTGATAATTCGAGTGTTTCATTTTCGAAAATGCTCAGACTGTTATCCGTATCCAAGTCTACCGGCACGGAGAGAACTGAAATGTCAAGTTCGGAGGTTGCAAGCACATAACCTACAAGGTCAACGGTGACCGTGAGTGGATAATTGCCATTCGGCACACCATTGCTGTCTATCTCAAGGATGTACTGGCTATCATCTTCAGTAGTCCAACTATGACCTCCTGTCCATGAGATTGGATCGCTAGTGATGGAGATTGTTGTATTATCTCTAGAATCTAGAAGTGAAACATGGAAACTGGCGCTTGAATTCACGTATAGCCAAGTTGATCCAGTGATGTTTAACCATGTTGGGATTTCAAGCACTTCAATGCTGAATGAATCAGTCTGAATCACGTAGCCATAGGCTGACACGTTGACAAAACAATCATGTGTACCTATGCCGAGGTTGGAAGCATGAAGTGTAATATCCCAGAACGTTCCCCTCTCTGTCAGGGATTGAGGAACACCATCCAATACAAAACTTACATTGGCTGGAGATATGTTGGTTCCATTCAGCAACTCGTAGTAAATCCGAATAGTGGAATCCTCATCGTAGTATGGAGTCGATTCTGTAACATCAAGAACAAGTGCTGTCGAAGATTCTATGATGGTAATATTGAGCCCAAGGCGCCGGGTGACAAAGCCGTACTTGGTGATGTTTATGTCGCAAACATAGTATCCCAGATCCATCGAGTGTTGAATGGTGACAGAGTACGTCCCATTCAAGAGGTCAGATACTAAAAGCTCTGTATCATTCATCAAGAAATCGACGGTTGCACCTGTTAGGAATGATGAATTGGATGATGATACGTTGACAATCCAGAGACCAGTCTCCGCGTATTCAAGTGTGAGTTCTATCCAGAGGGGGGAAACTAAAGGAGCATCTTCTACAATCTCCAAGTATTCCATTGATACACCTGTATCATAGCCGGTCTTATTTGCGCGTACAGTGGCATTGTATAAACCCAAATCTATCTCTGATGCCAGTAGTGTAATGTGCCATTTCTCGTCTATGTCGCTATATGTGAGGTCATAGGTACGAGAACCATTCAAAATGAGTTGAACTGTTGCACCTAAGAGGGGGTTGAATTCGAACGTGTAGGTCACAGTTATGTTGACTACTTCAATATATGTGGCATTCAGGTCTGCGGGGGTCCATTGCACAGAGAAAGTATTTGCAGCCTCAGTGATGTTAACTCCAGTTGTTGTATTAGTTGCCTGTGCATATCCGTATAGCCATGCGCTGATATCAGCGTCAAAGACACCAATACCAATTGAACTTCCTGGTATGGATCCGTACCAATCTGTACCAGTCCAGTTTAGGTCGAAGGTCACACCATTAATAGTAACGTTGACAGTTGAGGAATCGGGCACATCACTCCCATCATGCGTATACTGAACAGTCAGATTCAGGCGCTGAGAGTAATCGATGGTCACATTGACTGGTTCCCATGTCACACTTAAGGTGGTAGGCGCCTCCGTTATCTCAAATGTGATGCCTGTGAGCTCACTGTAAATGTAACCAGACTTGCTTACGTTAGCAATTACGGTGTGGTACCCTAGGTCGAATGAATTATCGAGCAAAATGTAATACGTACCATTTCCTGCATCAGTGAGAGAGTAAAGGGAGCCGTTGACAAAGAGATCTCTCTGATCGGCACCGGCAATCAAAGTCCCGTATGAATCTGTGTAATTGACTCGCAGATATACAAATTGAGTCCAATCGAAGGAGTTAGAAAGCCAGTTACTGGTCAGAAAGGTTGGTTCCTCGTGGATTATCAATGTGGTGCTGTTCGTCTTTGAATCGTGTCCCGCTTTTGTTGCGCTGATATCAACAGTAAAGGTGCCAATTCCTGGCGAGCTATCTGTTCCGTTCAATGTAAGGTCATAAGTGGAGCTAGAAGCATTCCAAGTGGCAATCCAAGAGTCTAATCCAATTGTAACCTCAACATTCGCGTCAAGCACCTCTGTACCATTGTACATTGAATAATTGACTTTTAGTGTGCTTTGTTCCACATAAGAGATATTGTTTCCGTTGCTCCACGCATACTCCAGGGGTAGAGTAGCCACAGTCAGCTCAACCGTGATTGCCAAAGACTGATTCTCGATGCCAAATCCCTCTGCATACACGTCCACTTGATAGGTCCCAGGATCTCGATTGGTAGTAGATATTGATGCAGTCCATGTGCCATTATCGTATCCGTCAGTCATGGAAACGTTTGATTCGCCATCGAATGAATATGCAACAGTTGAATATGTGCTATTCAGACCAATTCCTGAAAACGTATCATTGTAATTTACTCTGATAGTAAACGAGCTGTCAATATGGGCTGAAAGGGAGTAGGCTTCTGCATTAAGGCTCGTTGGCAGATATACGACGTATGATTTGCTCAGATACCCAGCCTCACTCCCATTTGTCCAATAGACTGTAATTGCATAAGTTCCATTTTCATTAGTTGTTTCATCGATATTCCACAGATAGGATGCTGAACCCGAAATAACCGTTTCATTGTTTGGGGCGTAAATAGTCGTGCTGGAGTTGGAAATCGTAAGATTTGTCGTCCCCGTTTCCGCGGGGTTACCATCACCATCTTCAATCGTGAGGGCAATATCAAGATCTGTCAGAATGCTTGCCTTAGATGAACGAAGGGTTCCATCAGAATTATCAGAGATTGAGATCACTGTAAGATAGTTAGGGGCATCCAATGTGAGGGTCCATGTTCCATTTGTCATTTCGGTGCAGAGTACAATTGAAGTGTAGACCGAATAATGTTCGTAACTTGTTGCTTCGGTGCTATTATAAAGACCTGTCACCGTCCAATCTTTCATCTTTGTTATATTGACATAGCTATTGGTTTCGTAAGACGTGGCAGGGTAGGAAACTGTAAATGTGGCATTCCAATCGATGTCGGCTCCGGAGGCGGCAGCACTCCACGTGGTGCTCGTACTGACATTCTGAGAGTACCAGAGGGTGAGATTGTAGTTCATGTAAACCGACTGGTTTGTACTGATGTTCAATCGGGATGGATTGTCCTCCATGAAGGTCCACACATCACCTGATACCGATGTGGAATTCACCTGTAATTCGATTTCGGAGGGAGAAGTAAAGATAAGCGAGCTGTTGACAGTCTGATTCCATGGGACATAGGTGTAATTCAATAATGCTTCCCAATTAGGATGGTTTTGCCATGTTCCTGAATATCTTTGGGTTAAGAAACCATCATCCAATTCCTCAACACGCCATCGTATATCTGGAAAATTATCGTCATATGGTTCAAGTTCGCTACCATCAATCATCGCATAATAGGTGGTATCAACACTCACATTGGTCGTACATTGAATTGTAATCCATTGTGATATACTTCCGACGTCCACAATTTCGATTGGATTTGTCAAATTGGATGCTGAATTTGTATGGTCAGACCTGATAACGAAATAGGCATTTCCATATGCAGGAGGCTCATATGTTGGCGAACTATAGTACAACGAATAATTCAGGAGAAGACCGTCATGTGATCTGTTATAGAAGCCTTGGGCGAGTTGTGTGTAATATGCACCACCACCAATTTCTTCTATTCTGAAATTAGGTGAATCGTCATTGACCCCTAGTGTCTTTTTCTCGGGTGCGGCTGTCAGGTTCTCTACGGCGATATCTACCCGATAGATGTCCCAGTCAGGGATTACGAACTGTTCTATATCTATCATGCCCTCATGTGTATCCACATCCCCGTAGGAATTCAATACCTCTGTCTTCAGGCCGGTGATGGTGGTGGAGAAGAAGGACGTACCATTTATCGTACTACCCTCAGCTGAGGCATCTGAGAGGGTGCGTGTGTTCTCCACTGGAGCTCCTCCAATCTGAGGAATATGTGAGGGCGCGAGGGCTGCATATGGGATGGTCGGAATGATAAACAGAACTACAAAGAGTAGAGCGAATTTATGTTTCATCATCTCTTTCCTCGCCATATGTCATCGATGCTCGTTCAGGACCTATTTTTCTGCCCCATCATGTTTTACCGCCAAGATGTCGTGGGTTTCTTTGCACATGATAGACAATACATACTATTTGGATATCTCTACTTGAATGCTGCATGTGGGGTCGATGGCGTCCTTTAGACAACCTTTCACATGTGTCTAGGGAGTGCATTTTAGGATTTGGCGCTAATATAGATATCTCGAATTCACTCTTTCCAAATAAGATGCCCAACTGCATTTTTTCGAAACCGTCGTCAATCGCTACGTATAGTATGAAGGTGTTGTGTCATCAGGCTGTTGTGGAGGTTTCATGATCGACATTCCAGTGATGTCATTCAAGACTGCAATAGTCATATCCACAGCAGCGTGTACCTTGCGCATAACCTGCCATAACCGGTCATTCGAGAATCCATCATCATAGATGCGATCAGAGACCACAAAGCCAGGACCAGGTGGCTGTGGACCCTTCTCCCCAGGCTTTGGCTGGATAAATCCCATATTGATGCCATTTGAAAAGCTCTCTCGAAGCGCCTCAATCTGAAACTCTCTCATCTTCTCTCCCGTGAGTTTCTTCATATGTTGGGGAGAGATCATAACCTGCGATTCAACTTGGATAAAGTTCTGATCATTAGGTCGAACAACTGTGAAGAAGAACCGCATGAATTTGACTTTGTAGAGAAATTCAGCTCGCGGATTTGAGATACTCTCTGCCTTGATTCCCTCGTTAGAGAACCAACTACGTACAGCTTCTTTGATTTCTTCAGATGCATCTTGAGTCATTGGGGGCTACTCCGCGTTGTATTGTCACTCATGTGTCAGCACTTAATGCTTGTGATAGTTTATTCGTTGAAGAACTCTATCTCCTCATAGCTTCCTGGAGCTCTATCCTGATAGCAGGTTATTTGCTCTCGAACGGAGGAGATCATTGCTGTGTCTCCAGTGGTAGTCTTAACACCCTCATCAGAATCCAGCCTAAGTAATCGAACACCCCATGGGTCAACAAGTTGAGAGTGTCCAAAGTAGGTTTTGTTATCAAAAGCCGGACCAACTCGATTTGCAGCTGCGACATAGACTTGATTTTCAATAGCACGAGCTTGAACAAGAGAGTCCCAGTGAGCGCTTCTTGGATCGGGAAATGCAGCAGGAAAGATTAGAATTTCTGCACCCTCCAAGGCAAGCCTCCGAGATACCTCTGGGAAGCGGATGTCATAACATATCTGTAGACCTATCTTCATACCTCCAGCTTCAACCATTGCTGGACGCGCCCCGCCCAAGAATGTGTCCTTCTCCTCCTGAAAGGGATGGATCTTTCGATACTGAGCAATTATCCGCCCCTCAGGGGATGCCATGACCAGAGTGTTAAACCATTTTTCACCTGCTCTCTCAACGCCAGTTCCAGCAACATAGGCGCTCTGCTCCTCAGCAAGTTCTTCAATGAATTCGCTGGTGGGGCCAGGGATGCCTGGGCCAAGTTTCGCATAGTCATTATGCCGGAAGCCAATCGCAAAGAGTTCCGGTAGGAGGATGTACTCTATATTTCGGTCAGTCCTCTTTTCAGCAAGCATCCTCCGAGCCAACTCGAAGTTCCGCTCACGATTTCCTTCCAAGCAGGTCATTTGCACAAGAGTGAACGCGAATTCCAATTTCCTTCAACTCAAAGCCTATAGCATAGAAAAACTAACTGTAACATAAGCCTTAAGTTCTTGATGGAGTGTTCGAGCTCGATGAGGCTCACACGGAAGTGTTACTTGTGGTCAATGAGGTAGATACTGAGCCAGAAAAACGAGAGGACATGCCCAAGACATCTTATTCTAAGCCGAGCATTGGCTCCACCGGTGAAACTGGCAGCTGGCGGACGTTCGAACCAGAAATCGATTATGATGAATGTACAAGATGTCGGACATGTTGGCTGCACTGCCCCGAGGCAGTCATAGAACTTGATGAGGACGGAACTCCTCATATTGATTATGACTACTGCAAAGGTTGTGGAATCTGCGCAGAGGTGTGTCCAAAGGGATGCATCGAGATGGTGCGAGTAGGTATGCGCACCGATACTACTGAGGAGGCAAAGACATGAAGGCCAAACTCCAAAGTGCCAATTATGCTGCTTCGCGAGCGGTCGTTTCGAGCCGTGTAGAAGTAGTCGCAGCATACCCAATCACACCAGCAACAACTATTCCAGAACAGATTGCACTGCTCAGCGAAGAAGGAACCTACAAGGGTGAATTCATTCGTGTTGAGTCGGAACATTCAGCGATGTTTGCATGCATTGGGGCCAGCTCAACTGGCGCACGTGCATTCACTGCAACATCGAGTAATGGGCTCCTGTTGATGGATGAAGCATTACATTGGGCGGCTGCAGCTAGACTACCCATAGTGTTGGCGAACATAAACAGGTCTGTGTCACCAAGCTGGAACATCCATGTCACACATGATGACTCAATGTCTAAACGTGACACGGGCTGGATTCAGTTCTATGTATCGAGTGTTGATGAACTCTACCATACTCTGATTCAAGCATTCAAACTTGCAGAGGATGAGAGGGTTCTGATGCCCGTCATGGTGAATGCAGATGGGTTCGTACTGAGTCATACAGTTCAACCCTATGACTATCTAGAGCCAGAAGAAGTGGACAAGTTCTTGCCACCCTATACACCACCCCATTGGGTGATGGACCCCGGCAATCCGATATCGCATGGTAACATCGTCTTCCCCGAGTATTACCAAGAATTCCGATATGGAATGCATGAGGGTAACAAGAATGCGCTTGAAGTCTATGCAGAGATTGAGAAGGAATACAAAGATTTGTTTGGGAAGTACTTTGGCGGTCCGATCGATTGCCACATGTGCGACGATGCAGATGTAGTATTTACTTCGCAAGGTTCTGTGGCTGCAGAAGCGATTGACGCAGTTGATGAGTTGCGAGAGGAAGGATACAAGGTTGGAAATGCCCGGATGCGTATGATTCGGCCGTTCCCAGTACAACATGTCCGAGAGCTCGCAGGAAAAGTGAAAGGAATCGCAGCTTTTGACAGAGGAGTATCATATGGCAATGGAGGACATGTAGCTAATGACATGCGTGCATCCCTATATGGTACCGAACATCGACCAATTATTAAGGACTATATTGGTGGGCTTGGAGGACGGGATGTCACTGTTGATGATATCAAGCAGATACTATTGGATACCATGAAAGCTGTGGAGAACAACGAAATTGAGCCAGAGGAGATCTGGCACGACTTGAGGGAATGAAAATGGTTGCAACTAGAGATATGCCACTGAAAGAATATGTGCTGAAAGGGAATGCTGCATGTGCGGGCTGCCAAGATATGGTAGCCCTCCGTCATGCTCACAAAGCGTTTGAAGGCAATGTTATCCAAGTCGTTCCTGCATGCTGCACAAGTGTAGTGCAGTCACTATGGCCGAAGAGCGGCCTGGCAATCCCAGTGCTCAACACTGCATTTGCAGCTTCAGGAGCAACAGCTTCTGGAGTTCGAGCAGCTCTGAAAGCGAAGGGTAAGGAAAACACCCAAGTTATGGTCTGGGCCGGGGACGGGGGAACTTTTGATATCGGCATACAGGCCTTAAGTGGAGCATTCGAGCGTCGAACAGACTTCCTTTACGTGTGTTACAACAACCAAGTCTATAGTAACACTGGCACACAGCGGTCAGGTGCAACTCCCCTCTATGCCAAGACAACCACAACATGGTATGGAAAAACGGAACCAGAGAAAATGCTGGACATGATTGTTGCCGCCCATGAGCCTGCGTATCAAGCAACTGCAAATACTGCTTATCCCAGAGACCTCTATGAGAAGTTCATGCGAGCCAAGGAAATCAAGGGACCAAAATTTATCCACATTTTCATTCCTTGTCCACAAGCATGGAATTATCCCGTTGAAAAGGGAGTTGAAATTGGCAAGCTAGCAGTTGAAACTGGATACTGGATCCAATGGGAACGGATAGGCGAAGATTTCGAACTGAATCGCCATAGTAAGAGGTATCAAGACCCCGAAAAGAGAAAGCCGATAGAAGAATTTCTGAGACTCCAAGGCCGTTTCTCGCACCTCTTCAAACCAGAGAAGGATGAAGAGAAAATCCAGGATTTCCAGAACTACGTACAGCATCGTTGGGATGTTCTGCTCAGAACATTCACATAGAGCCCAGTTGAAGTACTAGTCTTGCAGCTCAGGAGCTCCGATCATCATTCGGGCTCCACGCTGCAATTCACTTCTTTTTCTAGTTATCCGAAACTACTGGTTCTTAGATAGTCTTCTTCCAAACCAGATAGTCGACAGAACAATTGGAATCGCTACGAAGATGAGCACTATTGGGAGCGTCGTATAGGGTAATCTTGGATCTCCGCCATTCATAAATTCTTCAATATTCGATGACCCATCGCCATCTGGGTCTTCTGCTGCATCATCCACTGTCGGGTCAAGAGAGTAAAGGACCTCCCAGTTGTCTGGCATTCCATCTTGATCAGAATCCGGGCTAAACGGATCTGTTCCAGCCATGAATTCTCTGACGTTGGTCAAACCATCATTATCATAGTCCAATTGCGCATCATCCATTGTTGGATCAAGGTTATTCATAATCTCCCAGAGATCCGGTATCGTATCAACGTCAGAGTCAATATTGTGAGGATATGTGCGGTTTCCATATTCGTAGATATTGATGAGACCATCTCCATCCGGGTCCAGGTACGCATCATCAATCAAAGGGTTTGTGCAATTGACAACTTCCCACCCATCGGGCATGCCATCTGAGTCTGTGTCAGACTTTTGTGGAGCGGTGCCATTTCCATATTCGTCTATATTCGAAAGAGAGTCGCCATCAGAGTCACGCTGTGCATCTGGTGATGTAGGATCCAAACCCTGCTCATATTCCCATAGGTCGGGCATACCATCCATATCCGTGTCTGCGCTATTGCTAGACGTGCCAATTATGATTTCTAGAGCATCACTCAATCCATCGCTATCTCGGTCAGTATTGAATAGCTCATTAGCCAGCCAGAATTGAGTGCTATCTTTTATTCCATCATTATCCAAATCCTCGTCATACATCGCTTTCAGGTTAAAACGGACATCAGAAGATTCGTTGCCATAAATAACTAACTCATAGAGTCCAATCAAATTCAAAGAAATGTTCGCAATCAATTCATCCTCGGCGATTTCTTGACTATTGGAGAATGTGTAGATTTCTTCTTTGCCGGGGGTATACAGCTTCATCTTCAGGCCCACGCCAGACCAGCCGCCATTCAAAACCAATCGAGTCGTGGTTGAAATTGGGAGATAATAGGAGAGGTGAGTAGATGGACGCACATATCCGTTGTATTGCAGAGTATGCAGTTTCTCATGGGCTCTAGACATTGTATACGCCATACTGGCGCCAATAGAAGCTACTGCATCTCGCGCTACTGTATAATTGTAGAGTGGATTGTCCCATGCATCCTCTGAACTGTGGTAGGCACTGTCGGAGTCGAATCCAGATTCAAAGGCAAATAGAACATTCTCATAGCCCTCACTGAGAAAGGAGGCATGATCAGAACGACTCCATCCACTGAATTGGTCGTTCATAAGAGGCCGTACAAGATTCATACCGAAGTTCTTGCTCATGGCCCGGGATAGTTGAGCAAACTTCATGGTGTGGTGGTTATGGACCATCAACACTCTCTCATCTACTGGAGCATTCTCATCTTCTACTAGGAGCATGTCAATGTTCCAATATGTTAGAATATCAATGCCTCGAGAATCAAAAATACTAGCCACCTCTGCACTCCCTAACAAGCCAATTTCTTCTGAATTCCAGGCGCAGAAGTATATGTCCAAGGGCCACTCATATTTTGACATGACACGAGCTAATTCAAGAGCTGCGGCAACACCTGTTCCATCATCGTTTGCACCCGGTGCGCCAGGTACAGAATCATAATGCCCACCAAGCATGAGAACCGGAGCTCCATCAGGAAGGTATCCCGGTAATCTGCCAACCACTGATTTATGACTGCCGAGAATCTCCACATTGATTCGCCCATTCGAGAGAACCTGCAACTGCTTAGAGATCCAGTTTCTAGCGTGTATGTTTGTCGAACTGAAGTGAGGTGGATTTCCGTGAGAGGTAGACCGAGAGCCATTCTCAGTCAGCTTCTGGATAAAGCCCAAGTATCTTGCTTGTGAGACCCCCTGAAAGATGGAACGAGAGAGGTCTTCGCCATAGATGCGAAGGGGGTTGACAGAGTCATCTTGAGGATCAACCGGAATAGTGAAACCCGATGTACAGATAACGGAAATGAAAAGAATAATAGTTATGATTATACAGATGGATTTCTTTCTGGGCATAGGGCTCCTTTTTCTTGAAAATACATCAAGGTTTTGATTAACGCCACTAATTTTTTCAATGGTTAACAGTAAAAAGGAAGAACTACGTATAGAAGGTTACCGATGGCACTCAAAGACTTACCCATAGCGCTTGAAATGAAGGATCCAATTCACGGCTATATATCAGTTACAGAAATAGAACGTGACATAATTGACCTTAGACTCACTCAGAGGTTGAGGTATATTCGGTCTCCAGCGGGTGTCAATTATGTATTCCCGGGAGCAGATACCTCTCTCATGGGACGGCTCCTCGGTGTATCCTTTGTCACTGAGATATTCCTAGAGAATCTGGGTGCCAATTTGGAGGAGGTCATAGAATCCCGCCTAGCAGCGATTATTCTCATGCTGTCCTATGGCCCGTACCCTAATGTAATGGAAGAATATTTCACTGTAAGAGGCATAAATCGAAAGAACATCGCCAAACTGATAATCAAAAAATCACCTGTAACAGACCTCATCGAGGATAGCAGTTTGTCTGTTAATGAAGCAACAGATATGATTGAAAAGGGTGTGAATGTCAAAGGGTTAAGACTCGACTTGGTCACTACGCCCATCAATCCAGAACTCGTAGATAATCTTGAGCGGGACTCCTATTTCGCGGGCGTTGAATATGCTCAACTTGAGTTTCGTAAGCTATTCAGTTCTACGCGTATTGCCAAGAATAGAATGGCCTTTGACCGCTCTGCGGTATTTACTCTTGATTCCTATCTCTCTGCCGCAGCTAATATGTTTGACGCAGTCTATTATCACAAAACAGTACGGGCGGCTGAGCTCATGCTACTTAGAATTCTGGATGAGGTAGGATCGAACATTATGCCGTCACCAGACGAGAATCTAGATGATTTTCTGCTTACTGACGACATCACTTTCCATGACACTCTATTATCGGTTAGTCAAGGCGACACGGAAGAGATGAGACTTGCGAAATCGCTCTTCGAAGATTATAGAAAGAGATACCTCATAAAAACAGTCACATCAAGAGGCATAGCCAATGAGCAATTCTTGCAAAAGCTGTCAACATCCGATGGGCTTTACTCGGTGGAGCAGGAAATTGCAGAAGAGGCAGATATTGACCCCAGTAACGTTTGGGTAGATTATCCCGACAGGCTCTCAGTCAGCTATTTTCCTGGTAAGCATCCTATGGACCAGCTTGCCCTGTATGAGAGAGGTTCACGAGGCTATGAGTTTTGGAGAGTTGAAGAGATAAGCGGAATTGCTAGAAGCTTTGGAAGGAAACTGAAGACGGTACGTGTGTATACAACCCGAGGCTACCGGTCAAAAGTACGAAAACCTGCAGAGAAGTTCCTAGAGAGCATTGATTCTGTCTAATCACGGATTTTGGCAAGATATACACATAATGTATAATATAGCCGAACTGGTAGGCAGCATGGTGTTACAATGACTGAACAACAAGACAAGAGCCCTGTTGCCGATATAATGAAAGATCCTAATATTGGTCTAATTGGAACCGGTGCGTTAGTTTGGATATTGAGCTTTTATGTACCGTTTATCGGACCACTTCTTTCAACTGTTGGGTTCGCTCTCGTGTGCTTGGCATCGGCAGTTACAGCTTTGAAACGCCCAATTGACAAGGCCATGCTCGGATTGATTATGGGAGCCGTTATACAAATTGTGGGGGGCTATCTAACTGGAGTATTCCTCATTGGTTGGATTCTTTCACCGATTCTGACAGTAGTGGGCGGAGTCATGATTATTTTCTTCGCAATACCCCTCGCAGTGCAAACTGGAAAAATTCCCTTTGTCGAAGAATTCCAAGAGGCCATCCAGAAACAGGCCAAAGAAGGCGAAGAAAAAACGGATGAGCAGAGGGATATAGCAGACGAAGAAACACAAGAGCAGGAAGAAGAGTCTAACGAAGGATACTAGTCGTTGACAAGCGGATGTAAATAGTCGAGAGGTGTCGTATCGCCTCTCAATATTCTTCTCTTTTTTTGATATATGTAGAACTAATCTTCTTAAGCACTCGTTGAAGGACAATCATGATAATCACGAATGATGTCCAGAGGTTCATGATGTGTTCTCCTGTAGTAAGTGTAGTCAACCGACCTATATCAAAAATGCTGACCTAGAGGACCATATCCTCCGTATGGAGGTACAGTGCTTGAATGGACACAAGAGCATTAGGAGAATGGCCGAGCGCCAAGCAGAAGAAATGCTCGGAGAGATTTTCGATAAACTGTTTGTATGCACTGAATGCGGCTCTTTTATGACTCAGGTAGATACAGGAGTGGATGACGAACGAGCCGAAAGCTCGTTTCTGTGTCCAATACATGGTATTGACCGACGGGAATTCCCTGCAAAGTTTCTTGCATCCATTTCATTACTAAGCGCGGACGTAGACACCTCTCAATCAATAATAGATTCATTCAGATGCCCCGAATGCGGGCAGGTATATGTAATTAGAGAAATCGAAAAAAGAGAGGGTATTCTCGAACTCGATGTCGGTTGCTCTAACGGACACCGCTCAACAAGGTATATCTCTGAAGGTGTTGAGAAAAAACTACTCACGAAGGTATTACAGCGGCTCCTGCATTGCGACAGATGCGGACTCCCAGGAACAATTGTGGAGCTGGAAGAACGGCGAAAATCCATCCGAGCCCATGTATCTTGTCCAACACATGGAGTATCTAAGAAAGACATTCCGAAAGACTTGGTCGAAGCAGTCAGGGTAGCAGGGAATGAAATTCCTGAAGACGCCGTCGTAAGAGCCATGCTGAATTCGACTCGATGCCAAATACCTTTGGCAATCCGGGAGATTGAACATGATAAATCAGGCTACAAATTCAAGTGCGCATGCCCCGGGCAAGGGGATGTCGCTGATATGGTGCAGCCTGTCGAATGGAACGACTCAAATTCAGCACTTGTTACGGAAGCTTTGCTGACATGTAATGAATGCGGGTTGTTCACGCAAATCCTAGATGTCAATGAAAAGAGAGATGATGTCGAGTTTAGGGTTGTATGCCCAGTTCACGGCGTATTGGAGCGAAAGGTTCCCAAAGAGGTCTTTTCAATTGTCTTGGATGAAGAGCAATCCATCGATAGAGTACCCTCAATTGTTAGAAGCTTGACTTGTCTTGCCTGTAATAACCCACTTCATTTGAGGGATGTTCAAGAAAAACATGGACTCATTGAATTTGATATGGATGATAAGAAAGGGCATAGAACACAGAGATTTTTCACGCCTGACTTGAACCAAAATGCACTCGTAAGCATTTACAGGAATCTCTATCGGTGCCCTGAGTGTTATGAGCAGCTTGACTTAGTCTATTTGGACCAGCAAGATAAGAAGACAAGGGTTGTACGATTATGCCCGTTACACGGGAAATTTGTTCTGGATGTTCCACATAACCATGCTGAAGCTATGAAACTGGCTCACGAAGAGATAGAATTGGACAAATTGACTCCTCCAGAACAAGCTCCAACCATCGATGAAGAGAAGGAAATAGAGCCGGAAATAGAGGTCACCAGTCCACGAGGGAAGAAAGTCAAAGTCCTACGTGGCTGTGAAATAGTTGGGGGTAAGTTCGATTACAAAGTGAAAGTTCAGAATGACTCTGACTACGTCATTACAAATGTGACCGTAAGCATTGTCGCATACCCTGAGGATTGCATGGAACTGGGTGGCGAAAATGTCAAGACAATTTCAAGGATTGAGGTCGGGGGTTTTCGGAGCCCGCAATTCACATTCTACCCCACCAAAGACTGTGTTCAGGGTAAGGTCGTGGCTACTGTTTCCTATATTGATTTCAGAGATAGATTGCACACCCTTCAAGTTGAGCCATATCTTATTCGTTCTGTGTGTGATATGTTAAAGCCTACAGTAGCAAGCAGTAAGGAATTCGACCTCGTCTTAAATGGCCTCACAAAGACAGACCAAGAACAATTGCTTGAATGGAATGCCCGAGTGTTGTTCACGAAAGCGGAGAAACTCCTTCCCACAAAGAATTTCCACATTGTTGACTGTGAGGAGCAGCTTGTCGGCAATCAGTTCATTGGTACGATTAGAGGATATGCAAAGGGCAAGTACACAGAAAAAAGGGTGGCGGTTGTCATGCTCATTTCCGGACCAGAAATGGGCAGACATGCAACTGTTAAGCTTGAGGCGTTGGGAGACGATATTGCAATGCTGCCCACCACAATCGACGAGCTCGCTGAAACCATGGATTCTTGGATCTGTCTCAGATGTGGTGCACCTCTTGAAGCGGAGGAAGTCAAGCAGCTTGGCAAGAGACTGCCAATAAGATGTCGATATTGTTCACATACATTGACAATGGGTCTCTATTTGATGTAGTAGGTAACTCAGCACCTACAGTTTTCCTGCTAAATGTCGCCATCCCACTCAATGGTCGTTTCTCTGTTGATTCCAAGATGAGTGAGAATTCTATCCACTAATGAATCCACCAATTCCTCAATCGAAGAAGGCTTGCTCCAAAAGGCGGGACTTGCCGGAAATAGAGTAGCACCAGCCTCAACCACTTTTTCCATATTGCGGATGTGTATCAGATTAAGTGGGGCTTCTCGTGTCACCAAAACCAATGGTCGGTTCTCTTTAAGTGAACAGTCAGCGGCTCGTGAGATCAGATTGTCTGCAAATCCGTTTGCGATACTTGCCAGTGTTTTCATGGAACACGGGGCGATGAGCATCCCGTCTAGATGGAAACTGCCACTGGCGGGCTGGGCAGCTAGGTTCGCCTCGTCGTATACTTGATGCACCCTCTTTACGAGATTATCCACTGAAACGCCGGTTTCAAGTTCGAGAGTTTTCTTCCCCCACTTGCTTATGACAAGATGAACCTCTGTGTTGGCCTTGTTCAGAGCCTCAATCGATCGCTCACCATATATTGCACCACTAGCACCGGTGATACACACCAAAACTCGTTTCATAACAAATACCACAGTCCCGTTAGCAGTCTATTAGATTTATCGAACCAATATACTCTTTCCGGGTCGATATTTCTCATTCTAAATCACATAAGAAATGATGAAAAAAGGATGAACAAGAATGCTGCAGAGCCTGCTGCAATCCCCTTCCTCTTCGCGATAGACGCAGCTTCTGCAATATCCATAGTCAGTGTGTCAAAGCCCTTCTCTCCAAAGACATGCAATTGCTCAATCACATCAAAGCCAAAGCCAACCTCTACTTCATCCATATCGTCCAGAGCATCACCCGCAGCTTCCGAGATCGCGTCAAGAATGCGGTCCGGTTTTTTTATCCCCACGGATGGATACCCTTTGCTGGACATCGAAACGGCATTCACAACATGCGTATCGGTAGTAAGAATTTCTGAGTCAGTGAATCCCTCTCTTTGCAAGCGATTTAACACTCTAGCTCTAAATCCTTGATGAACATTGTTCCCGTCCACGATAATGAATGCATATTTCTCGTCATCTATTTTCATTACGAGGGCGATAATGCCACCAGGGCCCATACCTTCTTTGATACTCAAGTCTCTAGGAAGTTTCTGGGAAATGCCCATAGAAACTCGTCTTTTCGAACTATCACTTAAGATATCCACAGCATTTACTACAGCATTCGCGTACTGCTCAGCCTCAGGGTCACCAGGCATGACGGAAACAGCATCATCGCCAATCGTGTTATGTGCATCTACAATGGATACTTGACCAATTTCCGGAGATTGGGCTCTGACTTGGTCTGCTGCATTCCTTCCTACTTCAAGTGATATATCGTCGGTGAAATGAGGAGCACTAGTGGTAACTGTGATTGCATTTTCTCCCGATCCGAACGCCCAAGTTGTGAATTTACCCGAGCTCCCCTTTATCGGTCCGGATATCTTATCGTACACTTGGGTTTTCCTGACCAGACTATCAATAGTCTGCAGAATTCGGGGGTATTCATCTTTGCTAGCTAGGTTCTGATGATGCGTACATGTTCCATGCAAAACAAAACCTTGAACCCCAAACTCATCGCGGATATGTTGAATGATTGTGCCGGGCAGTCCGCTACTTCCAATATCCCTGAAGGGTCCTGGATGTATGTAGAGAATAACCCCGACTGCCTTCAAGCTTCCACCAGACTTTATCACCATGGTCTCTATCGGAAGGTCCTGCGAGACAGAGATATCCATCATAATTTCTTCGAACGGTGCCGGGTTCTCAGCCAAATAGTCGTAGCCGAAAGCTCGCAGCAGCGAAGGACCATGAATGCCCAAGTCGCGCTCAAAGGGCATGCTCACCGCATTGAAAATGTACAGCACAACAATCGCGTCAACAACAAGAATGCACATGAGAGCGAGAAACCAAAACGCAGGCAAAGCAGGTAGCACTCCCAGTATTGCGTCAATTATGAGAAAAGAAGAAATCCAGGACAAAGGAACCATCAAAGCTCCAAGGAAATTCCGTGCGACCCCATAATCACTCATGCCCGTAATCAGAAATGAACAGAGTAGAAAGGCAACACCAAGTCCCAGAAACCAGAGCTTGATTTCCAGAAATGGAGACCCCGCCAAGGAATCTTCTATTGCACCAATTGTACCCAATGAACACCAAGAGATTATTCCAAGGAATATCGTTCCAAATGTTCTCCTTGTATCCAATGGAGATCCAGGATTTCTCACAACCAAGTAAAGAAGGCCGGTTCCCACAAATGAACAGATCAGCATTAGCAATAAGTAGGACACAAACACAACAAATACATCGGAAACTGGTGAAAGAAAGAATTTCGTCGTGGCAATGATAAATGAGCTCAGCAATACCGTTAGGAAAATCCTCCCAAGTATTCCAATGAATGAGGGCAGCTGCCATACCTTCGAGTACAGGCTGATTGTTTCCTTTACTTTAGCCTTTTCGCCCATGGAATGTCACCGTTGGTTCTAAAATGTTCCACACCACCCGTCTTAAGAAACTTGCCACACTGTTTCCTAGCCAGATACCTGCCCCCACCTATAATTTTATATCGCATTCGATATTTTCTTCTAATATCATATTCGATATTAATTCCTGAGTCTAGGAGGAAATGAAAGCTATGCCAAAATCTGAAAGAGATGAATGCGATGATTTGAGAGAACCGCATTCTATTCCAAGGGGGCTCCTCCGTTTCGTCGTGATGCGCCTTCTCGAGGGCGAAGAGATGAGTGGAACAGATATCATGAATACCCTCCGTGAGAGAAGTGGTGGTAGGTGGCAACCCAGTCCGGGATCCATATATCCGATACTTTCATCGTTGGAAAAGGACGAGTATATTGAACCAAAAGAAACTGAGGGGCGTAGCAAGGCCTACATCTTAACAAGTGCCGGCAAAGAAAGACTTGACCTCATGATAGAGAAACATGGAAAGGTCAAGCACAAGGCACAGCTTGGACCTAGATTGTGGATTTCGTTATTGCACCCACACGAACGGGTCGAGTTTCTAAACTCGTTGATTGATTCCAACTTGCAGACAATCAGCGAGAATCTTGAGTACCTGACATCAAAACAGAAAGCGAAGCTCGTCAAGGAGCTTGGGGAACATAGAAAGACAATTACTGACTTGACAGAGAGACTGAGTGAAAATGAGTGAGATTGAATATCTAGGTGGAGAGAGAACAAACCGTAGGGGAGCTGCAAGCTATATGCTAAGCGGCTTGCTTCGAAACAAGGGAGTCACGATACTTGCCCTTATCTTGACAGTAGTATCAACTTTTTTGCTAACAGTCCCAATGGTCATTGTCGGTATTGCAATTGATGAGCTGGCAATATCCGGCCTTAGTACGCAGTTCGTAATCTATGTCTGGGAGATAGTTATCCTAACTGCATTATACATGGGTCTCTATTTTGTGGTTGGATATATCTGGGCTATTGTCACTCTTAGATGGGAACGTGACGCCAGGCAAGAATTCTTTGAGGCGTTACAAGAGTACAGCATGACATTTCATGATCAAATAGACAGCAAGAGAATCCTCTCTATTGCCATGCAAGACATTAGATGGGTAAGATTCTCTCTGAATCCAGCACTGCGAAACCTTGCGGGGGGACTAGCTCAATTCGCGATTACTGGTGCATTCTTGGCGTCAGTTGATTTGCTGCCGTCTATGATCGGATTTCTCTCCATTGGAGGAATTTCAATACCGGGACTCACATTGACTATGGTGATTGGCGCGCCGCTATACCTTGCCTTTGCATATAGATACGCCAACGCAGTTGAGCCCATCAGAAGAAAGCGTTCTGAAGACATGGAACGGTTGACTTCTATTTCGCAAGGTGTGTTTCGTGGCATCGAAGTTGTGAGGGCGTTTGGCGCAGAGGACCGCGAGGAAGAGAAATTCCGTAAGGCAAGCGAGGAGTACAAGGAGTCTGTCGCAAGAGAGGGAAAGCTGGCAGCTTTCTACATACCAGCACTCGTGCTAACGGGCATGACCGCATTAGCTTTCTTCTACGGCGGGTTTGCCGTCATTTCAGGAGCTCTTACTGTCGGTGGGCTTATTCAAGTGCTCACCCTACTCTCAGCTCTTGTTGGGCTCAATTTCTTACTACCCAGAATGCTTCTGGTTCTTCGAGGGGGCTACGTCAATGCTCAGAGAGTAGTTGATATTTTGAATTGGGAGGACCCAATGATTGAACCTCCAGAAGAGCCTAAGGACTTCGATTGGACTGAAGATATTGTATTTGATAATGTCAGTTTCCAATATGGAGTAGAAAATGATAACGGACACCACTATGCTCTCAAAAACATCAACTTGACAATTCCCGGAGGTTCTCGTGTAGCACTGATTGGGGGTCCTGGTGGAGGAAAGAGTACAATCCTTAAGCTACTATTAAGGCTCTATGACCCAACTGAAGGAGAAATCAGAATTGGCGACAAGCAGCTGCAGTATGCCCGTACAGAAACTGTTCGAGATGCAGTAGGCTTAGTGGAACAGGATGTCTTCTTGTTTAGGATGAGTATTCGAGAGAACATAGCGTTTGGAAACAAAAACGCGAGTCTAGAGGAGGTCAAGCAGGCAGCCAAAAGAGCGCAAGCACATGAATTCATTAAGGAACTGCCCGAGCAATACGACTCCCTGATTGGTGAGAGAGGCATGACGCTCAGCGGCGGTCAACGTCAACGCTTAGCCATAGCAAGGGCCCTAATTCAAGATCCGAAGATTCTGCTACTGGATGACTCGGTCAGTGCGGTTGATGCTCAAACAGAGTATCTACTCAGACAGGCCCTTGAGGAGGTCATGGCTGGAAGAACTAGTATCACAGTGACACAGAGACTCAGAACACTTCTGGAATCAGATTTGGTAGTAATTGTAGATAAAGGACAGCTTGTCGATGTTGGAAGCCATGATGAACTGATGAGAAAATCCGATCAATACAGGAGAATCTTTGAACGTTTACCCGGAGCACGGCAGTTGCTTGATACAATCGCTACGCAGGGAGGTGCTGCCTAATGGCAATGCGCAGACGACACGTGAGAGGAGAACGAGAAAGCAAGCGTTCCAGGCCTGTGTGGGTCTTACTCAGAAGAATGATAGATTATCTTGGGGAATTCAAGAGGATAGTAGCCATTGGAGCTGTATTTTCACTACTAGGAACCGCTGTCGCCGTTTTCGATCCTCTTGTGTTGAAATGGGGAATAGACGCCGTGGGTTTACAGAATACGGAACTCTCTGTTCTATTCGGGTTGGTCAGCCTATATGTACTTCTTAAAGTCATATCATGGGCTCTAAATGGAGCAAATGTATGGATCTTAGCTGAAGCACAAGCGGGATTCACACAGACAGTTCAGTCAGATGTTTACGATCATCTCGTGCAAGCGGATCTATCTTACCATAAATCGGCACAAAGCGGAAATGTAACCTCAAGAGTCACATCGGACACGGATAGCCTTACGATTGGAATACAGGTCATAATCGATTTTGCAAGCCAAGCTCTCATGCTGGTGTCTACATTCCTGCTCCTCTGGTTTGTTTCGCCCACTATTGCAGTAACGTCGCTTGTCGTAGTGCCAGGAGTAGCCCTAATTGCAGTCTTATTCGGTACAGTTGGGCAGAGAATAATGCTAGAATCCCAACGGGCATATGGGCGCGTTTCGGGTCAGATTGCGGAAAGTCTTGCAGGTGTCCATGTTGCAAAAGCATTCAACCGAGAAGATGAGTTAGCTGAAGAAATGTGTGAGCTTAATGAAGAAGCTTACCATCATGGCTCCAAGTTCATGATTCTGATGAGTGCAATGCAGCCTCTTATGCGTGGTATTGGTCAGTTTGCAGTTGCAGCGTTACTCTTCGTGGGTGGCTCTTTGGCAGTGGGCACATTACCTCTGCTATCTGTGTCAGATGTTTTTCTAGGCATCATCCTCGTCAACAGACTCATGTGGCCGCTGCTCATTCTTACTATGATGGCATCTCAGCTCCAAGCATCTCTTGCCGCTATGGACAGAATATCTGATGTTACTGAAGCAAAGAGAGCTATTGATGACAGGCCAGATACAAAAGCACTCAAAGCGGAGAATGATGGGATATACTTTGAAGATGTCACATTCGAATATGTTGAAGACACACCGGTACTGAAAGATGTCACATTTCGGATTCAACCGGGCAAAACAGTAGCCATCGTTGGCCATACTGGAGCGGGAAAAACTACTGTTGCGGCACTCATCAATCGTTTCTATGACCCCACAAGAGGACGAATTCTAATTGGGAACCAGGACTTGAGGAATATCACGCTGGAATCCCTGCATGATAACGTATCTCTAATACCTCAAGAGCCATATTTGTTTGATGGAACTATTATTGAAAACATTCGATACGGTAAACCAAGTGCATCTAGAAATGAAATCATTGAGCTCTGCAAGATTATCGGCGCCAATGAGTTTATTGAGGTCCTGGCTGAGGGATATGACTCCAGAGTATATGAAAGTGGAAAGAATCTGAGTGCGGGACAACGGCAAATGATTACGATTGCACGAACTATGCTCGCAGATCCTAAGATACTGATTCTTGACGAAGCCACGAGCAGGCTAGATGCTTACAGCGAGTCTCTTGTGCAAGACGCTCAAGAGAAGCTTTTCGCGGGAAGGACAACTGTAGTGATAGCACATAGGTTGACAACAATTGCGAATGCTTCACGAATCCTTGTATTCGAAGAAGGAGAAATAATTGAACGTGGTACACACGAAGAACTCTTAGCTCAGGACGGGAAGTTCAGATCCCTCTACGAAACATATTATGTGCATCAAGGTATTGATGAACTCACAGAAGAGATTGCGAAGAGGGCAGGAGATGAAGTAGCCAAGGAAGATGCAGGAAAGACAGTCGCATCAGGACAGAGCATGTTGACCATGGCAGGTGGTAGCGGGGAAAGCCGAAAGAAGATAGGTGACCGCCCCAAGGAGATATCTCCAGAGATTCTTGATCAGATGAAGGACAACATGGATGAATTACCACCCCACATTAGGGATGCAATCAAGGAAGATAAAGATGAAGCCTGATTCCATAACATTTACACAGAAAATTTGACTTGTCGTGAAGTAATGATAGAAGCTCCCAAGAGGATGTAAGACTCGCCAGCCAAGATGAGGTTTAGGGAATCTAGATGCGGAAAAGAGAAGAATATCCAAAATACGACACGAATCAAAAACAATAGACATCCAAATAACGCAAGCCCTATTGGCATGGCAAGAATTCCTCCGCGATAGCTCGTAAACACTAAGCCGAGCGATACTGCAATCATTGTGAGTCCAACAGCTAAGGGGATATGAGTTAATAGATTCAGAGTCGGTACAATTCTTGAAAGGATTAGACAAGCAACTAGTGGAATGATTATAACAATCAAAGAAATGACAAAAATCAACAGCCCTAGTTTTCTTTTCTCTAGAAATTGCATGACTTCGTTCACAGCTACAAGATAGCCAAATACACCCATCAGCCAAAGGGCAACCGCAACTATTTGGAGAATGCCTGTGGATAAATAGAAGCTAGTGCCAACTGATAATTGACTGATGATAAGAGCAGCAGCTTCTCCTGCTGTAAAAGAGAAGAGCCCGAAGGTCAATAGAATATTCATCATATGAAATGGGTCCTCTCTAACAAGGCCATCATCACCGAACTGAGCTAGGCCCAAAATAGCTACGCCGAAGGCCGCCAGTAGCGTAATTGTTGACATAACAATGCTCAACAGTGTGTGTTGATTGGTTAACCAGAGACCAAAACCAAGAATAGCGATAACTAATGCCCCCACAAAAAATGGCAACATCAGTCTTCTTAATTTCATTTAGGTCATAAGCCTCCAAAGGCATTCTTTTCAAAGTTCTACTTTAATTCGTATATTATGATGACAGACGGAAATTCTTCCTCGAACATCCATTTCTTGACTGAGGAGAGCTACGCCGTCATTAGTTCCCATTCAATGCTGTACGCTGTATTCGGAAAGTTCTTTCTCAGTTGATTCCTAGACAAGGAGAGTATCTTACTTACGACAGAGGAACCTGTTAGGCTTGCCACTCTCTTAGTAATGAATTGCATCAACGCGCGATAGCCATCTCGGAGGGCCTCTGGAGTAATATCTCCCTTGACTGCGGCAGATGAGAGGGAGCTCTTTACCTCAACATCAACAGACTCCTCAAGACTGATGAATACTAACCATGGGTAGGCACCCTTTAGCGCCTTCTGCGATGCAAGAAATATTTCACGTGCCTTTGAATATCCAACAATTCGCGCAGATTTTTTAAGAATACTCTGAAGGACGTGGGAATTCATTATCAATGCTGCCTGAGCCTCTGAAACGGGCTCTACAGCTCTGCGTTGAGCTAATGTGGTAATATTGTCCAAGAACCTCTTGAGGTCAGAGGTCTTGATGCGTTCTGCCACTATTGAGAGAGGAGTTTCACCATCCAAGACTGTCAGTAGTTCTGCAGACTCTTGGGACACACCATCAACAGCACGTCCAGTTCGTACAAGTGATGTGGCCTGATATATGTCGTCAGGCTTGGCCGGATTGAAAATTGTTATTGCCGTCTCCCAGTAGGCCTTTGCAGCCAAATCCATGGCTATCTCAAGAGGCACCTCAAGGAAATCTGCTGCATCTTCAACAGTACAGGCATCAGGAATGAGACTCAGAAATGCGACTACATCGGGGTCTTTTGTAATCATGTCCCAATTCAGTTTGGGATGGATAATGCTATCTTCAGATATTTGTTCCCGAACGAATTCTTCCCTCACCTCGTTTTCAAATCTCGAATGCACAGCCAAATCCATATCCACAAACTCAAGGATATTGAATATCTCTTCGAATCTGTCAACCAGATTCCTGAGTTTCTGCCTAATGAGTTCAGTATCCTCAGTAGCTGACACGGCGCCTAATGTCCATTTACCGAATTCCACAAGGATTTTGTAATCCGTGCCTTCGAAGGCTCGTGCTTGAGAATCTATTGACCGGGTAGCCTCATTGAAGAATGAAGTCATGGCTGAGATGAAAGAGGATATCAAGTCAGGATCGAAGATGGATTCTGCAAATTCTTTGTGATAGAGGCATCTTCCTGAGTCCTTCTTAATGATATAGAAACTCCTTACCTTCATCTTGATGCTCCTGATCTCTCTATACCGCTACAATCGTGAAACCTCTTTTGAAGAGATTACCCTGATTTCTTTACTACTACATTGTCAAGTTGTGAGATAACATTTCATTAATCCTATAAGGAGCTTATGCGTGCATGCCCATCATGAACGATGATGAGCACCTTGCGATGGCCTGTCCCACCTGTGGACATTTCGGGCTAACGGTTCATTCAATGATCTATAGCATCCCATTTTTCAATGAGCTAGCCATGTTCACTATGCATTGCCCCGAATGCGGTTTTAGTCACAACGACATATTCTCTCCTGAAGACAGAGGACCGATGAGATGGACTCTGCATGTTGACGACCCAGACCTACTTAGAGCCAGAGTTGTAAGGTCAGGCACAGGTACGGTCAGGTTCCCCGAATTTGGAATTGATATTGAACCAGGTCCTGCAGCAGAAGCCTATATTTCGAATGTTGAGGGCGTCTTGGTCCGAACACAATCGGTTGTTGAAACTGCCACTAGGTTTGCAGATAAGGAGAAAGAAAAAGAGAAGGGGCGAGAGGTGCTGAGAATGATTGAAAGAGCCATTGAAGGGGATTTGGAGTTTACAATGGTGGTTGAGGACCCTGCAGGAGTGAGCGGCATTCTTCCCGAGGATATGAGCAAAGTGAAGAGAGAAGAACTGACTCAAGAAGAGGCTTCCGAACTGAGAGGAGCTCCTACATGGATAGATGCAGCAAGAGAGGATTATCCTCAGCGTAAGGGTTAAAACTGCTCTAATTCGTTTCACTCATACGGGCCGGTAGATTAGCCTGGTAGATCGTCTGGTTTGCATCCAGAAGGTCTCGTGTTCAAATCACGACCGGTCCACCATTATTCTCATAACTTACAGCCGGCAGGTGAAACGACCGCTATTCCTCAAGTTTATTATTGGAGATAACTAGATTCTTTATTTGAAGATACGTATTCTACGTGTGTTCGCGTGAATTAGAAAGGCAAGCTGAGTATTATGGCAATGCGCACTAGAGGACCTCTTGAAGAGGATTTAGATAGAAAACCAAGAGCAGCAGTGTTTTGGGATGCTGAGAATGTTACGTTCAAAGATGAAAGAAGTATTGCTGAAGAGTTCAGAAAATGGATAGAGGACAAATATACGCCAGATGCACTCTTGGCATTTGCAGATTGGAATGGTCCCTATAGAGACCAGGGTCGTTTGCTGTACCGAATTGGGTTTGACTTGATTCATGTCCCTGATGAACTGAAAGACAGCGCGGATTGTCAAATGGCAGCATATGCTGTAGATTGGCTTCTTCGTTCTCCTAGGACCAGCACGTATGTTCTAGCATCAGGCGATGCTGTGTTTGAACCATTGATTCTTGCCCTTCAGAAACAAGGCAAAGAGGTTGTCGTAATTAGCAATCCGCTGACTACCCGCCCTGAAACAATACTACGTGCAGATGATTATCGAGATATCGATTCATTCAGACCGACCATTCTGAAACTCGAAACTATAGAAGACGAGAAAGCGCAAAAAATGACTCCCGAAAAGACACGAGATGTGGCTTTCAGGAGGCTACAGGAAGCTATTACGAAGCTTAAGAAGCTGGGAAGGAAGACCCCGAGGAAATACGTCAAAGCTGTTGCAGAACATCTCAACCCGGGCCTGAAGATGGGAGAAGAAGGATATGATACCTGGGATCAGATCATCAGCCAGGCCCTATCGGAGAGACTGGTAGGTTTGGAGGGAGACGAACCTTATGCACAATTAGTATTGACGAGGAAGGTCGCGAAAATCTCAGAAGATGAAACTGAGAGTCTCGATAAGATGATGCAAGAGTTCCGAGATATTGTTGAAGAAATGCATGAGAAAGGCGAACATACCGGAATGGAATCTGTGGTTCATAGAGTCCGAGAAGAGAACTTGGATTATACTCAACTCGGATACAATAAGTTTGGAGACTTCGCCAGAGCTGCAGAAAGCAGAGATCTCATTCGCATAGTTGAGCGGGATGATAGCCCACCGGCACTTAAGCCAGCGTACACGTTTGATAAAATGCTCGAGTGGTATCAAAATAATACCCGGAAATTCTTTGGACAAGGTGCAAAGGTTCCGAGTGACAGATTCATCAAGCGAACACTCCGCATGCTCTACAAATATGATGCTAGCATCTCTGAAATGGAGGAATATCTCAGAGACCCAGATATTCGTGAGGTCTATAACCAAATTCTGAATGCCAGTGGGCTCTCGTTCATCCCTCCATACGAGCAGATACTCCTGTCAATTCTGTTGGGGAAGGGATGGGGCTGTGAGAGATCAATAGAAGTAGTCAATCAAGAACTCTCACCTTTGGGCTATGAGATAGAGTGTCCCTAGCACTATCCAAGCTTTCAACTAGAAAATAGAACTGCATGGCATCCTCGGACTCTGAATCAACTAATACGAAAACCTTCACCGTGCCAGAAAATTACGGGAAACTTATGGGACAATATTCATTACAGAGGGTATTTTTCTCCGAGAATGACTGTCATGCAAGGTATCATTGACGTAGTGAATGTCATCGGTGGCCTTGCTCTATTCATGTTTGCCATTCGGATGCTTAGAGAAACACTCGGGAAAATATCCGGAGCAGCTGTCGCGCGAGTTCTTGAGAAGGTCAGCAACAACCCAATCAAGGGAATGGGCGCTGGAGCTGCAGCGACCTTTATGACCCAAAGCTCTAGCATCACGGTCTTAACGCTCATCGGATTTGTGAATGCTGGCGTCATGACATTCTCTCAATCCGTTAATGTGATGCTTGGGTCAGAAATAGGAACAACTCTGACAGCACAGTTAGTTGCTTTTGATATTGGTATTTTCTATTGGCCTTTGCTCACTATCGGATTTTTTGGGGATATGTTTTCTCGCAATGAGAAAGTGAAATTAACGTGCAAAGTCATTTTCAGCCTTGGTTTAATCTTCTTGGCGATGGAGTTTATGAAAGCGGGGGCCAGACCTCTCGGAGAGAGTGCCTTTTTTGTTGATATAATTAACAGCTATGGAGCCTTTCCAATAATTGGCATACTCATAGGCACAGCCATTGCAGGAATCACGCAAAGCAGCTCAGCTACCACAAGTTTGGTTATCGCACTCGGTGGAGTGGGAATAATAGGACTGAATTCAGGTATAGCACTCATAATGGGCGCAAATATTGGGACCTGCTTTCTCGAATTGTTTGCTGGAGTTGGGGCTACCACTCCGGCAAAAAGGACAGCCATTGCTCAGACACTAATCAACATTATTGGAGTTTTAGTCTTCTATCCATTCATTGCACCCTTCGCGGATTTGGTGAGAATGACCTCCATCGATATCCCAAGGCAAATAGCTAACGCCCATACAATCTTCAATGTAATGGTGAGCCTCATTTTTGTCCCGTTCGTCGGAGTACTTGTTCGATTCTGTGAATGGCTCATACCAGACAAGGAAGGCGAACAGATTGGGCGTCGTTTCTTTGATGACCAGATGCTTAATCTCCCACAGGCCGCGCTTCTAGAAGCTGAGAGAGAAGTCACCAAGACAAGCGAAACAACCCTCAAGATGATTGAGATTTCGCAGATAGCGCTGTTGGAAGGAAATATTGACTTAGCGCACCAAGTGATAAAACTCGAGGATGAGGTTGACGATAGTTGCCGCATGACAGAGGACTTCATAGATAGAATCAGGGGAGAGGAGCTATCTGAGGAACAAAGAATCTGGCGTCATAAACTTCTTCGTATTATAACTGACATTGAAAGGGTAGGAGACTTGGCTCAAAACATAGCGGAATTTGCAGCTGAGCGTCTAACGAATGGTATAACGTTCTCAGATCAAGGTACCGAACAAATTCGGGAAATGTTCATTCTAGTTCAGGATACCTATGAGATGGCTATCCGAGCCCTGAAAACAAAGCACCAGGGATCAGCGAAAAGAGCAATCCAGATGGAGGATGAAGTTGACCTCTTGGAGAGAAAACTTCGTGATGCCCATAATAAGAGAATGAGGGAAGGAACGTGTATGGCTGAAGCAGATACTGTCTTCACCGAAACACTTCGAAATCTGGAAAGAATTAGCGACCATGCAGATAATATTGCCCTCGACGTTCTGAATATGCAAATGGATGATTATTTGGAGATTTTACAGAGCTGACTCGATTGTCAAAATGGACCAAGTCGACCAGTTCTATTGCGTGATTTGGGCGACAGAGGATTAATTAGACGCTTTGTAGCTAGCGTGTAGTGATGAAACTTGCTTGATGGTAAGGAACTGACCTTCCCAGAAAGAAAGAGTTGTAGAAATTGCTACGGCTGCCAAAAGGTTGCCATAGCAGTTTCACTTTTTTTCGTTTTATAGATTCATAATCCCATCATTGCGTAATTTGCCCTGTGCTCACGCCGCTTTATTGACATATTTAGTACTCCACCCATATTGGCCCTATCGCGCATACCCTTCCTGCATTGAATAGAATACGAATGAAGCAGAAATTATCGCCAAGCTGAGCGAAAACATTCCTGAAATGATGATGGAAACCGCCTGAAAAACAACGACAGAAACTTCCACTAAGGGAACTAGCCATAGATACATAAGAATTCCACTCAATACCACATAGTTTGTTGTAATCCACAATGCTACAGAAATAATCCCGAATATCCCCGCTAAAGCCAGATGAGCAAAGGAGATGAAGGGAGTACTTCCATGATTGCTTGCTAGGGCCATATTGCATTTAGGATTTTAGGACGCATTGTGGGCTTTGTTCTCGGTAATCAGATGGTCAATATATGCTTTCTATCCAAGTCTGCCATAGCTCAGGAATGTATATAATTAGCAAGAATCTCCCCCGTCTAAAGGGGAATCTACAAGAATGCACCGCCACAAGTTCATTATAGTACTTTTCATGTTCATTTTCATCTCACCGTGTATAATGCGGCCAGATGGATTAACTGTAATTGAAGATGCTGATCCGTCACCCATTAGTGTGGTGTCGGACCTTCCATCAGGAACAGATTTGAGCAGGGTTCAATGGAAAACTGATCATAATCCCAATCATGGTCTAGAGGACTGGACTAGTGTACACGATCCAGACCATCTATACAACTATCGAACAACAGAGCAATACACATGGTATGCTGATACTCCATGGCCAGTAAACGAAGGCAGTAGGTCAATGGGCTTCCAAGCTAGAGCCATAGACCCGCTTCATCCAAGTGAACCAGAAGTTAAGCAGAGTTCCCAATCATCAGAGTTCAATCCAGTCAATCTCACTCTAAATTTTGATTATTATATAGACCAGAATGAAAATCCGGCCGATACAGATTACGTATATCTACATCTCAGGTTGAGCTCTTTCGGAGATAGACATCTCTATTACTATCTAAGTGGAACCGATTCATCCAAACAGAACTCGTCATATTATGCGTATTTCGAGCTCGAACAAACAGAAGGCATATGGCACGATTTTGACAGGAACATCACTGAAGATTACTTTGAAGCATTCTCAATGTATCCTGCTGAGTATGAATACATGGAATTCATCATGCATGCAGAAACAACATCTTATGTACGAGCATTCCTTGACGATGTAAACCTAGTAAACGGGACAAACCAAATTGTATCTGGATCAACGAAAAATGGCAATTTTGAGGGGGGCGGATTTTGGTACATCGTCAATCGTGACCCCACGGATATAGCCCGAACCACAACTAGGAAGGAAGAGGATTATGCGCTGAATATGACTGCCATCTCTAACGGTAACCGAAGCCAAGGTCGTTGGTCATTTGGTCCAGATATCCGTCTCACTGAAAATAACAAGGACCAATTCCGATTCTGGTGGAGAATCAACGAATACGTGGGCGCATCTAACTACACCCATGCCTATATCAGTGTGCAATGTTCCAATGCCACTCATGAGTTCTACCTCTACTACGTTTTAGCAAGCGGGTTGGAATCGCCATTGGAGAGTCTTTCAGGCATTATAGAAATCCAACCTAGCGGGTTTAATACAACTGACACATGGACATACTTCAATCGTAGCATATGGGACGATGTTACTGCGTATAATCAGACCAGTGAGGTTGTTGTCGAAGATATAGATGTTCGGATATTCGCCCAACATAGGTTTTCCCGCCTATCAGTTCTTTTCGATGAAATGGTCCTAGAATCCTCGTCCTTGAACGACATGGGTTATGAAGACCAAGGGGAGGTAGGAGAAGAAATCAGGGCGTGGGGTCTTCCAGGGGAGGAGGCCGCGTTCACCGTTACGGATGATGCATTCAATGGAAACAAGGCCGCCAATCTGACAATCAGCAACGGAGATTCATTCTATGTTAATCAGGAAATAGCCAATCGCCCGCTAGATGCTTCAACCGAAACCTATCTGGAAATGACCTGGAAGCTCAACGAGTTCTCATCACAGGCTGATGAAATATTTGCCTTGACAATCTCATTAGAGGACAACAATGACCTGATCTACATCTTTGCAAATGAAACCAGCCCAAATGGAGAGTGGGACGATGACTATATGATGGTTCCCAATGCAAATGTCGTTGGTCAATGGCACACACTACACAGAAATATCGTAGCTGACTATGAAACCGTCTTCGGCACAACCCCCGACACTGCATTTTCATACATCTACATCGAAGTGTCAACAGAATCCGGGGGAAGACTTGAGATTCTCTTTGATGATGTCTATATGTATGATGACATAGCCCCCGAAATTTCCAATGTCGAGTACACGCCAGTAGTGCCAGAGTATGATGATGTCGTGACCGTGAATGCTAGCGTTTTTGACCCGAGCTTGTATACTGTACTGCTCCACTATCGGGTTGATTCTGGTGATTGGACCATACTCACAATGACATCGTCAGATGATGTGTTCTCAACCCAGATTCCTGGTCAAGTATATGATAGTACCGTTGAATTCTATGTGTCGGCAAACGATACATTTGGCAAGACAAGTACCGGGCTCAATGAATCAGCCTACTTCCAATATACTGTTGTTGACACTACTGCCCCAACTCTGCAGTTTGTTACTCCCACGGATTCTGCCACTGTAAGCGGCACTGTGGAAATCAATGCAACAGCGATAGACGAAGGTAGTGGACTTACAGTACTGGTTGTCTTGCTCGATAGTGAGCAGCTCTTTAACTCGACATCTTCTCCCGAAGTGTTCGATTGGGACACCACTACGGTGGTGAATGGTGACCATACGCTTGAGTTGATAGCACATGATGCTGCGGGCAACTCAGATAGTGTTGAGATAACAGTCACAGTGGAGAATGAAGCAACTCCGACCACAACTACTACTACGACCACTACAGATACGACACCACCGCCTCTCGATGTAGGGGCAATATTGCTAGCCGTGGCTGTGATAGCAGCGATTGCAGTGATTGTATTGTATCTTGTAGTGCTCAAACCACGTAAGACATGAACACCGAACAGGGATAGCCCAGAGATTTGGAAAGAAATCCTTGGGCATCTCTCTTTCTCTCTTTTCTATGCTGATACGGCCACGCCACCAAAATAGTCACACGTCTTTCGGAGACTGATAGGGCCTTGAGGTTTTATCAGAATAGTCGATCTCCTCAAAAACTGTAACAAGCGATGTCTTAGCAGTTAAGGGCGGTTGCTAGAGAAGATTGTCCATTCTGAAGAGGATAGTAGATACAATCTAAAATCGGTGAGAAGGAGGTAGGGCCCGCCCCAGAAGAAAGAGTTGTAGGTTATTCGCGTGGTTAGGAGGGGGAGATTTGATCTACGTCTCTGGAACAGACCCTAGGTATATTCGATGATTTTGATTTTATAATACTATGTCTTTATGCATAAATGACCCATTGAGAAAAGAAGGTATAATCTGGGACTCGATTGAAGCTCTGTACACGCGGTCGCAAGAAGACTTCACTGCTTCGTAATCCGGGTCTTGTCGAAGCGGCTGATTTTCCGTTCCAGTGCCTTTACATACGGTTCCAGATGGCTTGCTGCACCCTCAAGAATCTCTGAGGGGCACTCTGATAGCTTTCTAGCCATGGCGGTAATCTCTACCTGAGAAAGGTATGATGCAATTGGGCATTGGGACAAAAAGACCTCACCTGAGCCCGTCTGAAAGACCGGAAAGGCTCTGCATCTCAATGGACGCACCTCATATATCTCGCACTCTCCGTCAGTAAGATACGGACACGCCATATCATCGCCCCACTCAGTGATGAACACATCTTCAGATACTGAGATGAAGTGATTAGGATAGCCCATCTCCACAATGGCAGAAACCTCGTTCCCTGTCGCCACAGCACCGCCAAATTTGCAGCAGTGTGAGCCACATGACTTGCAGATGTCTAGCTCGTCATTTGAGGAGGTATCTACAGCTCCATAATCATCCTGTTCCTCGTTGACCATTACCATCAACGGTTAGGATGCTTCAGTTTCATCAAAATAAGTCAGCGCTTCTGGCATACGTACGGAATATCATAGATTCAGGGTGGCTAGAGAGTAGTAGATAGTGTCCACTGATGTGAACCGTGGGAGGCCCGGTTACGGGCTCTAGTATCCCCACTCTTGTCCGAGGCGTTGTCGATACCAACGTCTTCCTTTCTTTGTGAGAGAATATGTGCCACCTATCTCGTTCAGAATATTCATCTGGACCATATTCTGAATAACGCTGTATAGCTGAGAGTCTGATGCCCCAGTAGCATTCTTCAGAGATGCAAAGTCCATCTTCCCGTTTCGCTTGATTGTCTGAGCAATCTCAAACTTACCAACGGAACGACCATCATCGCGTACTATTAAGTGACCACAGTTCGTGCAAAGTAAATCCCCCTTGCTTTCGTCTCGGGCGACTTCGTTGCTACCGCAAATCGGACAGGTTCTCTTTGAGAATCTCAGTGAACTACGATTTGTCATGATTGCGACCACTTCTTCTCAATCGTGAGCCCTGATAAAACTAGCGAAGTGGATAATTCGTCTGGGCTATTCCGTTTCGTTGCTTAGGCTCCTGAAGAATTGATCATAGTCGATTTCGAAGGCGACCTTTTGTCCGGGGCGTACTCGGCCACCTTTTCCATCTAGTTCAACATAGCCCATATCAGCAAGTTCTTTCAAATCAGCTTTGACGCTTCTTTGGCTCTTCTTTCGAAACTTGGTTACTCGCTCTAATGATATCCACTCTCCCTCTTGATACGTGAGTGTGATAACAACCAAAAGCGTTGCAGCGAGCCTGTCCGGAAGGTGACTGTCTTGTTCTGCTCCCTGAACTGCTTCATGAGTTTCCATGTAGAACGTATGTGTAAGGGGGTTATGGCGAATGACAAATCCAAAAGGCTGTAGAAGTTCATGCAGTTTTGCAAGGCGATTGAAGAGAATATGACGACCGTAGACTTCTGGTAAAGCCAACGCATCCAGTAAATCTTCAACAGACGCGCCAACAGTAGTCCCAGACTGTGTCAAACGGTTCACAAGAATGGCAAATTCGTTCATTCTTTCCATATCTCCCCAGTTTCATGGTCATAACTCAGTTCACCGCGAGAAACAAGAATTACTACGTAGAGAAATCGTTTGAGGAATACTTCAATTTCATCAGCAGAAATCAAATCGCGGATAAGAAATCGCTTATTGGCGGGAATATTGGACAAGAAACCATTCATCGCATCAATAAAGACAGCATCCTCCGTCTGGAATGTGAAATCATCAGGGATTCCTCTCATTTTCGGAGGCTCTTCTTCGCCAGGCTCTTCTGACATGGACTGAATTAGACTCAAAATTCGTTCTAGAGCGCGATTCAGAGTGGTGTAGGTCATCGAACCAAATCTGATTGGATGCCGATAAGAAATGAGCTTGGCCAATTGCATGGGTGTCAATTCTCGCACTCGTGACACATAGATGTCAGGAGCAGAAAGAATGCGGGCTAATTCCTGCACTCGACTAATCTTGGCTTCCAAGATATCATTTAACAGAGAGTCTAAGTCAACTTTTACATCCAGGTCTGTTGCCAGGTTTCTCAACTCAATATACGAGTCCCACAATTGGTATTCAAGAGGATCCGCACCGGATTCTCTAATCTCTCGTGCAACAGTGGCAATCTTCTCAGCGAGCATCGTTGCAGACAATTCTCACACCTCATTGTCCTGAGAAACTGGGGCTTTCAATTATCACGGATGGCTCAACGCCACCTGGTGATACAACACCAAGTCGCTTGTCAGCATTCTTCAGCAGATGCGTACTCTTTGCAGGTGTGAAAATTATGAACTGACTGTTTCTGGATGAGTCATATAATAACCGACTAACCATCTCGGTGTTCGTTGCATCCAAGAATGTATCAATCTCGTCCAGAGAATAGACTGGAGCTGGATTGAATCGCTGCAATGCTAGTATCAGACCAATGGCTACAAGGGAGCGCTCTCCTCCAGACCCTGCACTGAGTTCCTCGAACTCCTCTCCTCTGAATTTGCATTTGAAATCAACACCATAGACCTGGTTACGAAGCGATAAATCAAATCTAACTTCGCCCGAAAAATTAACGCTATTGAGTATCTCGTTAACATTTTCCTCCACACTCTGAAGGGTTTCATTCATTCCGTTGTGGTACTCTTCCCTGATTTTGTTGATCGTATCCTCCGCCGCGCTTACTTCACCCTCTAGTTCTGCAACCTTTTTTGTTAGATTACTTAGTCTGTCCTTCAACTTATTCTCAGTGATAGCTATAGTTTCTGATACATCTTGATAATCATCTAGAAGATGCCTAACTCTGATGAGTTCATTGCGAACAGTTTCCAGACCCCTGACTTCAGCAGGCTGTGTTTGTCCTTCAATCTCATCCTTGACCCGGTTTCTCTCACTCGACATGGCATCGACCTGCTTCTTGGATTGAATGACCTCCAAGCGACTATTGCGTATCTGAAGATTCATCTCTAGTAGTGCTTCGCGATTCTCCGAGATTTGTGAATCAAGCTCTTTCTGGTCCTTCTGAAGTGCTTTTCTTTCTGTTTCAAGCTCGGTGATTTTCTGTTTCAAGTCGTCAATGAAACCTAGAATCTCCGTACCCTCATTTTCAAAACTCTTCAGCTCATCTCGAACTTCCGCCAGTCGCTCAGAGTACATCTCAATATTCTCATTCACAGAGTGAAGTTCTTGACGTCTGACTTCTTGATTCTTCTCAGAAGACACGAGGCGATTATCCAGATCCTTCAATTGCTTCTGGAGCCTTCTCTGTTTCATCCGGAGCGCTGATTGCTGTCCAAGAAGCCTACTCCTCTCAGGGGGTTGCGAATTGTCTAGTTCCCTCAGTTTCATCTCAGCACTATCAAGCTCTTGTTGCAGACCCTCCAATTTTGACTCAAGACTAGCAACTTCTGATTGCTGCTCAGGAATGCCATCAAGGAGCTTCTTTCTTCTTTCCCAAATCCCACTCCATCTTGATACTTGGTTCATTAATTCTAAGACTCTCTCTCTTTCTGCAGCAGTTTCTTCTATCTTTTCCATAATGGCTGTGAGCTGCTTCCTGGCAATTATTAGCTCATTTCTCGTTTTCTTGAGCTCTTTCTGCAAGGGTGCCAGAGAGATAATACCAGTAGGCTCTTTTCTAGGGTGGCTGATTGTTCTTTCTTCATTCTTAGCGATTACTTGACCATCCAGTGTAACAATGTTGACTAAGACCTTGTTGGATAGTCTATAGGCGGACAGAGAATTCTTTGTCAATACATAATCCCCGATTGCCTTTGCTACTATCTCCTTTTCCATCCCTTCTAGTCCAGTTACATCCCAAAGCCAGCCAAGAGCTCCCGGGTACTCAGAAATATCAACATGTTGTGGGCTCTCGCCATCATGAGCTAATACAATCGGAGAAGGTGCATCCAAGGAGTCTCTCAGTTTTTGAAGTAAGTCAAAATCTGCCGTATTGCTGGCAATAAAGGCTAAAGAAAGATTAGAATCCAATACAGCCTCAAGTGCGTCCCCATGATTCTCATCGACAGAAAGCTCTGAAAGCAAAGGTCCAATGACATTCTCCAGTTGACGTTCGTCTATTGCTTCTCGCAACTGGTTGACAGAATCTGGAATGCGTGCGGAGCGCTCAGCCAATTGATTCTCAAGGGAGTCTATCTTCTTCTGCAGCTCGGAAACCTTCGATGAACGTTGAAACCGAGTTTCATTTAGCTTGGAAAACCGGCTTTCTATCTGTGCTTTTTTCGCCTCCAGATCTTCTTCGTCAACTCCATCTACAGTGTCCCAAAGCTCCCCCCACTTGTTCTCTATAGATTGGAGTTCTGCCTCATCAACCTGTAGTTTTTCTCGAAGGCTGCGCATAAGCAGGTCAGTGCTTCGTACCTCAGCCTGCAATGCCCGGTAGTCGCCGTGAACTTCTGCTCTTTTGGAATTCCATTCTGCAAATTCATCCAACTTATCATCGAGCTCTTCGCGTTCTTGGTCAACCTCTTCCATTTCAGCACTAATGGCCTTGTGCTCTTCCATGTATCCCTCTCTAGATTTGCTGATTCGTTGCAAGTCCTGGGATAGACTCTCCTTCTTGCTCTTCTCCATTGCAAGTTTTTCTTCCAAATCACGAATTTCCTGAACTAAGCGTCTATTAGAGTCCTCTAGTTTGCTCAGACGGCGCTCTTCTTCCTCTATTCGTGCAGTGGTTTTTCCAATCTCCAACTGGTTTTTCTGGAGTGACTGGTTCACTAACTCCAATCTGTCTTGCAGGTCTGAAATGAGAGATTCAACAGTTGAGTATTCTTCTAGAACCGACCCTAGTCCCTCTTCTTTCTCTTCTATCTCTAGTCGAATTTCATCTATTCTAGTATCCAAGTCCTTCAAGAGAGCCCATTTGTGCTCTAGCTCAAGCTCTTTCTCTTCTTTCTGTAACCGTCGTTTCTTCTCTAACCTTTCAATATCATGTCCTAAGAACTCTAGTTCCTTTTCAACGACTTGTGCCTCGCTCTTGGCAGATCCCAGATTTTCACTACTCTGAGATACTCTTGATTCTTCAAGACTTATACGGTTTCGCAGTTCGTCAAGACCGGTTCCTTCCTCTACCAGCTTTCGAACCTCTACTGGATCCATATTACGAAGAGCATTAATTCGTTCTTGAGGCATGAACACAAGAGGATTATCTGGGTCAAAACCGAGCGTTTCCACCAATTGATGCATCTCGGATGCCTTCACTCTCCTACCATCAATGTATGCTCGAGGAATGCCATCACGGCTGATTTTTCTTTCAAATCTACGTGATTGCCCATTGACCTTGGCTACGAGTTCTACCGTACCAGAAGAGGCACCATGCCGCACAAAATCACTCCATTTCGAATATCTCCGTTCGCGTTGATTAGAGCCCAATGCAAATTTGATGGCATGGAAAATCGACGTTTTTCCGGAGCCATTCGGACCGACCACTACTGTAAGACCTTTGTCAAGCTCTACGGTACCCTCGTAGAATGACAAGAAATTCTTCAGCCGTACTGACTCAATATGCACATCAGTTTGATTCAACTCGATCGTAACCTCATCTTCCAAGTAGTCTATCTAAACGATCTTTACTTCGCTTTGCTCGTAATAATCTCGTCAGTTTCTCATCAGTAGAGCCAGTCAAAAGAAAGGGGTATTGACTTAGAAACTCACGGTCCTCTGGAGTTAAAGGAAGGTTGGAGTTCAGAGTTTCTATTACCTGTTGTGTCCGATGAAAATTGTCGCCCACCGCCATTAGGTATAGCTGGTCCAGGAACTCATCAGGATATTCTTCTGATAAGCGCTCATAAGGGGGATGAAATTCACCTTCAGCTTTCTGAGCAATGTCATCAATCACCTGTTTCCTACCAAGTGGAATGAGTCCGGCCTCCTCAATCATCTTCTCAAGCTCACCTTTTGTATAATCGCTCTTCTCATCGAGAGGATTTCTAACGAGAAAAGATGCTAGGTGAGTAATGTCTGAGAAAGCCCAGCCTTCAGTGACTTGAGCTAAAAGCGCAGGGTCAGCTGAAGAACCAGCCAAGACCTTTTCCAAGACTCGAACCCTATCCTCCAGGGTCGGTGATTGGAATACATAGGTTTGCTCAAATAGAATTAGCGCATCTCTATCGATGGCCTTTGGATTACTGGTCTGACATATAACCAGTATTTCATCATCGTTCCATGAGCAGTTCTTCATCTCCAGTGAGAGAACAGCGGCCTGATTCGTATTGCTTTCCGCCAGAAGTTCTAGGCGTTCGATATACAACATTGCTGGCGAGTTCCGCTTTGCGAATTCGAAACCAGTTCGGATCATTTCAGGCAAACGTTCAGAAGACTCCAACATGTCTTCAAATCTGAATCTTAGGAGCCTGAGAGGAATTTCAGTAGATATATGGTGAACAAATGACATGAAGTCAGTTCCCGGAGGGCCGATGAGTAGAGTCTTTCCACTGAATTCGAGCCCAAGTTTCTGAAGTTCGGACTGGTGTTCTTTGGCCCCCTCTAGTTCCTTCTTTAGCTTCCTCGCGTCCTCTATCACTGACTGTTGCGATATCTCCCTAGGTGGGAGCTCCTCTGGTTCTATAAGGTCAATGACCTCTGTATAAGTTTCTTCTCTGCTCAACACACTACCCCACTTAGCGGCTTTTCTTAGCAATAATTGAAAGCATAATACTCCTTCGGAATGCATGCATTTTCGCGCCTTTCGGCGGATAGAATTCATTCAAGAGCGGTTTCACCGTAGCAACCTTAAGGCTCAATCTTAAATCTGATTTCACGGTGTTACCAACTGTGACCACTGCTAGTGAAGCCCTGCGAGAAACTGTGTGGAGAGTGATTAGTACAGTTGGCAGTCGGGGGCTCTTTGTACATTCAGATGAACTCGAAATAAGACATCAGGGTACGACTAGGAAGCGTGCCTCTATATCCAGACTACCATTAATTGTCGGGGCTTGTGTCCTTAATGCGTTGGTTCCTAGGTCCGCTATGCTGTTGGTGGGGGGACATGGTGGAGGCAAGACTACATTATTGAAAGTGCTTGGTCGTATATTGACTGGCAAGGGGCTTCAAGAGATTGAAGATGGCATGCTCAGAGGGCACCCTCAACTCACCGAAGAGAAGATGGTTGCAACGCTACGACCTGGGCCGCTGATGAAAGAGGGCGTAGAGGTCGTAGTTTGGCGGAGGTTTGTCACAGATTTCTGGAAAATTATCGATGAGGTGAATAGGCTAACTCCACATACTCAGAATATTCTGTTGTCAATGCTGGCTGAAGGAGAACTGAAGTATTACGATGAAGTGAAGCGCTGTGACGAGTATTGCCTATATGCGACTATGAACCCATCGGATAGTGGGACATTTGACTTGGCACCACCGTTTCTCGATAGATTTGGTATCGCAGCACCGATTACCATGCCAACAACAGAAGACCTTGAACTAATCCTTTCTTCAAGAGATGAGAAGCTATTTGGATACGACGAATTATGGCAAGTACCAGCCTTAGCCGAAGAAGAAGACCTGCTTACTATTTGGAACTTGGCTGATAAGATTCCACTATCGGAGAATGCTTCAGAATACTTGCGTTCGATTGTAAGAGAGTTTGGTGCATGCGTACGCGTAGATAAGAGTCAATCACATAATCTGACAGCTGAAACAGGGCTTTGTGACGGATGTCACTATAACACTGCGAAGAGCGTCTGTAACAAAGTAATCATACCCTTGAGTGTACGAGCAGCAAAAGACTTGAATCGATATTCGAAGGCAGCTGCATGGTTAGTGGGAGCAACTGAGGTGAGTGTTGATATTGTGAAGTCTCTTGCACCACTTGTATTCTGGCACAGAACAACCTATTCACAGAATAATCTAGAAGCGTCACCATATTACGGGAATGCATATGAATTCACGCGCCATTTAGTTGAATTAGCATCTAGTCGATTCGCTCAACGCGAGCCAGCGTTGAAAATCCTCAAACGGCTGAAGACGGGTGAAGCTAAAGATGATGACCTAGACAAATTGAAAGAGATGGGGAAGAGTGACTTATTGGTCAGGATTGATTATCTTGACCTTGCGAGAGAGCTCAAAAAGAAACGCTACGCAAGAGTGGTAAAGCGGATTGAAAAGAGCATAGACAGTGCAAAGGTGAAGGAACTTTCCGAGCTAAAACAGTCACTGATGGATGACACGGACTTGCCAAATCGTGCAATGTTATTGAGGAAAGTTACGGACGTCTTACATTCATTGACCTTATCACAGTTTGAATTGGGATTTGAGCAGTGGCAGGACCTCTGGACGACAGTTAGTCTGCGGTATCCGAAGATGACCAGCATCCTCAAGGAAACCCTAAGTCCTCCAAAAAGGAAAGTCCTTCGGACTGAAGATTTGACGCTAGTAGTTTATGTCACAGGGAGTTCCCCTGATTCTCCTGTGTTTCTGGAAGTTTCTGGTGGACCTGAAGCAATCTCACTGAAAGAAGATATAGAGGAACATCTCAAAAAATAATGAGTCGAATACGCAATGACGGAATCGAGTCCCATATATGGCGATGTATCGAATCTAGGCAGAATTGCTTCTAGAGCGTGGAATAAAGCAATCGCAGATTTCTACCATCCGCCGCTTCCAGACCCGGTCATAGAGCACGATTCTGAAAAGGCGAGTCATTTCTACATCGACTCAGATACGTGGACCGTTCATCTCAATACATTTGGAGTGCCTGCTGACCTCTCTCCTGAAGACAAACTCCGCTTCTTGACCTCTATATGCCAGCATGAGATACAACACTATCTGGTATGCCCCTATGATGGAGTAAGCAACGGGATGATGTTTGCGGCTGCCAGAAGACACGTGGATGATGCATTGGCAATGCTTGCATGCAATCTCTATGCCGATCTCTTGGTCGATTCAGCCCTCTTGAATAGATTTCCGCATGAAACCCGAATGAGAATTGAGAGTTCGATTATCGATTCGAGTAACAGGATGAGAGAGCATAGTCACATCTGGAAAATAGTAATAGCTACGTACCATGCGGCGTGGGATTTCACAATTCCAGATGGTGTTCAGATTCTTGACAATATAGTGGACGCTGGTCGCAAAATTGCGCGTATTAATGGTCAGCTTCACACCGAACGCGAATGGCCAAAGGCAGTGGAAGACATTGCAAAGATTCTTGCAGAATTGCAGGAAAAGGGAAACAATCTGTTGCCGAAGGATAAGGAATCTGAAGGAGAAGGAAGCGTCGTTCTTCTTCCAGCTGATCTTGATGCCGTAATGGGTAGTCCGGTTGAGGATAGAAATGGGGACAGGGCCAGAAAATGTATTGAGTCTGAGAGACCCTATGGAGAAGAAAAGGAACTGGAAAAGCTTGCAATGGAGGTGCAAAGGAGAAAGGGAACCTACAAGGACTTGGAGGGCGTCTATGTGCTATCTGGTGCAGGAATAAAGGGAGGGGATTGGCTTCGATTTTGGTATAGAGCGGGGGCTAGAAGTAGACTCAGATTTCAAGTTTCCAGTCGCGTGCGATCAGGCTCAATTCCTATCAGTCAAGACACCTGGAGGCTTGGTGACCCCCTAGAAGAACTAGACCTAGTCCAGTCACTACAAACCTTCCCAGTCATAGTCCCAAACATGTCCACAAGAAAATGGATGAAGAGCTACACCTTTTCATCAAGAAACGAGAGCGCAATGCCGGACTTGCTCATCGTCATCGACTCGAGTGGCTCTATGACTTGGTCATTCGGAAGAGATAGAGTTTCTGGTGCGTTCCATCTCGCCCTATTGTCGGCTTTTGCTGCAGTTGATTTTGCACATCGTCAAGGGAAGAAATTGGGAGTAATAAATTTCTCAGGATCATCTCGCACCTGTGACTGGACGAGGGATAGACGGAGCATAGAAAGAACGCTAATGCAGTACCAAGGTAGTGGAACTGTTATGCCAGTTAGAGAAATCAAGGGAATGTGCAGGAAGGCAGAATCAGAAAACTTGATTCTAGTCATTACTGATGCACAGATTTCTAATTGGAATCCTTTTGTCAAGACTATCAAAACATTATCACGAAGGGGGCACAGTTTCTTCATCTTTCATATAGGGTCAGAAAAATCGAGCAATGTCCATGAAAAGCTTGAGAAAGCCGGTGGTACAGTGATACAAGTGAAATCGCCAGACGACCTATTCGACTTGGTAGTTAGACAAGTAAGAGGTGTCTATTCTACCTAGACTAAGACAGGTGATAGCACCCAAAGTTTTATCACTTTGAGAGGTAGGCGTCGTTTTTGCCTACAAATCGGGAGTCGACCCTATTCGGTTTCAGAAAGTGATGTTATGTATGAAATTGTAAAGAAAAGAATACTCAATCCAGTTACAAAAATGATGGTCGTCAAAGCACCAGATGTGGCTCGGGTGTGTAAACCAGGACAATTTGTTATCATCAGGGTTAATGAAACTGGTGAACGGATTCCACTAACAGTTGCAAACTTTGACCGGGAGAAGGGCACAGTCACAATCGTCTATCAAGAGGTCGGTAAAACAACCAAGCTGTTAGGTACGCTGGACGAAGGAGATGGAATTCTTGACTTCGTTGGCCCTTTGGGAAAACCCACCCATACTGAAAAGCAGTATGGAACTGTAGTTGCTATTGGCGGAGGGTGCGGTTCAGCTATAGCATATCCAGTTGCTCGGGCTTTCAAGGAGGCCGGAAACTACCTCATCACAATTAATGGAGCACGAACAATGGATTTACTGCTCTACGAGGATGAGATGGAAGATATTAGTGATGAGAAGTACATCACAACAGATGACGGTTCGTGTGGAGTGCATGGATTTGTAACCACGGTTCTTGGAGACCTCATTGAAAAGGGCAGAAAAATAGATCTCGTTTTCGCTGTTGGGCCAGTTCCAATGATGAAATTCGTTTCAAAGACAACCGAGAAGGCTGGAATTCCAACGATTGTTAGCCTGAATAGCATAATGGTGGATGGCACGGGTATGTGCGGTGCATGTAGAGTTCACGTAGGCGGACAGATGAAGTTCGCTTGCGTTGATGGACCTGAGTTCGACGGTCACGAGGTGGATTACGATGAACTGATGAGTAGGTTGAATGCCTACAAAAAATACGAAGTGATTTCGCTGCAAAAATGGGAAAAGGAACACGGAGGGGAGCAGTAATGGCAGAAGAGAAGAAACAGAGAAAGCGAAAACCCCCGACAAAGAAAGTTCCAATGCCTGAACAAAACCCGAATGTTAGAAGAAGTAATTTCGAAGAAGTTGCCTTGGGATACACTGCTGAACAGGCCATGGAAGAGGCAAGTAAATGCATACAGTGCCGTAATCCACGTTGTGTTGGAGGCTGTCCAGTTGATGTCCCGATAAAGGAATTTGTTGAACTAATTCGAGAAGGCAAATTCATGGAAGCCGCAGCAAAAATCAAGGAAACCAATAGTCTTCCCGCAATCTGCGGTAGAGTATGCCCACAGGAGACTCAATGTGAGCAAGAGTGCATTTACGGGATTCGAAACGACCCGATAGCTATTGGACGATTAGAACGATTTGTTGCTGACCACGCACGTGCGAAAGGTGAGTCACTCCCAGAGGTTGCAGAGAAGAATGGCATGAAAGTAGCTGTGATAGGCTCAGGTCCTGCTGGACTTGCTTGTTCAGGCGACCTAATCAAGCTGGGGTATGATGTCACCATCTTTGAAGCATTCCACAAAGCAGGAGGCGTGCTCCAGTACGGAATACCACAGTTCCGCCTTCCAAAGGAAATCGTTGACGCAGAGGTTGAATATCTAGAAAGACTCGGAGTGGAGGTACGCTACAATTTCGTTGTGGGAAAAATCAGAACTGTTAAGGAATTGATGGAGGAAGATGGCTATGATGCAGTCTTTATTGGCTCGGGCGCAGGTGCCCCCAACTTCCTTCGAATCAAAGGAATGAACTTGGTGGATGTATTCTCAGCAAATGAATTACTCACGAGAACCAATCTTATGAAGGGATACAAGTTCCCCGAATATGACACGCCGGTACGGATTGGAAACAGAGTTGCGGTTATAGGAGGAGGCAATGTTGCAATGGACGCAGCAAGAACCTCTCTCAGACTCGGGGCAAAAAAGGTCTATGTCATCTATAGACGAGCAAGAGACCAGATGCCTGCTAGAGAAGAAGAAATTCACCACGCAGAGGAAGAAGGAATCATCTTTGAATTGCTGAGAAATCCTGTCGAGATTATTGGCGACGAGAAGGGCAATGTAATTGGCATGGAATGCATCAAGATGGAACTCGGAGAACCAGACGAGTCGGGCAGAAAGCGTCCCATCTCCATCGAGGGCTCGGAATTCGTGATGGATGTAGATACAGTGGTGGTTGCTATAGGCAATTCGCCCAATCCAATAATTCCATCAACCACCCCTGATCTTGAGGTATCCAAGTGGGGAACAATCCTCGTTGACGAAGAAACAGGGATGACTAGTGTGCCGGGAGTATTTGCAGGTGGGGACATCGTTACAGGAGCGGCAACAGTCATCAGTGCTATGGGCGCCGGAAAGTTTGCAGCAAGGGGTATCCACTCCTATCTCACAAATGGTGAATCAGAAGGGGATTAGTAAGAATCATCTAGATAGCGTAATGATGCGGGACGTTTCTGACTCGCATCTTGCCCACTTCTTTTTTGAGCTCGTATAGAATATCCATCTTACTTCTGTTTGAAAGAGTTCATTAGACTCGGTTCTCCATGGAGAGTTGGTGTTCATAGTGGAGAAGGACCCAGTTAGCAATCTAGATATGAGGATTCTAGAGCTGAATACGGAGTATTTCGGAATAACGCTCGGTATGCTGATGCAGCAAGCAGGACGGGAGATTGCCAGAGTAATCCAGGGGCACGAAGACATAGATGGTAGCAAGATTGCCATTTTTTGTGGAACAGGTGGGAACGGCGGAGATGGAATGGTTGCAGCCAGACACCTCCATGAGGCAGGAGCGGATGTTGAGCTGTATCTTGTGAGTTCAAATGACAAGTTCTCCAGTTCTGATACATCTGATAATTGGGAAATTCTCCAGAAAATAGATGGTATCAGCAAAGAAACGTTGCCAACAGAGAGCAGCATCAAGAAGTGCAAAGCTTTCGAGAACGCATACATAATAATTGATGCATTACTAGGATTTGGGCTTTCATCGGGTGTTCGGGAACCAATTAAGTCAGCCATTAAGAAAATCAACAAAAGCGATGCAAGAATTTACTCAATCGATGTTCCTAGTGGTATAGATTCTGAAACAGGAAAGATATGGGGAGTAGCTGTCGAGGCGAATCATACTGTAACCTTGCATGCCCCAAAGACTGGCTTAATGAACGCCGCAAAGAATACAGGAGAAGTGATTGTTGCATCGATTGGGATTCCTCCAGAAGCTGAGGTAACCTGTGGAAGCGGTGACTTGTGGCCCTTTACGAGGCCTAGGGAAGAATTCAGTCATAAGGGAGATTTCGGACGAATTCTAGTCATAGGAGGCAGTGATGTGTATTCAGGAGCGCCTGCTCTGACTGGAATGGCCGCTCTTAGAAGTGGTGCTGATTTGATAAGCATATTAGCCCCTGAGCCAGTTGTCCCTGCAATTCGAAGCTATTCTCCTAATCTTATGGTGGAGGGCACTGGAACAAGCATTCTCAATTCTGATGCGGCAAAGAAGGCGGTAGAGAGAACAAGGGAGAATAATGTAATAGCACTGGGGCCAGGACTTGGGAGGAATGAAGAAACAGTTAGAGCGGTCCACGAAATTCTTGAGAGCATTGCTGACGCAGGTACACCAGCGGTTGTTGATGCGGATGGACTCAAAGCTATGGCATCTTCGGGCATAACTCTCGATCCGACGACGTCCATCTTGACTCCTCACTGGGGTGAGCTTGGGGTCCTCCTCGACACCAAATTGGGTGACGGCAGGAGCCTTGATGATCGACTTCTACGTGCAACTGAAGGAGCTGTCAAATTTAATTCAACTATCTTATTGAAAGGGCCGGTTGACATCATAGTAAGTCCTGATGGAAGGCACAAACATAATCATACAGGCTGCCCAGCAATGACTGTGGGAGGAACAGGGGATGTACTCGCGGGGATAACGGCAGCATTTTTGGCACGGGGACTAGGTGCATTCCGCGCTGCCTGCGCTGCAGCATTTGCCTCAGGAAAAGCTGGAGAGAAGGCCTTCGAAAAATTCGGAAATCATATCACAGCAACCGATTGCATAGAGGCATTGCCATTGGTCTTGAAACCCTAGCTGATAATGGGCATATGATTGACAAAGTATCTTGCAGCTTTTGCATTTACAGCATTCACTGAAACCCAGATGATGCCGACATCCGGCTGTCCGTAGAGCATCACGGCGCCTTCGGGGGCAAGCAAGACGGCGGGGAATCCCATCAAGTCCTCCTCTCCCTCCACGAATACAAGAGACTTCTGTGTGTCATGAATCGCCGTGTCAATGACGGACCATGCCTCGGGATAAATGGTGGCTGCAGGATTATAGATGGTGTACTCAATTTCTCCATCTAAACTCAAATCGTAATTCCCTCTCTTGGTTGTTCCATCCACAATGCAGACATCTGGGGTATAGCCCGCTGCAGTCACAGTTTCGCTAGTCACATCACCTACAGCAACAACTACACTCGGTTCTATATCATTCAATCTTGTGACGACCCTATCCTCTGGAGGTCCATCCTTCACCGCGAAGATTTCTCCTTTTGGTGTCTTCAAGCCAGATCTCATCTGTTCTGGCAATTTTCGCGGTACCTCATCCGTTCCCCTGAGTTTTCTCCCCGTGCGGTCAAGCTCACCTTTACGAATTCTAGCAGAAGACATCTTATCTCCGTCAGCCGCCATGACCGGTTTCAGCAAATAGACTTCATCTCTTACGGAAGAGAGCTGTTCCCTGATATCAAGCGCATGTTCCTGTATTTCCGTGCAGCAGGGACCTTCAAACATTAGAAAAGTTGTTGCACCCTTTATCTTCAGAAGCTCGTCATAGCCTGTAATCACTTCAATATCCACATGTGCTGTGGTTTCACATGAGGCAAGATATTTCCGCAAATTCTCCTTCCGAAGGTCGATAGGCTGAATAAGCGACTCGTATTCTATCTCTGAGCCCAGTAGCTCTCCATCCGTTACGCATGCTATTGGATTCTTCATGTCACATAGTCTGTCTAGCAAGACATGGTGCCCAATATGTAGGCGGTCGAACAGATTGAGAGCCCAGCTGCCAGCCATAATCATCACATAAGAAAGGGTCTACTGATATGTTTAATATTCCGTTTTTGCTTCTATGGAGTATCAGACCAATGTGTTGAGAGAATGAAGATACTAGCAGTGGGAGATATCCATTATCCGAGGTATGAAGAAGAATTCAAAGAGGCAATGAGTACTCTCGAACGACCTGATTTGTTCCTCCTAGCAGGAGACATGATAAACCGAGGAGCTGCTGAAGAATTTCCAAATGTACTGGGTGTCATCGAAAGCTATCTTGGCAAAGGATTTCCTATTGTGGGGTGCTTTGGAAATGAGGAATACTCAGAAGTGCGAAAGAAGATACTATCACTAGTACGAAAGAGAATTGACATTCTGGATGAGAAAGCGAAGATCTACAAAATTAAGGGGATGAAGATTGGCATTGTTGGCACACAGGGGTCTCTAGATAAACCAACCAACTGGCAAAGAGAGAATATTCCGAACATAAAAAAAGCATTTGAACGTAGAGCTGATAGAGCCAGTAATTTACTTCATAAGCTGAGAAAGAAGGCGGATAGACGGATTCTTCTCATGCATTACTCGCCATGTCTTGAAACATGTGAGGGAAAGGACCTAAGGAATTTTCCTTGGTTTGGTAGTAAGAAATTTTACGCGGTAATCACATCAGAACAGCCAAATCTAGTGATACACGGACATGTGCATAACTCAGATGTGCATGAGGCAACAATTGGTTCGACGAAGGTGAGGAATGTGGCATTCCCGGCTGTCGGTAAAGTAACTGAACTAAATCTCTGGACCTAAGTATTCATGCCCAGTTACTCGCATAGTCGGTTCAAATTTGTATCCATACACGATGAGACCACCTTGTCCGTATTCGGTTATTTTCCTGAAGCAAGCTCGTACAGGCATTCCAATTTCTACTTCTTCTGGTTCGCAATTGACAATTTGAGCGGTCAATCTAGCTCCTTCGTTGAGTTCAATTTGTGCAACGACGTAAGGTAGCTGTCTCTTGAAAGTATCAGGAGCTTGACGAACAATCGCAAATGTATGGACTGTGCCTAGCCCTTTGAATTTGTACTTCTCCAGTTGTCCCTTACGCCGACATTCTGGACACACGGGACGTGGAGGAAAATAATACCCGTCGCATGTCTTGCAGTGGGTACCTTCTATATTGTATATTGACCGAATTTTCCGCCAAACTTGTGCAACGCCTTCTTCTGCCATGATTATCACCGTCCAAGAATATGAGTTATCGCAGTGGCACCTGTTCCGCCAATATTCACTGCCAAGCCCTTCTCGGCACCATCAACCTGTCTTCCTTCAGCATCCCCTCGTAGCTGAAGTGCCAATTCAACTATCTGGGCGACACCAGTTGCTCCAATGGGATGTCCTCTGGCCTTCAAACCGCCAGATGCATTCACCGGAAATGCACCATCAATTTGAGTGATTCCTTCTTCTACTGCTGGGCCACCTTTGCCCTTCTCAGCAATTCCGACATCCTCCATAAGGACAATCTCACTGATAGTGAATGAGTCGTGCATCTCAAACACATCAATATCGTCAATTTCTACATCAGCACGTCTGAATGCATCTCTTGAAGAAGTCACAACAGCGTTCATTGTTGTGATATCAGACCGGTCATGAAGTGCAAGAGTGTCGCTTGCCTGTGTTGATGCATCTACGTAAATAGGAGTGTCTGTATACTTCTTAGCCATCTCTTCAGAACACATGACTAATCCTGCAGCTCCATCGCTGATGGGTGATGAATGTAATATTCTGATTGGATCAGCCAGCATTCCTGAGTTCATCACAATCTTTAGTGGTACGGCTCGTTGAAACTGTGCCCAGGGATTATGGACAGCATTTGCGTGGTTCTTGACCGAAACCAAACCAAGCTGCTCGTCAGTAGTGCCATATTCCAACATATGCCTGCGTTGAATGAATGCATAGAGGGCTGGAAATGTGGCACCAAATAGCCCCTCCCACTCCCAATCACTGGCAACACTCATCGTGTTCATAGCCTCGGTCTGGTTTACGTCACTCATCTTCTCACATCCAAGGACTAGCATGCAATCATGCTCACCAGATTTTATTGACATGTACGCTTGTCGCACAGCAGCACCACCACTGGCACAAGCAGCCTCTACACTATATGCAGGCAGATTTCCCAAACCGCCCATATCTGCAGCAAGGGCCCCCAGGTGCTCTTGCCCAGTGAATCTTCCGGCACTCATGTTGCCGATTACGATAGCATCCAAATCAGCACCTTGAATATTGGAATCGAATATCGCAAGCATTCCTGCTTCAAGTGTGAAATCGCTTAAGCTCTTATCCCACAATTCTCCAAAGTTGCTCATCCCAACACCGATAATTGCTACTCTATCACTCATGTCTATGCACCTCACCCTAGAGCCTTGATTTTGCGCCTATATTTCGCATACACTGCGTAGCTCACGTATTTCTTTCGCGACATGAAGTCATCCACGGTGGGCACTTCTCCTCGATGGTTTTCTATTTCATCTTCAACACGAATTGAGAATGCGTCACTTCCAGCACCGGATCCGTAAGATACCATGAAGATTCGTGAACCGGGATCAGCAATGTCAAGAACCCTAGCAAGACCTATCATTGCAGAACCAGAGTAGGTATTTCCAATCTGACGTACTACAAGACTATCCTCAAGCTTCTCACTCGGCACGCCTAATTGCTTGCCCATGGAAACTGGGAATTTACCATTTGGCATGTGAAAGATGAAGTAGTCAAAATCATCGACCGTGGTTTTGGTTCGTTTGAAGAGTAATTTCGCACCTTCACTCACATGCCTGAAATATGCTGGCTCTCCAGTGAATCGCGCGCCATGACTAGGAAAGTCCTCGCCTTCGCGGCGCCAGAAGTCAGGGGTGTCTGTTGTGAAAGATGTTGTGTCCTCTATGGTTGCAATTGGCTTGTCTTGACCTATGATATAGGCCGCCCCACCCGCAGCAGCCGAGTACTCAAGTGCGTCGCCAGGTCTACCTTGAGCAGTATCTGCTCCTATTGCAAGACCTAAATCAATCATTCCTGAGTCAACGAGACCCATGTTGGTCTGCATTGCAGCAGTTCCTGCCTTGCAGGCGAACTCGAAATCAGCAGCAGTAAGATTTGTTGTGCACTCGATTGCTTCAGCAACAATAGTCCCCGTTGGTTTCACAGCATAAGGGTGAGACTCTGAACCTACATATATAGCTCCAATTCGTTTTGCATCAATTCGAGCATATTTCACAGCGTTTCTTGCGGCCTCGACAGAAATAGTTGCTACATCCTCATCAGGGCCTGGAACAGATTTTTCAAACACACCCAAACCGTGGGCTAGCTTTTCTCCATCTTCTCCCCAGACCTCAGCAATGCTTTCAGTCTTGATTCTGTAGCGAGGTATGTAAACACCATAACCAATAATTCCAACCATTCACGAATCTCTCCATTTTCTTTCCACTACGGGAAATGTCGAAGTTATATACGTCGTTCTTCTACTCTATCTGGCGGGCGATGTCCCCTATATAGAGCTTTTCATAGCTGGAGCCGTGTGTTTACGTCTTTTTGCGAATCTCGACTCCGCTATTACCTATTGACGACAGACTTACAGGTGAGACGGTCGTATATATTGCTGACGACGTGAATAAGATAGCATATTGTCGAACTAGGCAGGAAATGAGTGTATCCATCAAAACATGCTGCTTGAGTGGCGTAAGATAATAAGCAATCAGTCCCATACACAAGTTGGCGATTGGATTGACCGAATCGTTTTCCGGACTCAAATATCAGAAGGTAGTTCTTCAAGAAAGAAAAACAGTTTCTCAGTTGCTAGAGGAGTTAGAGATCTCCAAAGACCATGTGGTCCTTGTAGATGGCAAGCGAGTCGAGTCCGACTTTCTTATTGATACATCCGATTCAGTTATTGTCCTTCCGCTCATTAAGGGTGGGTAGCGGCAGACCGTCAGCATATCTACAGGCATGCTCCAGTTCTGCTTTGGAGGCAATTATCCTCTTAGATTGAACAGGAATCCCCACAATATTCCCAATCTGCTTCAGAATATTGGGCAATGCTTTACGCAGGCTCCTTCTAGTCGCATCCTCAAGCCTCCTTACATTTTCAGAAATAGCTTCGAGCAGTAATTTGCTGGAGCCCGAGCTATACTGAGTTGCACTCTTCGCTTTATTGGCAATTGTTTCTGGCAATCCCATTCGAGCACAGATCTTTCGGAATATTATCTTACGTCGAGCAAGTCCTTCTGGTGTAACTTTGTAAGTCGTTGGAATCGAAAGGCCATACTGAACAAATGGGTGTGATAAATACGGAAAAAATGCCTCACAGCCGAAGTGTTCTATCGCCTTCATGTCACGTGCGATGTTAGCCTCATGCGTAACGGATACGTTTTGGATGAGTTCATGTTGCAATGCCTTCTCACCTCTTTCTCTGAAAATACGAACATGTCTTGCATAGCCAGCAAATATCTCATCCGGACCTTGTCCAGAAATTAGTAGATTATGTCCGATAGACGATGCTAATTTTGCTGCTAGGAAAAAGGGAATTGCAATCTCAACATCCATTACATTGGTTGTTTCAATTGAATATACGACCTCTGGCAATATGCGCCATAACAGAGCAGAATCTAGCAGAACTTCTTGAACGTCCATACCCAGCTCTCCTGCACTGCCCCGGGCAGCTTTCAGATCCTTTGATTCTTCACCAAACGCAGAGATAAGAATCATATCATTGACGTACCTCCTTGACAGAAGTGCAGCCATGGAACTGTCTATACCTCCGGAGAATAACACAGCCGCCTTATCAACGCCCCTCAATTTTGAAAAGGATTTCAGTAGAAGCGCTTCCATATTCTTGTGTAAATCTTTCAAGTGTAGTTGGCACGGGGTGGGGTACCCGGCTCTGAAAGAAGACTCTACCCGCAAATGACCCGAGTCATGCAGAGTCAAAATATCGCCAGGAGAAACAACAGCAATGCCTGACAAACCAAGATTCCATAGCGCCTTCTTCTGTGTAGAGAAGAGAGTCCTATTGGAATCAGCAGCCACGTATAGAGGAATCTGACCATCTTGTGATCTGATAATGACTCGTTTGCCTTCTTGCTCCACGACCATGATTGAGGTTGTTAGGAACCGGTCCAATCTGTCAAGAAAAGAGTGCCTTTGCGCATTATCGTAACTGCTAAAGTAGCGTGAAATGAGTCGCGCATTTCGAGGAATCAGTTGGTGGGTATGACAGAGAAACATGTGTTCATTTGTGTGCTCTGCATTCTGAATTGGATATTTTGCAGGATAGCTAGCACACCAACAAGTAGTATCATTAGAAGAACCGGAGATGCAAACAGTAGAAACTCCACGGTCAATCTGAGAAAGGGATTCCAACATATTGGAAATTTGTTTAGCAATAGAGCAGGAACCAACTCTCTCAACAATCCCAACCAGCGCTGGCATCTTTCCCGCTCACATTCAGGATATTAGCCTGATTTCAAGATTGGAGCTAGATGACGAAGATAACTTCCGTGTACCAGGATTTCACTCAAAGGGTACATTGATCAGCTTGACCATTTTGACTCCAGTAATGCCCGAAATTTGGTCTCTCAAGTCATCTACTTCCATGCTTAACTGTTCAGGAGTGAAGTAACATTCATAGAAACATTTTGAAGCTTCTTGACATATTCCAGATGTAAACAATATATCCTCAAGGTCAGCACGTTCAAAGATGCTTGTAAGCTCTTCCAAGAAACTCTTACTCAGTTTTTCAATCTCCAGACGGAGATACAACACTTTGTTTGAATCCACAGGATAGATTTTCACATTTCTATCTTTGACCACCAGTATTGCCAATCCAAAAGGCTGAGACATTCCTTTGACGAAATCTGATGGTAGAGAAATTTCATTACCTTCAACAACTTTGAGAACTTTAGCTTGAGTCATTTCTGATTTATCCAAGTTCTATTTCCTCCAATCTTGGCAATTGTAGAATGTGCTCCGCAATTATATCTCTTTTGCCAAAAAGCAAAGAGTAGGCCAGAAATAGAAGAAAGACTCTAAATGGGTTTCTAAGAAGATTGAGTAGCAGTTCAAATCCCATCTCTCGCGGAAAACCTCAGGATTAATGACCTCACTTGTTTCTATCCGAGCGATTGTCATCATCCACGAAGATCGAACCACTTTCTGATTCTTCTGATGGCTCCAAAGTCTGGTTTTTCAACTACACGGAGCGTCCACTTGTTTCTGGCAGGTTTATAGTATTCTAGGAAAGCGACTTCGCCACTGGATCGGATTCGCTCCATTTCCTGCAGTTGACCTTGAAGCCATGCCTTCCTAGATATGGGCATCCTAGAAGTAGCAGTATCGAATAAGGTTGGTTGAAAGTCAAAAACGAGGGCTCGTTCAGTCATGTATTCGAGAATTCCCTCTTGGAGAGTAGGACTTATGGTTTCTCTATCCGTGAAAAACGAAGCTGCCACTGATACGTTGGGATATTTTTCTGGAATGTTCAGCGCAAATTGGAATGACCGCTTGAATTTGGACAAGTGCGTAGCCGCGTCAAGAAAGAGGAGGGTTTCGGGTTTTCCTTCGAAGACATCTTCGTCAGGCTCATCCCCCTCTGCCTCTTTTTGTTTCTCAATGAAATCCTGAATAAGCTGGTCAGTCACTGGAGGGAGGTCTTCCTCACTTGGTTTTTCGTACTTCAAAGAGTCCTCGTCTATGCCGGAGCTGCTTTTCTCTTCCCCCGTGGGACTCTCTGGTTTTCTCCGACGGCGATATTTTGGATGGATATAACCAATCTCATGAACCAGATGCTGCAATACTAGTGGAAGAAATAAGTCGTAGAGTGTCCCTCTAGTTTCTGTTATCAACAAAACAGGTTTGAATTGGGATACAGCTACAGCGAGGCCGGAATTGTATTCCGGATCTGCATCAAAGAATTTTCCAAGATTCTCAACAGAATAGCCATCAGTGACGCGATTTTCCCACTCCAAGTAAACATCTTTTACCTCCTGCTTACGGCGGTCCTTGACGAGACTCATGAACTTCCCAAGGTATTTGACACCTCTTGATACCGCTGTGGCAGGACTCACGAAGACCGTCATCAAACCAACGGCTTCTCCGGCATATTCACTGGCCTCAGTATCTTTTATCTTTCCTAGCACCTCTTCTGTCAATGAAGGAGGGCCCAGCTTCTCAACGAGAACTTCGTGCATTCCTTCGAAATTTTCGAAGGATGCATCGCCAGGGCCAATGTCCTCACCAATAGGGGATGCGTCTGAGATAACCTCAGCAAATAGATTTGGCCGACTTATGAGCCATTGAAGCGGGATCTTCAATGAGGGGTAGTCGTGCATATATGTTCGGTCGGATTCCTTTGCGCCGAAGTAGTATTTTTCTGATTGGGGGAACATACCATTGAAGATTTCCATGAATTGATTGAATCCTTCTTCTGTGCTCAAACCCATCTCAGCGCGTTCGAGCGCATCCGCGACAAAGACTAGTCCCCGACCGGGAGTCTTGGCATCTTTCGCCATAATAGCCATGACCTGTTTTGGCGAGAGATACAGCAAGTCACTAGCTGCGAATGGAGCATCATAGAATGAAAAAATTCCTAATCTTCGCCAAGGTCGATTATCCATTTTAGAAGTGACAAGGTGTGAAAACCACTCAAATCCACGTTGATACCTTGAGATGTTTTCTTCAATAAGCTCATGCTCACTCGTCATACAATACACCTAACTCGACCGACCAAGGTAATCGACAAGGGGTATCTCGCTCTTGTTGAGATAAACCTATTGCCCTCAGTAGTCCAATCTTAGTGCCAATAGTCCAACCGCGAGGGCTCCAATAAAGAACACTACAACGAAAAGGATCCGCCAGTCTATTAGAGGGGGTGATGGATTGTTTGGATCTTCGAGGTAGATGCGGTTCATTATTGTACCATCATCATCAATTATATTGAGGGCTCTGAATGCTAGGCCTGCCCGGTAGAGAGATCCGAATGACACATCAGGAACATTACCCCAAGTTCCGTCATCCGCTTGACAGTTGTAAATGAAGTCGGCTACTCGGTCAATCTCACTCTCACCGATTCTACCAAGCAACTGAAGGGTTTCTAAAGCCCAATATGTGCTGACAAGGTTGGTATCATTGGTCATGTAACCTTCTTCAAAACCACCAACATACTCCTGATATTCCTCATTGAGAACCTGTCGTTCAATAATCCAATTCCCAATTGCTCCTTGATTTGTAATTGCTTCTAGTTCACCAAGAATATCGAGCGCAAGAAGTGCGCCTGCCGTGGGTGTCACTCCTGGAATGCTGGAAGAGGGACTCAATTTGAATGCATCCCCATCCATGCAGCTGAGAATCCAGTCCAGTGTTCTCGTACGATTCCAGAGCCAATCATCAATCGAAGTTCCCAGTTTTTCCGTCATGGCATCTATTACAAAAAGGGCATAATATGTTGACATAATATCTGGTGAGGAACCTTCTGCATTTCCGAAGCCTCCTGATTCTGTCTGTGTTTTGTTTGCATAAAGCAGAGCTGCTGTAGCATTGAGTCTTTCTTCAGTCGTTGGGATATTAGGAACATCCTGTTGGTCCGCAAGCATATTCCACACCTGAACACCATAGTACGAATTCCTAATTGAAACAGGACCTGCGATGAAAAGCGACCAACCGCCGTATCTCTCAAAGTCTTCTCCGCCGCTTTGCCACTGAAGTTTTCTCGTGAAATTCAGCAATTTGACAAGGTCCACTGATGGAGGTCTAGCATCAAAGAAGCCTCTGTCATCTAATACTGTAGCTGCCCCCCATGTGGGGTAGAGCTGGGGTGCATCAGCATCAGCAGGGGTATATGCACCTTCGGTGGTATCATAATTCTCTGTAATATGTACGTAGAGTGAATCCCATCTAGTTCCCGGATTTGCTGACACTGGTGCCATATAGACTGAAACAGTCACTAATGCTAGTACGATGAGTACTCCTGCTACTTGGACTTTCTTCATTTGGATATCCCGGCCAATTTGCTGTTTTGCAGAACATACACTCTGCAGGATGTGCCTCGTTTGAAGTGGCATTATTAACGTTTCCCCAAAGGTAGCAAATGTACTCCTAATGCCGAAACTAAGCAGAATATCCTCGAGGCGTCTCACGTTTCTTGTCACGGATGTAAGTATAGGCAGAGTCTGCTGCAATAGCGCCATGACCAACTGCAACAGCAATCTGTTTCATTCCCTGCACCACATCACCTGCAGCAAAGAAGCCAGGGATATTTGTGGATTGATGGGCATCGACAAGAATTTCCCTTTTGTCATTTGTTTCAACTCCAAAGCTCTTGGCAAGACTACTATTCGGGTCCGAGCCAAGCGCAACGAAGACACCGTCTACCTCCATCGGTCTGGTTTCACCAGTCTTAACGTCTTCTATGATAATGTCATCCAGCATATCGTCCCCCCGAAATTCCTTGACGATATGACTCCAGAGAATCTCAACAGGCGAGTCAAAGATAGTTTCGCGCATTGCATTTTCTGCTCTCAATTCATCACGCCTATGAATAAGATACGTCTTTTCGGTCAAGTCAGATAGATACACAGCTTCAGTCGTTGCAGTATTTCCCCCACCAACAACAGCCACCGTCTTTTCTCTGAAGAGTGGGCCATCACATGTGGCACAATAGGAAACTCCACGGCCGGTGAGTCTTTCTTCTCCAGGTATATCCAAATGCCTGTGACCTCCACCGGTTGCATATATCACAGCCTTTGCTCTGTAATCGCCTCTCCGTGTTTCAAGAATGAAATCTCCACATTCGCCATCTCTTGAAATGCTCTTTACTTCAGTTATTTCTTTGATGGTTGCTCCTGATGCCTTGACCTGTTCTTTCATCTTGTTTGCCAAGTCTATACCACTAATCCAAGTGAATCCAGGATAGTTCTCAATTCCTGGGCTCGTTGCTTGTGCCCCACCTAGTACCTTTTCTTCCAAAAGGACGGTTTTGAGGCCATATCGGGCAGTATAGATAGCTGCGGTCATACCTGCAGGACCACCGCCAATTACAACGACCTCCCAATCAAGGTCTTCACCCGGCGTCCCCTTTTTGTTTTTCTTCGAGGCATCCAAGTTGATTTTCATCAAGTAACACTTTCACTCTGTAATTCTTTAACTATATTTGAATTAATCGTTTTATGTCTTCACAGCTTAGTCCCCGGTTTGCATATGTTCGCATTTTGCCAATAGGCTTGATTAGATCCGCCAATTGGCGAAAGCTGACTTCCCTAATTGATGCATTGCTATATGCTGTAAGTTCTACAGCCTTCAGCATCCGTTCGGGCTCGAATGAGAATACTTGTCCAGGCGATACAGCAATAATCGAATCAACATCAGTGAGTTCTTCCCAAGGCCAGACGGTATCATTGAATGCCTCAATAACAACAATGTCGGCGTGTTTTTCAACCCAATCAAATGAATCACCTATATGACCCTCCAGCATCCCCTCTTCAAATGCATGCGCTTCTGAGAAGCTTGATATGGTTTCTAAAGATGCATCGCCCATCATCTTCTGAGCGTTCTTCTTCGTAAACAATACAGACTCAGAGTCCACCAATTTCTCGGCCAAGAGGATTGTTGATTCAAACCCTTCACTCTTTGGATGACTGAACCTTTGCATGACAAGAACGGAGTCCATTCCAGCTATAGCCAAGGTTGATGGTAATGAGCCTAACGGTCTTTCTGTCAATGCAGGAGCATAAAGCCTATGCACAGGATTTGAGAGTTCGACAGGCAGGTCTGATTCGTAGAATTGTCGAACATACGTGGCATCTTTTGAATACAGGGACCCCGATTTCAGGCAATTTTCTGAATGGGAGTAATTATGCCAAAAGTTGTGAGCACTTAGAGGTTTGAAATACTCCGCGCTCAAACCATTATTCTGCAAATAATCCATGATTTGTGCAGCAATACGTGTCTTGCCCGAATTGTAGGTATGAACCCCAATTATGAGTATCCTTTTCGACACCGTAGTATTGCTCCTGAAAAAATTAGTGAGAAGGAGCCAAAAAGGCTCCTCTATCCTATTGAACTCTAGGCGCTTACATCATGCCGCCCATGCCAGGCATTCCACCCATGCCGCCCATGCCGCCCATTCCTCCTGGACCGCCTGGACCGCCTTGTGGTGGACCACCTGCAGTGGCCTTTGCTGCAATGACATCGTCAATTCTGATGATCATTTGTGCAGCTTCAGCAGCTGAACGTATAGCCTGATGCTTAACACGTGCTGGCTCTATGACACCTTGCTTCATCATGTCATTGATTTTGCCAGTCATTACATCGACACCAAACCAAATGCCCTTAGCATCCGAGTGCTCCTTATTCAGGTCAGCAATGATATCAATTGGGTCATGACCGCCATTTTCTGCGAGTGTCTTTGGAACTACCCTGAGAGACTCTGCAAATGCCTCAATAGCCAACTGCTCACGACCTCCGAGTTTCTTGGCATATGTATCAAGACGCTTTGAGATTTCAGCCTCAACAGCTCCACCGCCCCCAACGTATGTACCGTCTTCGACTACGTTTCTGACTACACAGAGAGCATCATGTAGTGCTCTGTCAGCCTCGTCAACAACGTGCTCAGTACCACCGCGGATAACGATAGAAACAGCCTTTGGATCAGCACAGTCCTTGATGTAGACCATCTTGTCATCGCCAATCTTGACTTCTTCCACATTGCCGGCGCTACCCAAATAGGTTTCATCCAGCTCATCAAGACCTGAAGCGACTTTGGCGCCAGTTGCCTTTGCTAGCTTCTCAAGAGTGCTCTTCTTTGCTCGGCGAACTGCTAGAACTCCAGCCTTTGCTAAGAAGTGCTGAGCAACATCATCGATACCCTTCTGGCAAATCAAAACGTTTGCACCAGTGTTCAGTATCTTGTCTACCATCTGCTTCAGCATGCCTTCTTCTTGGTCCAAGAAGGCTTTGATCTGATCAGGAGTTTCAATCTTGATTTCAGCATCAAACTCTGTCTTCTCTACTTCAATGGCTGAGTTGATTAGAGCAATCTTTGCATCGGTGATTTTTCGTGGCATTGAAGCATGGACTACTTCCTTGTCAACAACCATACCGTTGACAAGCTCAGTTTCTGTCAAACTCTTGCCTTGCTTCTTGGTTATCTCAATCATATCGATATCAGCAACAGTCTTACCATTTTCTTCTTCAGCGATTTGAAGAACCGCGTCGACTGCGACCTTTGCAAAGTGGCTCTTAGCTGCACTGATTGACTTGCTGTTCATGGAAGTCTCTGCAATTTTGGTGAGAACATCCTTGTCCATCCCATCCATGGACACTGCCATCTCTCTGAGGACCTTAGTTGCCTCATCAGAGGCCTTCTGATAACCACCCACGATTGTGGTTGGATGAATCTTCTTCTCGAGTAGGTCTTGGGCTCTCTTAAGGAGCTCTCCGGCGATGACCACACTAGTTGTGGTACCGTCACCAGTTTCTTGGTCCTGACTCTTCGCTACTTCAACAAGCATTTTGGCTGCAGGGTGTTGAACATCAATCTCCTTCAAAATAGAAGCGCCGTCGTTTGTAATTGTGACATCGCCCAGCGAGTCCACGAGCATTTTATCCATGCCGCGTGGGCCTAGTGTGGACTTGACAGCGTCGGAGATCACAATGCCAGCCATGATGTTGTTTTGCTGTGCGGACTTTCCGCGGGAACGCTGTGTTCCCTCTTTCAATATTAGAATCGGTTGTCCTGATAATTGTGACATTTCGATTTCCTCTGTTATCTTTTTTAGTTCCAAGCAAGGCCTATGCCAATTCACTATAGCCTAGAACACAATGCTCTTGCTAAAACTGTACATGGCCTTCGGATGTTAATATAAAAGGATTGCCGTGTGTGAAATTTGTTCGCGTATTTTCCACGATGGCAAGGCACAGAACCTATTCTTCAACATGGATCTCATAATTCAGGATAGAGGGCACACCGAGTGAATTTTGGATCGGACAGAAATCGTGTGCCATTTTGATGGCCTTCTCCATCTTAGGCCTTAGAGATTCATCATCGATTGTAACCTTTGCATTCAGAGTTATCTTTTCGAATTTCCACACACCATCAATCTCTTCCATTTCGCCTATTGCATCAACAGTAGCGTGTTCGAAATCGATACGCATTCTTTCGGCGACCTTGAATAGGGAAAGAATCAAACAGGATCCCGAGGCAGAAACAAAGAGCGTCTGGGGAGAAAACATGCCCTTCGGAGCATCAGGCCACCAGTCAGGTGCTGAGGTCACCTTGACATCGTCCATATCTTCAAGGCTCATGGAAACAAGATTCTTACCAATACTCTCCGAAGAAACTCGGTAGGAGTGTTCATTAGTCATTGATATTCCTCTCACAGTAGGGGGATTATGGCGGTATAATAAGATATGCAACTACCAAATCGCGATGTTTCTCTTTGGAATTGTGCATATATTATTACGAAATGTCCAATAGGATTGAAGCCATACATGTCATGGCGAAAATGATGAAGGCAAAACCAGAATGTCATGTCTGTGATAAAAAGTTTAATTCAGTGCAAGAACTAGAAGAGCACCTTAGAAGACATCACAAAGAAGAGGGCAGCAACAACTCAGAACGTATTAGTACCACCGACAAACAACGTCTTTGAAAAACTCAGGACAAGATACTGGAATGCCCCGGAATTTGCTTTAGAAGAACAAATATAATTCCTAAATGATGAGTTATTCCATCTCTTCTGAGGGAATGATAAGTGGAAATAAACTTCAACGTTGGCGGAGCAGCTGGTCAAGGAATCGATACAATTGGTGACCTACTTGCACAAGTCTTCGTCCAAGCTGGATATTATACATTTACAACTAAAGACTATTTTTCGCGGATTCGTGGTGGTTACAACTTCACTCAGATTCGGGTTTCAGACTCACCCGTACACGCACCTATTGAGCAGATAGATGTGGTAATTGCACTAACCGGAGATGCAGTCACTGAGCAACGAGAGAATCTGACTGAAGCAGGGAGGATCATCTTTGACGATACTCTTGAAGTCGATAGTCCAGAGGACTGTCACTTTGCAGCACCTCTCTCCAAGACCGCCCGAGAGGTTGGCGGAAATGAGAGGATGACTAATGCGGCGGCGCTAGGTGCAACATTGGCTATTCTAAGGACCCCATTTAGATTGGCCGAAGAGGCACTCACTGAGGTTTTCAAGAAAAAGGGCGAAAAGATAGTTCAGGGTAATGTAAAAGTTGCTAAGGCAATGTATGACCAAGCCCAAGAGGATTTTGTAGGGTCATGTCCACAGAATCTCGAGGAAATCGAGGAAGGGCCATGCAAAGATAGGCTACTTATCACAGGCAATCGCGGAATCGCTCTTGGCGCAACAGCAGCCAATTTGAAATGGATTTCAGCGTATCCCATGAGCCCTTCAACTGCAGTATTTCAGGACATTGTCAATTGGTCACAGCGATTCAAGATTGCTGCGATTCAGGCGGAAGATGAAATAGCAGCACTTACGATGGCAATTGGAGCATCATTTGTGGGAGCCAGATCAATGGTTACTACTTCTGGAGGGGGTTTTTCATTGATGGCCGAGTCCCTTGGTCTTGCCGCTGCCAGTGAAACACCGGTTGTCATCTATAATGCACAGCGTCCGGGACCAAGCACCGGCCTTCCCACCAGAACCGAACAAGGTGACCTTCTTTTCGGACTATTTGCTAGTCAGGGCGAATTTCCACGCATAGTTTTGGCGCCCAAGGATCCTCTGGAGGGGTTTCATGCAACGACTAGGGCGTTCAATCTGGCTGAGAAATATCAGGTGCCAGCAATGATTCTTGGCGACCAACATTTCGCAGACTCAGTGAAGAATATTCCCAGGATAGATGTTTCCGAAGTTGAGATTAATAGAGGCAAACTAGCAAAAAGGGAAGAAGAAACCTATCGTAGGCATGAATTCACAGATGATGGGGTTTCACCCCGTGCATTCCCAGGAGACCCTAGCAAGATTGTGGTTTCAACCGGTAATTCGCATACACAAGCAGGACACATTTCTGAGAATCCTGACATACGAAACAAAATGGTGGAGAAATTTCAAAGGAAGATACCTCGTATCCTCGAAGAAATGGAGCCGCCAAAGAAGTATGGCAGCAAACAAGCTGACAGCACCATTATCACGTGGGGCTCGACTTGGGGAGCAGTACATGAGGCGGTCCTAAAACTGAATAAAGAGGGGTATAAGATTGCCCAGCTCCACTTTTGTGACATCTATCCTCTTAGAACACACGAATTGAAGAAGGCATTCGAAGATACGGAATCCCTGATATCAATAGAACAGAATGCTACATCACAATTTGCAAGACTTGTGGCAATGGAAACGGGGCTTCAGCCCGATATGCGCATTAACAAATATGACGGAAGGCCCATGACACCGCAATGGGTAGTTCGTAAGCTAAAGGAGGGGCATATCTAATGGTGGAGATGGACGAACTAGAGGCGCCTCAAGAAATTCAATGGTGTCCTGGATGTGGAAACTTTGGCATCCTAAGGGCTTTGAAAAAGGCGATTGTAGAGATAGGCGCACCCATTCATGACTACTTCATAGTATCAGGAATCGGTCAGTCCGGAAAAGTGCCACATTTCATCAATTTGAATGGCTTCCATACGCTTCACGGAAGGCCGATACCTATTGCCACCGCAGCAGCATGTGCTAATCCTGACTTAAAGGTCATAGTGCATGCCGGAGACGGAGATACACTGGGGGAGGGACTTGGGCATATGCTTCATGCTGCTAGAAGGAATGCCAATATTGCCTGTTTCATTCATAATAACGGAATCTACGGTCTGACTAAAGGTCAGTACTCACCAACAACACCTCACGGACAGATTACAAAGACCTCTCCAGCCCCAGTCGGTGTGCCAATGCATGCAGTAAACCCAATCGGGGCAGCTCTAATTGGGGGAGCTACCTTTGTTGCGAGAGGGTCTTCGGGTGATATTGACCAACTCAAAGAGCTGATGATTGGTGCTATCAAGCATGAAGGCTTTGCATTCGTTGAGATATTACAGCCTTGTGTGGTCTTCAACAAGGTTTGGACATGGGAGTTCTTCAATGAGCGAACCTACTCGCTGGAGAACGATGATTATGATCCAACAGATAGGATCGCAGCCATAGAGAGGTCTTACGAGTGGGGAGAGAAGATTCCGACTGGATTGTTCTTCAAAGAAACAAAAGCCCCTTTGGAGCATGAGCTCTATACACCGGAGAAAAGCAGTTTGGTCAAGCACGAAACCGATAGAGGAGATTTGCAACAGCTTATAGATGAACTATGCCTTTGATTAACCTGAACCAATGAGGTTGGGCAATGACTGATAAGAAAAGGGTAGAAAAGGATGTTCTTGGCGAGGTAGAAGTTCCTGCTAGTGCATACTGGGGGATAAGCACTCAGAGAGCCATTAATAATTTCAGAATTAGCGGGAAAAAAATGCCTCAAGACTTCATCCTTGCGTTGGCACAGGTGAAAAAGGCATGCACCCTTGCTAACATTAGCGAAGGCAATTTAGACCCTGAAATTGGTAACGCAATCCTGCAAGCCGTCGATGAAATTCTAGAAGAAAACAAAATGCTGGATCAGTTTCCCATTGACATATACCAAACGGGGAGCGGGACTCAGACGAATATGAATATGAATGAGGTTCTTGCCAATAGAGCTAACCAAATCCTTGGGCATCCGTTGGGAAGGAAGGAACCGGTCCATCCAAATGACCATGTGAACATGGGACAGTCATCAAACGATGTTATACCGACGGCCATGCATTTGGCCGCCTTACGAGGTCTCAAAGATAAGGTATTTCCCGCAATAGGGAAGATTATTGAGGTTCTGGATGCCAAAATTAGCGAATTTGAAGGGATCATAAAAGTTGGGAGAACACACCTTCAGGACGCAGTTCCAATACCCCTCTCTTTAGAATTCAAGGTCTATCGTAAGCAACTATTGGCGAGCCTTTCATCTCTTGATGGCGCACGTCAGGAGCTACATTCAATTCCTATCGGAGGCACAGCACTTGGAACGGGGCTGAATGCACCAGAGGGGTTCGCGGAACAAACCACGAAATATTTGTCAGATAGTACTGGCATTCCCTTTAAGGTAAGCGAAAATCAAGCTGAGGGTATTGCATCACATAGTCGATTTGTCCTCCTGAGCTCTGGATTGAAGCAATTAGCCCTCTCACTTATGAAAATGGCAAACGACATTCGCTGGATGGGTAGCGGGCCACGTGCGGGCCTAGGAGAGCTTAAGCTCCCTCAAAATGAACCGGGCTCCAGTATTATGCCCGGGAAAATCAATCCAACACAATGCGAAGCACTCATTCAGGTCTGTATTCGAGTGATTGGAAATGACCATGTTATGACAATGAGCGAAGGCTATGGAAGCACTCTAGATTTGAATGTAGCAAAGCCTTTGATTGCAGTGACTATTCTCGATTCTTTGAACATTCTTACTGGAGGTATTCGCTCATTTTCCCAGAATTTGTTGGCGGATCTAAAGGCGGATTCTAAGAAAATCGAGCAGCAAGTTGAACGCAGTCTTATGATTGTCACTAGGTTGTCCCCTGTTGTCGGATATGATGTTGCAAGTAGAATTGCACGACATGCTCAGAAGAACGAACTCACAATACGAGAAGCAATCGAAGATTTGGGCATCGATATAGGCCAGAACATTGATGAGATTCTTGATCCAAGTAAGATGGTTTGACTGAGATAATATAGATGGACCCCACTTGAATGACATAGCGAGGAGAAGAGAGAACCGGCGCAGGAGATTAATAAAGTGTGGAAACTCTATATTGAGAGGAAATAATGCCTGTTGTGAGATAGTTCATGAAGAAATGATTCATAACTGCTTGTGTACATTTGAAGTATGGTTCCAAGGTTGAGAGAGCTCCCAGGAGAGTTCAATTATGACATTCAAGCATGATGTGCTAGTGATCGGGGCAGGACTATCAGGATTAAGAACAGCTATTGAGCTTGCAGATAGTCATGATGTGGCGATTCTCTCAAAGGTATATCCTGTTAGGTCTCATTCTGTTGCTGCACAGGGAGGAATCAATGCAGCGTTGAGCGATGATGATTCTTGGGAGTCACACGCATTTGACACCGTAAAGGGAGCAGATTATCTAGCAGACCAAAATGTTGCCGAGATTCTTGCTAAAGAAGCTCCCAGAGCAGTAATAGAAAATGAACAGTGGGGAACAGCGTTCTCCCGAACTGATGACGGCAATATTGCTCAGAGACCTTTTGGAGGAGCAATGCATCCAAGAACATGCTACGCGGCGGACCGAACGGGTCATAATCTCCTGCATACTACCTTTGAACAATCACTAAGGCTCGGAATAAAGAGATATGATGAATTCTTTGTTACATCATTGGTTACCAGCGAGAATGGCATTTTAGGAGTGACTGCATTAGAAATTGCAACAGGTGAGATACATGGCTTCATGGCAAAGGCTGTTGTACTTGCTACGGGCGGATTCGGGAGAGTGTACGGAAAGTCAACTAATGCACTCATCAATACTGGCGATGGCTGCAGTCTGGCGCTTAGGGCAGGTGTTGCGCTCAAAGATATGGAGTTTGTGCAGTTCCATCCTACCACTTTGTGGGGCACAAATATTCTCATTACAGAGGGCGCACGAGGAGAAGGGGGTTATCTGCTCAACAAGAATGATGAGAGATTCATGGTGGACTATGCATCTGAACAAATGGAGCTTGCACCCCGTGACATAGTCGCAAGGGCAATCCGAACAGAGATTATTGAAGGGAGAGCAATAGAGGACGAATATGTTCGTCTGGACCTGAAGCATCTTGGTAAAGAAAAAATTATGACCAGATTGCCGGGTATTCGGGACATTTCAATGTATTTTGCAGGTGTGGATCCAATTGAGGCTCCGATACCTGTACAGCCAGGTCAGCATTATTCTATGGGGGGAATAGATTGCAATGAAAATGGGGAGACATCTCTTGAGGGCCTCTTCGCTGTTGGCGAAACCTCTTGTATGAGTGTGCACGGTGCTAATCGCCTTGGAGGAAACTCACTTTTAGAAACACTTGTCTTTGGACGTCTAGTGGGAGAATCTGTTCGAAAGTACGTGGGGGACGTATCGTATGCGGACATCAAAGCCATAGAAGACGCCACATTCCAAGAGAGGGAGAGACTCCAGAAACTGATTTTCAATGAATTGGGAGAGTCTACAGCTGAAATAAGAGAAGAGCTCAATAAGACAATGGACGAGCTCGTGGGAGTATTTCGCGAGGAAAAGGAGCTAAAGGCTGCATTAGATGCAATTAGGGGTTTGCAGAAGAGGTATGAAAACGTTGCCGTAGGTGAGAGTGATGAAAGATTCAATTTCGCACTCATCCGGGCATTAGAACTCGGCAGCATGCTGGATTTGGCAGAAGCGATTGCGTTGGGAGCGCTAAGACGAACAGAGAGCAGAGGGGCACATTGGAGAGTAGATTATCCAGAGAGAAATGACAGTGAATTTCTAAAGCATACGATTGTGAAAAGAAGAAAGGGCGAGCTGGAACTGGACTATTCCGACGTTAATCTGGGCCAATTTGAAGTGAAGGAGAGGACATATTGATGCTGTTGAGAATAGGAAGAAGCCGAGAAGGTGGAGATATCACTCATTACGACTTGTATAAGGTGCAAGATAGGCCTGGCATGACAGTCCTTGACGCTCTCTTCCAAATTCAAGACAAAATGGACCCGTCTCTTGCATTTCGATACTCCTGTAGAGGAGCTGTCTGTGGTAGTTGTGCTATGCTAATCGATAAAGAACCCCGACTGGCGTGCAAGACACAGATTTCGAGAGTAAAGGAACTCAATCAAAGACTGACTGATTTTCCTGCTCTGACAAGCCATCCAAAAGGCTGGAATCCAGACGAAGAAATTCTTGTTGAACCGCTTCCAAACTTCCCTATTCTAAAGGACCTTGTCGTTAATCTGACGAAGTTCTACGATGCCCTCGAGAAAATGAAACTATGGGCGACACCAGCCAAGGGAGAAGAACCCAGAATGCAGATGCCTTCTGAGCGGAAGGAGATTGAGAGATATCTTCAGTGTATAGTATGTGCTCTTTGTTTTGGCTCATGTCCAGTGAATGCAGAAGAGGAGGAGTATCTTGGTCCCGCAGCCTTGGCAAAGGCATGGAGATTTGCTGAGGATACCAGAAACCGCAATAGAGAACGCTATATCGATGCAGCAGCCAGCAATAATGGGGCAGCAATGTGCGAGCTCATTATGAACTGCGTAAGGGCATGCCCAAAGGGCGTTGCACCGGGTGGAGCAATCAGGAAAATAAAGAAAGAACTTGGACAGATAGATTAGCTATTCCAAGGTCAATTCTCAATTGTATCCTTTGCTCTGCGGAGAGTCAAAGCGACCTGCCCGGCATGATGTACAGTATGGAATCCGGTCATAACGCGCATGATTGTTTCGATGGTTCCTTTCCTCAGTCGCGCTGGAGGCGGCAGCGTTGTAGTTTCATCAATCCATTCATCTTCTAGAGAGTTGCATAATTGGCTGAACATATTATATGCAGAATTGATGTAGAAGACTAGCCGTTCATAGGCATTGGCATTGGGTGGCGCTCCAGGCTCCTCGAGCTCAATTCCATAATCCTCTGCTACCTTTGAACAGACAACTGAAACCGTCCATGAAACATGTTCAACGATTTCAGATACTGACCTTCCTCCATCAGGAGGGTTCCAATTCAGAAGGTGAATTTCTTCATTCAATTGTGATAATAACCAGTTGCGCGCGCCCAGACCGAAGCGAAGCAAATTGCCTCTCTTTCCGTCGAGATGGTTTTCTTCTGACAAATTCATACCTCCTTGCACATATACATGACCACAACAAGTTGAGTGTTTTTCTGTTTCTATTCAGGCGTTCTCCCCTTTGATGGATTCTCAAATGGCTTGAGAGAATCAGAATGCGCCAGTTTGATTACTTCCTCAAGGCTTTGGTCGGTATCAGGATAATCAAGAATTGTCACCAGCTCTCCCATTAGCAAACCGAAGGGTCCAGCGCCCATTTCTTTGGTCACCAGCATATCTGTACCGTGTTCTATGATTAATTCTGCAGTCTTAATGCCTCGTTTTGAGTCAGCTGAAAGCCCAGGATTTTCAATAGCGACAGGATTTTCCAATTTCTCATCGGAAACATCAATAAAGAGGATATAGGGTGCCCGGGCAAAATGAGGGCTTACCGACGATGAAAGACCATTATCTTCCGTAACCGGTACAGCAATTTTGCTTGCAACTTGACTTGCTGGATCCACATGTATCGTCATAGACTCAAGCTCAGGTTCCGCCTCACAAACTCGCTCATCAACAAGATTCGAGATTCTATGTGCATGCTCTAGCGGAAGATCTTTTCTAACGGTGATATGCATCTCACCAAATAGAACAGCTCCAGCCCGTCTTAATCTAACATCATGAACGTCAATAACCCCATCCACGTCACATGCTGTTTCAATAATTCGTTTCAGAGATTCGGGGTCCGTTGCTGCATCCATCAAATAGATTATTGCGTCTTTTGCTAAAGTGAGGCCCTCCCTAAGGATGTAGCCTCCAATGACAATCGCAACGATGATTTCAACCTGGGCAAATCCAAGCGATGAAAAAAGTATCCCTGCAAATACGATTATTCCTGCCCAAACATCAGCCAAGGAGTGTTTGCTATCAGCAATAAGAGCCCGACTGCCTATTTCCTCTCCTACTCTTAACTTATACCGTCCAATTGCGAAATATATCACTGCGGATGCGGCGGCGGCTCCCAATGGTAATAGTGCTTGTTCAATGGGCTCCGGGTTGAAAATGGAAAGGGCTGACTCCCAAATAATTCCCAGGCCAGTCAAAGACACCATGACTGCAACAGTCAGTGATGCCAGAGTTTCAGCACGATAATATCCAAACGGAAATTTTTCATTCGGGTCACGATTGGCGAGTTTTAAACCAGACCATACTAGCGCGGATGCAAATATATCAGCAAGTGAGTTGATTGCGTCTGCTTGTAGAGCAACACTTCTGTAGACTAGCCCGACCGAACCCTTTAGAATTGCAAGGAATATCATGGAAATAGCTGAAACCAAAGCAAGGGTTCTGCCTTTGTCAAATTCAGATGCTGGACGTTGTCTTCCCCCTTTCTGGGTCCCCATTGCAATCGAGTATTCGAAGAATATCCTCCTAGTTGAATGTTGCCATGCTTACAGCAACAAGACGGTTTTATTTCAGGACTAAAATGTCATAATTCAGTTATATGGAATTCCCATTGCGAGCTTTCTTTTCCATCACTTCCACGCAGACCACCAAGTTGCTTTTTGGCTATATCAAGTGCATGTTCAGAGATATCGCAAACAACCCAACGACGGTTCAGTAGTTCAGCGGCTGCTGCGGTAGTACCTGAGCCAACAAAAAAATCAGCAACGATATCGCCCTCGTTGCTAGAACTCTCAATCACCCGCTCTACTAGTGCACGAGGTTTCTGAGTTGTAAACCCGCTGTATTCTCGCGACGACCCTTGTATTGGAGGGATATCAAGCCACAGGTCCGAAACGGGAATACCTTCAACATCAGACAGGTATTGTTTCTTTGAATAACGCCCATTTCGACTTTCATAGATAATGCCTTCAGCCCACCATTTGTCTAACGTTTCTTTTCTGTAAAGATACGGAGCCTTTCTTCCTCTCCATTCGAATTGTTTTCTGTTCTCCGTTCGCTGAATTCCATGTGCCTCGATCTCAATTAGGCGAAACTTACCCCGTTCATCCTCATAGCTATAAGGACGAAGGGCTCGTTTATCATGGGGGCGATATATTGTCTTTGTCTGAAATTCTTGCGCATTGTTGGCATAGAGAAGAATCACATCATGTTGAGAACCAAATCCATGGCTTTGTACCTTCGGGCTATTTGTCCGCTTCCAGATGATTTGATTCACAAAATTCTCGTATCCAAAGATTCTATCAAGCATAACCTTAGCGTAATGCATTACATGTGAATCGAGATGGAGCCAAAACGAACCGTCTTCAGTCAGTAAAGGCCTCATGGCTTTAATGCGTTCTTGCATGAAAGACAGATACTCTTCCAACCCCCCTTCCCATACATCAGAGTACGAGTCATACTCAGTAAGGGGTGCAGCATTTTTTCTGCCTGCTACCCCTTTTTTCTTTATCGTATAATCTTGTCCCGAGAAGAACGGTGGATCAATATAGATTGTTTTGATTCCTGATTCCAGTTCGGCGCCAAGACTTTCGATGGCCTTAAGGCAATCTCCTAAGAATATCTTGTTCTTCCACGAGGACATAATCAGTATGATTGATACAATCCTTATCACTCCTTACATTATCCAATCATCCATTGGAATTATCCGACACCAATATTAGACACGATATGACCTAGAGAATCGCTCGGAGGATTAAGTAATTGCAGAAGTACCAAGTGTCGATTGTTGCAATGATTCTTTCCATCCTTGTGTTACCAGGTGCTGTAATGGCACTTGTGGTGGTAGGACCAATCTCACCCCAACAGGCTCCAAATCCAGTCCAAGTTGCAATAGTAGGTAGTGCCAACGGAAAGTCAGTCATCGACTCGCTTGAACTTGATAAGTCATCGATTTTTCTAGTTTCAGCTGATAGCATATTCGATGCCATTTCGGCAGGGCCCGACGCAATTATCCTAATTGATTCACCCATTGGAGCTGGCGACCTTACGATATTGAGCCCGTATGTTGATGGAGGAGGTGGTCTTCTTATTCTCCCAGGAGCTGAAATGACCGCCAATGGCAATGGGTTCTCCCAACTCTCAATAACAGAATCAAATAACCTCCAGGCAAGTCAAGATAATGCGGGTATCGTCACAAGAATGTTGGAAGTGGAACATCCATTATTGACCATTGATTGGTCATCTGCCCCGACATCTGAGAAAATCACCATTCTACCCGAGCTATCCGATTCGTCTGCGGTTCTCCTTGCAAATGATACGGGCTTCGGTACAGCTGGGGCACCATTACTTGTACATACCGAGCTTGGTTCTGGAAATATATTGGTATATACGCCTTGGTTGACGGTGAATGAAACCGCTGATGTAGAGCAAACAAACTACGAACTGATTTTATGGCCCTACTTCAATTACTTTCTGTATTCATCATCTGTGTATCTTGGTGGAGAAGCCCCTTATACATACGCGGAATGGAAGTATTCGCCCGTCCCGCATTACGAGCAACAGCTAATCATCGGAATGATAGTGCTAGTAATAGGCATTACGACGGTGTCATCGTATAGGACCATGAGAAAGCGGTCAAAGAGAAGGAAAGAGGTCCTTACTGAAATCGAAAAGGCAGAACTCCTAGTTGAAACCACTGAAGAAGTTGATGAATGGGAAGAAATTGGCATGCATAGGCAACTTGGTGGATTTCTGATACAGCTATTCGTCACATTACTGATAATCATTCCAAGAGTTGTGCTCTCAATTATGATTTATCCCAGGTTCGTTATGCCATTCCCACAAGCAGCAGGCTGGTTCTCTTTCAGTGTTAACCTATTCCTTGGCCTTTGGGTGCTATTTGACTTAGGCACCAGTGTAGCTCTTGCGAAGTACTTCGCAGAGTACAGGGTATCGCAGCCAGAGGAGGCAGTGAAGTATGCTCAGATTTTCGTATGGTTTCAATGCCTTACGGGAATGGTCCAAATCACATTAGTTGCATTTGTTGGGTCTATCGTATTCCCTCATACTTACCTAGCTCATTTGTCTTACGTATTCATAGCCCATTCTCTGTTCCAATTTCCAGGCTTCACACTTCTTTTTATTCATGTCTTCAGGGGTATGAACAGGATAGACCTCCAGCAAATAACGAGCATTCTCTATTTTGCGGTGTTCAATGTCATAGGTCCGTATCTCATGATACTGGTCTTCCGTTGGTGGGGGAGTCAGAATCCAATATTTGGAGAAGCATTAGGAGGAGCAATAGGACAAGCAGTTGGGTCATATCTAACTGAATGGATGACATTCGGAGTGTCGCTTTATCTCTTCAAGAGGCTCGGTTTTAGCGCTGGTACGTTGTTCCGAGTCGATTTTGATAGGAAGCAAATCAAGAAGGCACTGAAATTTGGTGCTAAATGGACGGTCGGGGCGGCAACAGTGCCCCTTGTATGGTTCTTTCAAATGATTCTGGTGAGCACTAATCTGTTGAATTGGTCAGCCCTTCAGGGACAATATCAGCTCGCATGGGACCTTGCAATAATGGTTTCTGTAGTCGGACTATTCATGGAGGGAATGCTTGGAGGCATCTCTGAGGCATACTCTCATGCAAAAGAAAAATTGACAGAACTGTATACGGCACAGGGTTTGAAGTATGGAGCGTTCTTTGTATTCTGGCTCATCTCAGTATTAGCTGCAATAGGTCCACGCGCAATCTTGGGTGCAGCAGGTGAAAACTGGGCATATGCGGCGCACCTACTATGGTTCTTTTTGCTATTCCAACTCATGGGCTTCTGGAGCTGGCTTGGCGATTGGATGTTTGCTGGAGCTGAGAGAACCGGACTTGCTGCTGCAGTGTGGGTTTTGGAACAATCTGTACGGGCAATAGGAATGGCTTATTTTGTGATTGCTGAACCAATCATTTTTGGTGTGTATTTAGGGGGAATGCCTGGTATCATAATTGGCTATTGCATTGGTCTCTTTGTGAAAGATATCGTTGCATGGATCATAATTAGGCGCAAAATTGCAGCTCCAAAATTCTACACATGGCAAAGCTATGTTGGCCCAGCCCTCGCAGCGGTAGTCAACTACGCCATTCTTGAAATTCTATCAAGGCTAATATGGGGAGGAGTTAATGATATTGTCACCTCAGCAATACTCTTCTTCATAGGGACATTGCCATCATTGTACATCTATTCATTCATAAGTGGTATAACAGGGACATGGGATGAGAGAACGCTTTCTGAGTTTAAGCGAGCTTCTGAGATGGTAAAGGCAAGAGGACTTGGATGGTTATCACGACGGTTCTACGGATCAATAGCCCTCGGTGCAGGCATATCTCCACTCCACGATAGATATCCGATAGACATCTATGACGAGGCAATGGCTGAAGCTAAAGAACTCACAAAAGAAAAGAAAGAGCTTGTCATCTAGAAGAAAACGAGTGGTGAATTGGGTTGGAATGCATCTGACCAGGACCCAGATGCTTCAGTGCAAGTAAATAGAAACTAGTATGCTTGATTGAGATTCAGAACTCCATATCATCGAGGACTTCTTCGCCTGTTTGAGTGATTTCTGCCTCTTTTTCTGCAATTTCTTGCTTAACCAAACGGACCAGATAACCGGCAATCCTGTTCCTGACAGTCTTTGTTTGGACATCAGTGTACTGTTCGACGAGTCGTTTGTTTGTTTCAAAATCGTCGGTAAAGTCGTCAGGATAGTACTGCATCAATCGCCGTGCTGCAGCCTTAATGTAGGTAGGTCTAATACTTCCCAATTGTTATCCACCATCAAATCTGTTCGGTTTTGTGGAGCGGCTCGACTGCGTTTATAAAGCATGTGGTTACTCCGTCTTCGAGTGGTGTTCATAAGGTGCTCTATACGCAACTAGCAGAAGCATATGACGCTATCGAGTCAGTTTCATCCTCTTTGGAGAAGATTGACATTTACTCGACGCTTCTAACCGAAGCAACCGAAAATGAAATTGAGAGAATCATCCCGCTCACAATCGGGAAACTTCATCCAGACTGGCAAGGTCGCCCTGAGATTGGAATAGCTGAAAAAATGGCGATTCAGGTTATCGCCCAAGCGGCTTCTTCAACACAATCGACTGTGAAAAATAGGCTAAGAAAGATTGGAGATGTTGGATCAGTTGCAGAAGAGCTTCTGCAATCAGGAAGTCAAATGACACTTGCACCAGAAGAGCTTACTGTCATGGGCGTGTATACCACGCTGGATGAGATTGCAAAGGAGAGTGGCACCGGCAGCACCAGAGAAAAAATGTCTAGATTGATTGGATTGCTTTCTAATGCCGAACCGCTTGAGGCAAGATACATTGTAAGGACAATCACCGGCGCCCTTCGATTGGGGTTAAGCGAGATGGGCATTCTCGACGCACTTGCTTTGGCTTTCACTGGCAGTCGTGAAGCCAGACCAGATATAGAAAGGGCATTCAATATGTGCAGCGACTTGGCCCGTGTGGCTAGGATACTAAGCTCCGAGGGTTTGACCGGAGTTAGAAAATTAGGGCCTGAAGTTGGAGTACCGATTAGGATGATGGCTGCAAAAAAACTCACCACAGCCAAAGAGATACTGGAGAAGGCAGGCGGAAAAGCCCTCGTTGAAGTCAAATATGACGGGGAACGAATCCAAGCGCATATGAAAGGCGATCAAATTGTCTTGTTCTCAAGACGGCAAGAGGAAATAACGCATCAGTACCCAGATGTTGTGGAATATATCAGAGAAGGAATTACAGCCGATTCTTGCATACTTGAGGGTGAATGCATAGCCATTGACCCATCTACTGGAACAACTCGTCCATTTCAGGAGCTGATGAGACGCAGGAGAAAAACGGATATTGAGGAAATGAGCGAGGAAATACCTGTCGCGTTCAAAGCCTTCGACCTATTGTTATTGAACCATGAGGATTTGACCAATAAAGCAATGATAGAACGTCGTAATCTTTTGGAGAGCATTACAGTTTCTAATGAAAACATGTCACTAACGGAGGGCAAGGTAACAGATGATGCCAGAGAGCTGCGGACTCTCTTTGAAAATTCATTGAAGTCGGGAAATGAAGGAGTAATTGCAAAGGCGGTTCATGATAATGCAGTCTATCAAGCTGGTTCTCGATCATGGCTTTGGATTAAGTTGAAGCCATCATATACAGATACATTCACGGACTCGGTAGACTTGGTTGTAGTAGGCGCACTACATGGGAGAGGAAAGAGAACAGGAGTGTATGGGACTATTGTAGCTTCAGTCTATGACGAAGAAAGTGATACCTTTCCCACTGTGTGTAAGATAGGAACCGGTTTTACAGACGAAATGCTGGATGAATTTAAGCAGCGTCTTGATGCATTGGTACTTGAGAGACGTAGTCCGAGAGTTCTAGCGGATGTTGAAGCGGACATTTGGTTTGAGCCCAAGGAGGTGATAGAGGTGATTGGTGATGAGATAACTCTCAGTCCAATTCATCTTGCTGGAAAGGATAGGATGAGAGGGGGAGGATTGGCCATACGATTCCCACGCTTTACTGGTAGATGGAGAAATGACAAATCACCCAGTCAGGCAACTACCGTAGACGACCTCATAGAATTATTCAGGTCCCAACATGCTAGACAGACTCATGAGTAAAACACAAATTTGAAGGTGTCTTGTTCTGGTAACATAAGACGTGATGTTGGATGCATAGCATTCGTGTAGATGATAGGAAATTAAAATTCAGTGCGGCACATTTTGTGAAAGGAACTGATTACTGCGAGAGCCTTCATGGACATAACTACCAAGTATCTATCACTGTAAGCGGAGAGTTGGATGCTCTTGGGATGGTTCTCGATTTCAGAATTGTAAAAAAGCAGATTGAAGAAGTCTGCGATACTCTGGACCATATGATACTGCTGCCCGGAAACTCGGATGTGATAAGAATTTCCTCTGGAACTGATGAAACAGAAGTGAATATCGATGAGAAGCGGTATATCTTTCCTTCAGAAGACTGTTTGATTCTCCCAGTTGAGGCGACTACTGCTGAATTACTTGCAGAACATATAGCGTCACGCCTAGAAATACCAAACAACTATCAAACCACAATATGTGTCAGCGAGAGCGAAGGAAGCAGCGGATGTTTCGAATCCAAGCCTAGGTGAAACCAAACCCGATATCGTAAACCTAAAAGGTGATTCATTCACCGCCACTCAACAGCAGACGACACGTTTTCGTGAACGAAGCAGGAGATAACTGAAACTGGTAGTCGATACTCAAAACGAAAGCCCTAGGCACAGAATCCAACTGAAGAAGGTGGGGGTCAAGAACCTAAAGACCTTCTTAATCACCGAGAGAAGTGGATTAAGGCACCACATTATCCCCACAGTGGAGATGACCATTGATTTGCCAGCAGATTTGAAGGGAATTCACATGTCAAGATTGGTTGAGTCGATGACTGAGATCATAAGCGACCAATTCAGTGTCCACGAATCGATTGAGGAACTGCAGATTAAGATTCTGGAGGCGCTTCAGGAGCGGCACGGTTTTACCAGAGGTGAAATCATATTCGACTTTGAATTCGGATACTCAAGTAAGACTCCCGTTTCCAAGAAAAGAACTTGGGAGGTCTGCGACATCACTGCATCGACAGTAAAGGAAGCTGGAAAGCAAGCCATTCATGATGTATCTGTGAAAGTTATCGGAAATACGGTATGTCCACATTGTATGGCGAATAATGGTGGAATGACTCACATGCAGCGTGCATCAGGCACGATACGGGTTGTAGGAACAACCGAAGACGTTCCTACCTATGGTTCAATGATTGAGGTTGTTGAGAATTCGTTTTCAAGCAAGACCTACTCCCTGCTTAAATTAGAAGATGAGATGCACGTGACAAAGAGAATGCATGATAACCCTCTTTTCGTTGAAGACGTCTGCAGAAATATCCTTCAGAATGCCAGAGAGGCTTTCAGTGACCGATCACTAGAAATGTACGCCGAAGCACGCTCACTTGAGAGTATCCACAAGCATGACGTCATCGCACAAGGAAGAATTGTAACAAACGGCGGATAACTCTTCGATTTTTTGAATCGCTACATGCTGGATATTATTTAAAGGACTTTTTATCATTGTTATTCTGTTAATGCCAGCTAGACCATAATATTACAGAAGAAGAGGACAATCCAGATGAAAAAAAGAGAATGTATTCATTATATTTATCGCAGTTGTTCTAATCTCAAGTGCTTCTCTCTATCAGGAATTTATCAGGCAAGACTCTAATTTGCAGACCGATAATCGAAATCAAATTGGCGAAGGCCCCATTGAAAGAAATTACAGTTCAGCATCTCATTTTGGAACAAAGGCAGGAATTTTGGACCCGCTCATAGTGGAATACTCTGGATGGCAAGCATCGGGCATTCTAGATGCAAGAACAGACACAGGCACAAATCTTGTCTATGACCTTCCTCTTGATGCGACACATGATTGGGTAGGAAGCAAGGTGGAGGTAGATGTGTGGAATCTTTCACGTTACTATGTCGTGAATGGAACTCTTAATGAGGGGATCGAAGGAACTAGTGTTAACCCCAGCGGCAACGTAAGTTACTATCCATATGGTTGGGATTCTTCTTCTTACTCCCCCGATGATGATCAGACACAAAGACCCGCCTATATTGGAAGTGGAAGAAAATACGTAATTGTGGAGAATGAAGGAGCTTACAACGAACCAACATATCAGAAGGAGTATTTGCATTATGCCGGAACCAATGTGACATGGAAACAGAATATTAGCCGAGTACCGTATGCAGAAGATTTCCATCTCTCATTCGATTTTCAGTATTTTCGAGGACCCATAGGAGAAAATGTAACGGGTAATTGCTCTATATTCGTTGCTATTAATGGCACGGAGGTCTGGAATCCAAGCCTAGTAATATTACAGGAAAGGGGTCTATGGAACTCATTCAAAGATATCCCCATCAAAGTCGTTAAACCTGGGGATACCTTTGAATTTGCCATAGGTCTAAGCATTGATGAGAATCTTGTTCTTGATCCAGGCATCGATGGAAGCCTTGAAAATACAGCTTATATCACTGTGTTTTTAGATGATGTCATTTTTGAGGGGAAAAAAGCACCATGGCTTGAACAAGTTAGAATGTCGCTATCGGTTGGTGATGGATGATGGCATTCTTGAAGCGGAGGTCTACTATAGAATTCTTGAGTTGGTGAAAGACGAACTTTTACTATCCGAAAGCTCACGTGGAGAAACCACTCATTTCAATGATGTTGGCTAGATAGTATATTTGGCAGCAGCCTCTGTCCCCTCCGGTTCTTGTGGAACCCGAGTACGATGTGTGCAAGCGTAGTCAAAATTGCGTTCTGGTAGGCGATTTACGCATACATTTTGATGTATACCCAGGTATTATCCAGATATCACGCCAATAGGCCGTAGATTTGACGTAACCTTTTATGCATTCCAGTAGAAATAAGGGTGAGTTGTACCACGGAATACAAACATGGAGATGCGAAGATGACCGACACTAAATCCAACAACCCTCGACCAAGCTCAACCCTTCAGAAGAATGCAGAAGTTCTCCACGTCCTTTATGGCCTGCTTGATAGTGATCGCGAACCAACAGATGCAGATGCCCAGAGCCTGCGCGTTCTCTACGCTAGCTCCTAATTTCATGCTCCTCATATCACTATGAGGTCTTTTCGCGGCTCCGTGTGCACCTCCCGGCAACCGAACCGCAGTGGGGGCGTCCTTTTTGCCCCCACAAATCTTCCTGTTTTTGATTCTCGTTTCGTATTCAATTCTCCTTTTTCAAAAACGGATTGGCGCAATTCATTAGAACACGTGTTCTAAATTACTAGTCAAGCAGGAAAAAAACAGAGCACCTTAATTTCAGACCGCAAATTATGATTCCAGCTTCTCTAAAGCATTAAGAGCCGCCTTTGCTTGATTTTGACCAGCTTGCTTGTATAAGCCTCTCATGTAGTCCAGACTCCATCCCTCAGTCAAGTCGAGATATGGCTGTAGCAAAACCCCGATAAGAATAGACTTCTGATGTGCTAGACTGAATAAGGCCGCAGTTTCTCCGTTCTCGATAGACAGCAGCCTTTCCTTCTAAAGTGCTCAACACATCCTTCGATACTCTCTATCCCCGTTCTCCATCACCCGTCTATGCAATTCTTCATCGTTAGCTCCCAATAGCGTTACAGTTATATTCTGATAACCCGAACGTGCCTCTAACATTCCAAGGCGGGAAAACAAGCTTCACGAACCATATCTCAACACCAAGCAGATTAGTCAAATACCTAAAGAGATACCGCCATCTCAGGTACCTAACAGATTTTACAGAATCATTCTGCAGTGGTCAGTAGGCTAGTTTTCATCATGGAATGTCAGGAGCGTGAAAATACTGAGCAATTATCCGAGCGAAGAACCTGTTTTAGTAACTTGTGGCCTCCCCTATGCCAGTGGAGAGATGCATATAGGCCATTTGAGAACTTATGTCCCAGCAGATGTGTTTGTTAGGCTCCTGAAAAAGATGGGGACCGAAGTGCGGTTTGTTTGTGGTTCAGACACACACGGGACTCCTGTTCTCACCACAGCCGAGAAGGAGGGCATAACTCCAAAGGAACTGTACCAGAAATATCATCAGCACTATCTCAGAACCTTTCCAAAGCTGCACATAGACTTTGATAATTACGGAACAACTGATGACCCAGAAAATATTCATCGAACACTCCAAATAGTTGAAAAAATCCAAGAGAAGGGTTACATCTATCCCAGAGAATTGGAAAGCCCATACTGCCCCAACTGTGGGCGTTCATTGCCCGACCGTTTTGTTAGAGGAGAGTGTCCGTACTGCCATGCCGATGCTCGAGGAGATGAATGTGATCAAGGCTGCGGAAGATATCTTGAGCCGGGGGAGATTCTCAATCCTAGATGTGCCATATGTGGTTCACCTACGAAGAAGGTTGAAAGGACTCATTATTACTTCGAACTCACCGCATTCGAGGACTTCCTTAGAGAATTCTTGGAAAACGTTGAAGGAACTAAGAACGCAAAGAACTATGCATTAGGCTGGGTAAACGAGGGGCTAAAGGACTGGTGTATCACTAGAGACCTCGACTGGGGCATCCCGTTTCTTGGAGACGAATCATTAACATTGTACGTCTGGGTCGATGCACCGATTCACTACATGTCAAGCACAGAACAGTGGGCAAAAAAGATTGGTGAACCTGACAAATGGAAAGAATTCTGGCTTCCAGGTAATGCAAAGCTGGTCCATTATATCGGCCAAGATATTGTCTATCATCATTGCATATTCTGGCCATCAATGCTGAAAGCAAGTGAATACAATTTGCCCTTCGCCATCGTTGCCTCAGGAATGGTCAAAATAGAGGGGCATAATTTCAGTAGAAGTCGGGGCTACGTAGTATGGATACAAGAAGACTACCTAGACAAGGGGCTTGACCCAGACTATCTGCGTTACTATATGGTAGCGGCAACTTCGCAAACCAAGGACCTCGATTTCAGCTGGGAAACGTTCAGAGATAAAGTGAACAATGAGCTTGTGGCGACCTTTGGCAATTTCATCTATCGTGCGCTCCATTTCACGAATAGTAACTTCGGAGAAATTCCAGAAGGGCATCTTGATGACACGCTCAAAATCCAAATCGAGCAATCTGTCGATACAATAACGAAGGCTGTAAATCAGTATGAACTGAAGAAGGTATCAGACGAAATACTGCGCTTAGCCGCAGTAGGAAATGAATACTTCCAAGCAAAGAAACCATGGGAGCTCGTTAGGAACAATAAGGAAAAAGCGGCGGATGTTCTCTATAATGCTGTTGCTCTAGTCAAAGCACTTGCAATAACAATTGAGCCAATCATGCCTGGCACAGCAGAGATGATTTGGCGACAACTGGGAAATCAAGGTGACGGAATCCATCGAGTTCCACTTAATGAGGCTCTGACGCCACCAAAGATCGGAACCAAGCTTCCAAAACCAAAACCAGTAATATCTAAGGTCGAAGATGACCTTCTTGAAGAACTCGAGAGATCATTTCAGAAGAGAATTAAGAGAGCCAAACAAGCAGAGAGCGGAGAAACCATGATAAAAGACACAGTTGAATTTGAGGACTTCAAGAAGCTTGACTTCCGGGCCGGGAAGATACTGAAATGCGAACGTGTCCTCGACACCGATAAGCTTCTAGAGATGGAAGTAGACATTGGCGTAGAGAAGAGAAAAATCGTTACTGGACTTGCAGACCAATATGAGCCTCAGGACCTTGAAGGAATTACGGCCCTGTTCCTGGTAAATCTTGAACCCAAGAAGATTGCAGGAATTCAAAGTAACGGCATGATTATCGCGGTCGAGAAAAAGGATGAGCCAGGTCAATGGGTTCCTGTCAAGCTTGAGGGAGTGCCTCCTGGTAGCAAAGCAGCCTAGGATTGAACAGAAATCTAGTTCCATTCCTTTATTTGATTTGGTAGGCAGAGGGTGAAGTGTTTGAATTGTGTGGGTTCATTTGAAATAGTGTTTCGTACACAAACAACTTGAGTGTGCTGCCATATGGATTCCAAATACCAAGTATTTCTACGGCATGCTGAAACCCAAATTGATAACAATAGACCAGCCACAGAATGGATTTTGACTCAGTCAGGAAAAAGCAATGCGAAGAGATTGTCTGCATCAAAAGAATTTCCTACATACCATGAGGTGTATTCATCAATGGAACCCAAGGCTATAGCATCAGCAAAACCATTCTCTGAGAGAATCAATACTGAGGTTAGGGCAGTCACAGGGCTACGAGAGCTTGACAGGTCTACCCCCTATGCTGAGAGTAGAGCTAAGTACAATCAAATGGTGAGAGAGGCTCTGGAAACCGATGCTTTATTTTCTCTGCAAATATATGGTCTACGGAGCATCAACCGTTGAAATACAAGAATCGGCGACATGGGGGCAAGGTTCTAGCTGATAGGCTCTCAGACATAGACTTTGAAACCAAGCCAGTTGTCATAGCAATACCTAACGGAGGTATACCAGTTGGTGTCGAAATTGCAGAGAGAATCAATGCGGATTTTGATGCAATAATAGTGCGCAAACTGCAAATACCTAGGAACCCCGAAGCAGGATTTGGCTCTATCACATCGTATGGATCGGTAGAGTTCAATCAAACTTTACTCAGGCGGTTGAACTTGGGGCAGAACCAAATAGAGGCTGTAATTGATAAGACACGAAATCAAATTGAGTCGCGAAAAGAGGAATATGAAGGACTTGTAGGTGTTATTAGGCCAGAGGGGAGAGATACCATCATTGTGGACGATGGAATAGCTTCAGGCTATACCATGCTAGCTGCAATACATTCTATTCAGCCAATGGCTCCAAGAAGTCTGATTGTGGCCGCACCTACAGCGTCAGCCAAAGCAGCGAGTCTGGTCAGGGAAGAGGTAGATCGATTAGTATGCCCCAATATCGAATCAGGTTTTGTTTTTGCAGTGGCAAACGCTTACGAAAATTGGTATGATGTTCCAGATACTGAGGCCAAGGCGTTATTGAGAAAGTTCAGGTAAGTAGCCAAAACTGTCCGTAGACTGATATAGTGGATATATCACTTAGGACATCATGCCCCTGACCGTTGTTCCAGTGTTCTCCTCATTGACCAGTTTGGATATCAAAAGCAGTCTATTGGATGGAATCACAGAAACAGGTGCTAAAATTCTGGAAACTCACGAGCCTTACCCGAAAACCCACCAAGACATTCCAATCCATATTTTTGTAGGATCCGGAGGCACTGAAAGCACAATAGCACAATATGTTTCAAAACAAAAAGACATCACTTCAGTGGTACTCATTTCACATGACTCCAATAATTCTCTACCAGCGGCATTAGAAACAAAAACTTGGTTGCAGAGAAACAATATCGAATGCAAAATCGTCCATGATACATTCCAAGGAATTCTTGAGAAACTTGAGAAATGGAATCAGTTTACCGATGTTATGGATTCAGTTTCAAAAATGACAATAGGTCAACTTGGAGCCCCATCAGACTGGCTGATTGGATCAGAAGTAAATCTGGACTTGGCAAAACAAAACTGGGGAATAGAGATTGTACGCGAAACGTTACATGATGTATTCTCAGAAAAGGGACCATCGCAGGATGAGCTGCAAACGCAAGTTTTCATGGAGGAAGCCAAGTCCATGAGTGTATCCAAGGCCAGCATCAAAAAAGCCGTCAATCTAGCGGAGCAAATGAAAAGCGCCGTCATATCAAAATATGATGCGGTTACGGTTCGTTGCTTCGATATTGTAGTAGACTCAGGCGTAACTGGATGCTACGCCCTCTCATTACTAAACGATCAGAGCATTACGGCTGGGTGTGAAGGGGATATTCCATCTGTGTTCACTATGCTCTTAATTCGCGAGATACTTAATCAGACATCATTTATGGGAAATGTTGTGACCGTTGATGAGCATGCAAATACTATTGGACTCGCCCATTGCACTGTACCTTTATCTATGACCTCTGATTATGAGATTACTAATCACTATGAAACTGGCAAGAGCGTTTCGATGAGAGGGGATTTCAAAAAGCAAGAGGTTACAGTCTTCAAGATAGGGGGCGAATCTCTGAAGAAATTCTGGGTTTCTAGTGGTGAGATAGTCGCTACGCGGAGGAATGAAGCGGCATGTAGGACACAGGTAAAAATACGTCTAGATCAACCCGTTGACTACTTTCTAGAACAGCCCCTTGGTAATCATCACATTATGACATTGGGCAATCACGAGGAATTGCTCAGTTCGTTCATGTCTTTCGCTACTCGTGAATACTGATTTCCTTCTTTGAAGACCTATGTAGTTACTGACAGTTCATTTGGAAGCTCCTCATCGCGGATTGGCAGAACTTCCAACTGCGTCATAACATTCTCATATTTTTCCATGAACGCATCTTCTAGCGATTCAACAGGTTTACCTGCGAATCCCCGACCTAACAGTTCCATTAATTTCTTGAGCTCTATTGCGCCGAAGTTTGCATCGATGACGTTATGCTCAGATAATATCTCTAGATGTTCCATCTCACCGCTATTGTCGTCAGGAACGGGGAGCTCATGTGCAGCTCTCAATTTGTCGGAAACAAAGAAACGCAGCAACGCAGATACCAGTGCATCGTAAAAGGCAGCGATAGCATCAGCATTCTCGCCTCTTTGTTGCCTAATGCGCCCACCACGGATATGGAGTTTTGCTCTCAACAGGAGCTCTTCCTCTTCAGGAATGTCTGATGGGATTAGGTTGGCATGAGGCATGGGTATCGCTTAATTATGTCTTCAGGGCGCCTAAAGTTTTCCGCTAATTGCAATGGAAATCTTTTCCTCATTTTTGGAGCCATTGTACGTGTTTGCCAACTCCTTTCCAGTTCAGTATATGCCGACAACTTCATGTATAAAATGCTCAAAGGCATCAGGATAGATAATATAGAAAGGAGAATTCGACCAATGACTTACGCATGGGAGCCACCAATTAGCCGCCAAGAATCGAGCTCATCGTCAGGATTGAAATTAATCGCAGTGATTATCATCTTGCTAGTTATCATTGCTGGGGGTATCGTCGCCATTTTCAACATGGACATTCTTGATACTTCCGGTGAAACTAGTGATGTTAGGATTGCAGTTATCGACTCAGGGGTAAATGCTGATTTTACACTTCAGAACCGAATAGTATCTGCAAGGTCATTCGTATCTCCGCTCTATGGTTACGATGAAACAGACACATCTACCTCAGATTCAAATCCCACCCAAGGGGGGCAATCGGTTCCGCATGGAACAATTGTTGCATCAACGGTGATTGAAAACAGTCCTAATGCAGTCATTGTGAATGCAAAAGTGGTTGCTTCGGATGGAACAGCGACTTCCTTGGCACTAATTGCGGCGATATATTGGGCTGTGGAAGAAAACTGCTCGATTATCAATCTTAGCATTGGGTCCACTCCTGCGTACGGAGACCCCATGAAAGAAGCGGTGGATTATGCATTCTCGAATGGGATTCTTGTTGTTGCGTCTGCTGGAAATGAGAATTCTGCAGGAGTTGCTGGAACAAGCATTTCTTCACCCAGTGTGTTTCCCAATGCGATTGCTGTGGCGGCATTAGACCAGGATGGTATGCCAGCGGATTACTCGAGTCGCGGCCCCACGGGTCAAAGATACATGAAGCCTAACATTGCAGCCGCGGGTTACGCAGAAACATCTAGTGCCACATATTTTGGAACTAGCTTCGCAGCCCCGCGCGTAGCAGCGGCATGCGCAGAGCTCATTTCTTACTCCGAGCAAAACAACCTTCGATACACTCCAGGTTCCATTATGGCAGCCTTATTTGAAGGAGCAGACGCCTATGAAGCCCCTAGTTTTGTGATTGGGGCGGGGATTTTGAATCTAGAAGGTGCCAAGAATGTAATAGCTTCAGCCACTAAAATATCAGGCCTACCAGAGATTACTCATATCCACCCAGAAGCTCTTCCTCTTTCTTTTGAGCGGCTATTTCTTGGTGACTCCTATGGGTTCAATCTGTTAGTCTACAATTCAGAATCGTTAGATTATGATATTAGTGTCAATAGCGACAACGAGTCAATCTTTTCTCTAGAGTCCACCGTAAGAATAAATCAGACGGGAATGGTCCATTTTGAAGTGGATATTCCTGTTGAATCCATAGGGATATCAGCCACCATAGAGTTTCATTCCGACGTTTCAAGTGCATCTCTGGGCATTCAGTTTGCACCAGAGGAACCCGATGCAAGAATCGCTTTCGATATCAGCCATACTACCTGGGAAATGGATACAGTGTATGGACAATTTAAAGAGCTGTACATGGAATTGACTTCGAATCAGATATCTGTCACTGAAATTCGCAACAGCAGTCTGAACAATTATGACTATTTGAGTCAGTTTGATGCCGTCTTTCTTCTTGATCCCTGCGTATGGGATGTGAATTATACAAATCCCTCCAATCCGAACATATTCTCACTCCCCTATAATCCTGAAGAAATCGAGGCATATGAGCAGTACTACAAAGAGGGGGGAGGTCTATTTGTAACTGGGTTTGCCAACGGAAGCACTGATGTAGAGTCTCTGAATGCCTTTCTATCATGGTCAGGTTTCTCTATTGGATACGAATCCATCGTCGGAGGTGGCGACCCAGCCATTGTTACTAATACGAATGCACATCCAGTGACTTCAGGAGTTGCTTCATTCGCTTATTCGGGAGCTGCTGTGCAATTCAATTCCAGTGCGCAATCATTGGCTGACTACGGAGCACACTCTCTCATTGGTGCTATGGAACGTACCGGAGGGGGAAGAATCATTGTTACAGGAACTAACTACTTCGTAGACAATTGGGCATTGACTGGAAACTATGGCTCATCATCAGACGACATACTATCACTCAAAATAGCCCTCTGGTTGACGGGCATCTTGTAGAAATTAACTCAAAGTGTACCCAAGCACACCTTGATTGCTTAGTATCGGAGGTTTAAAAGGGAGGATTTCCATAATCCTCATACCAAAAAAACCGAGTCGAAGTCGGATATGCTGGTGGCAGGATGTATTTCCAGTCATCAGCTTTCCGCACTATTTTCTTTTGATGTACCAACCTTATCACATCTACGCCAAAATTTTATGACAATAGCTGAATAACTAGCATGAAACGAGATATTATGTTTTTGCTATCTTATCAAAGACCAAATTTGCTAGGAGCACTTCAGTTCCCGCAAGCCCTACTGAACAGAATAGGGTTATATCGTTATCATTTTCCCGTCCAGATTCTTTGCCGGCAACTATGTCGCCAAGCTCGACCATTCTATTTCTGTGTTTAGTTGACGCAAGAAAATACGGCCGGGTAGGCGTTCCAGTTGTATCGACTTGAGCCACAGAATCTGTTGCGATGGTGTCACTTCGGTCGGCCACCTCCATTTCAATTTCACTCCTACCTACCAAGTTCTGTGCCATAGTTGTTACATGCATTCCTTCTTGAAGATGTTCTGAGTCGAATACAGGGGTCGTGCTTCTTGTTGAGCAGATGACAATATCCGATTGGGATACTGCCAGTTCGTTCGATTCAACGGCATCTATTCGTAAATCGAGTTTCCTGCTCAATTCTTTAGCAAATTTCTCTCTGTGTTTGCGAGTTGGGCTATACACCTTAGCATATTCTAAATCGCGAACAACCGATGCCGCCACTAGTTGAGCACGAGCCTGAGTACCAGATCCGATAATTCCCACAACCTTTGAGTCAGCTCTTGATAGGTACTTTATTGCCACTCCCCCTATTGCTCCTGTTCTGATTATTCCCAATCTGAATCCAAGTGCTAAACCTTTGAATTCGCCAGTAGAACTGTCAAAGACAGCAACTAGTTGTGTGTGATTCGATGATTCCTTGGGATATGTTTCATATACTCTAAAGCCCACGCCCTCTCCTTCGCCCGAAGCTCCCCCAGCGGTGAAAACTAATGAACCATTTTCGACATCAACAGTGAATCGGGGAGGGGCAATCAGATTTCCGCTGACATATTGTTTGAACCCTGTTTCTATTCTATCTATGGCTGTTTCCATGCTTAATGTTTGGTCAATTTCGTCATCGGTAAGAATGGGATACTTCATCACTATGGTCTCTTTCGTTTTGCTCTGGGCAAGTGCTAAGCGAGACGCCCCATAAGTCTGTCTATGTCTTCCAAGGTGTTATAGAAATGCGGCGAAATTCTAAGACGTCCATTTCTTATTGAACAGAAGACCCGTTCTTTCTTGAGCCGTGCTTCTAACCCCTCTAAGTTGTTGGGAACACAAGAAACTATGGGGGAATTATGTGCATCTCCGAATTCATAGAAATCAATATCCAATTCCATAAGGCGTTCCTTGACGTATGAAGCATTCTTCATCGCTCTCTTTTCAATGGAGGAGATTTCGAATTCATCAATAATGCTTAATGCCTTTAAGAAGCCCGCATAAGCCACAATGGGAACGGAGCCCCCTTCAAATTTCGCTGCATCGTCCGAAAGTTCGCGCTGGAAATATTCAAAATTCCGATGGTTCTTAATACTCCTCCAACCTGGTGCAATAGGATTCAAATCAGGCAAAATCTCTTTCTTTACATATGCGTATCCAGCCCCAATGGGCCCCGCAATCCATTTTGTTGCCTGTCCTGCAGCAAAATCAACACCCATTTTTTCCAGGTTGAAATCTTTCCATCCCGCAGACTGGATGACATCTACAACTAGATATCCTCCCTCACCATGGATAATACTTGCAAGTTCTCGCAAATCGGCTCGAAATCCTGTACCAAATTGGACATGGCTAATAGCAACTATTCGAGTATTAGAATCAATCTTCTGCTCAAATGCATCAGAATACGCAGCTCCTTCTTCAGACCTGACAATTCTGAGCTCCACCCCATATCTCTTGCTGATATTCTGCCAAGGTATGTAATTCGATGGAAATTCCAAATCGGAAATTACAATATTGGAATTCTGCGAATACTCTATCGCGTGTCCAAAGAAATTCAGACCTAATGATGTGCTGGGAACGAAAGCATATTGTCCGGGGTCTCCTCCGAGAAGGGAAGACAATTTTGCCTTGATATTCGTATAGAGTGATGCAGTATTCTCACTCTGCCATTCTCCATTGCTTCTCATTGTTGCTAACTCAGTAACTGAATCAATGACTGGATCTGACAGCAATCCGGTTGAGGCTGTATTCAGGTATGTTATGTTCTTCAAATTAGGCCAGTATCTGTAGATTTCGCTAGTGAGGATTCGTTGTGTCATGAGTAGATGGGGCAATAAAACAGGAATATATCTGTTCGTTTAGCTACACCGTTCAATGAGGGACTAGCAGAGAGATTAATCAATTAGATGGGGACACGACAGCTTTCTTTTATCACTTCAGCTATTATGTGAGTACTGGTTCTCTGAACACCATCTAGGTTCATTACTCTTCTAACAATCTTATTGAAGTCATCTTGGGTTTCTGCACGGATAAAGGCCAAGTAATCGATTTCTCCATAGGCCCAGTAGACTCTTCTTACTCCCCGAATCTCAGCGATTTGTACACCAAGGTCCTCGAATCGGGGGCCATGTTCCACGAAAATATGGAGAAACCCGCTAAAAATCAACCCCGTTTTCTCAGGGTCAACCAATGCAGAATAGCCTCTGATGACACCCCCTTTTTCTAAACGTTTTACACGATAATGTAATGTTGATATGGGTGTATTCAACCGATCGGCTATCTCTTGGAGGTTTCGGCAATCGCCCTGGAGTGCACGGATTAGTTTCCTATCCAAATCATCTAACGAATGCAATTTCATCCCTCAAAACCTTATCCCTGCATTGAATAAACAGCAGAGACTGAGCGGTGACAGTAAAGACACCTATCTCAGTCTACTGATTATAGATAACTTAAACGTTTTCTCTATAGGTTTATGTCATATTTTTGGAAATACGTTCCATGTCCACCTCTTCGATATTATCAATGGAATGGACTAATGACTCGACAGTTTCAGATGACATATACTTGCTTGCAGATTTTCGAATGTTATTTCTCACCTGCTCCGACGATAAAGTGGGGAATTCTTGACCACTTATGGTGTAAACCTTGCCATCATCTGTTCGGATTACCACTCTGTTATAGAATCCCTCCGCGTCCTCGTTGGTGTTGATTTCAACCTTTTTAGATAGCTCGGAAACCTCTTCATCACCGAAATTGTTAGCAGTCACAGCTGAAACTTCTTTGTATTTCAGTGCAATTCCAACAGCGCATGGAAGTGATTTGAAGGCCTGGGTTTTGTTCACATATGGACCTTCATCAAGAATTGAGGACTTCAATGGCCCTTGAGTTACTCTAGGTCCCGCCATTATTTGAATACGTTCTATTTCCTGATATTGAATGTCATTATGGTCAATCAGCATCAAGACGTTATGAATAACGGGTAGAATGGTAGTAATGACACTATATGGTTTCATAACCATTTTCAATATTGAGAATTCGTTTCCTAGGTCCGTTGTTATAGGCGATAGATCATCTGGGGCTTCACCGCAATATGCCTTGAAAAAACCACGGTCACCTTCGAAGGTATCGGATGCACCGCTTATTGACCTACTAGCTAACTGTGCAGATAGAACACCATTACTAGCAGCGAGTCCACTTGCGTATAGCCATTCATCAGTACCAGATAACCAACATTGCATTAGGCCTGAAGATGTATTTGCCGCCATGGCTAAAGCATTCTTAGTTTCTTCTAGTGAAAGACGCAGGATTTTGGCTGCAGTTGCAGCAACACCAATTACGCCGAATATAGTGGTTCCTCGCCAACCGCGGGGGCTTGTATAGCTCGCACAGAGTTCTCCTAAACGTATGTTGATCTCGTATCCGGCAACTATTGCAGTCAATATTTCCTTGCCAGACCGAGGGAAGTTTTCTGCAAGAGCAAATGCTGCAGGAATTGTGTGTGGTCCAGGATGCAGTCCTCGATATGTGTCCTCTTGCTGAATGCTGTGCATTAAAACGGCATTGGAAAAAGTAGCCTTTCTAATAGGGTACTTCTTTTTCAGCCCAAGAACAGTGGACTTGGCGCCGGACAGTTCCTCCTCGTCCAGTAGAGACAATGCCACCTTCGCTTCTGATTCCTCAACTCCACTATAGCCAGTATGCAAATGATGCAGAATTAGGTCCTTTGCCATCTTTATAACTTCACTATCAAGGTCAGAGTAGGAGAGATTGTGCACGAAATTTGCCATTAGTTCAATCAAATCATTCACTTTTTGTTTTCTCCTTATTCTTACACGATGTTCATGCCACTTTTTGTTGTAAGCGCCCTAATGAGTGATCCATAGAGTGACACCAAGGTGTATTCTCCTGTTACTCCTTTGATTGCTGAAGACCTTTTGATTTCCAATCTGGTTCCACCGCCAGTAGCAACAACGTGTTGAAGGGCGTCATCGTTTTCAGGGTCAGATATTAGAATAGATGTTGTTCTATCGAATCCGATTCCACTGAGGGCGACGACAGCATGAGCATTCACGTTTCTTGGATATTTCGAGCAAATTCCTCGTGTAGGACCTTCATAGAGGGTAGTTTTCTCAGTGATGTCTTCTCCATCATAATCATCTGTAAAACTAAAGTCGATATTTTTGGGATTTTTAGTCGTGATCACCTTCACTTCAGATAACGTATCTCTCGCATCATAAATACCATCCATGCCAAGTAGAGCACCATGAGGAATCAAGAGCCGAGTGTCATTCTGTGAGCAGACCCTGTCCAACTTAGAGCTTAATTCTTTCTCAGCTAGCGCAGTGACTGATAGGATGAGCATATCTGTTTTCTCTAGAATAATGGGTGCATATTCCTTGACCACGCGGAAGTCTGCAGCCTCCACAACCAGATCAACATCCTGTGAGGTGATCTCATCCGAAGATGCCAGAATTTTTGACGGTGCCAAATCCTTTGTCTTATCCTCAACTGGGTCGTAGACGAATGAAACATCCAATTCGTTGTTCTCGCTTATTCTATCGTATAGGTAGGATCCAATCCTACCAAATCCAACTATTCCAATTTTGTACATTTCGTAATCACTTTCTCATTTGTTTATAGTGCTAGTTTTTTTGAGAGCTTCCTCTAATCTCTTCATGAAAACATCCACAATAGGTTCAGTAGATATTAGAGGAGGACACAAGCGCAAGACATTCTGATACGCTCCTGCGGGAAAGACCAGCACCCCTGCTCTCAACAAGTGGTCTATGACCTTCTTTGTCCTGGCTGGTGCTGGTGATTTGTCTGGTTCCACTATTTCGACGCCAATTAGTAGACCCCTTCCCCGTACGTCTCCAATTAACGGGTCATCGGTCTTGATCTCATTCAATCGCTCAAGTAGATACCTGCCCACCTTTTGAGCTTGCATCAGTGTATCCTTCCTTTGAAGAATCTCGAAACTCGCTAGGCCCGCAGCACAACTAATTGGACTACCTGAGAAGGTGCCTCCACCGGAAAAACCAGACATGATTTCCTTATTTGCTACGATTGCTGCAAGTGGAAGTCCATTGGCGATTGATTTGGCGAAGTAGACGACATTTACGTCTATGTCATAATAATCGATTGCAAACATATTGCCACTGCGGCCAAAACCCGTGGTGACTTCATCAACTACTAGTTGGATTCCTTCACGTTTGCAAATCTTGTGTAATCGTGATAGATACTTGCTAGGCATTGGAATAATACCCCCGTGCACTTGAATTAGCTCAATGAAAAAGGCGGCAGTTTCTTCGGGGGGAATTACATTTGTTTCAAATTGATATTCCAGAAAATCAAGACAGGCTATATCGCAAACACTGGGGTCTTGACCAAATGGGCATCTATAACAATAGGGAAATGGCTGATACATGATACCAGGCATTTGTGGATAACTGCCTGTGTGGGCGCTGGTGTTCATGGCAAGTGCATCAGTTGAAATGGAACCGTGATAACAGCCAAAGTGACAAAGTAACATGTGTCTTTCAGTTCGTTCCTTGGTAAGACTCATCACGAGTTCAGTTGCGTCAGATCCCGAAATGCAAAAACCGATTTGTGGATTTTCAATCTTGCCCGTGAGATGTTGTAATAGCTTTTCTGCAAGTTTAGTACGAGTCGCATTTCGCATCCAACCATGTGAACAGAAGCCAGTGAGTTCAATCTGTTCATTGACAGCCCGTCTAATTTCAGGATGATTATGTCCAAGGTTACATGTTTGACCACCGGATGTGAAGTCAACATACCGTGTTCCATCCACCGCGGTGACATAAACTCCTTGGCTATTGGATAGAACAACAGAAGGAAACCGATAGTTTTTCTTAATCACGGTTTCATCTTTTTCCATCCAGTATTCTTGGTCATGTTTGGACATTTGGCTAACCTGCTGAACTTGATTATGACTTTTGAAAGTAAAGAAAAGGGGGTTCCTCCCACGGGAGAAAAAGTCCCGCAGGAGGATTAGAGAAAGGAGGGAATCTATGTGAAAACTACATCATGTAAGTGGTAGTCCCAACTGACTGCACCGTACGTAAGTCCTTCAACATTGCCTCTGCTGAATTGATATCGAGTTTCTCTCCAAACGAAGATGTTTGGTACCCATTCGGCCCAAATGTCTTGGAGCTCTTCCAGAATCTCGACCTTTCTTGTACTGTTGGTTGTGGCTGCAGCCTCTGCAACGAGATTATCTACATATGGATACAGACCAGCCATGTCGCCTCCCATAACGTGGGAGAAACCAGGTCCCCAACCAGTGGAAGCGATGAACTGTGAGGCCCAATCGTCCGTGGATGGATAGTTAGCGCTCCATGCCCAGAGATTCATCTCTTGAGCTGCACTCTGTTTGTAGCTATCCTTGTAGGCAGCATACTCTTCTTGTACGATAGTCACATCAAAGCCGGCATCTTCAGCATAGCTCTGAATGAGAGTAGCGATATCGGGCTCTGCACTACCGTAGTGTGTGGGGGTTATGTGAAGAGTTACCTCTACTGGGGTTGTGTGGCCTGCGTCAGCAATCAATTCCAGCGCCTTAGTGGCGTTGTAGTCGTAGTCAAAGACAGCCTTGTATCCTTGATACTCTGGTGGTAGGAAGCTGTATTGCCTCTCACCAAGTCCACCAAGTCCAGTGGCGATGATCTCATCATAGGGTATTGCATAGGCGAATGCTTGTCTCATGGTCTTATCGGGGAAAACATCCCAAATTGAATCATTCATGTTGAATGTGAGCCATCTGCGAGAGGCACTTGCGCTAACATCGTGTGTAATCAGATCAGAGTTCTGGAGTAGGCTTGAGTAGTCAGCAAGATTGAATCTACCATCAGTTGTATCAATCGTGCCATCTTCGATAGCCAATTTCAAGGTTGCTGCATCAGAGAGCTGTACGAAGACCACTTCATCAAGAGTGATTTCTTCGCCCGCATCGAGTCCCCACCAATTCGGGTTATCCTCAAGGACGACTTCTGTGTCAACAATTTTACTCACAAACCTGAATGGGCCGGTTCCGACTGGGTGATCGTTCACATTTTCGACGCCGAATGTTTCAATTGCGGTTGGGCTTGGAATGAAGCCTGCAATATTACATAGGGTGTCGAGGAAGTCGGAGTTAGGATCATTCAATACGAACTTGACTGAGTACTCACTAACTACTTCTGTGTGGTTTACTAATCCTTCAGTGTAGATGTAGGTAATACCTGCACCGTGTGTAAAAATGAGGTCAAAGTAGTAATCTACAGCGCTTGCGTTGAAGGGGGTTCCATCGTGAAACATAACGTCTTCTCGGAGTGGAATAGTAACTTCTAGCCCATCAGATGATATTGTGGGTATGTCCGATGCAAGAACAGGCTCTAATTCAAGCGTGTCCTCAACATAGCCGTACAATCCCTCGAAAATCTGATTCACAATGGGGTCGTCTCCACCGTGAACTGTGAGTGGATGCACTACTCTTCCAATCTCAAACGTCGTTCCAACCGTGAATTTCACTTCTCCCTCTGCTGGAGGTGTGGCCGACCAAAAATAGAAAAGTCCGCCGCCCGCAACAAGGGCGATAATGACAATAGCGATTATGATATTCTTCGTTTCTGGCATCTGGGGTTTCTCCCATGAATAGTAGCCTAGTAAAACCTCGCTATAAAAGTATATCGTAAGACTTTGGAAAATCGATAGCCATTTATAAATTATATGCTAAAAAATACCCCTTCTGTTTAGAGTATATGCATAATATACGATAGAATTTATAACTGAGCCTAGTACTATGTGGAAAGCGTATTTGGTGACCAAAATATGGCATTCAAAAAGTACATCATTATTAGACTACTGACAATGCTTGTTGTGGTTTTTGTCCTCTTAACATTCATTTTTTTCGCCGTTCATATTATCCCCGGAGACCCAGTGGCCTCGATGGTTGGCGAAGGGGCAAGTCAGGAGTTTATTGATTCGGTAAGAGAAAGACTTGGGTTAAATAAACCGGTGTATCTCCAATATCTCGACTACGTTATTGGGGTGTTTGCAGGTGATTTGGGGTATTCCATTGTCCTTAGCCAGCCTGTTAGTACAGTCATAATCACACGTGCGGGAGTCACAGTCCAGCTGGCTGTGCTCGCGTGGATTGTTTCTACAATCATAGGAGTAGGAATAGGTAGGTATAGCGCCCAGAGACCTGGAGGGGTTCAGGATCACTCCATCCGTTCTATTACCTTGTTTCTATATGCGGTTCCAGTATATGTATTGGGCATCATTTGTCAGCTCGTATTTGGAGTCTATCTTGGCGTATTGCCCATATTTGGAACAAACAGTCCAAATGTAAGGCCGCCACGTATTACCGGGATGATTCTGATAGATACTCTGCTTGCCGCGGATATCTCGGGATTCGTTGATGCAGCACTTCATTTTGTCTTGCCAGTACTGGTCCTGTCTGCATATTATATTGCAGTCACAATCAGACTAACCCGTTCAGAAACTATGAAAGCAATGAAACGAACTTTCTGTCTTCTGGCTCAAGCTAAGGGACTTTCCAAGACGCAGATTGTCAAGAAACACGCTTTCAGAAACGCAATACTACCGGTTATTACACTGATTGGACTTCAAGCAGGAACTCTACTGACTGGATCTATCCTAGTTGAAACTGTTTTCTCTTTGAATGGCCTAGGCAATCTCATTTACGTTGCAGCCTCAGCTAGAGATTACATCCTGATACAGGGGGTAGTTACTGTGTTTGTGTTGATAACGTCCCTGATTGGAGTTATTATAGATATCTCGTACTATTTCCTTGACCCACGGGTAAGATACTAGGAGGTTGAATGATGGAGAGATTCAACAAACTGGTTAGGTCTATTCCGGAGCGCGTTCGAACCAACAGAGTCTGGGCACTTGAGAGAGGAGAACGAGCTTCATTTTTCATAGGTGTCATCATAGTGGGAGTTATCATCTTCATGGCAACATTTGCAGACTTTGTTGCTCCATTTGACCCCCTAGAAATACATACAGACGCTGTTCTGCAACCACCAGGTTGGCCCTACTTAATGGGTACCGATGCACTCGGAAGAGATGTGTTCAGCAGAGGCATTTATGGAACCCGGGTATCACTCTTCGTAGGACTCTTTTCAGTTATTGTGGCCACAATTATTGGAGCAACGCTGGGCGTAATCACTGGATACTATGGTGGAAAACTTGATCGTTTGATTACATTGCCCATGGATGCATTGTATTCTTTCCCTGCATTTCTCACAGCTTTGTTAATTGTAACTACACTAGGCGGCGGTCTGATATTTACCGCAATTGCTGTTGCTTTTGGGCTTCTGCCCAAGTTCTATAGGACAATAAGAAGTGCATCTGTTGCCCTTAAGGAGGAAGACTTCGTTGAGGCAGAGGTTTCTATCGGTGCCAGCAACTTGTATATTATATTCAAGCACATCTATCCTTTGACTTTTACAGTGCTAGCAGTTGTTCTCACAGTTAGTGTCGCTACCTCAATTCTAAGTATTGCTGGACTAGGATTCCTCGGACTTGGTGTGTCACCACCAACACCTGAATGGGGTTCTGACCTTGCAGCGGGAAGACCGTTCATACTCTCTGGAGTCTGGTGGACCACAATGAGTCCAGCAGCCTTCATCTTCTTAACCGTCCTTGGTTTTAATTTGGTCGGCGAGGGTCTGAACAAACTCTTTGGAGCTGCATTGGAGGAGATATAGAATGGAGAAAGTTCTTGAGGTCAAGGGGATAAAGACAAGGTACTTTACTCCGTCAGGGCAAGTGAAAGCAGTAGAGAATGTATCGTTCTCCTTACGGAAGGGCGAAACTCTTGGAATCGCTGGCGAATCCGGTTGTGGAAAGACCACACTAGCAATGTCCATTCTGAGACTACTACAGCCTCCTCACAAGGTTGTGGAGGGAAGCGTAGAATACAAAGGTGTCGACCTGCTAAAGGTTTCAGAAAAAGAGTTTCAGAACTATCGATGGGACGAGATTTCCCTTGTCCTTCAGCAATCAATGAATGCGCTGAATCCCATGTTGCGAATTTCAGAACAGATGATTGAGCCAATAATGATTAAGAAAAGCATGAAGAAACAGGAGGCTCTGGAGCGAGCAAAGGACCTCTTTAGGATGGTAGGCGTCGAGCCTTCCAGAATCACTAATTTTCCACACGAGTTCAGCGGAGGGATGAAGCAACGGGCTCTAATCGCACTCTCAATGATTTCAAATCCTGAGATTATAGTGCTCGATGAACCGACTACCGCACTGGACGTAGTCGTCCAGCATATGATACTAAAACTGATTGATGATATCACGAAGGAATTCGGGCTCTCAGTCATATGGATTACACATGATTTAGCGGTGCTTTCAGAGATGTGTGACCGCGTAATCATTATGTATGCAGGTCGGGTCATGGAGGCCGGAACTTCCGAAGAGGTAATCCTTGATCCTAAGCATCCCTATACCATGGGACTGCTCCACTCCTTCCCAACAATTGATCAAACTGACAAAAAATTAGAGTCTATACCTGGAACCCCACCAGACCTCATTGACCCACCACCTGGTTGTCCATTTCATCCTCGCTGTAGTTATGCAACAGAAATCTGTAAACAAGATCGACCCAAAAATGAAGAGATACCGGGACGGCCAAATTCACAGATTGAATGTCACCATTGGAGGGAGATTGAATAATGACAGAACGAGATAAATCAGGTCATATCATCGAAGTTGAAAATCTGAAGAAGTGGTTCCCATTGAAGAAGGGACTAATGGCCTTGGGTGAAGACAAACATGTCCGAGCTGTTGATGGGGTTGATTTCTTCATTCGAAACCGAGAAGTATTCGGAATTGTTGGAGAGAGTGGGTGCGGAAAGACCACCCTTGGGAAGCTTCTAGTAAGATTGCTGGAACCTACTGATGGAAAGCTTGAGTTCATGGGCAAGGACATAACTCACATTTCAATGAAGGAGATGAAAGAAGAGCGACGCCAGGCACAGATTATTTTTCAGGACCCCTTCTCAAGCCTGCCTGTCAGACTCAACACTGAGGAAATCCTTCAAGAGCCATTCAAAATTCATAAGATGGTTAAGAATGATAAAGAGGCCCGAGAGAAGATTATTGAGTTGCTGGAAGATGTAGGGCTAGTTCCAGTTGATGTGTTCTTGGAAAAGCATCCCAACCAACTGAGTGGAGGTCAACGTCAAAGGCTTAGTATTGCGCGATCGCTGTCACTTAAGCCGAAGTTCATCGTGGCTGATGAGCCAGTGTCCATGCTCGACCTATCAGTTCGAGCTGAGATTCTAAATCTACTAAGGAAACTTAAAGAGGAACACGGTCTTACGCTTCTTCTGATAACCCATGATTTGGCTAGTGCTCAATACATGTGTGATAGAATTGGAATCATGTATGTAGGAGTAATTGTTGAGAGAGGGCTCGGAAAAGAGATACTTGATACGCCATACCATCCCTATACAATGCTTTTGAAGGCAGCATTACCGACGCTAGATCCAAGAACTAAGCATCATTTAAGAGAGCTCCCTACAGAAGAGGAGATTGCAGATCCAATCGACATTCCGAGCGGTTGTCGATTTCATCCCCGATGCATTTATGCGAAGGAAATCTGTAAGGAGGAAGAACCCGAATTGAGATCGGTTAAGAATCGAAGTGTCGCGTGTCATGCTGTGGGGATCTGGATGGACCCCGCAGAGGAAGTTAGTAAAATGGAGAAATGAAACATGGTAGAACCATACAAGGCAAAGAAGATACCGGACCATTGGAAAACTGCTCCCAAAAAGGATGTTAAGGGGAGAATAGTTGCAATATCCGGATTACGTCTTGAAAAGAGGGGGACATGGCTGATGCATCCGCGCACCAGGTCCCTAAGAAAACACGACATAACAGAACTAACGGTAACGGATCAAGATGATGCCGAACCCGGTGTTAAAGTAAACTCAGTTATGTATATAGGCTTCTTGGAGATAGAGGATGGAGGCGTTATAGTAGAAGGAGATAGAGTGCTTGTTGCAGGGGAGGAACTGGGGACAGTGGCAGGCTTCAGCGATATTCATTGCCCGAATCATTTGAATATCATGGTCAAGACACATGAGCACTATAGTGAGAAGAATATTCAACCTTACCCTGATGCACGAATTGCCAAACTCGACCATAAGATCAAGGATGATGTATTATTCACAAATGGCAAGTAGCGGAAGAGAAGAACATGAAGGAAGAGTTATTCACCTTAGAAGGAACACATTATGAAATAGGCATCCAGCATGGCAGCCAATTGTCCGAGATTATTAACAAATCGGTTATTCCATTTGTTCTAGATGATATCCAGGAGAAAGGAATCTCTGCTGATGAATATAGGAGAATCACACGGAAATATGCGGAACTAATAGGGAATAGATTTCCGGAGGTCATAGATGAAACGCGTGGAATCGCAGAAGGAGCCGAAATAGACTATGAAACAGCCCTCCTCTTGCTTTTCTATTGGGAGGTTCGTGACACTGTCGAACATTCTGTTCATGAGTGTTCATCATTTGTAGCAGCTGGGGATGCGACTATAGACGGACAACCCATTGCAACTCAGAATTCAGACTGGCCGCTTAGAATGGCGGGCAAGGGTCTTGGTCAGGCATTTCATGTATCTCCTAAAGGTAGATACAAATTTCTAGGAAGAGGACTTGCAGGGAATCTCGGAAGAACTTCGGTTATTGGTTTCAACGAAAAAGGCTTGAGTTTTGTAGGCTCGGGAATACATCAGGTAGAAGGAGCTGGCTTTGGATTTCCGGCTCTCATCTTGACAAGAATAGGACTTGAAACATGCGCAACTGTAGAGGAATTCATTACTCTTGTCAAGAGTATACCTAACTGGTCACATGCCGGCGAGAATGTTGATGTCGTAGACATGGATGGTTCAATGGCACGAATTAGCTTCTCAACTCCCCGCACTATGATTGTGCAAACAAAGGATCATTACATAGCTTCCACAAATCATTACCATAACAAAGAGATGCGCCAATTCGGACCGCCTAGAGAGGATGCCTATCCTTCATCATATGCACGATATGAAAGACTCATTGAGCTCCTTCAATCAAACTACGGAGTGATTGATCGAGAGAAAGCTATGAACATCATGAGTGACCACAAATACAGCGACTCCCCTCCAGAGGGTACTAAGTCAATATGTCGCCATGGAACAAACAGGCAAACAATGACGAATCTCATCTCTGATCCAGCAAGGGGAGAATTCTGGATTTCGGAAGGGACTCCTTGTAAGCGCAAATACTCCAAATTCAAGATTTAGCCAGCGATTACTTCCATGTTTCCTTGAAGACCCTTAAGAAATTCTCTCCCATAATCTTGGCCGCATCATTCTTCGAGTAGCCTCTTTCGAGAATCGCATCATATAGTGAAGGAATGTCGGTCAGGCTCTTGAATCCCTCGGGATACTGAAAGTCTATCTTCGTATCCGCAAGGTCTTGTCCTTTTTCCCAAATGCAATTGTATTTTTCTTCAGGCCAATTTTCAAGTAGGTCCGGGCCCAATCCAACATGATCTATTCCCACTAAGTTCACAACATACTCTATGTGGTCGATTATGCTTTGTATATTGGCGCCGGGATTAGAGCTTAGAAATGCAGGCAAGCAATGTATTCCCATAGCACCTCCATTATCTGCGAGTCCTTTGATAATCTCATCACTTAGATTTCGTGGATGGTCACAGAGTGCTTGTGCGTTAGAATTGGAAGCTATGACGGGGAACTCAGAAAGGTCGAAAACATCCAAGCAGCCCTGCGGCGATAGCTGAGCGATATCGATAACCATGCCCACCCGGTTCATCTCCTCAACAACCTCAGCACCAAAGTGTGAGAGACCTCCGTCTCTACGATCCATGCAGCTATTCCCAAGCAGATTTCTCTCATTTGCAGTGAGATTCATGAGCCTAACGCCGAGGTTGTAGAAAGTGCGAAGAAGTGCCAAGTTACTTCTGATAGGCATACCGCCTTGAATGCTCAGGATAATTCCCAATCTTCCTGAACTGACTGCATTATCAAAATCTGATTTTTTCCTTACAATGAGAATCTCATCCTTGCTCTCTTCAGCCTCTTGCAGCATGCAGTCAATTCCATTGAGTGTTCGCTCAAGATAGTCTGCTTGTTTTAGCATGAGCGACACTGGGAATGTTGAGAACATGTTAGTTTCGCCACCCACATGGTCACAGATGAAATTTACACCGCCCTTTCGAAGGGCTGCGAGATGGCGTTCTTCCATTACTTTATTTTTTCCTTTGCTTCTTTGTTCAGCTATATCGATTGGGTAATCGGTATGAGCTAGGAACACAATTGGATCATCTCCAGAGAACCCATTATTATCTGGTGTCATTTATTGGCCTCCATTTCATTTCAAAAGTTCAGCTAGATGTACAATGTTCGATTGAGATTCTAGTGATTCAACAAACTCAACAATCTGTTTTGCGCGGTCCTTGTCAATGACGCGTGTAGAGAGGTCATAGAATTTTTCTAGTACTTCATCATCATTCATGCGCCGAGGATTCCTTACAGTTCCAGATTCGATTGTCTTGCCATTCTTCATTACCAATTCAACTCTCGCGGCAAGACGGTGTTCTAGGCCTAGAGCATCCAACTCCGGGTCAACAGTAATTTCGACACGCTCTGCAATATCTCGGACTTTATCTGATTCCAATTTCTCAGCTGAGAACTGCTCAACTCCAACAACACCGTCCAGCAGTTTTACTGCCACCGCATAGGGCATGCTCATCTGGGCGGAGTGAACATTATCATACGTTGTGCCCACGTCATTCTTCTGAGCGCCAGTTGTAGTGTGGACAATGACTGACTCTAATTCATCGACATTTACTGGTTCTGTTCCTGTGATCTCATAGAGTGCATCAAGAACAGCATGAAAACTTGTGCAATTGGGATACTTCTTCAATGCCATTTTCCGCATTTCGTATTGGTTTCCCAGTTCCTTAGTTATATTCTCAATTTTGGGATCAGATGAATGAGTCTTGCAGAATCCGCCTTGTTCAGATTCAAGAATATCACTGTATCCTGTGACTCCTCTCTTAGCAAGTACGGCTGCAAGCATCCCGCCCTCAGCGGCTCGTGCGTTCACTACTCTTTTTGCGCCAGCTTTGAAACCGAACGTCAGCAATCCACCAACATAGGGACCTACTGTTCCTATTGCATTAGTGATTCCTTCCGCATCAAGATCGAATATTTTTGCAGCAGAAACAGCAGCTCCAAAGGCTGAACAAATGGCTGTACTATTCCATCCGTGGAATACAGACCAACCAAGTCCAACTCTAACTCTAGCTGAAACCTCATGACCTGCCACCACCGCAGAAATTAACGACTTGCCGCCGGCATGGCCTTGCTGTTCTGCCGCTGCAAGAGCTGACGAAACAACGAGGGCTCCTGGATGTATTCCCCACGGGAAATAGGTATCATCATACTCGAAAGAATTTGCGGCATTAGTATTAGCAAACACCGCATGTACTGCAGGAACTTTACTATCTCGTCCCCATACTGTAGCTTGATTATCACCGCTCCAGTCCAGCACCATATCCCCAATAACACGGGCCCATGGCAATGAAGATCCGAAGATTCCACAACCTATCATATCCAAAATGTTGTTCTTTGCATCGTGGATAAATTCCTGTGGGATATGTTCATATCTCAGATTTGCAACCCATGCGGCCATGGTTTCACTTGCAGTAGGCATAATGATTCCCTCTTATCATTCATTTTCCGGGTCGGGATCTTCCCTGTACATTTCAAATACCACTGGTCGAGCAGCATCCGGACAAGCGTGCTCCACAACGCCATCTTTAGCCCACGGATAATCAAAGCCAACGCGCATTGCCATGACCTTATACATCATTGATGCAAGAGCGCTATAGCAAATTGTACCTTCGATTTCCCCTTCTTTGAAAATTAGCTTATCACCTGGACGATAATATCGGCAAACGCCTTTTCCTCCGGTATCTTCGCCCTTGAGCCCGTGGACTGATTTCACTCTTGCAACAACGTTGTTGATTTTATACGATGGTTTCTTGTCTTCTTTCATTTTTATTCCTCAGGAACATTATTACTTAGGTAAATTCTTCATATGTTCTGGTTTGTAGATACATGCACGGTGACGAGCACATTGAGGACAACCACCCTCACATTCCTCCATGCTCTCCTCAGTTCCACTGGTTGATGCCCCTTTGATATCCCTGACAACGTCAAAGACAGTATCAATCTCAGTTTCATCGCCCTCGATGACGAAGGTGGTAGAACCTTCAGCTCCTTGAATTCCACCTGCACCAATGACAGTTGCCTTAACATCTGCGAGCGACTCAATGGCTTCCTTTTCGGTGAATATCTCGCCTGTTAATTGGATTAGACCGATCGCAGCTCCCATGGATTTGTCAACACGCATCCGACCACTAGATAATATAGCATCGCGAATAGTGCCGGGGATGAGTTTCTCTAAGCCTACGGCTACGATGACCTTTGAGCCTTGAGAAGAGAAACCAGCCAATGCCTTTCCCGGATAATGACCCAAAGGTGCAGCAGCCATCATTGCCGCATTTCCATGAATATCAATAGCATTGGCACTTACGATAATCAAATCATCAGCGCCCAGTTTGCCCGTGACTTTAGTAATGGATTTGTCGATCTCGGTGATCTCATCGCCATCAATCAGGACACAGTGGGGGTGATCTTGCCTTTTGAGTGCGTTCATAGTGCCTTGCGGAGAAACACGTCCACCGATTCTCAGCTTGATTCCTATCAATTCTTCTGCAACTGCTGAAATCGTTGTTCCGCCCTTCAGTAGGACTCGAGCACTCTTCATTGCTTTTTTAACGTCAATCCGTCTGACGATAGCTTTAGCAATAAGACGCTTCGCTTCTGGTACGGTCAGCGTAATTTGTATCATCATATGAGTTCTCAACTCACGCCGGGTTTATTTGATGGTTTCAGTAACTTTTGCAATTGTTAGTATATTGTTACCAGGGTATGCAACAGGGGATGCTGGGACTCCCAGAACTGTACCATCTTGCGGAGCAAGTACCTTATCCAGTTCGTTGCTAAAGAGATCCACGATAGTTAGAATGTGATCGCCCTCCTTGACTTCTGTATTGATCTTGCATTTCTCCGTAGGCACAATGAGACCCCCATAGTTGCATTTTACATTGGTACCCTTCAGAACACCCCATTCCGATGCACATTTTGGTTCTCCAGATAAGATGCCCATGTACATCATTACGTTCTTGGCAGTTCTCACCAAACAGTTGACATTATGCATCAAAGGATCTGTCAACCGATTGCTAGCTCCTCCAAGCTCTGCAATAACTGCTGGTATTCCTTCCTCGTGACATTCCACAAGAAGAGTTCCTGGATGGTGACTCTCATGGAGCAAAGTCCAATCAGGTCCCATAATCTTTGCAAGCTCGATGGATTTGGGGTCTTTGCTTATCATGACTCTGTTGATTAAGTAGAAGAGTCCTCCACCACCGTGGAATGAAAGCACTGTGTCTGCCCGTTTTACTACCTTGTTGAAGTAAATATCAACAATTCTTTGTGAAACCGAACCCTTAGGATTTCCCGGAAAGAGACGATTCATGTCGTAATTATATCGCTCATCTGGGTTTCCGCGAGTACCAGCTTCATAGGCCCTTATGTTAACCACCGGAATGACGATTACTGAGCCTTTGAGTGACGCGGGATCCAAATCCCGGACCAAAGTAACTCCGGCAAGAGCCCCTTCTGTTTCGTCCCCATGAACACACGCCTCAATAACGAGGGTCGGCCCTTCCTCTTCTCCCAGAACAGCGGTCACTGGGAGCCCAAAAGGAGAACCGTCGGAGCGTGTCGAAACCGGCAGCCAGCCTGATTTCTTCACACCCCGATGGCTGAGGAACGAATCTAAATCTTCAATCTGGCTCATTCAATTTTGCTCCACTTGATAATGGTTTCAAGAGTTCTGATGAGACCTCTTATTGCTACCCGATATACATCTGGCTTCAAATTGCCTTCTTCATCGAGATTTCCTTGTCCCATCACAATGAAGATATTTCCGTCATAGCAGAGCGGCGGTCGTATGCCCATGTGTCCCATTCCTACTTGAATCAAGTTGCTCCCAGCATACATATCCTCTATGCTGAAGATTGGAATTCCGGGCTCACCATTCTTCCATGTTTCTATATAGTTGATTTCAACTGCAGCCCCATTGATTGAGGGTGTGATGCTTATTCCCTCAGTTGGAAGATCTCCAAAGCTTGCAAACTCGTCGGAAATAATCTTGTGGAGCTCTAGCACTTTGTCCCTCACGTGGTCGGGGTTCTCTTTCAGAAATTTCAGCGCCGCAATCTGACCGACAACTGCTTCCTTTCCTGCATCAACCATAACGTAGGCGGTCTTACCATATGATGAGGTAGTTCCTCGCCTCGCGCCATGCATTCCCAACGAGCGCCTGACTGATATCATGGCATCTTCTTTGCCAATTATTAGCCCACTAGTTGGGCCCTCAGCCGCCTTATCCATACTATAGAAAATAATGTCAGAATGATTATCACGTGGGTCGGTTCCAACAAAGGGAACGCCCCTTGCATTATCGCATATGTATGGGACATTGTACTCTTGCGCTAGTTTTCCGATGTACTTCTGGAGCTTGGGAGTGCCATCTTTATCTTTGAGTCCATATCCATAGCCAATCGTATCATATCCAAGAGAAGTAAACGCAGAAAGACGGTCAGAATGGATTTCTGCAATCCGTCGCAATCTTTCTTTGGAATCCTCGGGATTAACTCGTGTTAGCATAGGAATGACACCATACTTGACTCCGTGTGCTTCATATCTTGCACCCTCAAGTGGAACAAAGAGACTCTCTACATTGGCTAATCTCTTTCCTTGGATTCCGTGCTCTCCGGCTGCTACACCACGGTCTGCAAAGAGGTCCTTGTATTTTGGTGGGAATGGTCTTCCATATCCACCTTGATGATGGAGGTGTCGTTCGTAGGGAGCAATGTATGCGGCACGGTAATTGTCGCCCCTTCCGTGAATTGGAGGGGAAACTAAGGCTTCCATGGTGACCCATAGCGCCGCCTCAGCAGTGCTCGCTGCTGCAGCATCATATTCATCACCATAAACATCCTTCACCAACATTCTAAGTTCGTCGATAAGAGGACCTACCGACATGACTTTGCTTGATGCATCAGTTATGGCATCTAAGACACGCTTTGGGATTGTAGGGGGAGTACCTGAACCGCCACCTAGTCCAATCTTTCCAACCAAATCATTTGAGAGGCCGATATCATCACGCTGCTTCTTGAGCTCAGAAAAAATCTCTTGTGAGTTCTTCTCTAACTTATTGTAAATCTGAAATTTGTATGGGCTTGGCATGGATTTAGAATGGTCGGCCTCCTTAATATATTCTCTGTTGCCTTTCGTAGGTAATTGGAATTTTTTTATTTTCGGTGGCATTTCCTTCAACATTTGATGTGTTAGTTTACAAAAATGACGATAGAAAGGGGTAGTACCTGTTCTCAGGTACAACACCGCTAGAAGGTCTACCGCTATGAGCTTCAAAAAAAAAAAAAAAAAAAAAAAACAGTCGAATTCCTGTTCCATGCGAAAAACATCAACAACATGGTTGAATGCTTACCCGCACTGAGTCGATGCTAGAATAGTACAAGTGAACAAGTGTTTTTCATGGTGCGGCTAGAACGCACCAGATAGATAATCAGCCACATATCGATTCAATGACGGAGATGAGGCATGCAACAGTAACTGCGATTCTAGCAGTGTTATTGGTTATGTCGTGTTTTGGAACTGTTCTGACCCAAGATGATAATGGCCCAGAAGTGAATGTGACATGCGACGATGCAAGCTTGTGGACGTACGCAGAATCCTGGGATGGATGGTCGCTGCCTGCACGGTCATGAATATCATCATCACAGAAAGAGAAATAGTCAGGAGTCGTGTGACTCGGCTGGCATGGGGGTGCATTTGAAGGGCACTCAGTTTCTCACCATGGAGTGTATCAATAGAGAGAATCAAGCCCTCCCGAACGGTAATCGTCAATGAATCAGATCCCACCCTGAGAAATCGCGCACAATCCACCCATAGTCAGTAAACACAGTAAAGGGAATCCAGTCTAAAGGTAATATTTCCTGAAAGTGATTTTGCAGATAGAGGAAAGTAGAATATAGTATAGTTCAAAGACACCTTAGACCTTTACCTTCAGGTTTAAATATCCCCAGCTCACATTCGCAAACATTGGATATTTGACGTCACTTCAGTTGAATAATATTCGAAAAAAACGGTGAAAATTCATGGATTATGTCAATAGTATGCTAGAAGTTATAGGAAACACCCCCCTCCTGAAGCTCAATAGAATTGGGAAGGATGTGGATGCTAATATATTTGTGAAGCTCGAACACTTGAATCCGAGCGGGAGTTACAAAGATAGAATGGCTCTTTCTATGGTTGAGGCCGCAGAAAGAGGAGATACTTGGAATGGAAAGAAGCTCATGCCAGGTGGTACAGTTTGTGATGCCTCCGCTGGAAATACTGCACCCGCACTTGCATTCATCTGTGCAATGAAAGGATACAAAATTAGGCTTTGCTCTTACGCTCATTTTCTGCATTCTGATGATAAGGAAAAGAGTGCTCGTTTGAAAATCAGCTCTGCGTTTGGAGCAAATCACTATCCCTGTCCACTCCCACCCGATGAGATAGTTGATGCCTTTGATGACGAGAAGGAGAAGCGATTTGCGGTGATCATCGCTGGGAAGCATCATATGTACATGCTTGAAAAGGAGAACGAGGATCACGTGTGGGTTGACCAGATCTATAACGATGCGAACTGGCAAGGTCAGATGAATATGGGGGAGGAAATCTATGAACAGCTAGAGGGACAAGTTGATGCATGGGGGGCTTCAGTTGGTTCAGGCGCTACATTTTTGGGAGTAGCAAAGGCGCTCAAAAAGCACGGCGTCGAACCATACACATTCGGTGTTGTTCCAGATGAGGGGACAAGCTTAGTTGACATAAGTACAGGAATTATGGACAGCACAACCATGGGGCGGCCGCCACTAAGGATGAAAATCTGTCATATGCTGGGCCTAGAGAAATGGATTACTGAAGATTCCATCGTTGAGAAAGTCTACAAGGAGGGCTATCCCCAAGAGTGGTTTGGGGTTACCCAAGACGACGCTCGAAATATGGCGAATAGACTCTGTCAAGAGGAAGGAATTTACTGTGGAATGTCTTCCGGAGCCAATGTGTACTCAGCTCTGAAAGTAGCAGAGAAGATGGAGCCAGGTAGTAATGTCGTCACTGTGATTGTTGACCGAAGAGACCGCTATCTAGACGAATATCCAGACGACAAGTATGTAGTATAAACGAAACATTCAGGAGTTATGAAAAAAATGCCAATTAATATGAAACGCGCGAAGCAAATCATGGAAGAACGCGACTTGGATGCCGTTCTCGCATCCTCGCCCGAGAACTTCTTCTACGTTACGGACCTCTATATTCCATTTGTTGACCGATTTAGAGGTTTCACTAGTGGCTTTGGACAGTTTGCGCTGGTTCCCAGAGAGGGAGAACCAACAATGTGCATCACTGAATTGGATGCAGACCTGTCAAAGATCATCTCTCGCGTAGACGACCAAAGGTTCTCCAAGACGTGGGCCTATTTCAAAAGAGAACGGGAGCACAAAATTGATACCTACGAAAATCCTGTGAAGGCTCTTGCCGATGTCGCCGAAGAGAAATCTCTCACGAAGAGCAAGATAGGCTTTGAAGAGAAGACATTGCCAATTGTTGACTACCAAAGTATAACAAATGCACTTCCAGATGTTGAGTTTGTGAATGCCTCGAAGACTTTTCTAGACATAAGAGCTGTAAAGATCGAGGAGGAAATCCAACGTATCAGAAGAGCAGTCGATATCTCTGTCGCGGCTTTTGAGGCTGCTTTCGCAGTTGCACGCGAGGGAGCAACTGAGGGCGAATTTCTCGGTGCGTTCCAAGCTGAGATAATCAAGCAGGGCGGCTTCATGCATAAGGGACTTGTTCATCAGAATTTCACCATTGGAGAACATTCTGCAACTGTTCGACGAGGTTGGCCATTAGACCACAAGCTCAAGAAGGGCGACATAATGCGGTTCGACGGTGGAGCAATCTGGAAGGGGTATCGTTGTGATTATGCTCGTGCGCGGGTACTCGGTAAGGCCGATGATAAAGTCAAGAAAATCTACAACTCTCTGAGAAAGGCAGAGGAAACCATGATAGACATGATCAAGCCAGGCGTCAAATTCTCAGACCTATTCAAGACAGGGATGGAGATTGTTAGGGAACACGGAGATCCCAACTATGAGAGGAAGCATCTTGGCCATGGGCTTGGTTTGATAACAGAAGAGCTGCCTTTGATTGGTCCTGATACAGATGTTCTCTTAGAGGAAAATATGGTACTATCAATCGAAACGCCTTACTACTGGACAGGTGTTGGTGGTTTCAACGTAGAAGACGTAGTTCTAGTCACTGCAGATGGAGCGGAAGTTCTCTCTGATGCGTCTCCAAAAGAGCTAGAGATGTAGCCAGGTGAAGATAATATGAAATACGAGAAGAACTTTGTCAAGCCTCGCGTGAGTGAGGATATACCGCATCATGACAGTTCAACCATGGGTCAAATAGGTGCCAATATAGTGTTGCTTGACTCAAAGAGCTTTGAAGACGCGGATGTAAGAATAACCACCAGACAGGTCAAGAATGTTCCAAAGGAAGTTCCAGACTACGTTGAACTCCATACACATGAGGTTGACCAGATTTTTGTCTTCTTCGGAGAACCTGATAATGAAGAATCATTAGAGGTTCAATTCGTCTTTGAAGATGAAACATACAACATCGCCTCCCCCATGACGGTCTATGTTCCCAAGGGCGTGCCACACACTCAGAAAGTTGTAGGTGGCTCAGGGAGATACATTACCATTCTCATGCAGGGAAGTTATGAATAGTAGAAAAATTATGGAATATGGAAGACTCCTATGGTTCTTCCATGTTTCCATACTCATTTATTACAGAAGCGATTAGCCCCACATACTCTTTGATTCCGCCTATTTTTCCATTTCCCTTTACTACTGCATATTCGTTAGGACCGTGACTATGCCCGCCGGACCCGACGCAGCCAGTCGCGAATGGTAAATTCAACGGTTCCTGATTGAAAAGGTAGATAGGTATTGTCGCAATTGAACTTGGCCAAATCTGATAGTTAGTACCGCTGTTCTCATACGCTTTTACGAGAGATTTGGCAATGCTTTCACTCACACTGGTTGCGCAACTTTCGACAACAGCCAATTGTTCCACAAGGATATCTGCAAACCCATGACTCTCGAGGTGTTTTTTGATATATTCTGAAGTCTTGCCAGTTGTCTGATTAGGAATTAGACGTGCCTCTATTTTTGCTCTAGCTTTGGGGGGAATTACTGCCTCAGCACCCGGACCAGTATATCCGGACCAGATTCCATCGATATTCAGCTGTACTGTAAAGAACAAATCCTCCAGCGCATCTCTAGGATTCTCTGGGCTATCCTTTAGATTCTTGACGCCCAGTCCTTGCTTATAGCCATCAATATCAAACTCCTCGGCCAACTTATCCACCAACTGGACGAATTCATCATCGGGTTTTGCTATGTCATCTTTGAATCCTTCGATGATAACGTCATTTCCATCGGGGCCCGTCATTGAAGTTAGTGCTTCTAACAGACGCCATGCCGGATTGTCTACGACTGGACGGTGCATGCTATGTATCTCATTTTTGGAGGGCCCTCGCTCCCATCTTTCACCTGAAGCCTCTAGTTCCAAGTATAAGATGCCTTTGTATCCCAACTGGACACGAGCAGTCCCCTTAGAGTTTTGGGATGAGAATGGCATATAGAGAGCATCAGCCTGACTGAGCCAATCTTTCTTTTCCATGATAAATTCGGACAAATTAGGACTGAACATCTCTTCTTCGCCATCAAGAACAACTAGTAAATCAACAGGAATACTGCCCAGAGCATTCTTAATAGAATCCACTGCATTTAGAATCCCTGTGACCTTCAACTTATTATTGACTCCTCTTCCAACAACACAAGTTCCCAGATTAGGTCTTTCAACTACAGTGGGTTCAAAGGGATTATGATCCCAGCTGTCCTCTTCAATGGGATTAGAATCATAAGCACCGTATAGGAGAAGTGTCTTATCCGAGTCCGGATTCTCACTACGGAATTCTCCGAATACGATTGGATTCTTCTCTTTGGAAAAGAGACCGGTTTCTTGAAAACCAATATTTTCCATAATCTCAGAGATCATTTGTGCGCATTCAATAGTTCCACGATTTTCTACAGATATACTGGGCTGTTTAACAAGGCGCCTCAATAAATCCAGATGTCGGTCATAATTTTCTCTAATGTGTTCTTGTAGTTTCTCATGGTCGTTCATATGTAACACCTAATTTTCTGTCATAGGGAGCATGGGAGTATCTTGAGTTATTGTTCATCTTCCCAGCCTCCAATGGTCCGATCTATTGCAGGATCGTCCTTCTGAATCAAAAGTGAAAGAAGAGTGCCTATGCCAATAATCACGGCAGATATGCGGAAGAGTGTAGGGATTTCTACTAAGAGAGCAAGATAGCCTCCAAGAATAGCACCCACTCCCGAACCCACATTAAACATCGTTGAAAGATATGCAGCGGTAACACTTCTACCTCCTTTTGGTGAGTGATGTGCGGCCATTGTCCACTCTGAAACTACTCTCAATCCCAAAGAGAAACCTAGCAGAATCATCAAAGCAAACAGGATAATCAGATCCGTTACCATGGATAGAAAGAAGTATACTCCTGCCAAAAGAGCGAATGAGAAAAATATGATGGTTTTGTATGAACCCTTATCAATGAGGCGTCCAATGGGTATTCGAAGAACCATATCTGAGAGACCTCTAACCCCTAGTAGAAGGGCAATGATGAAGGGGGCGACAAACAGAGAATTCTCGGCATAAACGACAAAATATGTAGCAAAGAATCCATATGTTATTGCGAAGAGAAGTCGTAGATTTGTCAGCACTAGGAGATTTCTAGAGTGGAATATACGTGATAGAGACTGGGTTGAGCTTTTGCGAGTTCCAAGAGGGGCTTTGCCGAGTCGGTCCAAGTTCATTCGCAATAGAAAAGGCAAGACACCAATGAGAGGGATTACGGAGGCAAAAATGAATAACTGCGCATAATTCAAGAAAAGTAGAAGTGAAGAACAAAGAAAGGGTCCAAAGGTAATTGCTACTCCGTATGAGGTTAGAAAGGTACCAAGCGTTTCACTTGTTTTCCCATCGGGTGAGAATTCTTGGATTCTTCCGATGGCCAAGGGAACAATTGGGGCAATAGAGAAGGCCTGTAAGATTCTGATTGGGTAAAACCAAACAAGTTCCGGAACCACAGCATAGGAGAATTGGCTCAAACTCTGTGCTAATGAAGATCCTATTATGATAACCCTCCCATCCACAATTTCAGAGAGAGCACCAAGAGGTATCTTGATAGCCATCAATGTGATAGATAAAACTCCAATAATGATACCCAATTCTACCAGAGTGGCACCGACCTCAGAAATATAGAGTGGCAATATCGGATTGGTTGTTTCATAAGCAAGAAATACGGTAATCGAAGAAAAAATCAAGTAATAGAATTCAAGCGGGTACTTCCTCTGGTCATTTGTCATACTATTCCCATTCCTTCACGAACGTTTCGGGTATAAATTGGCTTTGGTGCGTAATTGGAAAAAACACATGACCAGCGGCATTATCTGCCAAGAATCTGCGAAATATTGTAAATTATGCAACACTGAACAAGACGGTGGTTCATCTCTCTCAATGTTATGTTCTAAATGCTGCAGCGGATTTCAATGACTAAAACGCGCTCTGTTGTTGGGGAAAAAATCCTGTTAGTGATAGTGGATTGTCTTGCTCAAATAATTCAGCTATGGGTGTGGTCACAGCGCATTATTTAACAAATCGACAGCACTCCCGGGATCTTACAGATACAGGAGTTCAATCCGAGTTGTCCAAAATAACGAAGGCATCATATACAGTTCTCATTGCCTGCATAATCGCACACTTCCTAAATCATGTATACTCAGGGGTACTGGCCCCATTTCTTCCGCTAATCAGAGAGGAGTTATCGTTGTCATTGACTCAAGCAGGAATTCTTACATCGGTGAGCATTGCCACCATGACGATATTGCATCTCTTTGTGGGATATCTTGCAGATAAGGATTTGAGGGAAGTGATGATCGCAACCAGTATAATGGGGGCCTCTATCTCTGTTGTTCTGATGAGCTTTGTCCCCTCTTTCATTTATTTGGTTTTAGTGCAATTTATTCTAGGAATCAGTATATCTGGATATCATCCATCAGCATTTCCCGCTATTGCTGAATCATTTCCGAAGGAATCACGAGCGAAAGCGGTTGGTGCTTCCGCGATGGGAGGGTTGATTGGAATGACGGTTGTGCCACTCCTAGGGGCTCTGTTTCTAATTCTTTTCACTGGATGGAAGCAGTCACTTTTGGTTCTTGGGTTGATTGGATTGGTGTTGTTTGTTCCCACCGTTGCTCTCTTGCGATATTCACGGGCTAATGAACTACCCGATGTCCAGAGAAATGATAGGAAAGAAGGACAGGAAAGATGGAGCAGAAAATTTGGACTGGCACTCATAGTAACTGCGCTGAGAGGCATTCCCTTCCGGTGTACAACGCTTCTCATGCCACTGTATCTTGTTGTAAATTATGGTTATGAACCAATCTGGGCTGGCTCACTGACAACCATAATGCTGGTTTCGGGAATGGTTGCTGAGATAATCTCAGCTCCCATTTCGGATAAAAGTGGTGAACGAGTAAAATTCATCTCCGTTTCTATGGGGTTGGTAGTACCCTTTTTGTTGCTCCTAAACTTCAGTCTTAGTCCCATGCTACTGATTGTGGTGCTTATTGGAATAGGCTTCTTCTTTTTCTTCGGGGTACCTCCAGAACAAGCATATCAAACGGAGATATGCCCCGCTGATGCAAAGGGCCTAGCTTTTGGTGTTCTATTTTCAATCGGAGCGTTACCAGGAGCTATATCGCCCATAATATTTGGAGCAATAGGTGATTTCTATGGCCTAGATGCTTCAATACTATTCTTGGTAGCGATATCGTTGATAGCAACAGTCGTTACACTTTTCATGTCAGGTGACTCAAGAGAATGTGCCGCATCACTAGAAGCCATATGAGATGTTCGCCATGAGCTGCCATTGGAAACTGACACATTCCATGAAGGATGGATATAGATTTTACAGGAGATGTCATTCACTTGATTGATTACCATATTCATCCTAATTACTCATTAGATGCTTCAGGCGCAGTAGAGGAATTCTGTAAGTCTGCGACCAGAATAGGTCTTGAGGAGATAGCTTTCACCACGCATGTGGACACTAATCCTGAAACGGATGACTACTTCGTATTAGTGGATGGAAAGAAGGTCGATGTTCGCTCCAACTATTGGCTGGAGCATTATGAAGCAATCGTACGCGAAGTCGGAACGAAATATGAGCAGCAAGATTTAACCGTACGATTAGGCGCTGAAATCGACCTTTATCCAGGAGTGGCGGCTAACCTTCCAGATAATTTCTATTATACTCCTTTTGATCTGATAATCGGATCTGTTCACCTCATCGACCATGTGGCCATATCAACCGAGGATGGTGCTAGAGAAATCTTCTCAAGATACTCACCAAGCGAACTCGCGGATATCTACTTCCCTTTGCTTTTGGATGCTCTCGATGAGCGCTTGATTGACATTGTTGGACACTTGGACATATACCGCCGCTATGGAAGGGAGCACTATGGAGAGGAGATTGGTTCAATTTGGGAGCCATATCTAGACGAACTAGTCAGTAAGATGAAGTCGCAGAAACTTGGATTTGAAGTGAATACTTCAACATGGCGAAAAGGAATGGAACAGCCAATGCCTTCTGCAAAAATCGTGAAAGAGCTGGTGGAATCAGGCGTTGATGTAGTTACAACCGGATCTGATGCTCATCGCCCTCAAGATGTAGGCTATGGAATTGAGAGAGCCAAGAGAATGATACAGTCATTCGGAATCAGGGACGCTGCAAGATTCGATTCTAGCAAGGTGTTGTAAGTCTACGAAAGTATGCTAATAGAAAACTAAGGAAGGAATTGCAATATGTAAGATATGAAAAACAGGAATTCCTTTATTTTGTGTTTCATTGGTGGAATATTGTTGATTTCAGTGGGAGCAGTAGGAAGCATTGGTTTCTTTGAAATGCTCACCCTCATCACTGAGATACCAGCTCTCTCCGCTCTTGCATGGCTGATTGAGATATTGCTCTACGTGTTAGGATTCATAGCAGGGCTGGGAGGTCTTGGTGTCATCATTGGAGGCTATATGCTAACAACCGAACGAATAGGAACGGGTAAATTTGTGGTAGGATTAGCTATGGGAATGTCATTGGTTGGGCTGATTGTTCATCTAATCCAGACGCTTTACTTCTATGGAGTTGGAGCTGTCCTCAATTTTCTGTCCCTTGCTGCTCAGTCGATTGGGTGGATTGGAATATTCATCTCGATTGCAGGTAGACGATCGGCAAACAGCGAGTAGAATACCTGCTTCAAAAAGCTTATTCCTGACATTAGAGACAAGAAATCAAATGTCTTCTCAAGAAACCCCTCGCATAACCAAAGCCATAGAATTGATTCAGGATGGGCAACTCGAAAAGGCTGAAGAGGTACTTAGAGAGTTGTTAGGTGAGCATCCGGACAGCCTCGAGGGGTGGTATAATCTCGGGTATGTGTTATCTCAGTTAGGAGAAGACGAGAAAGCAATAGAAGCTTACGATGAAGCCCTTGCCATTGACAATGAGATATTTGACATCTGGTTCAACAAGGCCAGCGCATCATATCATCTAGCAGATTTTGAAGATGCCAGAAAATGCTATGAGCGTGCTCTGGAAATAGATCCCGATGAAGCAGAAGCCTGGAATAACTTGGGGAACTGCTATTCGCGATTAGGTGAGGGCCGGAAGGCAATCGAAGTATACACGAGAGCGGTAGCACTCCAACCAGACTATGCAGAGGCGCTTTACAATAAAGCCAATGCACATTTTATTGAAGAAGAAGATGAGAGAGCCATAGCATATGCAGAGTTAGCTGTCAAAATTAATCCGGATTTAGAGAATCGGGTTTCAAAATGGATTGACGTTTCAAAAAGGCGAATGGCATCCTCTAGAGAGGAGGAGGCAAACCGTGAGAAGCACAAGAAACTGTCAGAATTAGTTGAAGATGAGTAATCATGGTCTAACGGATTGAGCTATTCAGTATATCTAAAAGAAACATGAAACATATATGGAAGCATGTCCTCGATGATGGGTCTAAGCATCAATAAGAGAAAGCAGAAAATCCTTGTATCTACCGCCATTGTAATCATAGTCGGTGGCATTGTTATGGAGTGGCTAATTGGGCACGGTTTTATTCAAATTGGCATTCCTTCAGGTACTATATTTGGTGTCACTATGCTCACTGGTCTGATCATAATCTGCTGTATTTCATCCATGTTGACAGGCTCCTATGCCGCTAAGATGCCCGAATACGGCGAGATGGAAACAGAATTCAACGAAGGCATGGCATTTTTTGAAGAGGGAGAATATGAGGATGCAATTCGGATATTCAAAGAACTCATGGGGTCAGAACTAAATCACAAGAGAGCTCTTTACTATACTGCTGAGGCCTATGAACATTTAGACGAATATGAACAGGTAAAGAAATACATCACAAAATATCTCGAGATGCAGCCAAACGATCAAGAAGCATGGGAGATGCTCGGAAGTGCTCATAAGAGACTATTCGAGTATGAAGAGGCTGAAGAGGCATATTCAAAGGGGAAGGAGCTTTCTTAGAAATGCGCTAAGCAATAAGCGAAACGTGTCAAGACAATGAACTAGGGAGTACTGTTCAATTGCCAACCCATTCTGAATGCTGCACAATTGACGTAACCGACAAATCAATAGAACTCTCGAATGATTTAGTACGAGTGAAATTTGATACACTCCTGGGAACTATATCACTCGTGAATACAAAGAAAGGCACACAGATTTTCTCTAATGGCTACATCCTCATACACACGGGAAGAGGGGTTCTTGATTCAAGAGAGATGACATACAAGGCATTTAGTGGACTCGATTTCCAAGAAGGAGATTTGCGTGGTAAGTCGGTTGTAATCAGAACAGAAGATGCCAACAAAAGGAACGAGATGAGCATCAAACTGACCGTTCTAGAAGGAGTTCCTGGTTATTCGTGTGTCACCAGGTTTGGTAATTTGGATGAAGAAACCGAGGTTTCTGCCATTGATTCATTGGTACTGGATGTCATGCCAAACGCACCACCCAGTATCGGGCAAGATAGATCCAATCTTAGGTATTTTAGGAATGGATTTCAATCATGGGACCTTAGCCAGTCCGTCCCGGTTTCGGAGGGGCGAAATACGAGTCATCTCTATTCAATAATCAATAATATAGAAACAGACGAGGCATATTTGATTGGGTACATCACATCATCCAACATGTTTTCAACCATACAAATTTTGGGAGCAAAAGATGACGAAGAAGGCATAAAACAGATACTTGCATCCTGCAATGTTGATGACATCTCAGTAACGACCAGAGATTCAGTTGTATGTGAGGAGATGCTGTTTCTCACTGGCGGCAATTGTATCCGGCTTACAGAGACCTACATGGACTTGCTTGCAACGAAGATGGATGCCATAAAATGGAGCAACATACCAGCAGGTTGGTGTAGTTGGTACTTCTACTATACTATGCCGGATGAACAAGAGATTGTTGATAACACGCGCTTTCTAGCAGACCGTTTCGGAGATGCCATGCAATGGATTCAGATTGATGATGGTTTCCAAGAAGCCGTAGGGGACTGGCAGGAGAACTCACGCTTTGCGAGTGGGCTTGACGAGCTTGTTGAAGAAATTCATCGGAAGGGATACCAAGCAGGCATCTGGACTGCACCATTTGTAGCTTCGGAACATTCAGATACGTTCAAGGATCATCCGGACTGGTTTATTCGTGATAAGAATAATTTGCCGATAGCCGTTGACCAGAATCCGCTGTGGTTGGGTAATTACTATGCCTTTGACTTAACGAATCCAGTTGTGATTGAACATATCAAGAAGATATTCGAGAGAATGAAGGAATTTGGTTTTGAGTACTTTAAAATCGACTTCCTGTATCATGCGGCATACCAGGGCAGAAGAGTCAATGGCAATATGACAAGAGCTCAAGCCGTTCGAAAAGGTTTGCGAACAATAAGAGAAATTGTTGGCGATGATTTGATTCTGGGTTGTGGAGCCCCGCTCGGAGTTTCTATAGGAATTACAAATATGATGCGGATTGGCACCGATATTGCAACAGACTGGCGATATGATTGGGGAGGCGGTGTCTATGAGTGTGCAATCAATACGATAACTCGTTCACCGATGCATGATAGACTATGGGTCAATGATCCTGATTGCATTCTTGTTAGACAAGAGGACAACAATCTGACTATTGAAGAAGTCAAGCTATGGTTATCAGTTGTTGCTGTCAGTGGCGGCGCAGTACTCCTCAGTGACAGAATGATGGATGTTTCGGAGGAGCGACTACGTATGGTAGACAAACTTCTTCCCCCTTACAGGAAGGGCGGGATTCCTGTCGATGCACATCTGTATGAAGAACCAAGGGTTTTTGCAGTTCCTGTTGAGGGGGCAATTGGTTATTGGTCCATAGTTGCGGTTGTAAATCTAACAGAAGAAAAAATCGATGTGTCATTTGGACTAGAGGATGCAGGACTCACAGAGAATGTTCCTCATCACGTATTTAGTTTCTGGGATTCTGAGTACCTAGGATTATATGAGGAAGATGTAGTAATAGAAGACTTGAAACCTCATTCGTGTAGGCTCCTAGCTGTTAAACCTTCGTCCAGTCTTCCAACCGTTATGAGTACATCAATCCATTTCACTCAGGGAGCAACAGAACTCAGCAATCTGGAATGGAGTTCGGATGGAAAGGAACTCAGCATCAGAGTCAAGAGTGATACCAAGTCCCGAGAGTCTGTCTCTTTTGTTTTCAATAATGACTGGACTCCTACGAAGGCATTCATTAACGATGTAGAAACAGACATCGAAAATATAGCTCCTGAAGTCATCTCTGTGAGAGAGCGATTCAAATCCGGTGATGTCATCCGAATCAGATTTGAACGTTAATGCATTGTAAGAGATGCTTTAGACACCCTATTTGACTGGATTGATGAGTTTTCCAATTCCTTCGATGAATAGCTCGACTTCATCGCCAGGTTGTAAGAACTCTGGTGGATCTCTTGTGAACCCTACTCCTGATGGGGTTCCCGTTGCAATGATATCGCCAGGTTCAAGTGTGAATGCCTTCGATAGATATGATACGATTGCACTAACACCATATAGCAAATTTGAGGTGCTTGATTTTTGCTTTGTCTTTCCATTCACCTTTGTATGCATATCCAAGTTAGATGCATCTCCAATCTCGTCTGCAGTTGTAATACAGGGGCCTATTGGACAAAATGTGTCAATTGATTTAGCCCGGATCCATTGACCGTCGCTCTCTTGCAAGTCCCTTGCGCTGACATCATGGATGATTGTATAGCCTGCCACATATGAAAGCGAGTCGTCTTCCGCTACATCTTTGCAGTCTCTTCCTATGACAATCCCCAGTTCAACTTCCCAATCGATTTCCTTGCTTATTTCAGGAATGAGGATAGGGTCTCCGGGGCCAATTATAGATGAGGTAAATTTTCCGAAAACTACAGGGAATTCTGGAATCTCACGACCGGTTTCTTGGATGTGGTCTTTGTAATTGAGCCCGAGGGCGATAATTTTCCCGGGATTTTCAATTGGCGCACTCAGGGAGATTTGACTTAATGGATAAGCTAGAGGTTGCTCATTCGAGCTAGCATTTTCATAGCTTTCCACTACTTGCTTCACAACATCAAGTCCTGACTCCCATTTCAGCAAATCCAGCATAGTACGTGGAAATGTTTGCCCCCCGATATGGTAAGTTCGTCCGAACCGAGAGGCGGCTTCTGGAATATCAAGGATTCCTTCTTTAAGCTGTACGCCTATTGAAGGCACACCAAGTCTAGTATAACTCACAAGTCGCATGTTCGAAAAGATAGCAATCGTTTCATTTATCCGTACTGGTGATATCATGGGAGATGGTGAAGCAAGTGTCAAAGGACAGATCACTGGATGAGATTCCAGACCAAGTTTTTGTGGCTCTAGGAAGAAGAGGCATGGAGGGAATCCCACTCAAGGAATGCACCTATGAGCAGTGCGATAATTCCGATTTGGAATTGATAGGTGTGCAAGCTGATCCCCCGCAAATAAATGGGAGCGGACAGGAAACTCAGACCGAAGATTGGGAAGTCAAATGCCCAGACTGTGATAGGAGTTTCACAATCCGGCTGAAGACTAGATTCTTTGATGGTGAGCGAATGGACACAATGGCGAATATTATCGATGATCAAGGAAATGACTTAGGATGGTTAGGTAGCTACTAGGTGATACAATTGGCAGATGGATTCAAGATAGCAGTGTTGCCAGGAGATGGCATAGGTAGGGAAGTTATTCCACAGACCGTACGGGTTCTTGAGGCCATAGAGGATGAGATGAACGGATTTGAGTTGGAAACACATCTATTCCATTGTGGTGGAGAGTATTATACAAAACATGGAAGAGAATGGTCAGAGGAGGCTGAGAGTTTTTCAAAAACTGATGCGGACGCAGTACTCCTAGGTGCGGTTGGAGCAGTTGATTCTAATGGTCAAGAGATTAGACTGCCCGACAATAACCTCGCGGGATACAATATTGTGATAGGTTTGCGGATAGAGCTGGATCTCTACGCAAACGTCAGGCCCGTCAAGCTTCTCCCTGGTGTTCCAATTCCAATCAAGAAAGAACCTGAATCGATTGACATGGTGATGATTAGAGAAAACACAGAGGGACTCTATGCTCCAATTCGAGGGAAACTATCACGGGGAACCATTATTAATCTCGCTACAGATGTTAGAGTCATTACTCGTTTTGCTAGCGAGAGAATTGCACGTTATGCTTTTGAGAAGGCTAGTTCGAGAAAAGGTGCTCCAAAAGATGGAGTGAAAAGGGTCACGTGTGTGGACAAGAGTAACCTTCTCGCAGGGTGTCAATTATTTAGGCAAGTTTTTGCTGAAGTAAGTGAGGATTACGAGAACATACACACTGATTTTGCCTACGTGGATTCTTTTGTTCAGTGGTTAGTTCGAAGCCCGGAGCATTATGATGTCATTGTGGCACCCAACGAGTTTGGCGACATAATCACTGACTTAGGCGCAGCATTGCAGGGAGGACTTGGGATGGCACCAGCAGGTAATATTGGGAAAAATAAGGCGGTTTTTGAACCCGTTCATGGTTCTGCGCCTGCACATTATGGAAAGAATTCAGCGAATCCTATCGCAGCTATCCTGTCAGGAGCCATGATGCTCGAATGGCTTGGGGAGAAGAATAAAAACAAATCATGTTTGATAGCGTCGAAAACCGTTTATGAGGCAGTTGAAGAGGTTCTGAGAGAAGGCGTGATTCGAACTTCTGATTTATGTTGGGAAGAATGGGCGGATGTTACGCCTTCGTCAACAGATGAAATGACAGACGAGATTATTTCGCAAATCAAGGAGATTACTTAGAGGGATGAGGAAATAATGGGGATGACACTTGCTGAGAAACTTCTTTCGAAACATATCATTGAGGGCAAAGCATCTGCAGGAGAAATTGTGGATGCAGAAGTCGACTTGTTGATGGTGCACGAGGTTCTAGGTTCAAGAATAATGCCAATCTTGGAGGAAATGGGGGTAGAAAAGGTCTGGAATCCGGAGTCAATATTGGTTGTTAATGATCATTGGGCTCCAGCCCCCGATATTGCGAGTGCCAAGATTCATGCAAAAAACAGACAATTTGTTCGAACCCATGGCATAACCCATTTCTGCGATGTGAACTGTGGAATTTCCCATCAGGTATTACCAGAGATGGGACTTGTGGCTCCGGGCGACCTTGTTATAGGAAGTGACTCTCATTCTACAACCTATGGAGCATTCAACGCGTTTTCCACCGGACTCGCGGCAACTGATAGTGCTCTAATAATTGCCACTGGTAAGTGCTGGTTCAAAGTCCCTGAGTCTATTCAAATAGAAGTTACCGGAGAACTCGGCCCGAGAGTCATGAGCAAAGACCTCATTCTAAGCCTTCTATCAGACCTAGGACCTGATGGAGCAAACTACATGTCTATGGAATTCATAGGAGAAACCATTGAATACATGTCGGTTGGCTCACGAATGACTATGTGTAACATGTCAGTTGAGGCAGGGGCAAAGTGTGCTCCCATGGAAATAAATGACGATGTAAGAAAATGGATGGAAACATATGCTCCGGAGAGAAAGTGGAGTCCGCTTGAACCAGATGATGATGCAGAGTATTTCCGCACAGTGAATGTAGACTTGAATGAAAGCCCGCTTGAACCAATAGTTGCTACACCTCATAGCCCTGCAAACGGGCAAGTGGTTTCCGAGGTAGAGGGCACCCCCATTGATCAAGCCTTCATTGGATCATGCACCAATGGCAGATTGGAAGATTTGGCTATAGGAGCCGAGATTCTCAAGGACAGGCAAGTGGCTGACGGCACTAGACTGATTATTACACCAGCAAGCACTAAAACATTACAAAGGTCAATAGAAGAGGGAATCGTCCAGACTCTCTTAAAGGCAGGAGCAATCGTTACCAACTCGACTTGTGGAGCTTGTGTTGGAGGGCATCTCGGGGTTCTTGGCCCAGGAGAGGTCTGCATTTCAAGTACTAATCGGAACTTCAGAGGGCGGATGGGACATCGGGATTCTGAAATCTATCTCGCATCACCTGCAACTGTTGCGGCGAGTGCAATAAGAGGGGCAATCACAGATCCAAGGAGCGTGTGAGTTCTTCATGAAGCTTGAGCAAATAGCAGGCAAGGCATGGGTCTTTGGTGACAACATTGATACTGATCAGATAATTCAAGGCAGATATCTAACCATACTGGATTACGATGAAATGGCGTCTCATGCGCTGGAAACAATCCGACCAGAATTCTCTAAGAATGTCGAGAAGGGGGATATTTTGGTTGCGGGTAAGAATTTTGGAGCAGGGTCCTCTAGAGAAGAAGCACCCATGGTTCTCAAAAATTTGGGCATTGCCTGCATCATTAGCGAGTCTTTTGCCCGAATCTTCTATCGAAATGCCTTCAATATCGGTCTACCAGCCTTGATAGTAGAGGGAATCTCGTCGCAGGTAAATGACGGAGATATTCTAAGCGTGGACCTTGCAAGCGGAAATGTGGAAAACAAGACTTCAGGAAGTATCTTCTCTGGAAGCCCTATACCAAAGAGAATGCGCGAATATTTGCAAGCGGGCGGAGCAGTGGAGTGGTACAAGAAAACCCATTGAGATTTCTAAGAAACAACTAAAAGGATATACAATACTTCTTCTCAGTAATGCAGGAGATGTCACGCCATGAACGTATTTCTATTCTTACTCGTTAGTTTGATTGTCCATTCACTTCCCGTACCGTACCACCCCGGAATGCTCCGCTTTCGTGCTCTGATTCGATGGCTTCCTCTTAGACTGATTTGGGGGATAGGTGCATGGGCGGCAATAACAATCTTGATGATGCTTACTCTTCCGTGGGCAATCATTGGGCTTGTCATGAGCTTTGGACTCATGGTCCTTATGACAGCAGGATTAGGACGTGGTAATATTGAAGATATCATTCGAGGAGCTCAAGTACCCATCGCATGTATGGGCTTGATTATCGTCATTACCATTCCTGCCTTCACTGGACTGATTACTTGGACATCCGATGTGTCTAATGCAACATTTTTCGATGAAATGATTGAGGAAACGGATGAACCGCTTTTTACAGAACCAATTCCTGACAACATGGTGAGATTGGTTACAAAAGACTATGCGATTTACGTGGCTCGACAACATATTGGTCCGTTTGGTTCGAATGTTCAGGTTGCAGCCTCACATATCACAACAAAGGATGATAGACTGGTATGGGTCTGTACCATAACTTCAACAAATGTCCTTGCTGAAAACTTCATCAAAGGATTCATCGTTGTGGATGCAAATGACCCTCAATCCATCGACCCGCTCTTGATCAATGGGTCGACAATTCCAGTTGGAGAGGGTCTATTTTGGGACAAAAATATCCAGTTTGCAAATTACCTCAATGATATGGGTTCGGCCTATCAATACGCCTATCCTACATGGGATCCTGCAGGGAATATGGTCTATGTACAGACAAGAACCCCCCTCGGATATGATTTTGTTGAGCGAGCAATAGGACCTGTGGTATACGCAGAAAATGGCAGTATCTATAGATACGACACTATTGCGGATACCCCAAGCTGGATAACACAAGCGTACGCCGAAGAATACTTAGAGAGGCAGGTGGCAAGATGGGGCGGTTATCGAAGGGGAGATGGATTTGACCTATTTGCAGGAGGACTACTCTGGTTCATCCCACCATCGAATGACCGATTAGAGATCAGCGAAGATACAAGATATATTGTAAGTCCGGACACAGGCAATGTCGAGGCGTTTCTAGCAGTCCATCCAGTTACCAATTCGCGTTCCCTAGCTGGAGTTTTCCGTGCAACTCAGAATAAGGTCTATTACCATGACCTAAGTGGTGGAAGCTTCATCAGCGGCACGGCTGCTGCTGATAATGTGGTTGCAGGCATTTCTCAGCCCGCTTCGGGATTCTATTTTGGTTCAATGCCACTCCTCTATCCAGTTAGGATAAACTCATCCTATTCAAAATGGACATGGTATACCCCAATCTACTGGGCGGAGGGATCGTACGATGAGGACGATGAGTGGAGTATACTCAACATGAGACTTCATGCATTAGCATTGGTTGATGCATCCAACGTTGATAGATATGCACGCATTAATGCAGGCGGCTCGTTGACCGGAGCAGCTTTGGTTGAGCAGGTTAGAAATGAATATGTCACATTGTTCGGCGGAGTCACAGAGGAAGAAGAAAACGGGTTCGAGATGACTGCCACGGTCGTGAATAGGTCGCAATATGTCCAAGATGGAGACACGCACATAGTTTTGGGCACAGACAATTCCACCGTCCCCTATATTGAAGGCACTAGAAGCTGGATGAGCCTTGAAGACTGGTACACTTTGCTTAATTTGCAAGTTGGCGATATCTTCACAGCAACCGTTCAGGTCTTTGGAGGACAATATAGAATTACAGCAATTGACAAGAGTTGAATAGTCGGGGGGGTAGTCCCCCTTACTCCCTTTTACTGATACACGACTAACTCGCGCCAGTCATTTTTCTCTTTAGAGCTGCGTATTTGCCCTTGATTGCGCCCCAGATTTTGGAGCGAGTTGATTCATAGGCGGTTGTATGAATGGGGCATTGGTCCCCTAACGGACATTGGTCAGAAAATCCTCCATGCGAATGTAAAGCCTCCGGGAGTGCGTCATTCAAGAGTTCATTCTCGAAATCATTCATAGCTTTTCCCGTCACGTGAGTCCATTCAACATCCTGAAATCGGGGTCTCGATAAAACATCATTAACAGCTTGAAAGACCGCCTCCGCCACTTCCGGCTTGTTCTCAGATAAACCAATTACTACTGATTGTCCAGCTGGGGTAGTCTTCGAGAATCGCATCTGTGTAGGTCCCATCTGGATAGATTCCAACGAAAGGCCAGACCCGAGCGTTGGTGGGATTGTTTCAATGGCGGAAAGAAAACCAGACAAAAGCTCCGGTTCTTTGAACGCTGTCTTACAGAATGTTCCATAACATTTGCTATATATTGGAAGTCCTGATTCCGTATAGACCATCAGGTATTCAAGGATAGGCATATTTTTGACTCCTTTCGAATCGTTGTGGTAACAAGCCAAAATAGTTTTTGGTTATAGGGTAGATACTTCTTCCCATCTCGAGTATTCAGCATATGCTCATTCTTTTGGCAGCATTTGCTTGAATACTTCTCTCTGAATTAGGAAGCGAAGGATTTCTGCGGTACCACCACCAATAGTCATCAATCTTGCATCTCTCAAGAACCGTTCTACAGGGTAGTCCGTTGTATAGCCGGATCCTCCAAGAATCTGAAGAGCATCATTAGTAATTTCAATTGCAGCTTCGGTGGTATAGAGCTTTGCAATTGAGGCTTCCTTAGTGATATTCATACCCTTGTCATACATGCGAGCTGCAGTCAATGTCAGTGCCCGACCAGCCTCAAGCTTCATTGCCATATTTGCAATCTTGAAACTGACTCCTTCAAAGGCCCTGATAGGACGTCTGAATTGCTCGCGTTCATTTGAGTAGTTCACTGCAACCTCGAAGGGTGTTCTACCATATCCTATTGCCTCTCCAGCGATGGCAGTCCTTTCACTGTCTAGCTCATCCATCAATATGGAGAACCCCTGTCCAACTTCGCCAAGCAACATGTCGGAGGGTACCCGTACATCCTCCAGCTTCAGCCATGAAACCCGAGCTGATTTCATTCCGAGCAAGTCATGGTCTTCTACAACGCTGAAGCCATCAGTAGCAGTATCTACGATGAAGGCACTCATGCCTTCTTTGGACTTCACATCTGGATCAGTTATGGCAAAACAGCACATGTAATCAGCCTGACTACCATTAGTGATGAATCTCTTTTCGCCATTGATAATCCAATCATCGCCATCCTTCTCTGCACGGGTTTTCATTCCAGCAGTGTCAGATCCAACATCTGGTTCTGTAATCCCTATGCACCCAATCTTTTCTCCACTGACAACAGGCTTCAGATACTTTTTCTTCTGAGCTGATGTTCCAAATTTGCTTACAGGCATACCATAGAGAGTGGTAGATGCCATTCGTGCCATGTCAAGTCCCCCATTTGCTGCAGAGATCTCCTCAGCGATTATTATCTCATAGGAAAGCCCCTTTTCTGTCCCGCCTACCTCTTTGTCGTGAAGAACGCCCATGTATCCGGCCTTGCCTATTTTTCTAAGTAGGTCTCTGGGATAGGGCCCCTCATCTATTTCATCGGCTATGGGATAGATTTCGGCGTCACAGAATTCACGCACTTCCTTTCGGAACTCAATCTCGTCCTCTGTCCAAAGTACAGTACTCAAATAGTCATCAACCATGATTGAAACCTTGACAAAGCCATGAAACCTTGCCTTAAATCAGTAACTGGTTAGGAAGGCGATTCCAATTCTCGAAGAGATTCATTATGGAGAGAAAATGAAGCGCCTTTTCTCATCATAGGAGAGCCTTACTTGCATCCCTATTTCAAGGGCCTCGACATCTTGCGAATTGCAGACTGCTAGAATAAGTGCATCTCGCTCCAGCTTGATGATGCCTAATGCAATTGGTGCTTCAAATTCAGACGGAGGAAATTGTGAGACAGTGTAGCTTTGTAGAGCTCCCTTTTCAGATAGCTCTATGGTTCGCATTGAACCGTGTGAAATGCCACATCTTGGACAGATGCCTCTTGGAGGAACGATTACCTTGCCGCAATTACTACACTCTGAGGCGGATATCGGCATTTGTTTAACCTTGGGTGAATCACCCGCGGACTAAGAAAAGGATTTCGTGACATAAAAAGCCAGACAAGGTTTTGATTCTATTTTGGAGTCTGTTTCTTGAGGGTCCTAACTACTGATTTGAGATGTTTCTTGATGAAACGGCGGAGTCTTGGATCCTCACTTAGATAAATCATTGTAGTTGAATTCATATTATCGATGTCCCCCTCTACACATATTGCGTTGCCCAGGTCTCTTATATCACTGTGGAATACGCGTTCTATTGCATGGGGCGAAAAGCCTTCTTTCTTGTAAACGGGCATAATTTGTCCCTTTTTCCCGCTCCCTCCAAGTTTCAGAAGTGACAAGATTAGCAGCCAATGATGCCACGCCAAGGTGTAGTTTTCGAGAAATTGCATTACTTCTTCGATGCTCTTAGACATATCAATGGAGTCTCCAATATGGGCAATTCATTGTTATTCATTTTCGTTGATTTCAGTCGATAGGGACTGGAGCCCATCTGTTTCTTCAAAATTATCAGCTCGTTCGTTTCTGTCTGCTCCATCCTTAGCAATTTTGGATAGCTGAACAGGGCGTATATTTTCACCCTCGATTTCAACTAAGCCTGCATTGACAAATTTCTGCAATTGGCCTTTCAGCCTGACAGTTGGAATTCCCAGAGCCGATGACAAGTGTGATAAAGGAAACCATTGCGATTTATCAGCGATGACAAAATAGGCCTGAAAGGTAGGTTCATCCTCTGCGATTTGGACCAAAATATCCCATCTAGCCTCTAGTTCGCTAATTCTTGACCGAGCCAACTCTAGAGCTGACAATGTTGTTTTGTACTCGCTTCTAATTTTGGCGAGCTGACGCTCCAAATCCTCCGCTTTAACCTCTAAATCAGTACTCTCAGATTCTAGTTGATTCTTCTCGGATTGGAGATTGTCTATTGTGGACTGCTGCTGGGTTACTGTTTCCTTCAATGAAGATACTTCCCCTTTCAGGCGGGAGATTTCTTCTGCGCTCTTCTCGTATTCCACAACCAGTTCTTCTGCAGAGTCCAGCTTCGCAATCAGCTCTTGCTGTTGCTCCACCTCTGATTGTGCTTGGGCAAGCTGTCCAGAGATAATTGAGTGATTTTCGTCTTTCTCTCTGATTGTGGCATAGAGGTCCTCCTTTTCGTCTTCTAACTTCGTGAGTTCATCCCGTAAATCAAAGAGTTTCTGCTCCTTCTGCTTATTGGTTTCATTCATTTCATTTATTTCGGTACTCAGCGCCTTGTTCTTGGCTCGTGCCATTTCCAATTCGTGTTCTCGTTCATTCAGCAAAGCATGAGCCTTAACTAATCTAGTTCTCAAAACCCCGACATTCGATTGTAACGCCTTAGTTGAACCACGGCTTGCTTTTGATAGGATATCATGTATCTCTTTCCGGCTCTCCTCAACAGCCTCATACACATGATGCAGTGAAGTTTCCGGCGATAATGACTCGCTCAATTCCTTTTTAACAACAGATACTGCAAGATTTGTGAAAACCCCCAGACCTGCATCCTGAAGTTTCTTTAGAATGCGCTCTATTGCCTTATCCGCCTCTTGTTGTACTGTACTCTCTGTGGTTCCCAAGCTGTCCTCAATAGACGAAAGAATATCATTCATTCTCAATTCGATACGTTCATAGGTTGATCTAATTGAATCTGTTAATTCTGGGGCAGTCTGTTCAGGAGGTGCCGATGACTTCATGTGCCCCATGGAATCGGAGTCAGATTCTTTCAAGGCCTTTTGCATCAGGTTTCTGGTCTTCTGTTCAATCTCAGAATCATCTTCGAAATCCTTTTCGTCGTTGGAAGGCACGGGCATTTCCTCAGTGTAGTATTCCACGATAACCGAGAGCTGTCAACTTCGATGTGGTATTATTTAGTTTCTCAGAAACACGCGAAGCTTCCTGTATCTTCGACATGAGCTCTTTCCGAAATTCGGTAGTTGATAGCTCGCCTCGGTCTAGACGTTCGGTGAGCTTTGCGCGGTCGTCTTGTAGAACTTGCCGCTTCCGCTTGAGTCGTTCATATTCAGCAACAAGAAACACCAATTCACTTTTTTCCTCGTCATCCAGTGACTCAACACTCGGTGCTCCTCGCCCACTATCAGGTTTGTCTCCACTAGTTAGGATTTCTCTTCCACGTTTTTTCTGTTCTTTCTCTTTCTTTTTTCCGCGACGTCTCCATCTGTCAAGTAGTCCCATTTTTCGGTCTCCTATGATTGTTATGTCAACATTAATCGGATCTTCTCAAGCTTTGTTTCGAGCTCCTGTCGCATTTCTCTGGCAACAGCAGCCTTGTTTTCATATTCTTCTGCCTCAGCAGGATCATTCAGTGCCATTTCTAGCAGTTCATTTTCCTTTTCAAACAGCATAGCGATTTTGGATGAGAGCTGCATTGATTCCTTCTCAAGCTCAGTCCGGTCAGCATCTTCAAGTTCTTGTTCTTCTAATAGCTCATCCTCTGATTGAATTTCCTCCCCAACAATGTACTCAGATTCAAGCTCTTTGAGGCCGCCATTTTCGCTTTTTAAGCGGACCAAAATCCCTTCCTTGAGAGTTGCCTCAAGCGTCATCATTCGCTCTTCGATTTGCCTCATCTTTGACTCTAGGCGTTTGATCACAATGGTTTGATTTTCAACAGTCTTGAAAATCTCATCTGCAAATTGTTCAAAATTAAGCCCATATTTGAAGCTATCAAGAATATCCTTTATATTAGATATCTCGCTCACCAGCTTCTTTCTTTCTTCCTCGCTCACCAGGCTTTTGATTCTATTACTTTCATTAGACATATTTAGTCAACCTCTATATCCCGTACTACTTTGAAATCAATTGTTTCAAATGCCAGCCCTCGAAGAAGACCTAGCCATCTATCTCTAAAGTCCCGTTGATTAGCCTGCATCCCATAGGCAGGAATTCCAAGTTTCTTGCCCACTGTTTCTGGGGACAACGCCCCTGTGATATCTTGTTTGTTTGCAATCGCTATTATTCGAGCATAGGGTAGTTCGTTCTTCACAACAGGATATGCAACCCTTCGCGTCCAAGCAAGATTATCATTAGTGGAATCTGTGACTACAAAAACCATACTACCAGATCGTATTATTTTGCCCCACTCTTGTACGAATCGGTCCTGACCGCCCAAATCAAACATACTGAAGACGTAGGGGTCGAAATTTGCCTTTAGTAGGGCTTTATCTCCGAAGAATGTCGGTACATACTCCTGCGGCGGGCCTTTGGATGGTAGAGTGGCAAGCTCGAGTAATGTGGTTTTTCCGGTACCCCCATGCCCTGCCAGACAGACTTTCACAGGAATACGGCCTATAATTTTCCTGAAACCAGCTTCGAATGGAGCAAAGTCAGTTGTTTTCCAGTCATCGGTTTCCAGGTCCTTTTCGAACGCAGTCATAAAACGAGATACCAATTCAATGAGGGCTTCTTCAACCTTGTTTAGTGAGGCTTGCCTGTCCATTGTCAAAATGAATTGCGTATCATGACTATTGATGTAGACGTACCTGAATCGTTCTATTTCCATGCTATCGATTGTCCACTCTTGCATCTTCTTTGCAGATGATGAAACCAGCATCATGACTGCATCATTATCTAAATCCTTACTGGATACTATTGTGTCAGAGAATAGGGTACGGTCCTCTTTGAATACATGAATTGCTCTAATCATTCAGGAGTCACCACTTGAACCCAGCTCAGTACATTAGTCAAACTAGGTATCCATTTGGAAAGATGTGTTGTATCGCGATTCATTATTGCACTTGAACAATTCAAAGAATAAGAGCATATTGTGTTTGTCGTGTTAAAAACTGAATATTCGGGGTATCCTCTGGCTAGAAGCACCTGTATTCTCGTAGACTGACCAGAAGATATCTCCATGAAATTCATTTTCAAAACAACCTGTAGGTTTTGGATAGAAAAGAGGCGAGAGAATTAGCTAACTCTCCCGCCCATATTCGCCGGTTTATTCTGCCGAGTCCTCTGACACATCCTCCTCACTTTCGAGTTCTTCCGAGGGGACGTCTTCATCTGATGGCAACTCACCATCTACAACCTCCTCCTCGGTTGTTTCATCTTCAGTTGACTTGTCTTCATCTGAAGCTTCTTCGGTTTCTTCAACGTCCGATACTGCAGGCTCTTCCTCGACAGGTTCTTTCTTGATGTCTTCTAGTTCTGTTCCCTCGTGTGTTGCCTCCTCCTGCACATCTTCCGCGTCCCACTCGAGCTCCTCTGCTTCATCCTCGTCCAGAGGTTCTTCTTCTGGGGGCGCCTCTTCCTCGAGGTTTTCTTCTTCTATAGCTTCTTCCTCTTCCATCATCGAGTCGAGTTCTTCTGAGAGCTCCTCCTCATAGTCGGTTGCTTCAATGTCTGCCATCTCTTCTCCCAGACCATCAATCTCGTCAAGGGCATCTAGCTCACCGAGCAATTCATCTGCCTCGCCGCCCAGTTCCTCGAATTCCTGCTCCGGGCTAACATCTATTGTTGGTGCTCCCATATCGAGTTCAGCAAGCCCAGGAGCCAAGAGATCGGATATGACCTCACCCATGTTCTTGAGGCCTTCGACTTCTGCGCGGTCGCCATCCTCAATATCCTTGAGTGCGCCATTGATTTGCTTTATCTGGAAGGGTATTTTCCATCGCTGATATCCAACAGCAATCGCACCAACTACCACAAAGATACCAGTCATGATGAGAATTGTTTGTAGGAGGGATACAGGGAGCCTTACGATTCCTAGTATGCCAATAGTCTGTTCTGAAATGGTAACCCTAATCACCTGTTCAGTTTGATTCCTGTACATTGGGGCTGAAGCTGAAGCCAATAGCTGATATGGCTCTGCCCTCACGTCTCCAATCTGGCTGCTCGTTAGTTCTATCACGTAGTGAGTTCCGTTGAATTCGAAATCACCTGCGGACAGAGTGAATTCAGTCGTGGGTGTTTGCAGCGTCAAACTGCTGATTGTTGATGGTCCAATAGGCGAGTCACTCGATATATCGAGATACTCTATTGCAATTAGGAAGGTGTCTCCTTCTTCTGCAACTACATCGGGAGCCACAAGGGACGTTTCCGAATAAATAGATAGAACAGGAGCCACAGATTGAGTCGTATAGTTCTGCAGAGTTGCTGATATATTCAAAGTGATTACACCTGGTACTTCAGAAACATCAACCTCAGAAGGATTGAATGTCAATCTGTACATCTGACTGCTGCTCTGATACGTGGCAGTGTATGTCGTTCCTGCGAATTGCATGGTAATAGTTGCACCAGTCAGGCTGCCTGTGAGATCTACTTCTGTATCATCAATCTCATAGGTCAGCATGATATCGAGTCCGGTAGTTCTGTAGAAGACCTCGTAAGAGAGGCTCTCTGGGTCGAGCGAAGTGTCGACAGGGAGAACAGTAACAGGTAGCTCAAGGTCTGGTATTGTGTAATTTTCATTGGCGACCTTCACGATCAGGGTATGGTCACCTGCAGGTACTTGGTCCGACGAAACCACTGCAGAGTAGTCATGGGAAGTCGGCTGATAGTTCAACAGATAGACTGTTGGGAATCCAGACCAAACATAGTAGACCGTGGCACCATCAATGCTCACATTGCCACCATAGATGTTGTTCACATTCACTCTGAGGTTGAATTCATTAGTCCATTTTATTTCAACAGACTCGGGAGTTGTCAGTTCATCTCTGAAGATAGCTCCCTCAACAGGGACCACTGTCACATCAGTATCGTTTGTGTTATCAACAAAATTTGGCATGGTGTATGTGAAGTCAAGGTTGTATGGATTTTCTGAGGCTGAGAACCATTCATCCGATTCGATAGTTCCCGTGAAGCTTCCATCGCCATTGTTATCTAACTCCAAGCTCATTGTGCCCCAGCTGACCGTGACAATCGCATTCTCCCAAATTAGTCCACCATGACGGTCATCATAGAGATGCGCCGTAATGTCAAAGGAGGCAGACCAATTCACAGGGTCGATTGGGTCAATCACAAGAGAAGCATCTGTTTCCTGTACAAGAATAATCACTGTCGTGAAGTCATGCATCTCGAAGCCTAATTTAGTCATCTCTATTTGAATGACATAGACCGGTCCTTCGCCAAACACATTCATTCCCAAGCCACGAGTGTCAACAGTGAATCCATAGGTACCATCGCCATAGTCGTTTGTGTCTACAATAGCGGTATCAAGGTCAACCAAGTAATATGATGCGAGGTCAGGTGATAATACTGGAGCGTTATCGAGTGTGTTGTTCCAGTAGAATCTAACCTCGAATACATCAGCATAGTACTTCTCATAGTAATCTAGTTCTAGTACTATTTCATTTGGCACCGCCAGTATTCTGACGAAGATGGTCGTTGAATCTGAAGTTGCACCAGCCTTTGTGGCTACGATTTCAATCTCGTAGAGGTCCTCTTGAGGCACTGCATCATTGGCATCAAGGGATTTGTTATAGATGCCACCACTGAAGTCATCTAAATCACCGCTCTGGTCGATAACTGATTCCAAGAACCAGTTGTAACTAACTGTGGCACCATCGACGGGTGCTCCAATTGATTGGTCCAGCAGAAGGATTTCCAGGCTAAATGATTGTGTCCAGTATACTTCTAACGGATTCTCTGCTGAGCCATATTCCGCCTCAATGAACAATGGGACTCGGATATTAATGGTGAGAGGAACCATGTATGATTCATGATTGGATTTACTGAGATTGAGCTCAAATATGTATGTGCCAGAGTCGAAAGCTCCACCTACTGAAACAGTGTAGATTCCATTCCCCTCGTAGGTTAGAGATACTGTATCGTCCCATGTGTGAGTGAATGTGGCATCATCTAGCCCAGCATTGCCTGAGGTCCGAGTGTAGTTCACCTGATAGGTTGCAGAATCTAACCAATCGATGGTCTGCGAATCAGATCCTACAACCTCAAGATTTGTTGGTGCCCTAGATACAGTCAAGAAGTCAGCCAAAGCTCCTGTAGCTTCCTGATAGTTGACTTTTGAACAGGTGATTGTTACATTCCAATCACCCACAGGCAAGAGATCCTTGTTGAAGGTGTACGTGAATTGCTCCCCAATTTCGGACAAAGTTCGACTCACATTTAGATATGAAGTGCCAGCATCAGTGTACCATCTGATTGTCACAGATACTCCACTCAGACCGGCATCAGTGTTGTTTCCAGGTAGATTGAAGACGTATGAAAATGTCAAGGAATGAGGTGTGGTATCCCAATCATAGTCAACTACACTCAAATCTGTTACAAGCATCGGCACTTCTGAAATCTCTAATGAAATGGTAAAAGTCTGGTTGACATAGTTTCTCTTTTCTAGCGAGATGCTCATTGAGTAACTGCCCACCGGCAAGTCATTCAAGGCCGTAGCAGATAGCGAGTATGAACCATTTGCATTATCCACCAAGTCTCCTGAGTAGCTTGTGCCAATCACCAAGAAGGAATATGTTCCAAGACCCGTCACATTCGCATCATTATCTGAGTCATATAACCAGAATAAGTACTCCGAATGAGTGTTGTAGTATTCGGCGATTGTACTGGTTTCTTTTCCAGCACTGGTTCTGGCGGGATTCACATCGATGTAGATAGTCATCGGCGATGGATCGTTATAACTGGCGCTGTCAGAGTGAGCTCTCACGGTCATTACGTATTGACCATCGATGACATTGAGGCCCCACGCAGTGGCATTAATGACGATGCTGAAGTTAATGGAAGAAGTACTAGTTATCCAAGTGCCGCTCCCAGCCCAAGTATCTTCGAAATAGGTCACACCATCATAGCTGACAGAAATATTCAGCCATGTCTTCGTAGATATTTCGGAGGTTGTCGTTTCTCCATCCCTGTCATACCATCCGACGACTAGTCCAGAGTTGTTTGTATTCCAACGGATATTAACAATACTAAGAGTTGAATTCAATTCAGTGTAAGCATCGGGATATGCGGGCGTCGTTATGTTAATCCAGTTGAAGTACTCCCAATCATAATCCACCTTTGCTCCAAGTAGCTGTGCACTTTCATCACCTGAAACTACGGTAATATTGTAAGATACCGGGGAATAATATGGTGATGAGATATTTCCATGGATATAGTAGAATATTATCCAGCCAGTGCTGTTTGTTTTGCCCTGAGCAATAGGATTCAGTGAAGGTGTTCCATCCACGAGTGTTACATTTACGTCGGCATTGGATACGGGGTAGTCTTCACCTTGTTCAGTAGTGACCCTTATCCTTAGCTGGCTTATTGGTAGTTCAACAGTCTTTGATTCATATCCCTGAAGATCGTTGATTGTTTCGGTATCATTTAAGGCAGTAGGTGTATCTCCATAGAGATCATCTTTGGTTACCTCAATGCTCCAAGTACCGTTTACAATCCTATAGAATGTGAATTGACCTGAGGAGTTTGTCCATTTCGTGATTTGGTAGCCAGTTTCATTCTGATTATCGATTACAACCATTGCATTGTCAACAGGGAGATCATCCCAACTCTCTACGTAGATATCGAGTGTGGTGAGAGGTAGTACCCAATCCGGATGTTCGAAGGATCCAGATGAGAACTCATCGACTGATAGAGACCAACTTCCAAACTTATCCATGTCCGAGTAGAGATAGCTATCAACAGGCCCATCATATCTAACAAAAACATTGTAGTCAGCAGCAGGCATTCTATAGAATCTCGCCCATCCGGTACTATTAGTTTCCTCGTAATGCAGGAATACATCTGGGCTGCTACCATTGGTAACACGGACAGTAGTTGTATCATCCGGGGTTGCATCCATGGAATTGCCCATCAAATCCTCAAAGTGAAGACTGAAGCTCGCCATTTCCAGCGTGATTTCAATAGGTGTTACTGATCCAGTTATTGCATGGTCAGAAGTATTGGTCACCCAAATGGAACCAGATGGAGTCGGAGAAAGCCAGTTAGAAGCATCTATCCTCGTTCTCACTTCGTAGGTTGCATTTAGAAGGCCCTCGAATATTACCAGGCCGTTAGAATCGGTTACACCGGTTCGATTTCTGCCCTGTTCATCCAACCATAGCGTACTGTCTGTGGAATTGTGGAGTGTAACTTGTGCCCCTTCAACGGGGACTCCGTCTAGGTCAACAACAGTAATATCGAACTCGAATAAATGACGCTCATCGCCTTGTACAATGGCAAGACCATTCTCATCAGCCTCAGGCGTGTATGCAGGCACATGCCACCCGTATCCCGTATCGCTTGTTGGATTATAGGGCGAGGAGGTAGAGAATAATCCAAGATCAACTACTCCAATACTCGCATTGGATTCAATATGATAGAGTGACATACTTGAGGCGACAGGACGAAATGCTGCCATTCCGCCTGCAGGTATCTCAAGAGTCCCACCATTATATCCGGTAACCTTGACTTCTGCATTCTCCAAAGCCACAATCATGAACTTGTAGGAATTAATACCCCAGAGTTTGAAGGAAGAGCCGAATCGATGTCCTGAAGTAGTGGGTATCCAATCCCCTGCGTCTCTGGCATTTGTTGGGTCATAGAGACCTTCCACCATGAATGTATCTCCAGAATTGCGAGCCTTCAAGTGAAGAATGTCCTCTGGGTTAGTATCGCTTGCCGTTCCGGGATTGATTGATTGTGAGCTGTTGGCGGATATATCGAGATAACCACCATATGACCATCCTGAGCCTGAATTTCTCCACCAGTCCACAATTATCGTGGTTTCTTCTAGGTTTGTGACTCGTGTTCTGTCCTTGGAGTGACCCATGTCAATTGTATAGAACTCGTTTCCTGCAAGCCGACCATCAATTGCGGGATAAAACCCCCAGATATCTCTCGCATGTGACGCATCATCGTCACCGGCCCTGATGGATACTGGCTTCGTTGAATTTACTTTCTTATAAGCAGTATAGAGAACATCTCCCTTGCTGATATACTCTCCCGCATCCAAAGTCACTGGCCAATCGGTATCTGATATTGACGTTTGATTATAGAATGCCCATCCGGACTCTGCGGAGCCAGATATGCTGGTAACCCAGACATCGGTGTCGTTCTCGTGAGCTTGAATCCAGTACATTCCCTCATTTCTATCATCAAATCCTTCGACACCCCCGATGACAAAATGAGTTCCAGTCCCTTGGCTCATTTCATTTACCCCTGGGAACCAGTCATTCATTGCAGAATTGGAGCCCTCATCTCCTTGACCCATGCTGACAGCCATCGGAAAGTTAGAGTATATCGCATAATAACCATGGAATAGGGAATACGAGTAGCTACTTGGTTCATAGCGAGCAGCATCATATTGGTCAAGAGTGCCGTTTGGAACATTGCTTGGATACACGCTTCCGCTAGTTCCAGACCATCGGTCATCAAGGTTCCTTGGATCGTCCCATGTCTTGCTTGAGGGGTCATACATCTCAATGAGGTAGTTGTTATCATCATAATACGAAACTAGACTCAGGAGAGAGAATGTGTAGCTCTTGTAGATGAATGGATAGAATTCAGGATAACTCACAGACCCGACATCTTCTTTGGCGTAATAGACATAGTAATTCTGCTCAGTTGCTCCCTCGGAAACATTGACCATAAAGCTGACCCTAGTTGAGAGAATGTAGTTGCCAGTTTCATCATAGGTAGTATTCCAAGTTTGGAATGGTAGCAGAGTCCAGTCGGGGTCGTTATAGTACGCCACGCGTATAGAATCACTGTAGCAATGACCCTCGACGAATGTGAGATACAGATGAACGGGAGAGAGGGTGCGAGAAGAAATGCCTGGTTCTGTGAAATTGAAATAGCGTCTGTAGATATATGTGCTATTCCACCAATTTGCCTCGTCTTGAATGCCCGCAACTTCTAGATTACCATGACGAATTTGTAGTGAATTGTCCGCATCTAGAACTGGATTCTGATTTACAGCATTAGTTGAAGGATTGCCCGTTGCCAGAGGAAGCAACAACACTATTGCAAGTGCTGCTAGTATGAGGAATTTAGTCGAACGCTTCAACTATTCCACCTCCATGGTTGCAGATGCATTGACAGGATGAAAGTTCTTCAGCACTTCCAGATAGTGAGTCGCTTGTCTGCTGGGAATGTCTTCATCATTATACAGATGGACAGTCCGTTCTATCAGCCACTCAGGATATACTGTCACGACCTCGGGGCTGCAGTTCAGCATAACATGCTCTCGACCGTCCTCGTCATTAATTCTAAGCACAATGTTCCCCTTCTCTAGCTTTGTTATCACTTTTCGAATCTTGGACTTCGTCTCATCAAGCAGGTCCGGTAGGTCTTCTGTGAGCTGCGGACTTTTTCTGAGAATCTTGATAAGGTCATAGGCATCGAAGTCAAGGAGATATTCTGCAAGTTCTTCTGCTTCAAGCCAAATAGTTTCAGAGAGATCACGCCGGAGCCGTGCGATGTAGTTCTTGTGGTAGCGCTTAGCAGTACTCAAGTACTGTTCACCAACCTCCGAAGAAAATCCACCCGACCGCACCTGTTTGAGTGTTGCTGGAGATGTCTTCCGGAGGATGAGTATAGCTCTAACAAGATAGATCACCTCAGTTGAGAGTCCCTCAACCCATCCAGTGGCGATTATGCCCATCTTCACCAAAGGACGGAGAACTATATCCATATCGATTTTCTTACCGACTTCTTCAAAGATGATTTGTTCGAGGTCGCTTGATTCAATTGTACCATTCCGAGTTAGGGTCTGAAGAATGGCTCGGCGAACGGGATCGTTCAACACGGATGCCTGCTGTTGCTCTGGTGTCATCATGGTATACCGAGCTATCTGCTTGTACAGCTTTGGCACCATGGCCTTGTAATTATCATCTTCCGTATTCAAGAAAATCTGAGTTGCAATTTCAGGTAACGCATCCTTGTAAACCTCTGGGGCTTCATCAGGATCCAGAACCAAGAACACCATGGAGGGTTTTCCCTTCATGTGCATGTTCAACCCACCATAATACACGGCAAGTTTGAAGTCGTCGAACGAAAGGGATGTAAATCCTGGCTTCTGAGACTCTTCAGTTTCTCCGAGGGTGGCAATTCCGTATACTCTCATACTCGTCGTGGGATCCAACCCAGTCTTGAAATTCTTGGGTGTTTTGGCAGTGACTACCGGACCGAGTTCATCGTCCCACTTTAAAACAGCTAATCCTTTGGGCATCTTTATTATCTCTCCATTTTCCTAACTGGAACCAACTTCTGTCTTGGACTTCTGTTCCGAGGTGGATCACGCTTCAATCAGACAACCGCAATATCCATCTCGTCGCCTGGTTCTTTTGGTCATAATTGGATGTCCAAGTCCCTGTTGGGCCAAATATGGTCAGACCTATGTTACCCTTAAGACAGGATAGTTAATTAATAAGAAAATCCCGTTTATATGGAGAAATCTTCCAGATTAGGTGTTCGCTGGAAATATTATTTATCTGTTCGTTCCAAAATAGCCACAATCATATTATTTCCGAATCCGCCAATATTGTGTGTAAACCCTCTACATGCATTAGGAACCTGCAGGGCTTTAGGAGCTCCATTTATGAGTTGTAGGAAAACATCATGGATCTGAGCAACACCGGTCGCACCAGTCGGATGGCCCCGTGACTTCAGGCCTCCGGTTGTGTTGATTGGCGTCTTACCGTCAACCTCAGCATCTCCCGATTTGATTATTTCAATGCCTTGCCCCTTTTTAGCCAGCCCCACATCCTCGATGTCAATAATCTCCAAGATGGAGAATGCATCATGCAGTTCAAATACGTCTATGTCTTCAGGGCGCATCTTTGCCATTCTGAATGCATCTCTCGCTGCTTTCACCGTTGCCGATAGAGATGTAAGGGAATCTCTGTGCTGGACTGCCAGGAAATCGGTTGCATGTCCTATTCCCTTGATTGTAGCCGAGTCGCCGATGACACCCAACGTTCTTGCTTTATCAGCAGATGCTAGTACAAGGCTGGCTGCCCCGTCGCTAGTTGGACAACAATCAAAGAGAGTAAGGGGGCTCGATACTATGGGGCTTTCGTTCACCTTTTCCACAGTAATCTCTTTTTGAAAGTGGGCTAAGGAATTTCTCGCTCCGTTTCTATGAGCCTTTACAGGAACTAGGGATAACTCATTGCGAGTGAGTCCATAATCATGCAGATATCGGCAAGCAATTAGGGCCGCCAAGGAAGCTGGTGTTGCGCCGTAGCGGGTTTCATTCTCTCTCGATATCATCTTGGCGAGGATAGCGGATGCTCGTTCACGAGAAACCTCTGACATCTTCTCCACACCGATGACCAAGACTAATTCCGCTAAACCAGAACGAATCATAGCAAAACCAGCCTCGAATGCACTTGCACCTGATGAAGGTCCGCTCTCAATACGACTCCCCCCAGCTGGAACGATACCCAACTCATCAGCCATTAGAGTCGATAAATGACCTACTCCAGTAAATTCATCGGGATTCTGAGAAGCTACGAAGATATGGTCGATTTTTTCTCCAGATGCCTGAGAGTCCTCGAGTGCCTTAATTGATGCCTCCTTGGCGAGGTCTACAATGGATTCATCCAAGCGCCCGAAATTGGTCATTCCAGCCCCAATGATATGAACAGGTTCCAACACAACCACCTACTCAATGAGAATCAACAAATCACTGGGTACGACAGACATGCCTGGTTCCACATTTACTTCCATAACTTTGCCAGACTTGGGCGCCTTCAGTTCGTTGAACATTTTCATGGCTTCAAGAATGCACAGCGTATCGCCTTCTTGTACTGCATCATTGACAACAACATGGACTTCTGTTATTTTTCCAGGCATTGGAGGGTAGATCCCGTCAGGATTCTTGGCTCCTGCGGATGACGATGGCGAGACCGGAACACGGGTATCCGCCTTCTTTGCTCGTATCCACTCTAACGTATACTCTTCACCATCTAATTGGATTGATACAGTATTGCCAGACCGTTTTAGTACTTCCACTTGGTGATCCGTTGTCCTGTCATTCACGATCCAAACGCCATCTTCTCCCTTTGTAGGTTTCATGGTAAAGCTTTGGTCACCTATTTTGACAACAACCACTCCACCCTCATCCAACAAGTCGACCTCGACATCATAAGTCACATCGGCTAGTTTGGCTTTGTATTCAGGACTCATTGTTGACCACTTGATACGTTCTCCTATCATCAGGCATTTTAATTATGCCCTCATTTCATTTACCCTGTTTGATGTTGATATTGATTGTACTATAATCGTCGTGTCTGTTCTCTTCTTCCAGAAACAGTCCATTGTGAGGCAGCTTTCGCCCATCTTCCTGCTGCCGCTTGAACAGGTTGCCTTTGTCCATCTTCGCGCCCATTTGCAGTCCACATATCTCCCGTACCAGAGGGGACAATCGAGAACCCACCCCGTTTATTCATCATATGAAGGACCGATGCTATTATAGCAAGCTGGTCTTCGGGAGTCATTTCACCATGTTGCTTTCGTTTTGACTTTCGTACTAGAAAGTCAAGGGCGTATTGAGGATAGAGGGCGTAGGATATCTCATCGCGACGGTCATGTTCAATACCCTTCAGAGCCTCTCTCGCTTTAGGAATCTCAGTTGAAAGCAAGCTCGCTGGGCGCTCCTCAAGGGTCTCTTCATCCCCTATGATTTTCTCTCTGATTTCGGGGTCTATTGGCGCTGGAGGTCGGCCATATAAACCGCGAACGTACTGCTTTACTTCGTGCGGAACCATTTTGTATCGTTCGCCTGTTATAACGTTCATAGTTGCTTGAGTACCAACGATTTGAGACGATGGCGTCACTAATGGTGGGTAACCTAAATCAGCTCGCACTCTTGGAACCTCTTGAAGGACCTCGTCATATCGGTCCAAGGCACCCTGTTCTCTAAGTTGATTGTCTAGATTTGATAGCATCCCTCCAGGAATCTGCCAGATCAGAACCTGAGGATTGACGCCCTTGAGACTGCCTTCAAATTCAGAATAATTCCGTCTGATATCTCTGAAGTAATCTGCAATCTCTGATAGGAGATTTATATCAAGACCCGTATCACGTTCTGTTCCTTTTAGAGCCTCGACAATAGATTCGACAGCCGGTTGAGAAGTTGCCATAGAGAGGGGGGAAATTGCACAGTCCACAACGTCAACGCCTGCCTCTGCCGCCTTCAAATATGCCATTGAGGCCATCCCACTGGTATAATGGGAGTGCAGCTGGATTGGGATGTCCAACTCGTCTTTCAACTTGGTAACTAGATCGTAAGCAGCAGTTGGCGTGATTAATCCTGCCATGTCTTTGATACAGATTGAGTCTGCATCTAAGGCGTACAAATCTTTGGCCTTCTCCACGAATCTCTCATTATTGTGGACGGGGCTGAGGGTATAACAGAAGCTTGCCTGAACATGTCCGCCTTCACGCTTTACGAACCGCATGGATGGTTCCATGTTTCTTACGTCGTTCAGCGCATCGAAAATCCGGAAAATATCTATGCCAGCTTTGACTGCCTCTTCTATGAATGCTTCGAGGACATCATCACTATATTGACGATACCCAACGATATTTGACCCTCTTAGTAGCATCTGGAATGGCGTCTTTGGCATTGCATCCTTTAGCTTCTCCACGCGTTCCCAAGGGTCCTCGTCCAAAAATCGCATCATGCTATCAAAAGTGGCTCCGCCCCACATTTCGAGTGAATAGTAGCCCACCTGGTCGATTGTTTCGCATATAGGTAGCATGTGCTCAGTACGCATCCGAGTCGCAATCAATGATTGATGTGCGTCACGAAGAGTAGTATCAGTAATCTTTAGTTTCGTCATGGCGGAACATAGCTATGTCCACGGCGATAGTATATAGTAGTTCTGCTGCGTTCAGTTTTCAGAATGCTATCATGAGAAAGAAATCTTGCATTCCTAATTCCTTATGTAAGGAAACTGACAGAGAAGGAATGAAATATCTTGAATGATGAAAGACTGTGGGGCTACGAGGGATGCGGTTGTATGTGGAACTTTTTCACTGACCGCAACACAGCGTATTCCAAGGCCGAAAAGAACACCGTCCGGGAAGTCACACTTGAGCGTGCATATGAGCTGGATAACAAACGTAGGCAGGAACTTGGCTTCAATAAGATCACTATAGAGGATTTCAAGGAGTGCATTGACCGTCCGATGAATTGCAACGAACAATAGCGTACATTTTCCGTTATCATCAAACTTCTCATGCATGAGAGATAATCTATTCCTGTTTTTGCTGCGGCTAAACTTCGTCTACCAATAGGCTTTAGATGTGGTTGAAGTTGCGGAATCGTAGAAGCGGAAGTGACCTAATGAAACGCATTATCTTCAACCCTAATGTGTACAGATTTCTGTATTATGTAGACCGCCTATTTCCAGATAATGAGGTGCAGAAGTCAGTCCTAGATTGTGGAGCAGGCGGCAAAATACCTCCACTGGGTCTGTTACATCAACTTGGTTTTGATACATGCGGTATTGACATCTCGGAAAATCAGATTGAGAGGGCCAAGCGGTTTGAAGAGGAACATAATGTAGACCTCAATATACAGAAAGGAGATATGACAGACCTTCCCTTCGATGATGAGAGCTTTGGGTATGTCTACTCGCAGAATTCCATTTTCCATCTCACCAAACATAATACAGCAAAAGCCATGCAAGAAATGAAGAGGGTTCTAAGATCCCAAGGATTTCTGTATGTGAATTTTTTGTCTGTTGAAGATCAAGGCTATGGAGAGGGAGAAGAAGTTAGACCGGGCGAATGGAGAGCTCTGGAGGATGGGGAACCCACAGTTCATAGTTATTATCAGGATAATGAAGCAGACCAATATTTCATGGACGCAAGAATCATTCTCAAGGAAAAAAGGATTCTCGATTCTCGATTTCATAATCGTAAGATGGTATATATTGAATACATTGCGAGAAAGGAATGAGATTGACGTAATCCTCATTTTTCCGCTTCCTCTTTATTCATTAACTCAAATGCTGATGTCAGCTCATGGAAAAAGCAACGTTTGGCGGCGGATGTTTTTGGTGCGTAGAGGCCGTCTTTGAAAGAATGAAGGGCGTAAAATCAGTAGAGTCTGGATATGCAGGTGGGCATGTTGAGAATCCGACATACCAGCAGGTCACCACTGGTAAGACCGGTCATGCTGAAGTTGCACAGATAGAGTATGACCCAGATGAAATTGGCTATGAAGAGCTTCTAGAGATTTTCTTCAAGACCCACGACCCAACAACTCTAAATCGACAGGGTAATGATGTGGGAACCCAGTATCGCTCGATTATCCTTTATCATAACGAAGAGCAAAAAGACGTAGCTGAAAAAGTCAAGGCCAGACTAGAAGAGAGTGGAGAATACAAGCAGCCAATCGTAACCGAGATTAAACCGCTTGGCACCTTCTATGAAGCAGAAGATTACCATCAGGATTACTACAAGAATAATCCAAACCAAGCATACTGCAGGATTGTTATTGCTCCCAAGCTAGAAAAGGCTGAGAAGAAGTTCAGCTTGAAATTGAAATGAGCCCTCTAAAAGCCCATCTATTAGATTCTAGAGCATCTAGATAGCCCCAAAAATTACGCAATTAGTATTGCTACGTCGGACAGATTAGTTAATAGTCAGCTAGATACGGCTAAAATGAGCCTAGAAATGGAAGGTTTCCAAAATGCAAACCTTGGCTAAGTGAAGATTTCTAGTAGGCTCATTGTCCATTCATTGGGGGGACTATGATGAAACACAGATATTCTCAAGGTTAGAGGGGAATATTGCCATGCTTTTTGGGAGGTCGGGTTTGTCGTTTGGTTTCCAGCATATCTAGACCCCTACAAATCAAAGGTCGGGTTTCATGGGGAAATATGACCTTGTCAATGTAGCCCAATCCCGCTGCAACATAGGGGTTCGCGAATTTCTCGCGATATTCCTTTACTAGTTCTTCTCGCTTTGCTTCCTTGTCTTCTGCCTCAGCAATCTCTTTTCTGAAGATGATGTTAATTGCACCCTCTGGCCCCATGACTGCAATCTCAGCTGTTGGCCATGCATAAACCAAATCTGCCCCTATGTGCCTTGATGACATCACATCAAAAGCACCGCCATATCCCTTGCGAGTGACAATCGTAATCAATGGCACCGTTGCTTCTGCGAACGCATAGAGAATCTTTGCTCCGTGCCTGATAATCCCTCCCCACTCTTGTTGGGTGCCCGGTAGATAGCCCGGAACGTCCATGAATGTGATGACGGGGATATTGAAGGCATCGCAGAATCTAACGAATCTGGAGCATTTGTCAGATGCGTTGATATCGAGTGTTCCTGCTAGATGAGCAGGATTGTTGCCCACAATACCCACCGAGCGTCCATCAAATCGAGCAAATCCAACTATCATGTTCTTTGCAAAGTGTTCATGAACCTCGAAGAATTCGCCATTATCAACAAGCTTTCTTACCAGGTCACGCATGTCATATGGCTTGTTTGGGTCATTAGGTACTAGCTCATCTATTGATTCATCTACATCATCTGGGGCATGCCCAGTTTCCATGCGAGGAGGATCCTCCATATTGTTGCTAGGAATGAAGGATAGTAGGGTTCTAATCTGGTCGAAACAGTGCTCTTCGTCTTCACTGGCAAAATGTGCGACACCACTAGTGCTATTGTGCGTCATAGCACCACCCAGCTCCATTTTTGTCACCTTCTCTCCCGTGACGGTTTCAATGACCTGTGGGCCCGTAATGAACATATAGGCAAGGTCTTTGACCATCAGTGTAAAGTCAGTCACTGCAGGACTATATACAGCACCGCCAGCACATGGGCCTAAGATGGCTGATATCTGAGGGATAACTCCACTGGCATGAGTGTTCCTTCGAAATATGTTTGCATATGAAACAAGGGATTTGATACCCTCTTGGATTCTAGCCCCTGCACCATCATTAAGACCAACGAGGGGAGCACCAGCTGCCATTGCGAGGTCCATGATTTTGCACATCTTCTCTCCATACATCTCAGACAGAGAGCCGCCAAATACGGTAAAATCCTGACTAAAAATGAAGACCTTCCTACCGTTGATAGTCCCATAGCCAGTGACCACACCGTCCCCCAAAGGCTTCCTCTCATCCATGCCAAATTCTGTTTCCCTGTGGACAACAAATTCATCAATCTCAACAAAGGAATCAGGGTCCATCAGGCTGTCTATCCGTTCCCTGGCTGTTAGCTTTCCTTTTTCATGTTGGCGTTCAATCCGCTTTTCACCACCGCCAAGCATGGCCTTCTCTCTCATTCTTCGCAGCTCATCAAATTTGTCGTCAGTCATCTTCGACGCAACCTCTGCTCTATTCTTAGAAGGGCATCCCCTCATCGTTTTGAATGTTGTGCCGTTCGAAAAATATGCCCACTACCCGTAATGGCTGAAGAGAATCTATGCATCGTTCATATAGGATATTTTGGCAAATCGAGCGAGATTTTTCCGTTTCTTCGCCTCTTGAACAGTCATTCCAACCAGTTCAAAACCCAGCTCTTGAGATGTCTGATCTATCCAGGTATCGCGGATATCGCGTGCCATAATGCTCGCAGCGGCGACAGCAATAACATCCTCTGCGGCCGGTTTCTGAATGAGTTCAATGGAATTCAAGTCAATTTCTCGTTCTAATCTCAATCGAGCCTTTGCCTGTGCAAATTCGTCGATTACTACCTTGATTTCTGAATCTTCTCGTCGGGCTTCAAGCTTCCTGTAGGCTTGAGATATAGCCTTTGCATGTGCCCAAGCTAACAAGTCATTGAGATTCTTTCCTTCAGCTCTCATTTCCTTGAGTCGCTTCTCGAACGTATCAGGCGGAATCAATACGGATTCGATTGCTAGGCTGTTTCTTTCAATATCGTATGCTCTGTTCCCAATCTGACGCGGGGTCAATTCTTTGCTATCTTGGACGCCTAGTGCTCTGAGTTCTTTGGATTGCTCTGGAGAGAGGGCTACTGCACAAACGACCAGCGGACCCAGCCATTCACCCTTCCCAGCTTCATCAGAACCAATCACGGTTTTTCCTTCATCTGCAAAATCCATCTCCCTCAAGACCTTTCGCAGCAGCTCTATTGCCCCAACTGTATTTGCCACAACGGAACCTGTGGTGTATCCGATTATCACCCCACCGGCGTAAGCAATACGGAATACCTCATGTTTCCCCTTGGGGCGTCTTGCAAAAGTATCATCCATATCGAGTAGTGTTACTCGTACTTCATCTAAGCGGTCTTCAGGTATTCTTGCTGCGAATGGGTCCAACGTTTTCAACTCCCCTCATGCTGGATATGAACAATTTCTCCCGCTCGAACTCGTCGAATTCGGTCATTTTCATCTCTTACCTCTAGTGAACCATCAATACCAACGCCGACTGCCGTCCCATTCCAAGTTTCATGGGCATCTTGAACTAGAACATCTCTACCGATTGTGATACATAACGCTCTAAATTCCCTGATGATGGAGTCGTAAGAATCTTCCCTTGACACATTGGCTAATCTCTTGTCTGCATTATTGATAATCCCGGCAATAAGTAGTTCAATTGAGGTTGGGTAACCGAGCTCCATCTGAATCGAAGTTGTCGATTTCTGCAGTTCTTGGGGAAAATCATCCTCATTCACATTTTGATTTATTCCTACACCAAGTATAACTCCTCGAATTTGATTTCTCACTGTGACTATCTCTGAAAGAATTCCACCAAGTTTCCGCTCATTTACAATCAGATCGTTGGGCCATTTCAATCCAACATCAATATCGAACAATCCGCTAATCGCTTCTGCACAGGCACAACCCATGAGAAGAGATAACAAAGGAAGCTCGTGACTTGCATTCTCAGGTTTTAGAATAATGGACATGTATAGGCTGCCTGCGGGAGAGTGCCATTTTCTATCATAACGCCCTCTTCCTCTTTCTTGGTTTTTGGCAACCACAATGGTGCCCTCTTTTGCGTGTTTCTGGAGCATTTCCTTTGCAACCTTGTTTGTTGAATCGAGAGAATCGAATACTATTAGGTCCGGGTCAATATAACTTATTTCGAGTTCAGATTTGATTAAATAGCTGTCAAGCATGGCAAATGCTCCTAATAACGCAATTCCAACGCGATACCTATATTATAGGGGGCTCTTCTACTCATAAAAGTGGTGTAGATGCCTAGCCTTGCTGGTGCTGTTATCCTTCCAGATAAGAAAAAGACCATTCTCTTTAAGAATAGGGATTTGCAGTCTTCTGAGCATAAAGACGAGATTTTCTACGACGTAGATTGTTTTGGAGTGAGAGGCATTGAAGTCGGTTCGGGCAAGAACGTAGGCCTTGCAATTGGCGTGAACAGAAATGGGCTTGCAATGGCAAATACACACGTTAAAGCGACTGACACTCCATCGTTTCATGTCTTATCTGAGCAAATACTGATGTTCGCCAAAGATGCAGAAGATGGTCTTGACATGGTTGTTGAATCACAACAAAAGGGGCGGATTTACCAGTGGGGAAATGTCATCCTTGCAGACAAAGACACCGTTCTCGCTATTGAGATTGCAGATGGCGAACATACTCTTGAGCGGTCAAAGCGAAAGGTGCTTCGGAGCAGTCATCATATAATGCTTGATACTAAAGATGATTTGGGTGAAGGAATTAGAAATGATGCCTCTAACGTGATGGAGGATTCGGAAACTCGAATGAATCGCGGATATGAACTTCTGAGAGATGTCTCGGACGTTTCTGATGTCTTTGCATTACTTGGAGATCATGGAGAGGAGAAGGGACAGAGTAGTATCTGCCGTCATGCTCTTTCAGATGGTGACTACTCTACAGCAATGAGCTATCTGATTGAAATAGAGCATGGAACCGATTCCGGACGGCCTAAGATTGTATTTCATGTTGCTCACGGCAGCCCTTGTGAAGTGGATTATAGAGCAATACCGATAGTATTTCCTGCTGATGAAGAAATTATGAAGAGAGCAAATCAGATTTATCACCAGAGCCCTTAGAATAAGAATGGCTTGTTAAGGAATTAAAGCTAATTAATCATGTTGCGTCTGGAATCTCCTCATCTGCTCTAATTACCATCTCAGCCTCCTGAGCAGCCCTCATGGCTTTTTCCTCTTTCCTAAAGAACAGATAGAAGAGGATGACAGCAAGAGCATACAATCCAGAAACCAGTATGTATGGCAATCTGTATAGACCTGCCGCAAGCAGGACTCCACCAATATTTGCCGCAATGCCACGCACAAGCGAATCACCGCTTCTAACGATGCCAACAGCTGTAGCACGCTCTTCTTTTGAAAGACCCTCCATGAAAAAGGCACTGGAGACAGGTCCAGCCATATTCATCAAAACTGTTCGCGACACGTATGCAATGACTGCTAGGTAAAGGAATGGAGACCATGCTATCATAAGGAGAAAGGGTATGGACAGCGCCTCTGTCAGAACCACTGTCTTGACTTTCCCAATCCTATCTGCGAGCGCTGGAGCGGAGAAATTACCGATTGCTAGGACAATTGTATTGATACCAAAAATTAGCCCAATCAGAGCAGAATCGGCTTGAAAGACATTTGAGAAGAATATATTGAAGAAGAGCACAATCATCCCAGCACCGAGCCCAACAGTAGTAACAGTCGTTGAGTATTTTCCAATGAAACTCCAATTTCTCACATTATCGAAACCAAGACGCGTCGAATGTTGAGTAGGCGGGTCGCTGCTCATTGGAATCATAAGTAGGCTTGAGACTGCCATTGGAATGAGACTGATTAATAGAGTGCATCTATACGAAAGGAAGAGGGAACTGGCTATTCCTAGAGGCCCAAATAGGAGGCGTGGAAGAAAACCACTCAGGATATTTCCTGCCAGCACGGCAAGAAGTGAGAATCCTCCACTAACGCCAAACAAATGGGCTCGCTCTTCATTTGTTGAGAGTTCTGTGATATAGGGAGACCAAGAAACCTGTGTAAAAGCACTTGAGAAGCCATACAATACCTGAGACAGCAGCAATAAAACAGGATCAAGCAGAGTATACTGAATAATGAATGAGATGAAGGAAATGAGGCTGGCTACCAACAGAATTTTCTTTCTACTTCGCCGGTCACTGACCATTCCTGCACCTATTGCTATAAAGGCAGTAGCAAACATGGATACTGACAGAAAGAACCCGAGAAAGTCTTCGGAGAATCCACCCTCAATCATGTACAAATTGAAGATCACAGAATTGAAGCCAAAGGCGAACGCTCCAGTGGCGTTAGAAGCGACAAATAATCTGGCATCTCTCTTGAATAGTCGAATTTTGTCAACGTAACTCAAGTTGCTGGAAATGCTCACCTCACTGGCCTCTCAAGCTGTTTACGAACGTCTTTTTACGCTCTCATTCTCCCTTTATTCCTTGCTGACATGGCATATACCACAAGCATGAACGTAGGCAGAGTCCTATTTGATAAGAAATCCTTCCGCAAGCTACGTAATCACGTGCATGACGACCCTCATAACGACCAATACATCGCGCTTGTCCAGTCTGTTAGACAGAATGGCTATGGTGTCCTCAGTCCATAACTCCGATGAGTATATTTCGAATCTGTCCCACCTGCGAGCACCAATTTTGGCGACTGCCATCGAGTTCCCTCGGGGTGCATCTCCCCATAGATTGAGATGATTCTGATCGGCCATCATCTTAACATATAGACCGGATACTGTGCTATTATTTATAATCGATTCACGGGTAATGATGTCTGACATACCATAACTAATCATACCTCCAGCATTAGCGTCGGCGAGATGTGAAACTTGGCTGGAGAACGATAAGGGGCTGGAGCGGTATCCAACGAAGTCCAAAGTCCTTCATCCTAAACGATAATTCTCTGCGGTATCGACGGCATACTGAGGTTCGTACCCTTGTATGTTTATCGGCAACATACTTCCAATATTGGTTGAAAATGCATATCCTGCCGTTCTAGAAATGCCAACTGTGATGATGATAGCCCAGCGTGAGGCATATATTTCATTACGTAAGAGATGCATTGAAGAGGTCCGGATGCCTGCCACTAGTTGACTAATCCGTTATCCTTATGCATGAACTCTTACAAGAGTAGGGGCCGCTGTTTGTCAGTCGCTTCCTAATGGTTTGCCAGACGCACGGGCAGCTCTAACACATCACTTTTGAGATTTCTGATTTGTGTGGCTGCCATGTCCAAATTGTTTTCCTCTCTCAATAGAGGGAAACCAGACGCTGAACTCGGCACCCGATGTTGGTGACCCCTTAATACGATCATGCACATCAACATAGCCGCCATATTTCTCCGTGATTTGGGAAACTATATGGAGGCCTATTCCGCCAAACCGTCTGCCTGGGTCAAGAAGCTCTTCACGTCGGTCCGATTCAAAACCGGGACCATTATCAGCCACAGAGAGGATATACCCTTGGTCCTCCCCCCTGACATGGATGTAGACGTCTTTCGATTTGCTCTCATTATGTATGATAGCGTTCTCAAGCAGATTCATAATCAACTGCTTAAGGTACGAATCAGCGATGATGATTATGTCCTCATCTGGCATGTCAATCTGTACGTCAACATCCTTCCAAGTCCCCCGGAGGTCGTCTACGCATTCATTGAGGACCTCTGTGAGTGATACCTCATCGAGTTCCTCGCGATTAATTCCCTTTATGTCGTGTGTTTTAGTAATGAGCCCTGTGCACCGCTCTAATGCCTCTTCCATCTGATTAAGGACTGGTGCCACCTGCCGTACGGCATCCTCATTCATCCTTAATATGTCCAGGCCAATACTAATACCCTGTAGAGCATTCCCAAGGTCGTGTGTCATGAGGTCTAAGTACAGCTCGGAACGATTCTTGGCCTGAATAAGGGGAGTCAGGTTTCGGAAAATCCAGATTCGTCCCAAGCCCTTCTCTTGTTTGATGAAAGGATAAGATGTGCCTTCCAAAACTCGACCATCTTTGAACCGATAGTAGTGGGTATCAACCAGTGATGACCCCATCAGATTTTCCACGCGCTCTACAAAGCCATTTGGATTCAAGAGCTGGTTTTTTAGATAGTTGAGACGTTTGCGCTGGTCTGCGATGTCTGCCACGTGTTCAGGCATCTGCCATAGCTCAAGGAACTGACGATTTCTATAGATAATTGCTCCGTCGCTGCCTACAACTAGAATCCCCTCTGCTGTAGATTCGAGAATGGCTTCCAGAAGCACGGAATTCTCCAACAACTCATGGCGTGACCTGCTGAGTTCCTTGTGTGTTCGTAGCATCGCAATACCGTAGGAGAGGTCATTCGCTAACTCATTTAACACCTTGACCTCGCGCTCCTTGAAGGCTTTGCTCTCCGTGGTATAGATACTGAGAATCCCAATAGTGGTTTCCTCCACATTTAGAGGTAATGCTATGACGGATGAAAACCCGTGTTGTTTCAGAATCCGGCCCCACCAACCTTCGGGCCGGTTTCGAAGCTGATTGAAGACTACAGTTTCCCCAGTGGTTAGGGCACTGCTGAAGGGACTGTCATCGCCATGTATCTTTGTGGCAGTAATGGTCCGCTCAATGAAGGTATTGTCTTCTCCATAGGCAGCCATTAGTTTTATGGATGGCTCAGATGCGTTTTCAACGTACCCAATCCAAGCAAGTGAGTAACGCCCAGTGTTCACCGCGACGCGGCAGATATCATCGAGAAGCTGGGTTTCCTCTTGTGCCTTTAGCATGGTCTGGTTTCCTGAGCTGAGCAGGCGGAAAGCTCGGTCAGTCTGTTTGAGTTGTCGAATCGTGGCTCTTAGTCGCTCTTCGGTCTTTACGTGTTCTGTAATATCTGTGAAGACCGTTACAAATTCTTCCGCTTTCGGACTGAAGGCGGCCACAGAATACCATCGATGTAAGGGTTTTGAATACTGCTCGAAGGTGACACTCTCTCCGGTTAGAGCAACATTGGCGTATACACCAATCCAGTCAAACTCGTCCTTCTCGATGCCCGGAATGACTTTGGTCACTCGTTTTCCGATGACATCTTGTCGCTCAAGGCCCGTCATGTCCTCAAACGCATTATTCACTTCAACAAACACATAGTCAATTGGATTGCCTATCTGGTCAGTGATGACTCTATGATGAGCAACGGCATTGACCATGTTCTCAATCAGTAATGCATAATCATTTGAATGATCATCATGGTACCGAAGGGCTTTTCTCTTCCGCATACTGATAACTCCCAATGAAATGCGTGGTTCGCACAAAAGAGTGTGTCCACATTAGCCGCCCTAATCAGAGAACGGTAATTAATGGTCGCTCCTTGCCATGACCCATCTCATAACGACTTAATGCATATAATGTGTTTTAAGTAATCACTGTGGGTATATTTCTCGTAATAATCGGCATTTCTGATCTGTGTACATGCCCTCATTAACATCGGAGGGTGTGTAGCAGAGAGGCAGGCACCGGATGAAAGGAAACTAGTGGCATTCCGTCAAATGAGTGTAGCAACCAAGAGAGAACCAGTCAGGTCTTGTAGCCATCTGTATCCTGTGGACAACACATTCATACCAGACAAGACACATTTCGGCTCATTATAATAACTAGAATTTCAGTCTTCATAACTCCTGCTCATATTCTCGCTCATGCCACATCTCGTCTGGTAAGCATGCACGCGTCAGGGAAGTTTCAGAGTCATGGACATTCATCATATGCTGGAAATGCGGCAATAAGGGAAAAAACCCTAAGTAGAACTATTTTGTCTGCTCCACATGTGGAGAAAGGTGCAACGCCGATAAGAACGGAGCCATCAACATCGCGCGGAGCTCACAGTGAACAAGGGTGATTATAAACCCGCCGTGGGAAGAACTGTGGAAAGCCTCTCTGTGGCTGGGCGTGATGTTTCAGGACATACACAGGAGAAAGAAGCCAGGATTGTGGGAGTGATTCCATCCCGATGACCATAGACAAAGCCCCTGCTGACTCAGTGACCCTCAGGTACGCTGAGGGCAGTGACGCTGACAGGGGACGGGTGGAACACAGAAGTTTCAGGCACGTTGAGGTCACTCAATCTGTCAGAATAGTTCGTATACCACAAGAATAAATCGGGGGAGTGTTCTCCTTAGAACCATGCCAATGATTGACCTTCGTAGTGATACATTCACTCTACCTACAGATGAGATGATTGAGGCTATCAGCAAGGCCCATAGAGAGGGCAGATTGGGGGATGATGTGGCAGGCGAAGACGAAGTTGTGAATGAACTACAAGCAAAGGCAGCAGATCTACTAGGAAAAGAAGAGGCACTACTCGTAACTTCAGGTACTCAGGGAAACCTTGTTTCGCTCTTTTCACAGACATTTCGTGGAGACGAAGTAGTTATGGAAGAGATGTCGCATACTTTCCTTTTCGAAGGAGGGGCCATGTCCTCCTTGGGCGGGCTATTCCCAAAACCTGTAGAGGGAACTGAGGGCTATATAGAACCAGAAACACTGCAGGCATCAATCAACCCGGATGATGCTCATTATGCGAGGACTGCAGTTGTTGTTGTTGAAAATACCCATAATTATGCGGGTGGCAAAATAATCGAACCAAAACAAGTTGATTCACTGGCGAAGATTGCTCATGATAACGGCCTAAAGGTACACTGTGACGGTGCCCGATTATTCAATGCAGCCGTTGCGCTTGATATACCTGCCAAACGACTTGTAAGAAACGCGGATAGTGTGCAGATTTGCCTCAGTAAAGGTTTGTCTGCGCCAGTTGGTTCGCTCATCGCAGGTTCGGAGGAATTCATACATAGGGCGCATCGATGGCGAAAGAAGATGGGCGGGGGCATGCGCCAAGCAGGTATAATAGCTGCTCCCGGGCTTGTCGCCTTGGAAAAAATGGTTGACCGGCTCAAAGAGGACCATGAAAACGCACAGCTACTATTCGAACTGATATCCAGGTTCCCTCAGCTTTCTGCGGAAGAACCGGATACAAATATTATGTTCGTCAACCTGGATGATTTGGGAATTAACGCGGGAACATTCGCTGAAGAACTGAGGAAAAGAAATGTTTTGGTTTATGGAGAGTATGGAACAAGGACTAGATTCGTGACCAATCGCATGATATCTCAGAATGACATTCAACAGGTTGCAGACGCCATTGAGGAGATTGTTTTCAAGTATAGCGATTAGACCTATACATTCGATTTTGCATCATTGAGCATTTTCGTTATGTGGTCGGACCACTCAGGTTGAAGTTCTAGCGCTCTTTCTGCGCATTCAACACAGTCTTTGTAATGCCCCTGTTGAAAATGCAGTTTGCTTTTGTAAAACCAAGCATGAGCGTAGTCCTCATTGATTTCCAATGCAGCAGCATAGTCGGCTAGTGCTTCGTCGTACTTCCCTTGTTGCTCCAGAGTTTTTGCTCGACGATAATAGTCGAAATGGGTTTTAGGATGTTCATCCGCCAATTAGATCTACCTCCCACTCATATACTGTACGACTATACAGATAAGTACTATGTGATTCGCCTAGATAGCGCATTGACTATTCTTCGGGCTTTTCACAAAGTTCAATCAACACACCATGTGTAGATTTTGGATGAACAAACGCTACCTGCTTGCCCCGTGCTCCTTTCCTTGGCTCAGTATCTATTACCTTCAAATTGGCCAAACGATGAGCCTCAAGAGTTTCTCCAATCGATTCTACATCAAGTGCTATGTGATGAATTCCTTCACCGTATTTGTCAATGAACTTCGCTACTGTTCCAGATTCGTCAAGAGGTTCGACGAGCTCAATTGCACTCTCGCCAATTCCAAGGAATGCAACTCTGACCTGCTGTGCTTCAACGGTTTCTTCTCCGCGAAACTCCAGCCCCAAAACATCTCTGTAATATGGCAAGACTTCTTCAATACTCTCTACAGCAATGGCAATGTGGTCAATCTTTGTTTGTTTCATTTCTCATCATTCTCTACAATATATCTGGAGCAGTATACTCCCCGAAGGCATCCCTAAGAACCCCACAAATCTCTCCAAGAGTGGCATAGGCACGAACTGCCTCTAAAATATGTGGAAATAGATTGGCATCCGTTTTGGCCGCCTCTAATAAACGGTCCAGTTTCTCACGAACTAGTTTTTTGTTTCTATTCTCTTTCATCTCCGTAAGACGCTTTAGCTGGTGAGTTTCTATATCTGTGTCGACCCGAAGATAGTCGAAGTCTTGCTCTTCTTCCACCGTAAACTGATTCACTCCCACAATAATCCTATCGTCAGTATCTACGGCTTTTTGGAATTCATACGCGCTCTTGTGAATCTCTTTCTGGATGTAGCCATTTTGCGTTGCTTGGGCAGCTCCGCCCATAGCATCAATTTCCTCCACATACTTCTGAGCCGCTTCTTCAATCTCGTTGGTAAGATGTTCGATGTAATAGGAACCTGCAAGCGGATCAATTGTACTGTCCACACCTGTTTCATAGGCAATTATTTGCTGTGTCCGTAAAGCAATCTGAACCGACTGCTCTGTAGGTAACGAGAGTGCCTCATCTCGGGAGTTGGTGTGCAACGACTGAGTGCCTCCGAGTACTGCCTGAAGTGCTTGAAGAGTTACTCGAATGACATTGTTGTCCGGTTGCTGTGCAGTAAGGGTGCACCCTGCAGTCTGAGTGTGAAATCTCATTCTGCAAGACCTGTCCTTTTTGGCACCAAATCGCTCTTTCATGATACGCGCCCAAAGTCGTCTTGCTGCTCTGAATTTGGCTATTTCCTCAAAGAAATCACTGTGTGAACCGTAGAAAAATGATAACCGGGAAGCAAAGTCATCAACGTCGAGACCAGAATCGATTGCAGCCTGGACATATGCTATACCATTGGCAATAGTGAATGCCATTTCCTGAACAGCAGTGCATCCCGCCTCTCGCATATGGTAACCTGAGATTGAAATCGTGTTCCACCGAGGAACATTTTCAGCACAGTACTTGAATACGTCTGTAATCAAACGCATGGATGGTTCGGGTGGAAAGATATAGGTCCCGCGAGCTGTGTATTCCTTCAGAATATCATTTTGAATTGTTCCAGTAAGCTTTTCGGGGGGTATCCCTTGCTTCTCCGCGACTGCTATGTACATCGCAAGAAGAACGATAGCGGGGGCATTGATTGTCATGGAAGTACTGACTTTGTCTAGGGGAATAGAATCGAAGAGAATCTCCATATCAGCAAGAGAATCGATGGCGACTCCAACCTTTCCCACCTCACCCAGAGAGAGCTCGTGGTCTGAATCATATCCAATTTGAGTGGGCAGGTCAAATGCAACTGATAGACCAGTCTGTCCCTGTTCGAGAAGAAACTTGAAACGCTTGTTTGTTTCAGTGGCTGTGGCAAATCCGCTGTACTGTCGCATGGTCCAAAGACGACCACGGTACATAGTCGGTTGCACGCCTCTAGTGAATGGGAACGCTCCTGGAAACCCTAAGTCCTCTTTGTAATTCAACTCGGTAATATCCAGTGGAGTGTATAGGCGGTCAATTTCTTTTCCAGAGAGATTTCTAAATGCTTCTTTGCGCTCAGGATATTTGCTTATTGTTTTCTCAAGCGTATTTTTCTCCCAGTCGCCCTTAATCGATCGTATTTCTTCTAGGTCACCCATCAATCCCACTACTCCCTATGCTTCACAAGGAATTTGGTAATCAGTCGTTCAGCCACTGTATATGGGTCTTCTGACCGCGATGCAATCTTTTTGATTGCATTTTCGTATTCTGGACTACCACGGAGCTTGGTAAGCAGCTCCAATGTCAGCTTGTACTCCATCAGCTGCTCCAGTTCTTCTTGACTTCGCTTTAGTCCTTTGTCTGCCATTCTTCCGCTGGTCTTGAGATACTCAATGTGTTCTTCAATCTTATCAACAAGTTTAGGTACCCCCTCACCAGTCCTAGCATTTGTCAGAACTACAGGAGGACGCCAATCGCCCATGTTTGGATCCGTATCCAGCATGGCGGTGATTTCAGTGACTTTCTTATCAGCACCAGCCAAGTCTGACTTGTTTACAGCAAAAATATCTGCAATTTCCATGATTCCTGCCTTGATTGCTTGGATATCGTCTCCGCTCCCTGGAACATCAGCAACAATGACTGTATGCGCTATTTCCACTATTTCGACCTCGGACTGACCGGCACCGACAGTTTCCACTATCACTATATCCTTGCCAAAAGCATCTAATGCACGGACCGCGTCAGATGTTGCTCTTGCAATCCCACCGAGATGTCCTCTGGTGCCCATACTGCGAACATATACATCATCATCAAGATAGTGCTCTTGCATCCTGATTCTATCGCCAAGAAGGGCTCCTCCTGAAAAGGGGCTTGATGGGTCTACACAGATGATTCCAATGGCCTTCTCTCGCTGACGATACTCTGCAGTTATCTTTGCCACAAGAGTACTTTTCCCCGAACCAGGAGGGCCAGTAACTCCAATAATGTGTGCGCTTCCAGTATGCTTGTATAGCACACTCAAAACATCAATTGCAACGGGGTCTTCATCTTCAATCAAGGAAATCAAACGTGCAAGGTCTCTTCTTCGTCCCTCAAGCACACCTTCGGCAAGTCGCTCAGCTAGCAAAACTGTCTTCCTCATTCGAGATTCATTTCTCAACGTTTTCTTGGACATATTTGACAATCCTGTCTAGCTGGGTACCAGGTCCAAAGACCTCTGAAATTCCATGTTCTTTAAGGAACGGAATATCATCTTCAGGGATAATGCCCCCAGCAACAATAAGTACACCATCTATGCCTTCGTTTTCAAGAAGCTCAGTGATTTTTGGAAAGAGAGCGTTATGTGCTCCACTGAGAATTGATAGCCCAATCACGTCAACAGCCTCATCAACGGCAGCACGAACAATCATTTCCGGCGTTTGCCTGAGCCCCGTATAGATGACCTCCATTCCAGCATCGCGCAATGCTCGTGCAACCACTTTGGCGCCACGATCATGACCATCAAGACCGGGTTTAGCTACTAGTACACGTATTTTCTTAGACGAACTCAAGGACACACCTCAGGGTCTTCTTCGTTGCGTCGAATCTCTCCAGAGCGATATAAAGCCTTTCTCTGGCAACGCGGCTACTCCTCGATTATATGCACCATGTTTTCGCGCCCATCTCGGAACCTTCTAACAAGGCCACGTTCTTCAAGATTATTCAGAACGATACTTACCTTTGCCTGTGAGAAATCTAGCTCTGTATAGAGGTCTTTCTGCGGACACGACCCACCCTTCCTGCGGATGATCTCAAGAACATCTTCTTCTTCATTAGTAATGCCAACAATCCGAGTTGAGCCAAGCTCTCGGACCATCTTGATGATTCTCGGCCCAGCAGATGTAATTATAACTCCTATAGCCAAGCCAATCAAGCCAACAATGAGAAATTCAGCAAGCAGAAACCTAGATTGGCTTTCTGGAGCCATGGGAATCTGATATTTTATAATAAATGCTTGTTCCTGGCCGGGAAAAATGATTTCAGAAGCCCAAGTGAACCCCAAAGATTGCCCGTCTGTGAAGTTTGTTGATTCCCTTGGGAAAAGAGGAACAGTAGATTCCTCGGATAACGTGGCATAGATGGGCAAGACTGCAGTCATTGAGAAGTTTCTGTAAGTGGTCGCAGGCCGAACATAATAGATGAAATCCTGATACTCGAACTCACCAGACGCTGACACACCAGAATTTGATTGAAGGTCATATATAGTCAAAGATGCCTCTAAGAGAACAAATTCCCCAGGGGCAAGTCCATTTTGCAGATCAATGTTAAGATTGACATAACGATCTCTGGGAACAAGAGTTGCGGTTGTCGCTGACCCGTTGGTTTTTGCCGTAGGTACTCCAAGGTCTTGTGAATCTATCCGGATGGTTATACTATTTACTGATGACGTCCCAGTGTTGTTTGCATAACCCATTATGTGATAATTTGATGTTGTGTTTTGATACATATGGATGGTGATTGTAATTGTATCAATGATAATTCCATCATCTTGTGAGGGAACTGGAGCAGCATTACCAAACAATGATAATGAAGTTACAAAGAGGAATGCAAGAATGATTACTGCTCCGTTTCTCATGGGATCACCTGCATCGACTGGAACCTTCTTGATACTACACTACAGTTCTGTGAGGAATCACCTGCAAAAAAGGGTTTGTAGGCTGTGAAGCCTTCTACTCACAACCTAACGTTTCTTCTGAATGATTGCCACAATCACAACTGCTACAATCACAATCACTGCGACTGATATCAGTGCATAGTCAACAACTGGACTAACGGGTGATTGTCCCTCTATCACGCCTATCGAAGGATCATGTATTAGTGATCCACCATTGAAGTTCGGATAAGAGAGGTACAACGCAAGACCCTCACCCGTTGCAACATATGATGCGGTAACGTTGACAGCCTGAGTGTCATCATTAGGCAGGGTGACTAACGCTGTGTCAAGCCAAGTAAAGAATCCAGATGGTTCCCCCGATTCTTGGTTTAAGAAATCAACTCTTTCGATATGTGTTTCATTACGCTGTTGAAATCTTGTTTCATTACCTTGGGGTGTTGTCCAATCAGAGTTACTGCTACCTGTAATGTTTCGCATTTGCTCTCGAGTTCTAAATCGATATTGATTTCTATATTGTTCCCCCTCTGCGATGTCCTCCCTCAATATGACTTGGAGGGCAACTTTGCTTTCTTCACTACTGAAGGGAAAATTGCCAATTTCAATATCTATCTTCAGTTCAGATTCCCCTTGAACGAGGTATTGGGCTCTGACTCCTTGGTCATCAGATACGTTACCTGTGTAGTCATTCAGATAAATATGGGCCCAAAACTGAAGAGTCACGTCTTCGAAGCGGTTCGCATTTGGATTGCCAGGTCCAGGCATAGGAGAATCTACTGGCATTCCCCCACTCATTCTTGAACCGCCCTTTGTGTATTTTAGCCAAATCTCGTTAATAGTACCATCATCATCCTCTACTGTGCCAGTTGTTAGAGTCCATTCATATGCGGCAAGAGGGGCATAGTATAGAGATTCATTTGCTTGAAACACTCCATCATCATTGTAATCTTCGTATTCTATTAGAGACATAAAGCTGGCAAGAAACTTCGCAACGGTCCCATTTTCGTCAGAGCTATACCAATAGTGCATCATGGGAATTTCGTTTACAGCTCTAATACTCATGATATTAGTGCGGATAAACACTGCACCATCATCTTCTCTTCTGGGAGATTCTATGTATCCTGGTCCCCCTCCAGAGCCCGGCCCTTGAGCCGACACCGAAGCAGTGATGGGTACCGATATCATCACTAGAGTAAGGATTACAGCTATTGCCTTTCGTAGTATCTGCAAGATTCTTCACCAACCTTGAACTATCAAGGCATATTTATAATGTCTATTTAATACCATAAGATAGAATGTACCTGTAGAAAGCCTATAAGTCCCAATTATTCCATTTGACGCTTTATAGATTCTTTAAAATATTGTCGAAGTGAAGACATGTGTTCCCTCAAAGATGGACGCGTATTAGAGAACCCCTCAAAGTTATTAATAACAAAGAGTAATGAAGAATAGAAGTGGTGCATAAGATGGCAGCAACTCCAAATGAATATACTGAATATGATTGGTTCGGACAGGCAAGAATCCGAGAAACTGATGATGATCTTGAGGGTGCAATCGAGGCTTATGACGAAGCAATAAAGCTGAATCCAAAATTCGCCAAGGCGCACTACTATAAGGCACTCGCTCACTACCAACTTGGTCAAATGGACAAGGCCAAAGAAGCGGCGGAAGTTGCACTAGAGCTAAAACCCGGTTGGAAAGAGCACATTACCGAAAATATGCCAGAATTAGGATTTTGACACAATCTCATACAAGAGCGGCACTCGAGTCTGGAAAAAGCAAGACGAAAACAGCCTGATTGAGTGTTAGAATATTGTGATCTACCCACTCCATCACCATTTTTACGTTTTCTTCAGAAGATATACGGCCAAGTATGTCCAGTATGGTATCACGAGTTTCTGGCAGTCTAAGAAGTTCTTCAATGGTCCTGACGATAATGGTTTGACGAGCATCTGGACTTGTCTTTGTTAGCCAGTAGAGAACATTATCGCGGGCTTCTTCATCAATTGAAGCATCGGTTGCCACTCGCTCTAAAGCTACTTCAATCTCTGCGGCATCCTCACTCTTCTGCAAGTCTTTCAATTCATTCTGAATTATGGCAACAACAGCCTCAGTATTTTCCGGGCTTGTTCTAATCATTTCAACCAAGTCAGAACGTGCGCGTATAGGACTATTGATGTCATTTTCTTTGTTCAAGACGGAACTCATCCTACGTATTATACGTAATGAAAAGGAGGCGAATGTCTAATAATAGTTATTCGTCAGTACCAAAAATGTTCCACAACCTATATGAAATCCTTCAACATGCTAATTTCATAGATTATCAAATCTGGCTTGTATCCGGACCCATATTCCAAGAGTAACTCGTCCAACTTCTTCTCACGGGTGTTTATCCATACAGCTGTCATACCTACATTTTTCGCCCCCACAATATCAGCATAGAACTCATCGCCAATGAAGACTGACTCCTCAGATGTAGCATCTAATTCATCCAAAGCCAGTTGGAATGGTTTCTTCATGGGTTTGTAGGCATTCACATCTCCCCCATCTACCACAGAATCGAAATAATCTGAAATTCCAAGCTTCTCAAGAATTTGATGCGAATGACCCTCGAAGCTGTTCGTTACTATGCCCAATTTTGTGCCGAGGTTTCTTAGCTCTTCTAGGAGACCTTTCACTCCATCATTCAGCGTGGACATCTCTACGTGAAGTCGCTTGAAGTAGTCTGTACCTTCATCCAAGATACTTGGATCTGCATCAGCACAGACATGCTGCAAGCTCTTTCTGATTGCGGCCCGTACAATTTGGTATGGAGGCTGATATTCAGCCCCTTTCACTATCGAATCGACTCCGAGAAAATAATTATCCACCAGAACCCTCAGATACTCTTCTCTTACTTCATGAACGTTATCTGCACATCGCTCTAAGACCCAAGTTGTAGCTCTGGCGGGATACATGTGTGTATCTGTGAGTGTGGAGTCAAGGTCAAATAGAATGGCCCTAAAATTCCTGAGCTGAAAGCGAGTCACTGATATGATTTCTCCGTCATCGGCCACCCTTGCCGAGATAAATCCCGTTCGGGTCCAAAATATGCATGATATCAATCTGATCCTGAGATGGTTCCTTGGTCGTTGGAACATTATCAGGTACAATCAGATCGAACATCACATTGTCGAGGACATCGTCTATCTTGTAACCCGGATGCACAGTCATCAGCCGAATCTTCTTAGTTTCCGGGTGGAAATCAAATTGACACATATCAGTAATGACTACTTCTGGTCCTCCACCAACGAGAGATAGTTTCTCACGAGATCCGGGCCCCTCAAGATAACCAGGACTTGTCATATAGTCGAGTTTCTTGACGAATTTCCTCTTATTATGCGTCATCATGATGATGAGTCTCTTGGCAGATGATGCAATATCATTCCCACCACCGCTGCCAGGCAGACGTACCTTCGGATTGTCATGTGGACCAATATACGAGGTGTTAAGATTGCCATATTCGTCAATCTGTGCGGCTCCCAAGAATCCTACATCAATACGTCCTCGCTGAAGAATAAAGCCAAGAGTCTCAATAAGACCGATGGATGCTGAACATCCATAGTAATATCTCGTGTCCGCAACCGATAGCGGCACATTTCTTGGCCTAGCGTCGATAAAGCCAGCCTCCGAGATGAGATTCATTTTAGGGGCATGAGTTTCTTTGGCGAGCAATGCAGCAAGTAAAGGCATTCCTGTTCCGCCGAATACGTTCTCTCCGTCTTTGACATGACGTGAAGCACATGCTATCAGGAATTCTGTTTTTGAGTATTCTACCATTCATATCACCTCAGTATCCAAACGGCCTTTTCGCTTTCAATTTCAGTAACTTGCCCCATCCAATCAGGTTGAGGTAGGTCTGGTGGTCCTCAACACCGAGGATATAGTTGTCCACGTATTCCTGCCAGCCTTCTTCTGTGCGTGTTGTTTTGTGGAAGAGCATCAGATGCTCGAGGTCATAATCATAGTAACCATGACATTGCATTGGATGAGCTGCATATGGTGTCATTACTACATAATCAACGTACATTGCAGGAATCTTCGTCTGATCCGGCTGGTTTCGAATTTCAGTATTATCTACTAATTCCTCAGCTAACACGATGAGTTTCTTCCCACATCGTGAGCCTTCCACATCCTCTCCAATTATGCCATCTATCTGTGCGTTACCGCTTTTGTCGACTCGCTGAGCATGAATGATACTGAAATCCGGTTGCACGCTCGGTACAAGACAGATTTTTTCACCAGAGAACGGGTCGTCAATTACTTTCAACTTCTTGTTCCCAAGGTATCGTGACAACCCTTCCATATCCGTTCCCATGAGACTCCGAATAGGCATGAAGGGGACATTCAATGCCCCGCCCAGAAATCTCATTGCCATAGCCAAGTTGCTATAGTCTTCGATTTCAACTGCACCTTCTTCAACCCGCCGACGCATATTATATGCCAGCCCCAAAGCTTCAATGGCCACAAAAGCAATCTCAAACCGGGTCGCAACTCCAGCGCCTGCCATGATTTCCAAGTCGATTTCGGAACCGCAAGTGTATATTGTAAGATTTCGTTTCTTCTGGCGTACAAGCTCTTGAGCAAAAGCTATCGGAGGTCTTTGATATCCGAATCCTCCCCAGAAAAGTCCTGCACCATCATGGACTTTTTTTGCAGCCTCAGCCAATGTGATGCGTTTGTCTTCGATTTCAGCCTCAGTCACACGATTCACCTAGCCAGACAAACTGGCTGTGATTTTTCTCGTCATAAGGAGGCCCGCCTTTTATAATCTGCCTATCACTATTGCATGAGGGCGTCTATGATAACGCTGCGTTCATTAGGAGCTAAAAGAGGATTCTAAAGAAGAGAGATATCAAAAAGCCCGCAAGATTCAAGAAGAGAATCAATACGCATATGCCACAACAGCATCTTCCGCAACTAGATGAATCTCCAGAATCTTCGTCAAAGAATTCATCTCTATCACGATCTCTTCTGACTGGTATCTCGCGGGCAATTGGTCTACTCATGCGCTGTTCTTCTTGTGGCAAGGAGAAAGCTCCAAAGCCTGGAAGGTATTCGAAGGCCCCACCGCAATGGGGGCAGCTAATTCTAACCTTTTTATCGTACTGCATACCACGATCTAGGCTTACAGAAGAGCCACAATAAGGACAGGTTGGAATCTCACTCATTGCAATCAATCCATCGAACTATGCAGTGATGTACGATTGATTGTGACACTATGTCATTAATAGGCTTATGTCTGGCATCCAGGGTCATAGGCTTCTTATCTGAGAAAGCACAAACAGAAATAAGGACCTGTGGATTCTGCATTGGATATGAAGCTTGCAGAGATCCCAAAGTCAAATTTGAGAGGATTCATCGCGCCTTTGGTTGCGCTTGTAGCAATTGCGCTTAGCATTGCCATATCACCTGGATTTTCGTGGCTTGAAAATGCACTAAGCGATTTAGGTCATTACACCAGAACCGACCTTGGAGATTTCCAGTTGGTAAGCGCCATCATATTCAATACAGGCCTGATTGTTACGGGTATATTGGAATTATCCTACGTGGTGCCGCTAATCAGGAAGCTGAGTGATATTGTCAACAAGATTGGCTTTGGTGTTTTCGTAATATCGGCGCTTTTCCTAGTTATGATTGGCGTATTCTCTGAAAACTTCTCACCAACGCATTTTTTGGTATCCGTGGGATTCTTCGCAACCTTTCCTTTTGCGATGTGGATTGTTGGTTTTGGGCTGCTTCGATATAGAGATTTGTGGTGGTTTGCAATTGTATCAATAGCGCTCCCTTTTTTGTCAATCTACATCTGGTGGGGCACATATGCAGGAATAATGCCATGGTCCGGAGTGGCACTTCCTGAGATTATTACTGCCATGTCAGCAATTTGCTGGATTTGGATAATCAACTGGCTGCAATACAAAAACAAGCTCCAACCGGAGAACACCGGAATAGAGACCCTTCAATATAGGAAGTAAAAATTCGTGGTGTGTTCCCGCAGTTATTCTCCTGGCAACCTCAGTGTGAGAGTTTTGGACGTACCTCTTCCGCAAAACGTTCGATCATCTCAAGTTCTCGACCATATGGGAATAGGAGTTGAAAATGAGAGAAGCCTCTATCAATGAGATACTGGTACTGCTTTGTTATTTCCTCAGGTGAGCCAGCCCACGCACCAGGCAGCTTGGATTGTTTCTCCAGATATCCATCGATGGATAGGTCTTGCTCCTGAGCTCGTCGCTGATTGAATTCTTTGATTTCCTGAGCATTCTCTGAGAGTAGGCAATATCCCAAGTACGTCTTTGTAATTGAATCATAGTCACGTCCGATATCTTCGCAATGGTCTCTTAGTGCATTCAATAGTCGATCTATTCGTTCTGCAGCCCACGGAGAAAAGTTGCTCATATCACCATATTTGGCGACAAGACGTAATGTGCGTTTCTCACCATGCCCACCGATGAGAATAGGAGGATATGGTTTCTGCATAGGTTTGGGCGCAAAGGGTGCGCTTCTTAGCTGATAGTATTCGCCATCAAACGTTGCACGATCACTAGTAAATAGCTGAATAATGGCTCGCAGTGATTCTTCTAATCGATCCATCCTTTCTCCTACCGGAGGAAAAGGAAAGCCATATGCCTCATATTCCACTTTTTTCCACCCAGCTCCAATACCCAAAATCAGTCGCCCGTCGGAAATCATATCCACGGTCGCTGCGATCTTAGCTAGCAATGCTGGATGCCTATATGAATTACAGCTGACTAAGACTCCAAGCTTTGGTTTTGCCGTCTTTGTGGCAAGGGCAGTGAGAAGGGTCCAAGCCTCAAGACTATTTCGAGTTACTGCATCACGACCTTTGAAGAAATGGTCACAAGTCCAGAGCGAATCATATCCCAACTCTTCAGCATTCAGTGCTATTTTTTCAATTGTTTTGTAATCAAATCCAAATAATGGCTCGAAGTGAACTCCAAATTTGACAGGCATAGTACTCAACCTGGTTGTCAGTAGAATAAGGGCGTTATAATCTGTTCTGATTGGAACTCAAGGTCTTATGGTACGAGATGGAATAGAGAGCATCCGGAATCCTTTATTCTTGTTGCTTAACACGCTTCTTTGCGACAAACTCCGCTTCTATACGGCGATACCCATGGGCGTATAGGAAATCAAGTATGGTTTCATTGTTATCTTGTATCCAAAAGACTGCAGAACGTGTTTGAATTGTTTCTAGAATAGACTGGATTACTTCAGTCCCGTATCCTCGCCTGTAACTGAATGAAATTGTAGTAGAATCTTTGAAATCTGAAGTGGGATAGACCTGCGCGAATCCAACTAGCACATTGCTTTCTGGCAAGCTAAGCACATGGCAGTTGCCACCACGAATGGTATATTCCCAAGTTTGGTCAGAGCGATTTCCCCAATATGTATCTGGCGTGAGGTGAGTTATGAGCGGTATGTGATCAAGCCGAGCAATGCCATATTCTAGACCGGAATCCGCGTGCGTAATATTCGACGGCCCTTTCAATCTAAGGACTAAGGAATGAATGCCATATCCTAGATTCTCAACAAACTCAAGAGCGTCTGTGCTATGGGTCTTGAGAGCAATCGCAAAATGACTGAGTGCAGTACTCACATCGAGAAATGCCTTTTCAGACTCTTCCACTAAGAGTCGACCTATTCCTTTGTCGCGGCAATCAGGGAATACTGCCAATTCCTGAATGACACCCCAACCAAGGTTTGCCAAGTGCAGATTGATTGCAACACCCACTATCTTTTCATCGGACAGCGCTACCTTCCAAAGCTTCTTCCGCGTCCCGTTAACGGTACAACGATTCCATCTCCTTGAGAATGCGTCAAAAGACATCTTATCGACATCGGGAACTCCGCTCTGAAGTACGGTATAGAATTCTTGTTTCTCATCTTCTTTGGGGGGTCGAACGACAATATCTGACATGACAATCAATCCGTGTTGGGTATGTCTTTATTCCATATCTATTGGAATTAAGAATATGGACATGTGCATCTACGAAGGCGAAAGCCAACAAGATAAGTATTGGTGGAATCAATTACTTTTGAATGCAATCATGTTTCGGAAGAAATAGGTTAGGGGCCCCGCCTAGGCAGGGCCGAATATCATTTACTCAATCAACTGGTCCAAGAGCTCTAGCAGTTCCACAATCTTCAATTTGGAACCAACTCCTGATAGGTCTTTGCCAGTTTCTTCCTCTTCCTTCTTCAGGGCTTTTATCCCATCTTGAAAGTTGGTTATACAGAAGGGACATGAAGTCATGAGGACATCAGCACCGGTCGATGCCGCCTCCTTCAATCGTTCCTTGGATGTGGCGAGTGCCATATCTGGAAATTGAGCTTTCACACCGCCTCCAGCACCACAACAGAAGCTATCGCCCTTGATTCGATACATCTCATGGAGCTCAAGACCCGGGATGTTGTTGAGGACTATTCGCGGGATTTCGTAATGGGCTTCTTTCGCCTTCTCTGCCCTCCGGCTGTCAATAAGCCAGTTGTCTGATTCGTCTAAGATGCGCTTCTCGATATCAAGACCAACATGTCTGACGCTATGACAAGGGTCATGCCATGTGACCTTCTCGTTGTAGTCTTTCTTAATGTCAAGCTTGCCTTCTTGAATGAGATCATAGACATATTCTACAGCATGGCGGACCTTGAAGGGCAATTCCTTTCCGCTGTGTTTAGGATAGTCGTTTCTGAACGTCTTGTAGCATCCAGCACAGGAGAACAACAAGAGGTCATAGTCCTTGAACAACTCAAGGTTTGCATTCATGACATCGCGAAAGATATCGCGTTGACCAGTTCGTAGGATTGGAGAGCCACAACAGACCTCATCGCTTACAACAGTGAAGTCCACGCCAAGCTTCCTCAGAATGCTTGCAGTATGGTCAGCAACATGTTGCTGCCTGTATGCGGCAGTACATCCAACATAGTAAGCAATCTTAACATCTTCCTTGTCCACCACATCGGTATTTTCGCCTAACCATTTGGTTCGTTCAGCGCGAGCCTCGTTGTACGGATTTCTCATATCTTCAGCATCAACCCGTTCGCCAAAGATTCTGTGCTTCTTGAGCGGTTCCACACCTGCCTCAATCACAGCAGCCCGCAGCGATTCAGTCACATCAACCGTATCGATGTAATTTGGACATTGGGTTTGGCAAAGGCCGCAAGTGGTACAGGCCTCAATGATTTCCAACATCTCTTGGCTCGGTTCAAGCTCCCCATTCAGGAATGCCCGTGCTATCCACTGCTTTCCAGAATTGAAGTAACCTTCCCAGCCGTAGTAGATGCCAGCTGGACACCCTTGCAACATTCCGGTGTATTCTTCAGTTTCACCTTCTTTGTCAGGTTCACCTGAATAGGCATACTGGCAGGCTCGACAGTGAATACAGCGAGCATTGATTCTTCTGAGCTCTTCAAGAGTTACCATATCAATCCTTCCTCCTGTAAATCATGTATCTTTTAATGTTACGCTCTGAAACTTTCTTCTCCATAATGGTTACCTCCTATGCATCCTCCTCGTAGGGATATGGCAGGTCTGTAACCGATTTCCAGGGGATAGCAAGTCGACCTGGATGCAGAATCAGGTTTGGATCAAGAGTTTTCCTGAATTTGACTAACATCTCGTAGTACCCCGGGGTCCTGCTGAAGGTTTCCGGTGCATGCACAAATGGATCCGGTCTGTAATTGAGCCAACCCTTCTTCAAGAAAGACTTGGTAGTTTCCAGATTGAATTCCCGAATCTTGTCGTAGATACCCTCCTCTGTCGTGTCGAAGCAGAGAATTGGCATGACGATGGCCTGTCGAGCATGGTCGATTGACGCAACCCACATTGTTGGTGGAAAGCCATATTCCTCCATCTTGGCACAGTATTCCTCCATCATTGCAGGACTCTCTAACCATGGGACATACCACGTGATGAAGAGGAAGCCTGCCTCCCAGAGAGAATAGGGAATAGCGATTTTGTTTGGCTTCTTCAATCGAGACGCGATCTGCTTTGGATGCAAGTCCCATTGTGGACAATTCGTGTTGGCTTTCTTCTCGTATGATTTGTATATCTCATCGATACGATTGAGCGTGAAGTCCAACTCCTCTTGACTCCATGCCCAGACCTCATAGTTCATCCAGTATTCACCAATTCCAATCTTCTTGTAGAACTCGTAGTCCGTTGGAACATTGGACTTTGGCCAGCGGGTCATGACCAGTGGCCAATTACCACCTTGAACCATGACGGTTCGCTCTGAGATCCCCATTTCGTGTTTGGATATCTCCCAAGCAGGTTTTACAATATCTTCCCAATTCTGACCGCCATAGGCAACAACGGTCTTGAAGTGGGGGTGAGGTACCATTTTGATTGCTGCCTTAGTGATGATTCCCATTGATCCTTGCGATCCAAGAAAGAGACCATCCGGGTTTGGTCCGGGCCCCCATCTATAGTAAGGGGGAGCTCCCTCAAGAGCCCAAGAGCCGGTACGAAACATCTTACCAGAGGGCAGTACTACTTCAAGCCCCATTATCATGTCTGCCTGTGGTCCGTAGACACCGGTCACGAGTGAGAAACCGCGTTCGATGGCATCTCCCAGCACTGTTGCCGCAGGAGGAGCACCGTCAGGAATCGGGGGTGCCCACTCTGGGTACTTCGTCTTGAATATTCTCCACGCATCACCGGATTTCACACCGGGCTCTACAATCATGACACGGTTCTCAGTATCGACTTCCATCTTGTCCATACGAGTCATGTCCATGTAGATTCCGCCGGGCTCGATTGCTGGTAGCGCAAAGCCACCGCTGAGCCCTCCAGCTGCCGGGGTGACGGGAGTGAGATTCTCATTGGCCACCACTAAGATCTCTGATACTTCTCGCGCATTAGCGGGACGTATAATGACCTCGGGTAGCACAGCCTCAAGACCCATGATGCCCTTCGCCATGTAGCTGTGACGAAGTGGTTCGCTCGTGGTGACGTACTTTTCACCGCAGATATTTATGAGCTTCTTAACCACATCATCAGTTACTTTGTTGTATTCTTGTCCTGACATATGGATGCCTCATCCTAGCATTGTCGTTTCTGACATGTCCGCCTCACTAAGAACCCTCTAATAAACTTGACAGCGTGTTCACTGCCCATCTATGACCCATCTTATAAAGAAGAGTCCAGACAATTGTGTTTGTGATGTCTTGATAGAATAGTCATTTTCTGAACGATTATCGGTTATGAGAGCAAGATGTGCACAGAATATGATCTAGAATTCGTAGGCTATATCTTGATTAGTTCACGAAGTTCGCCAATCATTATTGGGGTGGAATCGGTTTGCCACAAGAAATCCCGATGAGTCGACTCACTAGAAAATAATGGGCTCATCCCATTCTCCGAAGACATCTCGCCAGACATCGCAGATTTCGCCTACACTCGCATAGGCTCGGACAGCCTTTACAACATGGGGCATGATATTCTCATCTCCCTCCGATGCTTTTCGTAAGCCGTCAAGTGCATCTTGCACTTCATTGTTGTCCCGCTGTTTTCTAATGCGTTCTAATCGCTCGACCTGTTTTTTCTCTACATCAGGGTCAATTTTAAGCACAGGGATGGTGATTTCCTCGCCCTCGAGTACATATTCGTTAACTCCTACGATGATTCTGTCATCATTCTCGACTTCTTTTTGATATCGGAAGGAAGCATTAGCTATCTCTCGTTGGAAGAATCCTTTCTCTATTGCGGGGATTACGCCACCCAGAGCCTCAACCTTGTCGAAGTAGTTGTAAGCTTCTTCCTCTAGCTCATTAGTAAGTGATTCAACAAAATAGGAACCTGCCAAGGGGTCGATAGTATTGGCAACTCCACTCTCATGGGCTAGAACCTGCTGCGTTCTCAAAGCAACTCGAACAGCATCCTCGGTTGGTAAACAGAGAGCCTCGTCCATGCTATTTGTGTGAAGAGATTGCGTTCCTCCGAGAACAGCTGCAAGTGCTTGATATGCAGTTCTCACAATATTGACTTGGGGTTGCTGTGCAGTCAACGAGCAACCTGCTGTCTGGGTATGAAATCTCATCCACATAGAGCGCGGTTTCTTTGCGCCATATTTCTCTTTCATTACACGCCCCCAAATTCTCCGAGCGGCACGATACTTGGCTACCTCCTCGAATATGTCGTTGTGAGCGTTGAAGAAGAATGAGAGCCTCGGAGCAAATGCGTCCACATCTAGACCACGTTCCTTTCCTGCCTCGACATATGCCATGCCATTGATGAGAGTGAATGCAAGTTCCTGAGCAGCTGTGGATCCTGCTTCTCGAATGTGATAACCAGAGATTGAGATTGTATTCCATCGCGGAATATGCTCAGTTGCGTATTCAATAATGTCAGTGATAATTCGCATGGAAGGTCCAGGTGCATATATCCAAGATTTTTGAGCCATGTATTCTTTGAGCAGGTCATTTTGTATTGTGCCACCGATTTGATGGGATGCAACACCCTGCTTTTCGGCTGCAACCATATACATGGCTAGTAATATTGATGCGGGGGCGTTAATAGTCATAGAAGTAGTAACTTCATCCAAAGGAATTCCATCAAAGAGAATTTCCATATCCTTCAGCGTATCAACAGCCACACCCAGTTTTCCAACCTCCCCTAGAGAGAACGGGTGGTCTGAGTCACGCCCAAAGATGGTTGGCAAATGAAATGCTACACTCAGCCCGGTTTGCCCATTTTCGAGGAGATACTTGTAGCGCTGATTTGATTCCTCAGCTGTCCCCATGCCAGCAAATTGACGCATGGTCCATATTCGTCCTCTGTACATTGTGGGCTGGACGCCCCGCGTGAACGGAAATTGACTTGGAAAGCCTAAGTCACGCATGTAATCTAGGTCCGCAATATCCGCGGGAGTATACAAACGGCAAATCGGCTTGCCAGATGTTGTGACAAACTCCTCCCTACGCTCAGGGTATTTTTTCATTTTAGGCCCAAGAGTTTCCTTTTCCCATTTCTCTTTCGCTTTCTGAATCTCATCAATCGTAGAGTTGGGGTCTTCAGAATCCTTGCTCTTGTCCGCTTTTTCAACGACCATGGCGCTACTCTCCTTGCTGGACTTGGTTTCATCCTCAAGTCTAGTAATATTAAGTGTTCGATTCAATTAACCGGGTTGCACACTTGCCCAATATGAAGCTAGTATTCGAAGCCTTTTCGCGCCTTCAACTTCTTCTCTACATAATAATGCTTCACTTCAGTCATTTCTGTCACAAGGTCAGCAGCCTCTATGACCTCTTTTGCGGCATATCTTCCGGTCATGATGATCTCCATATTATTGGGCTTCATGTTGATCAATTCCAGCTGCTGTTCAAGGCCGATTAGACTCCATTCAACAGCAACATTGATTTCATCTAGAATGAGAACATCACAGGCATTTTCCTTTATGGCATCAATGGCCATCTCAAGACCATTCTGTGCCATTTCGATATCAACTGGATCCGGGTTTTCTTTGTCAACCCAAGATTGTCTTCCCACAGGTATAATCTCAAAATTGGGGATTCTTCCGATTGAACGAAACTCTCCATAGTTCACATCTGAGCCATCCCCTCTCCATGCTACTTTGGCCTTCATGAAGCAGATCATTAGCACACGTAATCCGTGACCAGCAGCTCGGATGCCCGCCCCTAGAGCACAAGTCGTCTTTCCCTTGCCTTCTCCCGTGTAGACCTGTACTTGTCCTTGAATTGAGGTTTCACCCATTGAGTAACACCAATCATCTCATTTTGATAAGCAGTTCCGCCATTCTTTTTCCAAGAATCTCACTACCCTCGATAGCTAAATCATCGGATTTTGCAGACCGCCATCCACCTTCATCTGTCTGCATGCTCCCGGAGCCGAATGTACCATGTTTGATGGGACTGCCAAGTGCACCAATGACAATCATGCCCTGTCCTAATGCATAACGATTCAACATATCAACAACGTGCTCTTGCCCACCATATCGTAGCCCAGCATAGGTGATAGCTCCAAACAATTTGTTCCTAAGCTGGTGGTTTGCCATTTTCAGCGTCCGAGACCTATCGATGAAGTCCTTGATGACTCCGGGAACCGAAGTGAAATATGAGGGTGCTGCAACGATGATTCCGTCAGCCTTTAGCAGCATTTCTTCAATTTTAGGCATATCATCCTCTTCACTCTCAGGACATGGCTTCTGCCGAACACAGGCATCACATCCTGTGCATTGATGAATATTATAGTCTGCAATGTTTAGTAGTATCGCTTCTGCGTCAACTCCATTAGTTTCAAACTGCGAACTAGCAGCATCTAGAGCCTTCTCTAAGAGGTATCTAGTATTCGATTTCTCATTCTTGGGCGATCCGCATATTCCAACAATTAGCAACTCAATCACTCCGTCTAACAACATCTCTTTCTCGTCCACTTGCTGCTATTTTGTCTTTCGTCTGATTATTTCAGATTGCAATATCAATGAATTAGTAACACAAGCATGCGACATGTAGCAATTCAATTGCGGCTTGAGGGCTCAGAACTGGATAGAAGGCGGGAACGTATGTCTTCAGCAACATCATCTACTGCCTTTACAGCTGCCATCCTGCTCGAATCCTCGTATCCTGCCGCAACCACCGAATACAAACCTATCCGAGAAACTTGAACAGTATAGCCTTTCACATCAATACTAATAGGAACCAAATCTGAAGAAAGCTTCATCATCTGACGAGTGAGATTATCCCTAATTTCTTCCAAATGACCATCAGGAATATTTCCACTCAACATTTCCCCGTTTTGGTCAAGTATCCCAATATACGCAAGCTCATATGCCTCAAGCGCTTGGTCTAGCTTCCGGTCAAGCCCGGACCCGATTTCATCAATGGAATGGCCATAATCAGTCAAGACATACTTGGCGACAAGATCATGCATCTCGTAGATTTCTCCCATGTTTCCACTCCAGGAAGATATCACATCGCCAAATACACGGGCAATGTTTCGTCCCAAGGCGAGCATTATCCGGCCCAATGATTTCTTATCCTCATCCTCAGTTGCTGACACGACAACCACAAAGGAATCAAAGAACGCATATGCCCAAACAATGTTAGCATGCCTCAAGATATATGGGATTCCGAGCTGCGTAGACTCACCAGCATGCAGGAGGCTTACACACGCCTTCACGAATGAAGGCACCGATTCATTGTCTATACGGCGTCCGTTGTGATAGCTAGCATTATAGAGAATATCGCCATCACCTTTGAGGATATGAACGCCAAGGATCAAAAATCTCTACCTTTAGCTGGTAAATAATCAGGATATCATAAACGTTGTTCGTTGATAGCCATCTAAGGCGCAATTCACTGCTTTTTTATGTGGATTCACAACTTATTGAAAGTGGTTGCTCCTCAATGCCAAGAAGAAAGAAGCGGATGAAACGAACCCGCTATGACATCTATGCTGAGTTGATCAGGGTCATCTCAATCTACGGTTATTGCCCTTTGACAAGAGCCGCTCGCTCAACCAATCAACCAGTAGACAGGGCCAAGGAAACCATTCTCACATTGGTTGAGAGAGGACTGTTAGAAGAAGATGACGATGATGGACAAACAGTCTACAAAGTGACTGTTCGTGGGCATCAATATCTTGAGTTGTACAAGAGATTGGCGGGTCTGGTCGGCATTCCCATTCCAGAACCCATTATTGGTATGTAGCAGGCACATAATTCATAGTAACAATTTGTGACCCTATTTTGTGAATTTCCCTTATATGGATACAAACGGCGATTATCTTAGAACCAAATGTTATGAGATGGAACAGATGGCGGAAAAAATGAAGCTTGAAAACGAAAAAACTGTTGAACTGGGAACTGTTGATGGAGACGTTCTCATCAAAAAATGTGAAAGATTAGTTCCTCAACAAGGTGACACCATTGTCGTGACAGGCACTCTCACAGTCACGGACGAATTACTAATCGAAGGCAATTTGAGAGTCGGCCGACTTGAAGCTAACACGAGAGACAAGATCACCATAACCGGTGACCTCTATGCAGACAAAGCAGTTACTGTAAAGAGAGGGAAACTAGAAGTTCATGGCTCAGCAAAAGGACGAGAGATTGAAGCAGGCTCCAGTGTGGAAGTGCATAGGGATTTGACATGCGTTTCAGGAAGAGGCGGAGGTTCCGTATCTGTGGGAGGAAACGCAAAAGCACAGAAACTGAGTGGCGGTGGCTCCGTCAAGATAGATGGAGATGCTGAGGTTGGAAGAGTCGATGCCGGTGGTTCAGCTAAGATTGGCGGCAGATGTGATTGCTCAGAAATCAATGTCGGAGGGTCCGTGAAAGTAAATACTGGTAAGATACAGCGAGTTTCTGTTGGAGGTGCCTTCAAAGCAGAGGGTGCTGTTGAAATTGAAGAGATAGATGTTGGTGGAGCCGCAAAAGTCGGTGAAGGGTCCAATGTTGCATCAGTTGATGTCGGAGGCTCATTCAAATCAGTTGGGGGAATAAGTTTCGGTTCAATTGATGTGGGAGGGGCTGTCAAGCTCGGTGGTAATTCAAAGGGCGGCACTATAGATGTAGGCGGGTCAGTAAAGGTAGATGGCAACCTCGAGTTGACGGGCGATTTGGACGTGGGAGGTAAGGTAACAGTAGATGGAGATTTTAAATGTGAGCAAAAAATCAAAGTCGGTGGAACCTTAATAGTAGATGGAAAGATCCATACCTTCCGAATAATCGTAGGCGGTAGAATAGAGGCTGCCCGCACCTATGCTGAGGATGGTTTCAGAGTAGGTCGACGTTCAGAAGTAAAGGGATTCGTTGAATCTGGTGAAATCTTGGTTAGGGAGAGATCTCGTGTTGAGTCCCTCTACGGTGATGAAATTCGAATTGAAGAGAGAGCCAGAGTGAAAAACATCTACGGTCATGACATCTATGTTGAGAAGGACGCGACTATTGAAGGAGAAGTTCTCTTTACAGAAAGATTCGAGATGGAAGATGGAGTCGAACTTCGAGGAGAAGCAAAGAAAGTCGATCAGCTTCCTCCTGCAGAAGAATTAGATTAGACACACAATGCAATCCGCCTAATCATCTCTTTCATGCGGGCCAATGACCTATAGCAAGAGGCCCGTGTCATGTAATTTTCTTTCTTGTAACCAAAATTCTTCGAGCTGATTCCGTAGTATATGGCGAAAACTCAAAATCACCGTATTCATCAACCACTTCGAAGTCAGTCAATCTAAGAAGGAGATTAGCCTCTCTGGTATAGACAAGAGCTGCGCCAGACTCTTGAACTATTTCCTCAACGATCACCCCTGATTCTTCTCGTACCGTGAATTTTAGTTTTAATTCAAGAATTTGTGTGACAGGATTTGCCTTCATAACACCAGACCGGGTAACGGTCCGCCCATCTGGCAATTCTTTTGGAGGCTCAGAAAATGTTGAGTATTCCGGTTGCAGACCACCGGGGAAGAGGTCCAGAATAAAAAATCCGTTCCTCTGAAGAGAAGAATGCACATTAACCAGGATTGCTAGTTGCTCATCAGTTGTCATAGCGTGACCAAATGAAGCAGGAATGACTGCAAGTGAAAACTCATCTTCTGAAGAAAAGTCTGTCATATCAGCTTCTACTAGCGTAATTCTGTCAGATATTTTTGGTTCAAGAGATACCAGATTCTTCCTAAACTCATCGATCATTGCGATGGTTTTCTCGACGGCCGTAACTTGATATCCTTGCTTTGCTAACTCAATAGAAACACGGCCGGCGCCTGCAGCTAAGTCGAGAATCGGAGATCCTTTTCTTTTTGCATAGTCTAAGTAGAATGGCAAATCCTCGTTATCTGCAAAGAGGTTATAGAACTCTGCAGCTTTCTCATAGCCTTCACGAAGCTTATCGAGTCGACGACCATCATATACCATGAATGCAACCCCATTCACCAATAAGGCAGGGAGTTTTTAGAGTTGACCATCCTAGTAGGAAGTGCATACAACGGAAAGGGAGGGATAATTGAAATGTATGCTTTATCACGCCAACATCCTATGGCGACCCATGTCAGACAGAGTCATTGGTCGCTATTCCCTAGCAAGCGTCAACTGGGTCTAGTCATAGATTCGCCTCCAGTACACTGGATTGTCAGTACGAAGGGTTTATCAGTTTCAGAAAGTGCTCCCGCCCATAGAGCGCATACATCGCAGGCGGAATATCGCAATGGCAGTCAATAAGGACATCCTCAAAGAGCTTTATGAGAAGACGCTCAAGGTTAGATTGTTTGAAGAGAAGGTTTGGGATATCTTCGGCGAGAATTTAATTCCCGGAACCCTCCATCTCTACCTTGGTCAAGAGGCCGTAGCAGCAGGAGTCGCTACAGCATTAGAGAAGACAGACTGGATACAAAGCACTCATCGTGGGCATGGACATGTAATAGCTAAAGGTGCTGATCCAAAGAAAGCCTTCGCAGAGCTCCTAGGTAAGAAGACTGGCTCATGCAAGGGGAAGGGTGGCTCCATGCATATTACAGAGTTTGATGCTGGTGTACTTGGAGCTACAGGTGTAGTAGCATCAGGCCTCCCAATTGCTGTGGGTGCTGCACTCTCATGCAAGATGCGAGGCACTAATGATGTCGTAGCCTGTTTCTTTGGGGACGGAGCCTCGAATAATGGCACGTTCGGTGAGTCATTGAATATGTCTGCTATCTGGCAATTGCCCGTGATTTGGGTAGTCGAGAACAACTTCTACGCGATGGGCACTCCCATCAAGACAACCTGCCCAACTCAGAATATTGCAAAGCGAGGAGAAGCCTATTGCATCCCCACTAAGGTCGTAGATGGGAATAATGCGTTAGAAGTCTATGAGGCTGCCGCCGAAGCCGTTGAGAGAGCACGAAGTGGTGGAGGACCATCACTTATTGAATGCAGGACTTACAGGATGAAGGGACATTCAAGATTTGACCCCGCCAAGTATCGGCCCAAGGAAGAAGAAGAGGAATGGCTCTCAAGAGACCCTGTTGAGATTATCAAAAACACTGCAATGGAACAGGGAGCTCTGGACGAAGCAGCAGCAAGCAAGATTAGAGAAAGACTCCAGAAGGAAGCAGACGACGCTGCCAAGTTCGCAATAGAATCGGAACATCCCAAGCCCGAAGAAGCACTTGAAGATGTTTTTGCGGAGGTTGCCTAGATGGCAGAAAAAACCTACCGAGAGGCCTTGAAGGAAGGACTTCGTGAAGAGATGAAACGTGATAAACGAGTATTCCTGATGGGTGAAGATATCGGACTCAACTGGGGCGGCGCATTCAAGGTCACCAAAGGTCTTGCTGAGGAGTTTGGTGAGGAACGAGTCCGAGATACACCAATTTCGGAGAATACAATTGCAGGAGCCGCTGTAGGAGCTGCGATCACTGGTATGCGGCCAGTTGCTGAGATAATGTTTGGAGACCTCATCACGCTCGCTATGGACCAAGTCTGCAATCAAGCAGCGAAGATGCGGTACATGTTCGGTGGGCAGACCTCTGTTCCAATGGTCTTGCGGACCGTCTTTGGTGGGGGCAAAAACATAGCCTCTCATCACTCACAGAGTCTCGAGGCGTGGTTCATGCATACTCCAGGTCTGAAGATTGCTGTTCCAGCTTTTGCATATGACGTCAAGGGTCTCATCAAGACCGCAATAAGAGACCCAGACCCAGTGATGTTCTTTGAGCACAAGCTTGTGTATGACAAGAAAGAAGAAGTTCCAGAGGATGAATACCTAATTCCACTGGGTGAAGCGAGAGTACGTCGAGAAGGTGCCGATGTAACACTATGGGCTACCTTTCTGATGGTTCACAAGGCAATGGAAGTCGCAGATGAATTGGCAAAAGAAGGCATTAGCGTTGAAGTTATAGATCCTAGAACTCTAGTGCCGCTAGACAGAGAAACTCTGACCAACTCTGTAAAGAAGACTGGAAGGCTGGTCCTCGTGACTGAAGAAACGAGAACCGGTGCAACCACTGCAGAAATCGCTGCGGTTGTTCAAGATGAAGCATTTGACTGGCTAGATGCACCAATCAAAAGGGTGAATGCACCTGACACACCTGTTCCATTCAGCCCAACACTGGAAGATTACTTCATTCCTCATAAGAAAGTAATTGCTGAAGCAATCCGGTCTATCGCTTGAATTGCACGGAAGCCATAACTTTGGTTTTCATCAGTATCGTTAAATATGCAATGAGGAAAATCGGATGATATGGGTAAATGAATGCCCTTTATCACAAAGAATCTAGCAGCCAAAAATAATGGACGGTTTGGTCAATGGTTACAACAATGATAATGCAGCGCATGAGCGTGGCAATGGAATATGGTGTCATTCTGAAATGGCTCAAAAAAGAGGGTGAAAAAGTAAAGAAGGGCGAACCAGTAGTCGAGATTTTTGGCGAGAAAAATGAGTTCGAATTGATGGCTCCAGAGGATGGCACACTCCTCAAGATTCTCTGCGAACATGATGATGAGATTCCAATCAGTGAGCCAATAGCCGTAATTGGGGAAGAGGGAGAGGAGATTCCTGATGTCAAACCAAGGAAACTCAATGAGCAGAAACCCCAAGCATCAAGCGAAACGCACAAGTCTGAAGAACTAGCGAAACACACACCAGCCGCTCAAAGACCTGAGTCAGCCCCGTCCATATTGGAAGGAGGAAGAATCAAAGCTTCTCCAAGAGCGAAGAAACGAGCCAAAGAGAAAGGCATTGATTTACGAAGGCTAGTAGGCACAGGACCGGATGGTAGAATAATCGAGAAAGATGTTTTGGATGCAGAGAAACAAATTCCTACTGGCACAACGACAGAGGATGATAGAGAGATCTCCGAGATTGAAACATTGTCACCTCTAAGGCGAACCATTGCACGAAGAATGAGTGGGAGCTGGGTACACCCCCATATCACCATGATAACCGAGATTGATATGACTGAAGCGGTTGAACTGAGAAAGGAATTGAACAAACAGTTCGAGAAGACAGAGGGTCTAAGAATCTCATTCAATGACATCATTCTCAAGGCAGTTGCAGACACGTTGGAAAAATTCCCAAAATTCAATGCGCGGTTGGAAGGAAATGACCTCCAGATATTTAAGGACATTAACTTGGGCGTGGCGATGGCCACAGACGATGGACTAATTGTGCCAGTTGTGGAACATGCAAATCGTAAGTCAATAAGTGAGATAACTCAGATCACAAAAAATCTTGGAAGGAGGGCGAAGGAAAATGCACTCGAACCTCACGAGCTTACTGGAAGCACTTTCACGGTATCAAATCTTGGTCCATTCGGAGTGGACCTTTTCATCCCTGTGATTAATCCTCCAGAAACGGCCATTCTTGCACTTGGTCAAATAAAGAAGAAACCTGTTGTCATTGGTGACATGATTGCTGTGAGGGATATGATGATGGCAAGTTGTGCAGTTGACCATCGCGTTCTGGATGGTGCCCCTGCAGGACAGTTTCTCCAAGTTTTGAAGGAAACTCTTGAGAATCCCTATATGATGAAATACTAATCTCGTACTCAATCGAAAGCCATGAGATTCCCTTCAGCATAAGCAAGTCGAAATCTATATCTTTCCTTCTTCGAGATCTTCTTGAATTAGCCTACTCGTTATATCGGCGCTCATCATGACGCTTGGTACGCCGGCCCCAGGGTGGGTTCCGGCCCCAACCAGATATAGCCCTTTGATATCGCGTGACCTATTATGAGGGCGGAAGTACCCGGACTGAAGTAACAAAGGCTGCAATGAAAAGGCAGACCCTTTGTATGCATTTAGTTCAGTCTTAAAATCGGCCGGTGTGAATACCTCTACCACATCCAGGTTATCAAGAAGCCCGGGCAGTACACGTTCATCAAGAGTAGATAGAATGTGTTCTTTGAAGGACTCCTTCTTTTCTTCCCAATCTACATCTGCCCCAAGATGTGAAACAGGAGTGCATGCATACATTGCCTCGCACCCTTCAGGGGCCAATTCAGGGTCATTTCGCGTGGGAATATGCAGATATGTTGAGAAGTCATCAGGCACCTCGTGATTCTTGAAGATATCATTGATGAGACCCTTGTATCTTGGTCCAAATACAATGCTATGTTGTTCCATTTCGGGATACTTCTTTTTCACACCAAAATAGATCATGAATAGGCTCATGCTGTATTTTGCCTTCTTGTACCGTTTGTCACTGTTCTTCTTTCTGAATCTATCATCGATTAGGTCCATGTACGTTCTGGCAACATCAGCATTACTAATCACAATATCCGCCGGATAGTAATTACCATCTCCAGTTTCAACACCTTCAATTTCCTTTTCCTCGGTGACGGAAATGTGCATAACCTCCGAATTGAGTTTGATAGTGCCACCAATCTCGGTAAATACTTCAGCCATGGCTTCAATCATCTTGTGAGTGCCGCCCTTAACCCACCAGACTCCGTGCTTTTCCTCTATGTACGTAATAAGGCAATAAATGGCAGTCGCCGTAAAAGGATTACCACCAATAAAGAGTGGATTGAACGATAGAGCCATACGCATACGCCCATCTTTCAAGTAAGAGGAAACCATCCCATAGACACTCTTGTAGGCCTTGTACCGAATTCCGGCAGGTCCCATTTTTGCCATGCTCCATAGGCTGGGGAAAGTCGTAGAGCCAAACTTCTCAAAACCCAGCTCATATATTGGCTTAATTCGCTTGATGAACTTCTTGTAGCCTTCTACATCCTTTTCGTTGAATTTCTTTATTTCCTCAAGATTATGGTCGTATCCAGCATAATCCATATGGGTTCCGTCACTGAAATACAAACGGTATTTGGGAGATATTTGAACCAAGTCAATGTAATCTTCCCTATTGCGCCCAGCGGTTTCAAAGACCTCGTCAACTAGATACGGTGGAGTGAGTATTGTAGGTCCTGTATCGAAAGTATAGCCGTTTCTAGAGAGGACACCTGCTCTGCCCCCGAGTTGGTTTCGCTTTTCTAGAAGCGTGACATTATGTCCTGCTGCTTGCAGTCGAACTGATGCAGACAGTCCACCAATGCCGCCACCGATTACTACAATTTCCCGACTATTACCAGAAGTATCACTATTCATTGTACCAGAGAATCCTCCTTATTCTGCAATATTTCGAGGACATATCATCATTCTTCTTGTCTTTGAAGATACGCCTTCTTCTCGCGCTTGTATTCTCTTCGCAGTTTGTAAGCTATCCAGAGCTTTTTCCACTTAGGGACGACAGCCCGCTTGCTGAAGACCTCATAATCCATCTTTTCGATTTCGGCCATTATTTCGCTATAGACCCGACTTGCTACCTTGACTGTGAACTGACCACCCGGCGGTAGGTCAGGTATTCCTACCTCAGCTGCAGCATAGATTGAGCGAGCTCGTGCGATTTCTGACCTGATCATCCATTTGAAATTAGGACCAACCGTCTGGTTTTCAAAGTCGGATATATCTACTCTAAATTTCTCTCGCGTTTCGCGTGGGATATAGATACGTCCACTTTCATAATCTTCAGCAATATCGCGCAAAATGTTGGTTAACTGCAGTGCACGACCCAAGTCTGCTGCACGTTCAAGGGTTTCAACAGCGGTTGCACCCCAAATATGACACATCATAATTCCAACAGTCGATGCAACCTGGTAGCAGTATTTATCCAACTCTCGGATAGTTTTAATCTCAGTCAAGTTGATATCCATTCGAACACCATCAATGAGCTCATGGAGATATCTGGGCGGAATGGAGCATTTCGTCATTGTATCTCCGAATGCTCGGAAAAGTGGGTCATCAAAGACTACGCCCTGAGATAGTTTTTCTACAATAGTGTCTAGCAAATCGAGCTCCTTCTCAATCTGCTCTTTTGGCATATCAAGCTCGTCAGCAAAATCATCAACAAGTCTACAGAACGCGTAAAGGGCTGCAAAGGATCGTCTTTCGGCATCCTCCAAATAGCGTGAAGCAAAATAGAACGACTTGGCATGGAGTTTGAACATTTCCATGCAGAAATCATACGCAGCCTCAAGAGACTCGGTATCAGGATTTTCATCTACCTCAAGTGCAGAAGGAATAGTGGTATGATGGGTCGTGTAATTTATCGTCATCGAGTCTCCCCAGTCCTTTGTTGCAAATCACACAGATACACTATCTCTCATCGAATGCCATTCGATTTCTTACGGATGTATTTGTGTGCTAATGCAAGGTTACTCTAAGTGTTGCAGAATAAATATCTTAAGATTATTAAACCATTGGATGGTTCCCCTATCAAATTAACGAATATCGATTCATGTTTCAACGAATATCTGCCAATATTATTTAAGGTGTGCCGAATCATTCATATGCTGCATATAGTAAAAGGTTTGGATAGGGAGAATTACCTTGGAATCAATTATAATAGGTGCTGGAGTTGGTGGTCTTTCAGTTGCTGCACTCCTAGGAAAGAGTGGTCATGATGTGACTGTTCTCGAAAAAAATAGCGAAATTGGAGGACGCGCAAGAGTCTGGAGAAAGGATGGCTTTGTATTTGATATGGGACCATCGTGGTACCTGATGCCTGAAGTCTTTGAACATTATTTCGACAACTTCGACAGAGATGTCAAGGATTTCTATGAACTCATTAGGCTTGATCCGTCTTATCGAATCTATTTTCCGGAGAGCACATTAGATATATCTGCAAAATTGGAGAAGAACCTTGAACTCTTTGAGCGTCTTGAAGAGAACGGGGGAGAAAAACTGCAGAAATATCTCGATCAGGCTCAAGACAAATACGAGTACTTACTTGACGGGTTGATGTATGAGGACCTATCAGGAATCTTGTCGATGTTCAATCCCAAGCTAATTGCTGCAGGCTGGAAACTGAGCATTTTGTCCAATATTGATGGTCTAACAAAGAAGTATTTCGATAGTGAGAGAGCAAGGAAAATCCTTCAGTATTCAATTGTATTCCTGGGCGGAAATCCAAAGAACACTCCCGCACTCTATTCAATGATTTCTCATATTGACTTCAATCTAGGAGTCTGGTATCCCTATGGCGGTTTGGGAAAAATTGTAGAAGCTCTTGAATCACTCTGCAATGAATTCAATGTTCAAATCAATACTGGAGTCGAAGTAACTGGTTTGAATGTGGAAGACAAGAAGATTACGTCTGTAGATACTAAGGAGGAAAGTTACCAAACTGACGTTGTTGTTAGTAATGCAGACTACCCTCATAGTGAGATGGATTTATTGCAAGAGAAATATCAGCAATATCCCCAGGACTACTGGCAGGACAAGACCATTGCTCCTTCAGCATTCGTTATGTATCTGGGACTGAATAAGAAAATCGACAGTCTGACTCACCATAATGTGATACTAGACCACGACTGGGTTCAGCACTTCGAGCAGATATTCCAAGAGCCGTCTTGGCCAGACAAGCCAGCATATTATCTTTGCTGCCCATCAAGAAAAGATGATACAGTTGCGCCGCCGGGTCATGAGAATATCTTTGTGACTGTTCCGATATCTCCGGGCATAGAAGATACCCCCGAAATCAGAGAAGAATACTACAATAAGATGATTAAACACATGGAGAAGGTCATTGGCGAACCCCTGGCAGACTCAGTTGTTGTAAAGCGAATCTTCTCGCTGAATGACTTTGCCAATGATTATAATGCTTACAAGGGTACAGCAGTCGGCCTGACTCACACATTTAGACAATCTGCATTCTTCCGACCAAGACATACGAGCAAGAAGGTGGATAATCTCTATTATACCGGACAATACACCCATCCGGGAATTGGGGTTCCGATGGCTCTGATAGCCTCGGAGATTGTGGCAGATCTTGTAGAAGAAGGCTACAAGTGAGTAAGCTAGTTCGTTGGGAAACACAATGACGAATATCTTGCGTTTGGCATTCGAGGTTTCACGTGTTCGTTTCTGGCTATATCTTGGCGGTACGTACCTGATTGGTTACATAATTGCAATTTCATCGATTTCCGAATTGATTGATATGTTCTTCATTGTGCACCTCTTCTTCTTTATGCTGCCCGCGAATATTATTCTCTATGGGGTTAACGATATCTCTGACAAGGATACTGATATGTTCAATCCGAAGAAAGGTGACAAGGAGTATAAGGCACTGGAATCCGATGCGACAAAGCTGTACATCCTCGTTGGAGGAATCCTGATCTTTTGTTTAATTTTGGTAGCATTGCAGCCTGATTTCATGGCCGCTATTCTCTTCCTATCATGGCTAGGACTTTCAGTCGCCTATAGCGTAGAGCCTATCAGATTTAAGGCACGGCCAATCGTTGATTTCGCATCAAATTTCCTGTATGTGATTCCAGCCATTCTTGCGTTCTACCAAGTGAAACTTGACTTCCCACCGCTTCTACCTCTGTTCGCGGCATTTCTGTGGACGTCAGCTATGCAGCTATTCTCTGCCATTCCCGATATCGAAGCAGACAGAAAAGCAGACATCAAGACGACAGCAGTTGTCATTGGGGAGAAAGCATCACTTCTTCTATGCATCATCTTCTGGGCGGGTTTCGCTGGAATTCTCATACTAGTAACCCAATGGAATAGCCCTTGGAATCTAATGATGCTAGTTTATCCAGCAATTCCATTGTATATTCTCCTACGTCCACATGTAGACATTGCAAGCATTTACTGGTATTTCCCATACTACACTGCGGTCTTTGGTATCGTCCTTTTCTTCAGTGTAGGTCTGCCATTATTTCTGTAGAAGAGATTCCAATACGTTCTCTAATCGCCCGATGTGTTTCTTGGAACATAACGATGATAATAATTTGAGCAAATGTATTAATAGCTCGTTCGCGCACTATATACCAAACCCAGAAGGAAGGAGATTGATTGAGCAAAATTTTGAGAGTCAACATGAGCGATATGAGTACTGACTGGGAGAATATTCCCAAGAAGTATGAAACCTTGGCTGGACGCGCCATTACAACGGCAATTGTCCATGACGAGGTGGAGCCTACCTGTCACCCGTTGCGTGAGAAAAACAAATTCGTTATCGCGCCTGGGCTGCTAGCGGGTACTCCGGCCCCGTCTTCAGGACGTTTGAGTGTAGGTGGTAAGTCGCCTCTCACAGGTGGAATAAAGGAAGCAAACGCTGGAGGACTGACAGCCACCAGGCTTGGCAAGATTGGCACACGAGCCATTGTCATTGAAGGTATGCCGGACACTGATGATTGGTACAGCGTAGTAGTTGGAAAGGACAATGCAGAGATTATCAAGACCAACGATTATGCGGGTATGGGTCTTTATGATCTAATCAACAAGATCTGGAAGGACCATGACCACAAACCGGGCATCATCGGATGTGGCATAGCAGGACAACGCCTATTGAAGAGCGCTGGAGTATTTGGAAACAATATTGAGAATACGGGCCCCAGCCGTTATGCAGGTCGAGGAGGACTTGGAGCTGTATTGGGCTCAAAGCGAGTTGTCGCCGTCATAAGTGACGACCATGGCTGTGACCCACCAAAGCCGCAGGACAAAGGTAAGTTCGCGAAGGGACGCAAGGCGCTGACTAAGGCACTGAACGATCACCCTGTCACTGGCCGGCTTGAAGACGAAGAAGGTAATCCCTATGGCGGATTGAAGAATTATGGTACAAGCATCCTGATAAACATCATAAATGAGGCAGGAGGCCTTCCCACCAGGGGCTTCAGGTCTGGACGCTTTGAGCATGCTGCAAAAGTTTCTGGAGAAGCTATACATGAACTGGTTGACAAGACGAACAAGAAATTTGGTGATAAGGCAGAGGGCAAGTATGGACATCCCTGCCACCCTGGCTGTGTCATAGCGTGCTCCAATGTAGTTCCATATGAGGATACGGGAAAGGCGCATGTCGCACCGCTAGAATACGAATCGAATTGGGCACTCGGTCCCAATTTGGAAATCAGTAATCTGCATGATGTTGCTGAGCTGAACCGATTATGCAACGACCTTGGTCTAGATACGATTGAAACGGGAAATACACTTGCCATGCTCATGGAGGGTGGAATGATTGACTATGGAGATGGGCCAGGTGCAATAGAGGCGCTAGAAGAAGCCTATGATGAGTCTTCAGCATTGGGGAAGCTTGTGAGCGGTGGAGCTAAATTAGCTGGTGAAGCATTAGGCGTTACCAGAATCCCAGTCGTCAAGGGTCAATCTATTCCTGCCTATGATCCCAGGCCTATTCGCGGTATTGGCGTGACGTATGCAACCACACCCATGGGAGCTGACCATACAGCTGGATATACAATTGCTGCTGAGATCTTGTCGATTAAGGGAAAAACAACGGACCCCCGTAAGATAGAGAAGGCAGAGCTCTCTAGGAACTTCCAAGCAACAACTGCATACATCGATTCATCCGGTTATTGCCTCTTCATTGCATTTGCCATCCTGGATGATGACAACGGATTCAGTGGAATGGTAGACACAGTCGATGGGTTCCTAGGTAAAGAGATAGATGTCGCGGAATACGGACTCAATGTACTGGAGATGGAACGCAACTTCAACAAGGCCGCCGGATTCACAAACAAAGATGACCGACTGCCGGAATTCTTCCACACTGAGCCTTTGCCCCCACACGAGGTAACCTTCGATGTGCCACCCGAGGAGCTTGACAGAGTCTACGAAGACATGTAAGCACAGTACAAGACGAGGGGCTTAGTCCCCTCATAGATTCTTTTTTTGACCAATTAGCCAAGTTGTAGAGATAATAGAGTGCGTTTAGTGTATACTTGATTGACTAATGTGCATAGTTTTGATGAGGCATATGTTCAGATATACCCTCAACTGGATTTGTGCTGGGCCCTTCAACGTTTTTTTCTATCTATATGCCTCTTCGTTTTGCTTAGCTTTTAGACTACCAATCACTAGATGCATCTCGTCAAGTGGGTTCTTAGGCGAAGATTTAGAGAAAGCTTCTTCTGTTTCTTTTTTTCTTTGGTAAGCTGTTTGTCCATGCAGTGTGAGAGATGAGAGAATTCCTTTTTCCTCCATCTTCTTCAGATGAGATCGAAATTCCTCTATTGTTGTAAGAGAATGATTTGGAGAAAGCACTAAGTATCTCTCATAGAGCGTTCGTTCCAACTCAACCAATGCCCAGCCAAATGAACGAATAATATCAGAGTCAATCTTGCTTAGCTTCATGGGATACGGGGATTCTCCTTCCATCAAATATTACATCAATTAGACTGTTAAATAATTCGATATGAGAATAATAAGGCAGACTGCATTCCCTTATGTATCTCATTCAGTGGAATAAACGGACCGTAAATCCCATGACAAACCAAATTGAACATGTGCAATAGCGAAACAGACTAAAGGTTATAGGAGAGATGACGTAAAGACATGATTCGAGTACATCTTTATGGACACCTCAGACGTCTTGTAGAAAACAGTCATGCCTGCGAAGACACGGTTATTGAGATTTCACATAAAGAAGGAACTACTTTTCGACATATCATTGAATGTCTTGGTTTACAGGAAAAGGACCTTGGGGACTGTTTTATAGATGGCAAACTTGCAAAAATGGATGAAGCTGTTCCGAATGATGCTCGAATTGGATTATTCCCATATAACATGGTCCTGTTGTGTGGAGGACAACATCTCAAAGGACATGGTTACACTCAGAGCGACCATGAAGTAGACTATTATTAGAGATGATTCTATGAAGATTGGTGTGAAGCTCTATGCCACGCTAAGGCAATATGCACCTGAAAATACAGAGATTGGAGGTGTATTCCATGTCGAGCTCGAGAAGGGGACACTGGGAGATTTGTTGTCCGAGTTAGGCATCTCGGAAGAGAGAGCCAAGATTATCATGCTAAACGGTGTCAGGGTCAGCAGTCTCAACCGAAATCTAGAAGAAGGAGATATTGTTGTGATTTTTCCGCCTGTCGGAGGAGGAATGCACCGTGAGTCATGGGAACACTGATACAGACTCGGGAGCTGTTGAAGCCCATCAAGAGAATATCAAGGAGAAGAGAGTTGGTACATTTCAGCTCTTCTTTACTGTATTCCCCGCGGCCTTCTTCTTCGTCAGTTGGCTTGTTGCAAATGTGCCAATTGCAGAGAATGTCATCTGGGTATCTGCTTTCTTCATTGTTATTCTTGCTATACCCTCTTACATATTCCTTTACAAATGGGTTGGTTTGAAGTTAACATTAGTTATTCTGGTTGTGTTTTCGATTATCCCCATTGCAATAGAGGCGATAGGAATAACGACAGGGTTCCCATATGGCTGGTTCTACTACTCAGAAAACCTAGGCTACAAAGTATTAGATCTGGTGCCATGGAGTGTAGCCTTTGCATTTGCACCTCTCGTTCTGGGAAGCCTTTCTTTGGCTAGTTACGTTACTAATGACGCAAGATTGGCGATTCCTCTCAGTGCAATGATATTAGTCTGGACCGATTTGGTGCTTGACCCCGCCGCTGTTCTGTTGGAGATATGGATCTGGGCTTACCCAGGGCCCTACTATGGGATTCCATTCTCAAATTATGTCGGTTGGTTTCTAACAGCTACCTTGGCAAGTACCATTCTTCATGCAGCTATCTCCGGCAAATCAGTTCAGATTTCTCAACTGGATTCCAGACTAGCGACAAGCCACCTTCTAATAGCGGCATTCTGGACAGGATATACGGTATGGACGGGATTGGTTATCCCAGCTATTTTTGGTCTGTTGCTATTCCTGATTCTATACTACTATGTTGTAATTAAGGGATGATGGGAATTTATCGTTCGTTATCCTCGACTCTGGTTTCAGGTTCTGCTCTAGTTTCTCCGATTATGTTCAAAACCATGCCTTAGACAAGTCTTTTCTTGCCTCTCACATCTCATATTAACCTAGGAAATATGGACATATTACCACGCCATAGCATTATATTAGTTAATACGAGTAGATATTTATTAATAGTTGGTGAATAGTTTGACTTGGCGTTTGCTTATGCGGAGTGAGCCAGATATATTCAGAAACCTGGCACTAGAAGAAGCATTAGCTAGAGTCAATGCCAAATCGGAGAAAAAAATCAACACATTACGATTCTGGAAATCAGATAAAGCCGTAGTCATGGGTAGATTTCAGTGTCCTCATCTGGAGGTCAACATGAGGTTCTGTCATGAACATGATATTCCAATAGCTCGACGTTTTACAGGCGGAGGTACGGTCTATCATGATTCAGGCAACCTAAATTTCACACTCTGTCTTGACCAAAGCGAAATCTTCGTCCCAAGAACCCTCAACGAGTTATACTGGAATTTCATAGGAGTCATTGCCGCCAGTCTTAGAACAATAGGAATACCAGCAATCTTTGACCCGAATCGCAATTGCATTCGCGTCCACCGTAAGAAGATAACGGGAACAGCAGGCTGGATTAAGAGCGGGGTCTCTTTTGTTCATGGAACGCTCCTCATGGATTCAGACCTTGACTTGCTTTGCAACTGCTTGGATGTTCCCGATGACCAACCGGTTTACCTAAGGGACAATAGGCGAATTCGTTGCCTCAAATCAAAAAGAGACAAAGTGACAACGGTAGTCAATGGATCAGAGAATCCGCCCTCTGAAGAGAAAATAAAACAAGCCATCATTAGGGGCCTTGAAGACTTTTGCGAAGAAACAATTCATGCTGGAAGCCTAACAGACGAAGAATTGTTTGCTGCAGAGTCTTTATATCAGACTCGTTACAGTCAGGAAAAATGGAACATGGGTGTACTTGCCCAGGCTAATTCCTGAATAAGGAGAATCCAGACTATGACAGGTGAAGACGTCGAGGAAATACGCAAGAATTTCATGAAACATTTTGGAGCTTTGAATCGGGATATCCCCGAAACCAGAAACGCGTTTTCTGACTTACAGAAGGCGGTGCACAAGGATGGAGCATTGTCGGCGAAAGTTAAAGAGATGATGTGCATTGTAGCCTCGATTCTCAATCCATGTGAATCTTGCATGGTATATCACACCAAACAAGCAATATCACTTGGAGCAACGCGAGAAGAAATCATGGAGGCATGCGGTGTTGCCATTGTCATGGGAGGAGGCCCAGCCGCAGCTCATATTGCGACTGTACAAGACGCCCTGGATAAGTGGGCACCAAAATAGCGAATCGAGATCAAGTTCAACATACCCACGCAAAAAAATCTGTCGTCAGAGAACTATCAATCAAAACTGGTGAAGAGGACCTTAATCGCCTCTCTCTTCTCCATCAGCTCAAATCCCTTCTTCCACTCACGCAGGGGAAGTCGATGAGTAATCAAAGGCTTCACATTGATTTGCCCGGATGACATCATCCGTAGAGTAAGGACCCAACTTGAGGGAATGGTTCCCCAGCTACCAATCATTGAAAGCTCCTTCTCGACAACATGGTCAAGATACAGGGTGGTATCGTCCCCCTGTGTTCCCAACAGAGAAACATGTCCAGTTACTTTAACAAACTCCAGAGCTTGAGCGCGTGCAGGACCTGCACCTGAGGCTTCAATGACTACATCCGCCCCGATACCGTCAGTTTCGCTGAATATTATCCCCACAGGGTCGTTTTCAGCCTGTACATCCAACGTCATATCAGCACCGAGTTTCTTGGCAATTTCGAAACGCCAATTGTCGGAGGTTACCCCAGTCACAACGACCTCTGCAGCACCCATCGCCTTGGCGATTTGTAGAGCGATCAATCCCATGGTCCCAGGCCCCTGCACTATCACAACATCGCCTGGTGAGATTGGTGTTTGCTCTGCAACGCAATGAGCAACGCAGGCAGTAGGTTCGGCCAGTGCAGCCTCTTCAAGGGATAGAGAGGGGGGAACTTTGTGTAGGATGAATTCAGGTACTACAACGTACTTGGCAAAACCGCCATTCGCAAGGGAAACGCCAAGAATCCTCTTATCTTCGCAAGTACAGCGATTGACATGACCAGTTTTGCAATGGTAACAATGGCCACAATATGCTGTTGCAGGTGAAACTACACGGTCTCCAAGTGTTAAATCCGAAACCGCAGATCCAACTTCAACAACTCGTCCTGAATACTCATGACCGAGGACTACAGGCGGAGTATAGAATGAGTGGTCTGACTTTATGTGCAAATCGGTCCCACAAATACCAGCAGCTTCTACTTCAACAAGCACCTCATCAGCTCGAGGCGTGGGTTTTTCGATATCTACAAGTTCGATGTTTCCTACACCGCGCTTCTTCTTCATCAGTGCTTTCAATCACAGACCTCTATGTCGTGGGAAAACACTGTGCTATAGAATCTTGCGATTTCAGTCGAAGGAATCCCAAAAATCTGATGGTTCTTCACCTGCATCTATGGGATGAACTCTGTAGCCATTTCCATGCCGCGAACGAATTTGAGAGGCTGCTTGGGCCCCAACAAACTTTCTCCTGACATCAGCATTCCTGCCCTTCCAGAGAAAAATACTCTTTGAATTGTCATGTACGATGCAATAGACACCATCGTCCGAGAGTTCGTCTCGAGCACATTGGACTTCTTTTGTAGTTCCGTCGTCATACATTTCATACGCTATAGCCATCGATTCGTCCTACCTATGTTGAATGCACCTATTCTTGGAGCTTTTTTGAATATGAATCAATCTCGAATTGACTCCTGAGTCAGTTCACATTGGTTTATGCTTTAAATCTTTGATATATACCTGTATGATATACCGGTAATATACCGCACCCTTTCATATATTCTCAAACTTCGCATGTACCGTGCTACCACAGTAATTACACCGCGCCTCCAGTGGGCCGGTCCAATCAATGGCTTCATGAGACATGGAAGCACCACATGATGGGCATTTCTCGGGCAATCTAACGGTCTTCACTGTGTTTCCATCAGACCGACCACCCCGCTGGTGTCTTTCAGGAATAACAAATGAGGGAGGAGTGACGGTAAAGCCCTTCTGAAACATGCTGAACCCTCGAAAGACCTTGATGAAGGCAAAGATTGAGATAATGACAATGAATATAGTCCATATGACGAATAGTATTCCAAATGTACTGACAAAATCAAAGGCGTCAAAGAATTGCAACTGAATATCACCTTAAGTCGAACGAAATCTAGGAAGAGCGTATCATAGCGCCTTATTATCTTTGTCAGCAATTTTGCATCCATACCGTATAGATTTCCTCAAATGGGAATGCATTGAAAACGGCAACATGTTTACGCTTCGGAACAAATAAAAACTGGAATATCTTGTATCAATAAAGAATAAACCATTTTGGAGGAGAAAAGCAAAATGCAAATCCCAGCATTCCTATTGAGAAAACTGTATGTCAAGGGGAGCCTTGAGAATGCAGATGATGGATTCATGTTCAAGATTAAGAACTCGCTTTCACCAGGCACAGCCATTGGCATGGAGCCACTTAAAGTAGATGACAATGAGTATCCGTTGGAGGATACTGTAGTCAAGTCCGAAGACGTTGAAGTGGAGGCATCAGAAATTTCGGAGGATAATTCATTCCCAATCAAGGTGGGCGTAGAGGTTATCATCCATGTGAAAGGAGATCAGCTTGAAGAAGGCGAACATAAAATCGATATCTCACTCAAGACAAAAGAAGCAGGCAACCTTGCTTTTGATGTCAAAGATGCATTGTAAAACAAGATACTGCGAAGGGGAATTTTCCCCCTCGCACTAGGCTATTTTTCCTATATTCTACCTTTATGCCGCAGCATGAAGATCACCACTATTGCAACAACAGCTCCAGCGGCAATGCTAGCAATTGCAACATTGGTAATCCACGACGTGTCGCCATCACCAGTTTCATCCGGTGGTAGAAAGGCATCTGTGTCCCGTATATAGGCTTCAAAGGCATATCGTACATGTCCCCATTGTCCCTCTTCATCTTCAGCATATACATCAAGAGTATGATTTCCTTCCTCGTCAGGTAAGCCTGTCAGTTCCGTCTGGTTTTCAGTTCCATCCCAAGAGAAGTATTTTGTCACTGGAACTTCACTGAAGTAGATTTCCGGAATGGTCCCATTTTCTTTTCGGCTTGTGTTCGCAAATCCTCTAAGAAAGATTTCAATGGGCCTTTCTGAGGGAATCTTGTGATGTTCCGTGACAACTTCAGAAGGTTTGATTACTGAGTAATCAATTTCGCTAAAACTGAAGTTGGAAGAAATAAGGTGGTTATAGGCGCCTCCCCAAGGAGTATTATACAGAGGAGCACCAGCACCTCCAGTGATGATATGTGTTACACCGTTCACAACTATTCTATTGTAAGAGTGATCATGTCCAGAGGTGAAGAATGTCACATTCTCGGCTTCAAAGAGGTTTTGAAGACGGTCGCGTTCTGTGATATTCACATCCAGAGCACTACCAATATGGCTGATTGAGTAAAGAGGCCTGTGGGCAGATACAATCTTCATTGGGCTCTGACTTGAGGATAGAGCCTCTTCCAGCCATTCATATTGCTCTCCAGTAATTCTGCCTTCAAAACCAAACTCCTCGGAATCCAATATGAAGAAGTCAGCACCGGCGTATGTCAATGTGAAGTATGTTGTAGAATGGCCAAAGTTTCGAAAGGCGTCAAAATAGTATTCTAGAAGCCGAGATCCTGTTGCTGCACCGGTATCATGATTTCCAAGGACTCCAATCAAGGGAGCATAATGATATATTCTGTCTGAAATATTTGTGAATTTATCCCATGCAACGAGATTCTGATTGTGAGAATCCGTTACTGCGTAAACGAAATCTCCAGTCATGATTACTACATGAGGCATCTCGTCTACGGCAATGTCGATAAGTTCAGATAATACCTCGGGTTGCTCAGGGGCAGTTGACCCCGTCGGACGGTTATCACCGAGTATTACCATTCTGAATTTTCCGCCATCAGCAGGAGCCGTGAAGAAGTAATACATCTCACTCTGTGCATCACCAGATTCCACTTCATAGTAGTATTTTGTGTCAAAATTTAGGCCGGTTAATGTGACAGAGTGAACAGTATCACTTGTGGAATTGGTCATGCCTTCAAGCATGCTTGTGTTCTTGCCATAGTTTACTGTTGAAGGGGCAGATTCTGTTGTTTCCCAATATATCGTGGCAGATTCATTCGTCGTGCTTTCAATCAATGGTCCGCGAGTAATGGTATTGGTTGCAGCCAAGTGCATTGTGTTTCCCACAGATTGTGTTGCAATGTAAGGTGCTGCAAAAGACAGCATCAGAGGGGCGAAAAGCAATATAGCAATGAAGGATATTTCCATCGGTTTTTTCACATAAGTCACCAGCAAATAATATTCGCCTCAGGACTACTTAAGAGCTAAGATTTGGTATCCGCAATAGTTTTCTTCATACTTCTCTCATCTAAGAGTGGTGTTTGAACGTGTATGTTAAGATAAGAGATGATGGTGCGGTTGGAATTGGAAGAGGAACAGAGGGTCCTTATGAAATTGCTATTGGCTATGGAGAGGCACATATGATAGCAGCTGCTCTCGAGAAACTGGCTCAAACTGCCAGAAGCTACAAGCAGACGTACAAGAAGACAACTGATGTGGGAAGAGGGAACAAAATAGAATTTGAGAGAACTGAAGAGGGCGATATCATTCTAAAGGGCGATGGAAATGAGTACATGTGTACAGAGAAAGAGATACTCGAGCTCTCTGAGGTCCTGAAGCACCTTCCGCCTGTTGATATTGCGCCCCCATCGGATTATGTTAAGAAGAGGAAGCCAAAGGATGGATTCTGTCTTGAGCTAATGAATGGCGGTCAGTCGATGCCTTTGAAGCTGCCTGACGCTGCACTCATCAAGAAGTCTATTGTTTCCAGCATGGATGGCAAGTATTTCGAAGAGAAACTCAAAATTGGAAGCCGCTCAATCACCGTTCAACGAACTAGTGACCTGAAGTGGAGTGTCACTGGTAGCAATGCCACAGTGAAGTTCACAGCATATGAAGTCGAATCACTTGTAGCTGGATTGCATAATGGTATTCTTGATGTCCTGATGGATGCCATAAAAAAATATGGTGGAGATGATCTCACAGACATCCGAGTGAAAAGCCATATTCAAAGAGTGGAGCAGGAAGCCGAAAAGATTCTGGCTGACGAAAAGAAAGCGAAAGGGATGGTGAAGCATCTAACCAAAACCACTAGTGATATCTTAGGGGCCGGTAAGGGCGCTGATGAGAGGACGGATATTTTCGTTGAGCTGACCAACCACATCTACAGAGAGCTTGCACCGGAGTTTCATGCCCCATTGTTTAACGTCATGACCGAAATTCTTGTTGAATAATGAGAACTTGGCAAGAATCAACGGGAGCACGAAGAGGTTGACCAGGGATAGCGTTCCAAGATTCGCTGTATTAACCTCTTCGCCTTGCGTTCTTCAGACGTGTTTTCATAAGCTAATAGAAGAACCACTCCCCCGCGCGTTCGCTTAAACTTCTGATACATGGTTTTGGTGGTATTAATAGTGTCACAAACAAGCATAACGTCAGCTTGAGGTATATCCAGATCTCTTTCTCCAACAGGGGACATTATGAGGGCACGAACATCGTCTTTGTTTTTAAACCGCTTGAGAACATCACCTTTGTCATGCGTCTGCCCAGTTATGATTTCCACTAACATACCAGCATCCTTGAATAAGCCTTCAATTTGGGAAACCATATCCAAGTATGATGTCAAAATGACAGCTTTTTCATACTCCTTAGCTATTTCCAGCGCCTTTGCCGCCTTTGACGAGAGTTTAGGGAGTGCACTTCTCAGGTCATCAGGATTGAAGAAACGACTCACATGCTTGTTGTAAAACATCTTGATAAACTGCTGAGGTGGCATAGCGTAAACATACTTGCGTAGCATCAGAAGACTAGAGTATCGACCCTTGAGGTCATCGCTGACGGGCAAGCGTTCTAGCATGAGATGTACTTTTCTGGGATCGTTTTCTACCATTTCCAGATTGTCATATTCTGCGAGTTCTGCCATAATCTCAATTCGAGCATCTCTGATGAGTTCATCCAAGACACGAGTAATGCTCTGTATCTTTTTGTCACTCACTAACTCAATGCTGATCTCTGTGGGGTCTAGAAATTCATCAATGTCTGTTCCATAGAGATCTTCCATTGAAATAACCTTAGCACCAGGTATATGGTGTTTCAGTGTTCGGAGTTCCTTCCTAATTTCCAGCTGTTCACTGGTGAAAACAGCATGTTCGTCCCGCAGAGTTCCGCTCATACCTATGATTCGCTTTTTACTGAAGAAAGGTAGTATGGTCGGCCAGGGAAATGTCAAAGCGCGACGTCTGCTAGTTCTTTTTATCAGCGTGTCAACCTCATTTATTAGCAGAACGTCGAAGAGCCCTGCGACATCAGGCTCCTTTTTGATCATTCCAGCCAGCACTTGGGGGGTTGCGACCACGACACGATTGTTCTTCATTACATATGGTCTGAGTGGAGATCGCACTCTGGAGGAGATTTCACCAAGGTCGTCTTCAAGACCGCCATAGTCGCCTCGCAAATACTCAACTGTTTCTGCAAGCGAGGAAGAGGAATGAACTACTATGAGAAATTTGAGTGTAGGATATCTCTCTGCAACCAGCTGGTGAGTTATGAATCTCTTGCCCAATCCGCAATCAAGCTCCAGCAGTAGATTAGTGTCCGGCAATTCCTCTATGCGATCCAGAATGTAGTTCTGGTAGCCTCTAGGGGTGTATTTTGGATTGGTCTTCGACACTTTTTCCGCTCTCTTTTATGACCATCCTTGAAGAGATTCTGGTCAGATATGCTCCCCCTCTTCAGGAATTTCTCCTGATTCGTCCTCAGCTTCATCACTATCCAATTCTGCTCGGCCGTTAATGACTTGGTGTTTCCTTATTACAGGGGAAACATCTTTCCGGGGGATTGCTTTTCCATGAACCCAAATTGTGTTAGGCGGGATGACCTTATTCTTTGGCACAACAGTATTCGCGCCAACAATTACATTATCACCAATTTCGGCTCCCGCTAGAATTACAGCATTAGCGCCAATAGTCACATTATTACCGATCTCGACAGTCTTCAGATACAACCGATCTCCCTCATAGACGTGTCCGCTCATAATTGCGTCGTAACCAAAGAAGCATTCATCACCAATTATAGTCCGTTCCGGATTGAAGAGGCGTCCGTTTCCCACAACAGTTGACTTTCCAATTTTTGCTCCAAATAGCATGTGACGAGGTTTTGTATCCAGAAAGATTGAGAAGAACCACGCGAAATACGGAAAGAGATTGTAGTATACGACGCGATACTCATAGAGCAACCAATCCTCTGATTCCATGGGATAGTATCCATCCTCAAGGAAGGGAATACCACGAGCAGATAGCTTGAAGAAGGCCAGCAGAAAACCCAAGAAGATGCCATAGCAAAGTAATGAGATGGGAACCAGCAATGTGAGGAACCAGAACTTCTCGTATACGATTGGAGATAGCAAGTCACCCAGTATAGTCTGAGCGATAATAGGAGGATCGTCAAGTAGTCCGCCAAAGCCATTGATGATCGAGTCTATGTTTTGATAAAAGAACCAGAAAAGAAGAATGGCAGGTACAGAAGCAAAGGTCAGACTGAAGAGGAGCGAGAGGACCATATATGCACTGTACGCTATAGTTTTCAATTTCATTTAGGTCACACACTAACGAAGAGTCTACTTGCCATCCATTATGCCACACATTTGAAAGTATCGCCATTCATATCCTTGCCAGCAGAAACAGATATAGAGGGCCCATAGGCACATCGCAGCATACTCACTCACACATGATGGAAGCAGACCCTATGACTCGAAAATTTGACACCGTGATTGCTGGAACAGGCCCTGCCGGTCTCATGACTGCCGAACAATGCGCTGGAAGAGGACTAGATACATTAGTCCTTGAGAAACGAAAGGATGTCACTAGTTCACTCATGGGCGAGCTTGTGACTGATAAGGCACTTAGATTTCTTAGAGTCAACCCCAACTCGGAATATATCGGGAATAAATTCACCCAGATAGTTGGAGAGAGCCTAGACACAGGAGCCAACATCGTCGTCGACCGAACGCTTCTGGGAAATTCATACCTGCTAGATGAAGACCGATGTCAGGAATTAATGAGGGACCGTGCTCTAGCCCATGGTGCGGAGTTTCGCTACAACGCAAGAGTAAATTCTGTCATTCAAGAGGACGACCAAGTAGTGGGAGTAAAATATAATCAAGATGAAAAAGTGAAGGCAGGACTCACCGTGGGCGCCGATGGCTCATTCAGTAGAGTTTCAAAGACAGCAGGATTCACCCACCCCAAGTGGCTGCTCTCCTATGGATATCGATTCAAGCTGGAAAACTGCAAGAATATAGACCCAGATGTGGCGTACTTCTACGTGGGCGAGGATGTGGGCCTTGGATATCTCTGGCTTTACCCAAGAAGCGAAACCGAGGTAAACCTTGGCATTGGACGCGTTCCTTCATCTAAAGACAAGTGGGAAACACTCATGCCCATGAGAGAGGTCCTCAAGAAATACATGAAGACCCATCCGGAAACTGAGAATGCCAAGATAGCAAGTGTGAACGGTGGTGTCGTTCCATGTGCAGGGCTTATTCCACGCTTCACTGATGCGGGTGTGTCACTCTGTGGGAACGCTGCAGGGCAGGTCTCCTCAATCGTTGGAGGGGGAGTGACGACGTGTTTTCACGCGGGTATCCTGCTCGCAAAGCATGCCAAACGAATGGCTGAGGAGGATGATTACTCTGAGAAGAGTGTCAGAGAGTACGAGAAGGAGTATAGGGGAACCAAAATCGCAAACAACATTGTCAACACCGGCAAGGGGATGTGGGCGGTTTCCAAATTCAGCATGCATAACGACCCAATCTCTGCGGCTGAAATTGTCTTAGATGAATTAGATGCCAGAACGCTAAACGAACTCATTCAAGGAACTGCGGGGGTCAATACATATCTAACACTGGTCTCCGAATTCCTCCCCATGGTCATGAACATAGGTTTTGGATATCTGAAAGCGATAGCAGTAAGCGGCCTCTAAGAATGAAGTGATGAAAAAGTGATGAAAGATAAGAAAAAAGAGTTGAAGCAGAATCCACCCCGAGATCCTGCTTCGTTTCTGCCTATCTATAACACACCCCCGATATCACGGATGCCGTGAGATACAATTTGTAGGCAAAAAACAATAGCCCTAGCCATCTTAATAAAATTCCGTCTTTCAATGTATATCAAGTTATCATCTGAAACTATGAGCAGCTAATTGACAATTGTCGATACGAGCGAAACGGAATACGCCAGACACGAGATTGAAAAGAGAGAAATAATATATTATAAGGGTCCCCCCTCTCCGTCTCGCCTAGTTGTTCGAACGATGCCTTTTGACTTAGGTCTACCTGCCTAAGAGATGTGGGGTTGTTGACATCTGCGATATCTTACCCAAAAGACGTAAAAGTGCATAAGGCTGTCAACCTTCATCAAGTTATCTAGTGTTGATATTGAAGCGTCCGTCTAATCAATATCATCGAGGAAGCGAAAGGCAATGACCGAATACGATTACCAGGATGCCCTCTCGAAATTGGGATTAGAAATGGGAGAAGAACAGGAGAGCAGAGCCATAACTGTGCTTCGTGCAATTCTAAATACATCCGACACATTGGGAGAACCGCACTCATTTGGAGAAATCTATGACAAGATCCTGACTTCGGAAGACAAATTCCAACCATCGAAGGCATGGATCCATCGCCTGCTCAAATCACTATTAGAAGATGGCCTAATCAGACTCGAGTCCCCTGAGGCCCATAGAAACAGGTACATTGCAGACGTGAATTCAATTGCAAATGGTCTGGAATCGATAAAGGATACACAAGAAGAGAAGCTGGAAAAGGAACTGCAGAAGCTGAAGACGGAATTAACATTCTTTTCAGAGTTGGATGTAGGTATAATTGCAGAGCAATTGATAGAAGACCTAACGGGACAACAACAGAATTTGAGTTCGCGATTTATAAGAGGCACTCAGGAGTTGCACAGAGTCCTGAAGAATAATATCCACATGCGGGCAGAAAAAGGCGACATCCTACGTTCAAATATGACTTGGCTTGGGTCCCTAGGCAAAGGGTCACAGCATCGTATCAAAAAAGACATCGAAGCAGCTAGTAGGGGAGTTGAAGTGCGATGGATGGTTAATAGTAAGATATTCCAGATGGATGAGGAAATCAAGAGTCAGTTAAGAAAAGAAGACCTTGTCCAGCTATTCCAACTATTTTTCAAACTGAAAAGGGACAAAGTTCCATTCAATCTGAGAGTCCACGATAGTGAAGATGCATATAATCACGTATCTCTAAATCGCGATGCTTTGGCGATGGTAATCACGGACGAGCCACTGACTGCCACATATGTGACCCGGGATTTCAATGCAGAACTCATTGACAACACCGTTGATAGTTTTGATAAACTATGGAGCAATGCCACCCCAATCTTTGACCTAAAGAGTGGAGACCTGGAGAAATTAGGCATAAATCCGAATGGGATTATTGGAAATACTCTTGCTAGCATTGAAACCGGAGAAAACAAATAAAGGAAAGTCATTATGTATAGCTCAGAGGGATGAGGGCAGATGCAAAGTCCCAATCTTGAAAAGGAATTTAGCCTGCTTGGACTTGATTTAAGCGAAGTAAAGTTTCTGGTTCTCAAAGCCATAGCTGCTGCAACAAGAAAAAGTGGCACAGGCGTCGCTTTTAGAGAATTGAACCAAGCATTAACTGACTTGCGAAAGGGAAAGAAGACAGCAAAACCACAGATTTACCGCTATATTACTGAACTTGAGGAATTAGGGTTTATCACAGTGGATAGAAGTGAATATCGTAATAGGTATAGTACTAACGTTCAGTTGATTGCCGACTCGCTAAGTTCACTCAAGGATTTAACCCGAAAGGAATTGGAAAAAAAGAGCAAAACAATCAGGCAGGAGAAGAATGAGCTAGGTGAGATACCAATAACGAGATTGTCTAGAGAGTTCTCGCTTCTCCTCACTGGAGAGGAAATTGAGCAGCAGCCCAGAGTTATTGAAGGCATAGAAGCAATACATAATGTTATTGAATCCGTTTTTTACGAGTTAGCAAGTTCAGGAGATATCGTGAGGGCGACACTTGATTGGATAAGCATTCTCGAAGAGTTGGAGTATATACGATGGGAAGCTGTCAGTCAGATTGTCGCAAAGGGGGTAGAATTTAGAATCATGTTTCGTCTAAATTCGATTCCTAGCCCTAAAACGTTGAATATGCGAAAACAAGCATATCAAAGCATAAGAAAAGAATTCAGCAATATCTCCTTGAAGCAGTCGAAGAAAGATACGAAGAGCTACGATGGAATATCTCTCAGTCGAGAAGGTGTACTTCTTGTTGTGACCGAGCGTCCTCTCACTGCAATATATGTACCCAGATCTGAAAATGCAGAACTTGTTGATAGCTATGTAAATAGTTTTGATAACGAATTTGCGGAAGCAGAGGATGTCATTGATTTGTTGGAGGAGCCATGATGCCTGAAGAACAAATCAGGATGCAGTTAGACAAACTTGGACTCGCATTGTCAAAGAGTGAGGAGGATGTTCTAGCAGCGGTCATTCAAACTTGTAAGAATAAGAACTCAGCCACATTTGCTGATATCCAGAATGTTCTTGTGAAAAAAGGGGGGGCGGCGATATCAAAACAATGGATTTACCAATGTTTGTCGAATTTGGAGGATTCCAAACTCATTCAAGCAGGTAGAGGCTTCCCTCAAGATCCGACAGAATATATCAGCAGCATTCTTACACTTCGAGCAGGTCTCCAGAAAGCTCAGATCCAGAAATCCAAAAAATTGGATGAAAAGGAAAGAAAAATCTCTGAAGATATTCGAAAGATTGATTCGCTAGAACCCAACAGACTGGCTCATCGATTGATTGAAATCTTGACAGAAAAACCAGCAGGCGGTAAGCCAATTGTTGTACAAGGGATTGCCAGTGTCAGAAACCTCTTTGAAACTGAGATACTTGATAACAGCAATCGAGGCGATATTGTAAGACTCGGAGGGAGATTTAGCTTCATAGAAGTGCAGCAACCACGAAATGCATCAGTTGAGCTAAGAATAGTTGAAAAATCGATCGAGGGGGTTGTAATTCGCGGGTTGATTCAAATTGACGAAGATAGCGTAGATGAAGCGTTGGAGGAAAACATAGAGACCTTTTTGAGTATGGGTGAGTTAATCAGGGACTCTATCAAGTCGGGTTATTTAGAATTGAAAGCGATACCTCTTGAGAAATCAACCTATCAGTTCGTCAGCCTTAACTCAGAAAAGATGTTGCTCTTTCTCACTGGCACAAAGCAACCAGATACAGTTGCATTGTTCACTCGTGAGAATCGACCGATGCTGCTCGACGATGCCATCAGCTCATTCGATCGATTATGGGCACAGGCGACGGATTTGAATGAAGTCTTATACAACTTTCTGGAAAACATATGATGGTTTTGAAAATGTGGCATACTAGTCGTTTTGCTGATTAATCCAGTCTGTATTCTTCGACAGCGTCAGGAAAATATCATCACATACGGCATCAAAATCACTATACATTCCATATTCTCCCCCAGCAGCATAGGGATGACCACCACCATCGAAAAGCTTTGCGGCTTCGTTACAAAGAACGTTCTCGCTGCCACGTCTAAATCCCAGCATTCCACCTTGGCTGAGAGTGATCAGCAAATCTGCTACAGGGACCCTTTGCCCCTCGAGTTCTAGATTTTCTTCCGTTGCAAGAAAAGTGCCCAAGTCAGTAGTGGTTACTCCAGAGGGAATCTCGACGATTCTTACCAATTGCCCTTGAATGGAATGATCACAGTGCCCAACAAGAGCCTTCTTCATCTTCTTCAATCGCTCTTTCTGGTAGTAGGCAACTTGCTTCTGGAGGAGGTTGTTTCGGAATCGTTTATGATTGCTATCCCAAACACCTTCAACCCCGTTCTTAGCGAGAGCCTCTACTATGGGTATAAGGGTGTCTGTAATGTCTTCTCTCTTATCTATAGCCGAAAAACGAATTACAGATACGGCGTCGGTGAGTGCTGATGCCGCCTCTATTTCTCTCAGATTAAAATCTGTATCATGCGCTATAGTAGCTAGTTCTTGGCTTATGACGTCACGAGGCATTAACACCTTTTGAGTAATCTCAGCTGCACAATATTCCGGGTTGACTTTGAGAACAGGATTATTCTCCAAAGACAGTAGTGATTTGATTGCAGCTGGCTGCCATAAGTGATGGTCTAACCACACAATCCTGCATCCTTGAGAGACCGCCTGGGACAGTGAAGGCAATGCCTGATTCATAGCGGGCTCATCCATTCCTAAATCAGTGACCACAATGAGGCTATTTCTCATTGCTGCCACTTTGCTGAATGCCAGATCGAAACTCCCATAATCAGTCAGCATGAGGTTATGCTCAAGGTTCTTAGACATTGCATATCTCCAAACGATAGCGGCGGATGCAATTCCATCGACATCTTTGTCGTGAGAAATGGAGAAGAGTGATTCCATGCGTTTCTTCTTATTTTGTCCCTCAGTTGTCATTGTGGTCTCTGTTGCCCACGTCAGTACTGCTTTTCTTTCTTACTGCATGGTAGTCTCAGCTATTACGAAATCGTTTTCAGCCAGTGAATGTCTTCGTTCATGGTGGTCCCCAAATGGATGAATCTAAAGACATCTCAATGCTGAGCGGAAATGAAGCAATAGCACGGGGTGCACTTGAGGCAGGGATTGGCTTCTGCGCATCATACCCGGGGACTCCATCCACAGAGATTACATCAACATTGATGAAAAATAGAGAAGACAAGAGGCTGTATGTCGAGTGGAGTGCTAATGAAAAAGTCGCCTTAGAGGCATGTGCCGGAGCAAGCTGGATGGGAGTGCCGGCATTATGCCCAATGAAATCATTGGGGCTGAATGTGGCTTCAGACTTCTTACTCAATTTGAATCTGTCAGGAACCGGAGAAGGCGGCCTCGTTGTTGTAGTTTGCGACGACCCCCAAGGTCATAGCTCGAGTAACGAGCAAGATTCCAGATTTTACTCGAAGGCAAGCTATCTCCCACTTATCGAACCTGCAGGATTTCAGCAGGCAAAAGATGTCATTCCTTATGCGTTTGAATTGTCAAGAAAGTACGAGATTCCAGTGCTGGTGAGGAGCACTACACGTCTCAGCCATTCAAGAGGCTTAGTTAAATTGGGAGTTGAGCCCGATGTTACATGGGAACTATCTGATGAGATACCTTCGGATTTGTACAATGTTCCGACACCTCATCTTCGACACAGAGATCTGCTAAACAATCTAGAGAGAATTTCTGACGATTTCATGAAATCCGATTGGAACAGAGTAGAAGATGCGAAAGATTCTGATGTGTCGATAATCACATCGGGGGTTTGCAGAAGCTATGCACACGAGGCAATAAGATTATCAGAAACGAATGCCTCATTGCTGAGTTTGATCACAACTCATCCTCTACCAGTCCCTCTCATAAGAGAGTATCTGGTTGATTCTAGACAAGCTTTGATCATTGAAGAAGTAGATCCATTCATTGAAGATGCCATTCTACAACATAGTAAGGGGCTGAGGAAAACCGACATCCATGGGAAACGGGATGGAATCATGCCACAGTATGGCGAGATGGACGTAGACAAAATCCTTCAAGGATTGTCCAAGCTTGGTCTTGTTGGCGATAAACCTCATCATCGAAATCGGGTGGCGATAGAGAAAGCTATGAACACTCTTATCCCGAGACCCCTTACCTTTTGTCCCGGTTGTACACATCGAAACGTGTTTTGGGCAATTCGTCAGGTCCGAAAAAGGCTGTCCGGCAAACTTGTTGTTGCTGGGGATATTGGCTGCTATAGCCTTGGTGTATTCTATGGCGATTCGATGAATACCATGCAGGCGATGGGCTCAGGGATTGGGACAGCAAATGGACTTGGGCAGCTCCACAGATTTGGTCTTGAATCCAAAGTAATCGCCGTAGCGGGCGATTCAACATTTTTCCATGCATGTATACCTGCCCTCATCAATGCACGTCACAAAGGTGCAGAGGTAACATTTCTGATTCTTGATAATAGCTCAACCGCAATGACGGGATTTCAGCCACACCCCGGAATCTTGAGTGGAGATGAAGACCAGCGTAGAGTCACAATTTCCTCTGTAGTTGAAGGGATAGGTGTGAACGTTCTGGATGTCATAGATTCGAATGATGTTTCACTTCTCATTGATTCTATTCTTGATGCTGTGCACAGACCCGGGATTAAGGTCATAATAGCAAAAGGAGTCTGTAGACTTGAGGAAGGAAAGAGCATAGGAGCGTATGACGACCTTCCAGAAGTAAGGATAATCAAAGAAAAATGTCGTGGCGAGTCCTGCAAACTTTGTGTGAGTAGCTTTGGATGCGCGGCGCTGGCGTGGGATGAGGAGGAAGGACATCCAAAAATACTGGATGATCTATGCACTCGATGTGGGGCTTGTGTATACGTTTGTCCTCATGATGCGATTGAGGGAGGCAACCAATAATGCGTGAGTCCTTCGATATACTAATCGCTGGTGTAGGCGGACAGGGAAACCTTGTCTGTGGACAGGTAATATCAGATGCAGCCATTCGTCAGGGTTACTCGCCCGTCATTGGACAAATCTTTGGGGCTTCACGCCGGGGAGGCACAGTCTTCACTCATGTCCGGCTAGCTGATGGAGATGTAGGACCACTGATTCCGAAGGGAGGACCGAATTTGATTCTTGGTCTTGAAGCCCTTGAAACGCTACGAGCCAGCGTGGAATACGGAGGAGAGGAAACACTGGTAGTACTTAGCGAAACGCTTCTAGACACTCTAGCTTCACTGGCTGGTGCTGCGAATTATCCAAGCCTGCCAGACATCGTCCAACTTATGAAAGGTATCTGCAAGGATGTCGTATCCTTCAATACAGAGAAGAGTCTTGAAGAAATCGGGTCATTTCGAACGTTGAATTCCTATATGATTGGGGTGATGATTGGCCTCGAAATCACACCACTAGAAAAGGACTTGGTAGAAACAAGTATCGACTCGCTACTGGGCTCGCGGTATCCTAATTTGAAAGCCTTTCAGCGAGGCGTTTCTGAAGCGATAAAACAAAAAACGTGAGTTCAGGAACCTATCATTTTTGGGCTCTCTTCTTTGCGTCAGCCTGGATGCGTGCCTCGTCCCACATCAGTTCAGACAGGACCGTAAACATATCACCCACATTTTCACCAGTCTTTGCTGAACTCTCCATATACAAGAATCCGTTGTTCTCAGCCCAAGTCTTAGCCTCATCGGAACTGACGGCTCTATCAGGAAGGTCGATCTTGTTCCCCACAACAATCATGGGAACTCGGGCACCTACTGCGTCATCGGCCTCCTGTATCCATCTCTCCAACTCAGTGAACGTCCTGCGTCTGGTCACATCGAAGACCACGATGCATCCTGCAGCGCCACTATAGTACATCTTCCGGACTCCCTTAAACCGGGCCTGGCCTGCCACGTCCCACACTTGGATTTTTATGCCAACAGCAAATTCTGGCTCTTGCGGAAAGATGTGAGTAAGTTTGACGGCGAATTGAGAGCCAATGGTTGTCTTGTAGTCAGTAGAGAATGACCCAGTCGTATATCGGTTAACGAGCGCTGTTTTTCCAACGGCACCCTCTCCAATAATCATGACCTTGAATAAGTAGGAGTATTCGTCAGTGTCAGCACCCGGACGAGGAGGCTTAGGTGGTCTGTTTTTGATGAATGTTACCTTATCACTCTCGACCTCAACAGGTTCAATTTCCTCTACAGTCGTAGGTACCTCTGGAGTGATAGCTGGCTCAGGCTCCACTGTTTCAGCATGCTCAGGAGAAACAACTTCGGCAACCGTTTCCTCCACTGTATCGACAATCTCCTCAGCTGGCGCAGATGTCTTCTCGCCAAATAGCTGGTCCAAGAGATCTTCTGCAGCCTTCAGCGATTCCGTGGTTCCACTGGAAGTTTCAATCTTGATTCCTTCGCCTGCGTGCTCGCGTACTGCCCCAAAGCCAGTTGCTTCTCCTACAGCCTCTTCTTCAAAAGCAGCCTCACTGGAAACCTTTACAGGTGCAACATCTGCAGGGACAGCATCAACGAAGCCTTCATCAACTAGGAGTGCAGTTTCCGGTGTAGTAACCTGTTTGACCTGTCCATCTTCGTCAGCCCACATCAAGACTATTGGGCGAATGATGACGCTGCCTTCAACCTTTGGCATCAAGTTGACATTGACAGTCTTGCTTTCCTTTGGTCCCAAGTCCATCTTGATTTGCTGAGGTTCAACAACCAGGTTGTCTTTTGGAAAATGGTATATTTTTCCTGAGATTCCGTTTATTGGGGCGTCAGTGACATTTACGACGGTCAGACTGCCCTGAATGACTTTGCCTTCCTCCTGCTTCTTGACATCAAATACGGGCAATAGTTGGTATAGCCCCTCAATAATGTACAAGGGACCCTCTGAAACACCTACTAGGACCTCCTTTCTATAATCGGCAGCGACGTCCCCAACACATATTGAGAGAATCTTCGACCCAATATCCACCATTCCAATCTCGGTAAGCTCGCCTTGATCTAGTTTGTAGAATCGAATTTTGAAGTCCTTCCCCGCCACCACAATTTCATCTAGATGGTCTGCGTTCAATTCTTCAATGCGTATTGAAAGAGCACTAACATTTTCAAGTTTGGAGAAGAGATGGAGTCTGCTCTCTTCATTTCTGTAAATGCGGATGGAACCATCATGGGTGACCACTCCAAGCTCCATTTTTCTATCACCCAGAATGTCACCATCAGCTATTGAGATGATGGGGGAGGGAAGTTCTATCACTTCCGTTTCTTCAAGTGTTCTATCTCTGACTTTGTAGACACGTAACGTCTTATCTCGATTGCCAATGATGATCTCGTCAATCTCATCACCAATCACATCACAAGTCCCAATGGAGATAGGCATGTCATCCAGCTTGTGCAAAATAGTTTCAGTTAGATTGTTGTCCGTGTTCATCTTATACACACGAACAGTTGAATCGCTCCCTCCAGCCATGATTTCATTCTTATTATCGCCTGTGACATCAGTGACGACTACAGTTGTGACGAAAGCATCGATATTTGATTCTGCTAGTAGGTCCAGAGTTCCGCTGGGAGAGTAGCGATAGATTTGCAGTGTTCCGGCAGTACCAGGAGATTCATCTGGGCCAACGCTTCTTCCTACAACAATTTCCATTAGCCCGTCATTATTAGCATCAGCAATTTTCAGGGAGAGAATGGCGCCAGTGATATCTTTCTGAGCCAATAGCTCAGTCGAACCATTCTTGGCGTCATAAAGTCGAATCAGTCCATCTCTACCGCCCGTACAGAGTTCATCTTGTCCGGACCCTGTAACATCTCCGACGGCAATTGCGCTTGTGTTAACTTCATCATCAACCTTAAACAGCACTTGTGGCGATCCCAATTGGGTTCATCTCCTATCTGACCCTGCAAAATTTCCGAGCCGCAATTTGCCTATAAATTCTAGCCTGATGCATCAGTCAGTATATTATATTCAGAATGCCAAAGGGCCTTTTTGTACTTTGTTAGGATTTCATCGGACGCGACTGAACGACACACTATTTAACGGGAGGAGAACAATTTTGTTTGTGTGGAAAATGGCGAAACTCTCTGTCCGGAATATATCCAAATCCTTCATTAACGGTGAGCAAGGCGTTACAGAGGTTCTAGATGGTATTTCCTTCGAGATTGAGGAAGGTGAGTTCGTTTGTTTGCTTGGGCCATCTGGATGCGGAAAAACCACCCTTCTGAAGTCTATTGCGGGGCTTCTCGAGGCGGATGAGGGAGAGATTACAATTGATGGCACTGTGGTTAGAAAGGGAAAAAGCGATGTTGGTTACATTTTCCAGCAGGAGAGTCTATTCCCATGGTTGACAGTGAGGCAGAATGTGGAGTTTGGACTGAAGATTAAAGGCATTGCTAAAGACCAGATGAAAGAGCGACTCGAACACATTCTCAAATTGGTGGATTTGGACGAATATCAAAATAATCTGCCCCACGAGATATCAGGAGGGCAGGCTCGCAGAGCAGAAATGGCACGTAGCCTTGTGATCAGTCCTGAGATTCTCATATCAGATGAGGCACTGTCAAATCTTGATGCGCAGACCCGTAACCATTTGCAGGATGAAATTCTGAGAATCTGGGAGAATACCGGTTCAACAATTCTTTTTGTCACTCATAATGTTGATGAGGCTGTTTATACTGCTGATAGAATTCTGGTCATGAGCAACATTCCGGCCAAAATCATTGCCGAATTTGACGTAGACCTTCAGCGACCGAGAGACCGGACCAATCCCGAATTCATCGAGTACCGAAGAAGAATCTTGCAGATTCTTAAGGTTGAGCAGCAAAAAGCCATGGAACGAATCGAAAAGGGAGAGCACCAATTTAGCATCTTATGACACAAGTCAGATGGAATCGATTCAAACAGATACCTCTTGTCGCCAGACTAGCAACCTACGTTCAATATATAGAAAGAGATAGCTTATTGCAAACCCAATAACGCCGATGACAATCATACCAGTGATGACCGCGCCCGTTCGCCCAACCTGCTGCATTATGAGAACAAGGTATCCCAGACCTAATCCACCACCAATCATCTCTGCCGCAACAAGGCACATCCAACCGATCCCGAAACCGACTCTCAGGCCAGCAAATATTTCCGGCGCAGCAGACGGGACTACTATTTTACTTACTATCTGCCGCTCAGAGGCACCAAATGTTTTTGCCACATCAATATGAACGGGACTCGTTCTCTTGACGCCAGCGGTAGTATTAATGAGAATTGGGAAGAATGCACCAATCCAGATGATAAAGACTTGAGAGTAAATGAAACTTTGACTGAATAACAAGATGGAGAGTGGAATCCATGCTATCGGCGGAATGGGCCTCATGGCTTCTACCACAGGACCGATTGTTGCATCAAGCAACTTGTACCTACCTATGGCTATACCAAGAGGAATTCCCGTCGCAGAAGCAACTAGAAAACCAAGTAATACTCTGTATAGGCTTTGACCCACATGTCGAAGCAAAGTATTGCCTTCACTATCGCCGATTAGCAGGAGACGCATAAACGCATCTGCAACATCGACTAAGGTAATGCCTCCCGAAATCCAAGCAACAACGCTCCAAATCACGATGAGAAGCACAAGCGGGATTATCACTCGCGTGACTATCTTGAAGAGAGGCTTCTCCAATTCTACAGAGAGATGTCGAGTTCCCTTTGTAGGTTGATCCTCTTTCACAATCGGGTCTTGAGCAGCCATATTGGTCAGTCTTTTTGGTGAAGAGAATCCTTTTGTTTCTGTCGATTCTGCTATATTATGGGGCCTGTTCGATGAAAGTTGTATTGATGAATCCATCCAAGTATGTATCCGCTTCGGATGGCTCCAATGTCACAATATCCTCATCGATAAGGAAGTCTAGATACCGTTCAATACCGGTTCGATCAAGCTCGTAACTGTATATTATTCGCTCAAATGCCATCTGCACAATTCCTTCATCCATTTCAAGCCAGTCTATAGCAATCTCAATGGCTTCAGTAGGATTGTTTACAATCCATTCTTCTGCTCTCTTATGGATATTCACAACCTTCTGGACGATTTCTGGGTTACTCTCAAGAAAACTGTTTGATGTGGCGACAACGCAGCAAGGGTGTTCCGCCCAAATATCTTCGGAAAGAAGTAAGGGTACTGCAACTCCAGAGGCTTCAGCCTTTGCAGCAAAAGGTTCCCATGCTATGAACGCGGGTGAATCTTCCGATAAGGAATCCTCCATGTATGTCACTGACGTTGTCTGCGGTGTGATGTCATTGATCGTCATGCCTGATTGATTGAGGGCTAGTCGAAGCAAGAAATTCTGAACGGTAGATGGTCCAGGATAATATACCTTCCTTCCAGAAAGGTCTGTGATGTTGATAATATCGCCGCTCTCATAGGCAGATTTCAGCACCATTAGAGCAGACCCTTCAAGATTCACAGCAGCCAGAACAGTGACAAGCGTCCCCTCATTAATGCTTTTAACAAGGGCAGGAGCAGCACCTAGATACCCCATATCTATTTGACCAGCTCGAAAGCCAGCCATTTCATGTCCGCCATTCTGGTAGAGTGACAACTCAACAGTCAATCCAGCTTCCTCAAACCATCCCTTCTCAACCGCAACCCGTAAGGCGAGCTGATGCAAGTCCTGTGATAAGTAGCCAATTCTAACATCAGGGGTGGGTGCAGTATTCAACAGGGCAAAAACACCAACTGAAGTGACAACAAGTGCAATTACTACAAGAGCGATTTTCTGCTTTCTCTCCATGGAAGTGTTCTCCAACGCCCTATGAATGGAGTTAGGACATATGAGGATTAACATTGAGGTAGATTATAGTCAAGTTCATAGTGCATGGCGACAATAGAATATACCATGTCAGTTCGGGAACGCATTCCAGATAAGCTTACGCTAGGAGAAGAGCTCGTAGCAATCTCATTACAGGAAGATGTTGAGGTCTTTCAGACCAACGATTATGTTATGCTAGAGATAGCGCCTGATGCAGGTCGACTGAATATTCCAAGGATTGCCAACACAATCTATGACCTCGTGAAAGAGGACAGAAAGATGGTTGCAGTCCGAGGTTACGGATTCAAGGGCATAGGATTGGGCGTGCGAATAGCTCATGATATTAAGAAAAAGGAGGAGCGTTTCAAGTATGAAATGGCCTTTGATACATTCGAGGCAGCAAAAGGAAAAGATGGTAGACCACTGACAAGTGTTCAGATTGTGATTATCCCTCCTGAATGAGGCTGGATACGGTCTAAAAGAATCATGGAGAGATTTAGATTGCTTCCAGAAGACAGCAAACTAAAGATAGGCAAGCAACCTGAAAAAGTAGTCATAGCACAAATGGACAAGATTGTATTTCCTGAGATTTGCCCAGTTTGCCTTAACGAAGCTGAGGATCTGGTACCCATCAGCATCTATGAGAAAGAAGAAGACGATATACGCCATCTTACCGTCCGCTCAGAAGGGGAGGACGAAATTGCACCATTTCTCGCCCAAAGAAAAGGAGCGGTAACATTTTGGATACCTACATGTCTTTTTCATGGTAGTAAATCAGTAGCAACGACGAAGAAGAAAGTAACGTCCATCATCGGGTTCATGATTCTATTTTATCCACTCTTATTCTATACTCTCGGAGTCATCACCGCTCTACAGTATGACCGCCCATTAATTCCCGTGGCGGCTCCAATGGCTGGAATATTGATAGTGGTGATCGGAATCATTGGATATGGATTCTATCCCAGGGCCTTGGAAAGACATGTGAAGTTCATTGATATCGACAGAGCTACGAATCGGTTTTCCGTGTTCGTTAAGAACGATGTGTACAGAGAATTGCTCATCGAACAAAATGAGATGCATGCTTCATTGGCAACAAATATGACAAACAGCTTAGAGCAGCGCTAAGGACAAACGATAAAATGCAGCTACTTCCTATTGTGATTCGTAGCAGGTAGGAGCGAAATGAGGAAATGACTACCAAAATGGGCCCTAGCATGATGGTGTTGCTATTCTTAATCAGCAGTCATATCTTGCCCGGTTTTACAACAGCCATTTCCACCGTAAATAGTCTACCGATAATTAAGCCCACACAGCATACAAGTACTTCGCCAGTCACAATAGTAGGCAACGAGGAGGTGGGGGCATTTGCCTCAGCAGGCAACGGATCCCCTGCAAATCCGTATATTATTAGCAATTACAGAATCGAGTCCTCAGATTACTGCCTAAGACTTGAGAATATATCCGACTATGTAGTAATATCTGATTCTTATTTTTCAGGAGACACAACGAATCTGATGTTAGAGAATGTTTCAAATCTGCTACTTGATAATACAACCCTAGAGGGAGGAGAGTATGGAGTCTATGCGTTCAATGTGAGCAATGTGGCTCTGCGAGATTGTACGATGGCAGGAAACACCAACGGAGTCTATTTTGGTAGCTCTAGAAACGCTACAGTCGAATCTACTAGGATTTATGGAGGATTACTTGGAATTGAATCCAGATTCTCTGCCAATCTCACCGTAAGACAGAACAAGGTGTATGGACATAGTTTTCGCGGCATATTTCTCAACACCGGAACTACGAATTCCACCGTATTTGGCAACGAGATAGGTTGGAATTCGATTGCCAATGCGAAGGATGATGGTTCTGACAATATATGGTGGAGCGAGCAAGAGGGAGGAAATCTCTGGAGCAATTATGATGGAGAGGAAATCTATGAAATTGAAGGCACGGCAGGTTCGGTTGATGAAGCCCCTAGTTATCTAGCTGATCTGCAGGGTCCACAAGTAGAAGGCCCTGATGACGCATTCGTTGTACAAAATGAAACAGATATCGAGCTGATGTGGATAACACAAGATAACTATCCATTGGTGATTCAAATATACATAGACGATGAGGAACAAGAAAATCAAACCTGGATACCACCCACATTCTTCATGAGAACTGGGAATCTTGACATTGGAACCCATAACTTCACATTGATCTTTTCAGATGCATCTGGTAATTCATTCAGAGATGTGGTACTTATCACTGTTACAGTAAGCATCTTTGGCGGTCTGGGTACGACAATATTGCTTGTTTCATCCATTCTTAGTGTAGTTGGCGTTATTGTTGTGATTTTTGTGCTTAAGAAATCGGCTCCTTGAAAAGGAAAAACGACAACCTTTCCTCAAATCGGCAGGAAGGGAAGATACATGCCAGTAGGGTTGATTCCTATTTTGCTCACCAAGTTAGGCATTATATTATATATGATATCATAGTTGGGGCCCTGTAAAATAAATCCGAGATTGTATGAGTCAAATGATGAAATATCTGCACATCGCAACCCGAAGCTGCCAAAAGCGGACCATTTTATGTCTCTTAGTATTGATTTCGTGAACAGTACTGAGAATTATTTTACAGAGCCCATAGTTGGTATCCTATGCTGACAGTCTTGACCATTCTTGCGAGAATAAATATGATAGTTGTCTAATCTTATTGGGTTGCTTATAGTTCCTGGGTGGGGGGAGTCTCCACCGTTTAAATCCGGGAATCTATGCTAGTTGAAGCCATTTACCCCTAAATTCCATGAGAAACCATAATCAAAGCACTCAAAGTGACAAAGAGGGGATATAGCTTCCAGTCTTGCTGTAGTCTATCGAATTATTTCTCCCTATCCCAGAATAAGAAACAAGTTCCTCTTTGTAGTATACTTCACTTAGATTTTTTGTAACAAATGAAGTATTCCTCAACACAATCCAAGCCATATCTACCATCTGATATAATAATCCAAGCTGGTTTTGGAATGAACTCATTTACCATGCACTGCTTTGTTTCGCACATTGACTACAGAATTCTCGCAGATTGTTTGGCCGGGTGACAAATACCAATCTTATCGAAAAATTGTCTTAGACGGGCAGACGAACCGCCATAGTAATAGCACAGAGAATGTTGTTGGTTCAGAATAGTCCATCCAAGAGGTCGTAAGCATCAGCACACTCAAGACTGATTTCAATCACTCTATACAGAGCATCCTATGCATCTCTGATGTTTTCCTCCCTCTTGAATAGCAGACAAAGATGAAACCAACGGGATGAATGCGGCTGACTTTTGAAGCCGGCCGTTGTTTCTTCAGTATCCTCCTTTAAACCATATACCGATGCCATCAACATTGTAAGGTTCATCGCTGAAATCAATGTCATAGTTAGATTCGATGGAGCAGTCAATGGAGTGTTGAGTGTCCTTGATATAATAATCCAATTCCAGCCTGCTTGAATCTTCCGTTTTTATTTTTACTCCAGCTCTAAAACCAACTCCTTTTGCACTATATGCGAATCCCAATTCTACAAAATAGAGGTCTGTCCAAGAGTATGACATCGAATATGTTGCACTGCAGTCTTCGCATACATGCACATTTTCATGATAATCACCCGAAGTACCTGAAAGGTCATTATAGAGTAAGTCATAATCACCTGCTTCATTAAATCCGAAGATGCCCGATCCTTGGGATGATTCCTCTACAGATACTAATTCGCATGTGTAGTAAGAATTGTACATTGTTATGATGTAATATACATCCCAAGTACAAGAATACTGCTTTGCTATTATGCAATGCTCTACCCTATTATCAGGGGTATCAAATGATTTCGAGAAGCCAATTTCTCCTTCGAAGCCCCCGTCTACACTCCAGCCTCCAAAACCTCCACCTAATTTCACTCGTGCTTCATGGGTTGTAGCCTCGGTAAATGTCCCATAACTGCTATCCCCGGGAGGGTCATATAACGTGAAAACCGGAATCCATGACAGAGAGGTATCGCGCCCAACGTAGATTTTCTGGTAAGCGGCCACTGGGCTTACATTCATAAGAAAAACTACCGAAAGAACAAAGACGAAGAGCATCGCTCTTGAACGTCCACATTTTAGAATTTCAGTCAATTACTATCCACCCAATTAATCTATTATATATGTGAATACATATCTTGTTATTGCTTTATATAGGCTTAATATGCATCGGAAGTTAGAATGAATGGGATTAAAATGCAAATTAAAAAAGATGAAATCGTCCTGGTTTTTTTGACTGCCGCCCTTCTCATTCTCTTCTTTGTTATCCCCCCCCTGTTGATGACTAAAACAGCTAACAAAACAATGGGAATTAACCTTGTCCATGATTCCGAGGGAACCATGGGTATTTCAAATGGAGTAATAACAGGCAACCTGAATGTATCGATGGACAAAACTGAGAACCATGTAGCAGGTCTATGGACGATTCAAATGCATTTTGACTCCAACTATTACTACAATAACATGTCATACGCTCTTAATTTGGACTATGACCTATGGGATGGAAGATATATCTTAAACCAATCAATCTCCATTAAAATGAAAATCGCGGATTATCAGCAGACATACCAATCTTCTATAGGACCCGGTGTTTTGGCGATAACTCCATTTCTAAATGACTTCAATATAACCTACGTTTCTCCAGTTGGTCAGCAGCAACTTGTTCTCATTTACTGGGCTTATAGTCTTTCAACTGAGGACAATTCCGTTGGAAGTTTTTCTTGTGCGTTGAGTATTAATATGAGCATTGCACAAAGTTCAGGAGGATTGAGTAGTGCTCAAACGAGAATCACATCTGCATCTATATTGCTTCCGTGCAGTTTGGTTGCTATAGAGGCAATTAGGAGACACAGAAAAAGCAGACCGGAGAATCAAAAACTCGCTATACGTCATAATGGTGCTAGGGGTAGTGATGCTTCAGTCGCAAACGAAAGTTGTGCGGCTTAGTGAATTAAGTATTCGTTGCTCGGTCTTTTTCAATTCCCAAGGTGTTTTCCAGATGAATTTCTAACATCAAGCTTGGCTGTAGCATTCTTAGCCAAGAATAGGTTCAATTGTCACCAAATTCAAAGCTGAAACATTAATCCTTCTTCAGCTCCATTCTTATTGCAGACGAGAGATCTGCTTTGCGAAAACTCATCACTGCATGACGTGAGAGGGCTAGGGAAATGGACTAGAGCTGTTTCTGCAGCTCGAAGTGGGCAACCGAAAGCCCGGAGGAAATCTTCTTCCAAAGGGAGGTCCTTACTCTTCACACAAAGGGCTGCATTAGGTCCTGGAGAGTCCGCGGCTGTTCACCATGCTCAGACGAGTTTTGCTGATTTCGGTAACGGAGCCAACGAGGGTCATCATAATCCAGCTGTAGTAAGAACTGTGGAAGCCCTCTCTGTGGCTGAGAGTCATGCCTCAGGACATGCATAGTAGAAGAAAGCTAGGGCCGTGGGAGGAATGCCATTCCGATGAATACGGATAAGGCCCCTGCTGATTAAGCAGCCTTCGGGTATGCTAGGGGCGATGACGCTGGCAGGGGACGGGTGGAACACGGGAGGTTCGAAAGTGTGAGTTCACTCAGCCCTTAGAAATGGTTATGCCAGTAAATACATAAGTATCATGAGAAGACCATCTGTGAAGCTTCACCATAAAAAAAGGTGTTAACACAATGTCACTCGATTTTGCTAAAGGCATAACGGAGTTCCGTGCTCATGGCAGGGGTGGACAAGGAATTGTCACCTCGAACCAGATGCTGGGAAAAGCAGCTCTTGCAGAGGGCAAATATATTCAAGCATTCCCCGAGTTTGGACCGGAACGGACCGGTGCCCCCGTAAAAGCATTTTTGAGGATCAGTGATAAGCCGATTCAGATTTACGCACAAGTATATCATCCTGATGTAGTAATCTGCATCGACCCAACACTGCTTCAAGTGCTAGACCCGACAGAGGGTCTCAAAGAAGATGGCACTCTTGTACTTAATTCAACAGATACACCAGGCGATATTCGAGAGAGGTTTGGTTTTGAAGGTGGTAAGGTAGTAACTGTTGATGCGAGCAAGATTGCGATGGATATCCTGGGACGGCCCTTCTACAATATGCCAACCTTAGCTGCAGCTATAGAAGCAGTAGGGACAGTGAAACTGGAGACCGCGATTAATGAGGTCATGGAGCGCTATCACGGTAAAGTTGGAGAACTCAATAAGGCGGCAATGGAACGAGCCGTTAAGGAGGCGAAGATTGGATGAGCGAAAAATACAACGAGATCCCCATAGCAGGAAACATCGTCGAGCCCGGTAATGCAGAGAAGTATAAGACCGGTGGCTGGCGTTCTGAACGACCAATTCACATACCAGAGGAATGTCTCTGGGTTAAGAACGGTACGTGTGGTCTCTGCTGGATATATTGTCCGGATATGGCGATTCGACTTATCGAGAAAGATGGCAAGTATATCCACGAGTTCAACTACGACGCATGCAAGGGCTGTGGAATCTGTTACAATGAATGTCCAACTGACGCCATAAAGATGGAGGATGAGTAGGTTGACCAGTGTTGAACGCATTTCAGATGATGAAATCACAGTAGAAGGACTGACAGGAGATGCTGCCATTGCTCATGCACTCAAACAGTGCGATGTTGACGTTGTTGCAGCCTATCCTATCACTCCTCAAACAATCATAGTTGAGGACTTCCAGAAGTTCGTTGCCAATGGAGAGGTGGACACACGACTCATCACAGTGGAGTCAGAACACAGCGCCATGTCGGCGTGTGTTGGTGCTTCTGCTGCTGGAGCACGAGTAGCCACAGCGACAGCTAGCGCAGGGCTTGCATTGATGTGGGAAATTCTCTATTGTGCGGCGTCAATGAGACAACCGATTGTTCTCACAGTTGCAAATAGAGCATTATCAGCACCAATCAACATTCATAACGATTGGAGCGACACTTATGGCGCCCGAGACAGCGGCTTCATTCAAATCTACTGTCAGAGCTGTCAGGAGGCATATGATACAACCATTATGTCATTCAAGATAGCTGAGGATCATGATGTGCTCTTGCCAATCATGGTTTGTATAGACGGGTTCATTCTCAGCCATAATGTAGAACGTGTTGAGATGCTACCTACTGACGCCATTCATGATTTTTTGGGTGTTAGAGAACCATACCTTCCGCTTGATCCTGATGACCCGATTACTATGGGCCCACTTGCTCTCACTGACTACTACTACGAGTTCAAAGAACAACAGGATAAAGCTATGGAAAAAGTTCCAGAGGCCTTCAAGAACGTAGAGAAGGAGTTTGAGAAAATGACGGGGCGCAAGTACGGCATGTTCGAGGAGTACAAAACTGAAGACGCAGAGATAATCATTTTTACTCACAGCACTCCAGGCGGTACTGCCAAGGCTGTTGTTGATACACTCAGAGAGCAAGGTGAGAAAGTTGGTGTGGTCCGACTGAGAATGTTCAGACCATTCCCCGCAGAAGAGATTGCAGAGGTCGTGAAGCATGCCAAGGCAGTGGCAGTGTTTGAGAAGTGCCGGTCATTCGGTGCTCCATCTAACCCACTCGCCATGGAACTTCGAACTGCACTATACGACTTGGATGACAAGCCGATGGTCACTGACTTTGTTATTGGACTTGGTGGAAGAGATGTCCCACCGACAACAATTGTCGAGGGACTGGAGAAGACCAAAGAATACCTCAAGAAAGGGTCTGCTCCAAAATACGAAACCTTGGGGGTGCGCAAGTAAATGGCAGTTAGACTCAAAGACATGTTAGAGAAGGACGAAATCCTCACATCTGGGCATAGAATGTGTGCAGGATGTGCAGCACCGACCATTGTCAAGCTCATGGGCATGGCCCTTAGAGGCCCTACCATCATAGCAGAGGCAACCGGTTGTTTGGAGGTCGCTACAACTATCTATCCGTTCACTGCGTGGAACATTCCATGGATTCACGTGGCCTTCGAGAATGCTGCAGCTGTAGCCTCAGGAATCGTTGAGGCAACTGAGATCATGAGGGAGAAGGGTCGGTCCGAGCACGATCACGTTGACGTTATAGCAATTGGCGGCGACGGAGGTACTTTTGATATTGGATTCGGCAGCCTGAGTGGCGCGCTTGAACGCGGGCATGACTTCGTCTATATGGTCTACGACAACGGTGCGTATCAGAATACTGGTATCCAGCGTTCTGGAGGCACATTCCAAGGTCAAGAAACCACCACATCATGGGCAGGAGAAAAGATTCCTGGCAAGCTGGAAACCAAGAAACCGATAGCTGAGATTGTGGCGGCTCACAGAATTCCATATGTTGCTACGGTCAGTCCAGCCTATCATCGTGACTTCATTCAGAAGTTTAGAAAGGCACTCGAGGTTGATGGCCCAGCATTCATTCACGCGATTTCTCCATGTCCACGTGGCTGGAGGTCTCAGACATCAAAAAGCATCGAACTATCAAAGCTGGCTGTGGAGGTTGGTTTGCATCCGCTCTATGAGATTATTGATGGTGTAGAGTGGAAGATGTCAGGTCCCAGCAAACGCATCAAGGAACTCAAGCCCCTTGAAGAATACTGGAAGACACAGGGACAGTTCAAGCATCTCCTAAAACCAAAATGGAAAGACTTTGCAAACCAGATTCAGGAGCATATCAACGGTGAATGGGAGCTCCTGAGGAAGAGGTGCAACGTAGAATAACAAGAGATAGTGCTGAGGGACATTAGTTCCTCAGCTCTGGTTCTTTTTCTTTTGATTTCGTTCGGAAACTTGGCTTATGATAGGCAAGTACAAAATAGGGCCTACTTATGTGCTGGTTTTACATTCAGAAAATAGTTGAAAATAGGTCGATGATATGGGAGATTCCGTAAAATGGCAAAATCAATTGCATTTGGCAAGGAGCGACCCTTGATTATGGCACATCGTGGAGACTCTGTAGCGGCTCCTGAGAATTCTCTACTCTCAATGCAGAAGGCTGTTGAGATTGGTGTGGACTTTCTGGAAACAGACGTTAGAATGACAAGAGATAATCATCTCGTGCTATTCCACGACGAAACTCTTGAGAGAACGACTGGAAGAAAAAGCAGAGTCGAGGAGATGACTCTTAACGAATTGAAGGAGATTGACCTCGGCGAAACATTCAGTCCTGATGGTGAAAATTTTCCGTTCGAAGGCAAAGACATTAGGATTGTGACACTACGCGAGGCCTTTGATGTGTTTCCTGATATACCAATCAATCTCGACATAAAAGACAAGGATCCTGTCGCCCCAGAGCTCCTCGCATCCGTCATTCGAGAATATGATCGCCAAGAGAATGTCATTGTTGCCTCCTTTCATGATAAGCAAGCAGTTCGTTTCAGAGATTTGATGCCGGAGGTAATAACATCTGCATACCCTGGAGAAATTACCAGATTTGTCTTTGCTCTCAAGATGCGTGTGTTGCGACTATTCAACCGGGGCTGCAAATATGAGGCATTCCAGGTTCCGCTCAATTACGGCATGATTTCTGTTGTTAATGACAGATTTGTTAGAGCAGCACATGAACGTGATGTGGCGGTCCATGTTTGGACAATCAATGACTCAGAGAAGATGCAGGAACTGATAGATCTTGGAGTGGACGGAATTTTCACTGATGAGCCAGGTCTATTGAGGAATGTACTCTCGGATAATGGGCTACTATAGTCCGCATGGGAACAAGGATAGTAGACAATGCAAAATAGCTTAATATGGAGAGAACTGAATCATCGAGTTGGAAACCCCCTCCATGGATATCCATGGTGCAGGGTTCAACCTAAACAGGTGAATCGCAAAATGACATGCCCAGAATTCAACGAAAAAGACAACACATGTGGGGTAGATGGCTTCAAATTCTATGAAGGAATGCGTAAGCCCTGTGAAACTCCCGGGATGACCAAAGACAAATGTCCACGCTTCATGCAATAGATTTGCAAATGTGGACCCTTCCTTAGCAGGCATTCACTTGACGCGAGCTTCTGTCTTTGGGGAGGACGAGCAGTACTCCATAAGAACCATAGTGCTTATAGTCTAGGACTGAGCCCGCACCTAACACCGGGCCTCCCAGTCCCCCTTCTCACCATACCAATCATATTTTTCCGAGAAATGCATTTTTTCGAAAACCAGAAGTGAACGGTAACAGTTATCAGTATGCTAATAGGGGATTTTCTTTGCAGATGGTGGTAACGAAATGGTCAAAGCGTATATACTGATCAAGACAGAGAGTGGGCACGAAGATAGTGTTCTAAGGGAGATTCTAGAGCTCTCTGTGACCGAAGAAGCGCACAAGGTATTTGGTGCTTTTGATATCATAGCAGAGGTAAGAGGCAGGGATATGGAAACGTTGGTTGAGGTTATCACTGGCAAAATCAGGACGATACCAGGAACTGTTGACACCCAATCATTGATGGCTATAGATGTCGAACTCGATATGGTCTCAACTAGCCTCGCAAACTAGTCGCTCCTATTTAGGTAGACTGTGAGTCTGTCCAAACATCAGTTAAAAAGGACCTCTGGAATAATGAACTGGTAGAAAAAATAGGAGGTAATCCATATTCCTATCAAGAAGTTATCTAGAAAGCCCTTCGCAGTAATGCTTCAAGATGATTCTGGCGAGCTTCTCCCAGTGAAGCTTGACATCGATCTTGTAAATAGTAGAAATGCACTAATTGTTTTAGACGAATACTCTGACACCTGCTGGGTGTGGATCGGAAGAGATGTTGGAATGCCAACACGAATGCATGCTCTAAGAATGAGCAAAAGCGTTCAGAAATCAGGATACCCCGTCGGAGAAACTACAATTGGTATGGCCACAGAGAACTTGGTCGAAATCATGGAAAGAGATGCTAATGATCCAGAGATGTCCGAAAAGATTGCACGGTTCAAACAAATCATAGGAGGGGATTGGAAATTCGAAGATCAATTCCTTGCATATAGGCCAGATAAGGCTAAAGAATTCGAATCCCATTCCCCCCAGATTATCGAAAGAGGAACAGAACAGGAAGAAAAAATACAAGAAGAACCAGCCGCTCCGGAATCATCACCGCCGCCAGCACCACCACCAAGAGAAGTCGTTGCTGAAACTGTAGACGAACCTTCGCCGCCGCCCAAACCAGTAGAACAGGAAATACCAGCGACTATCACATCAATTGCTGAACAAAAGGCAGCACTACTCCTTTATTCAACTGTCAAAAATACGGAACTCGTATATGCTGAGCGATTTGAACGCGATGGCAATATGGGGCTAAAAATTGAAGCACCAGGAGTACTGGTCATAGAGGCTACTTTAGAGGACGATGACCTTTCCATAAACCCCGCTGACTTCGGTCAAACTGAGGGTGCAAAGCAAATCAAAAGAACTTACGAATCCTGGGCTGATATGCTATAAGAAGCCTGAACTGATATCATAAAACCTGGATATCGCATTATTGCTGCTACTAGTCCGATTCCGTTACCTTAAGCTAGTGTTCGTAAGAAATTTCAAATCGCAATCGTTAGTAGAGCACTTGAATAGGATGATTTTCAGTTTCTACTTGGAGGCAAGCACTCGAAGCGCTGCGTCCTCGTGCCCAAGATAATAGAGGGCAGCTTACAGTGGTACCACTGCCGCTCCTTCGATAGTATAGAAATCAGTTGCGTACTCAATCGCGCCATTTGCCAAACTGCTCAACTTCTTTTGGCATCCATGACTGGTAGGCAATATGTTCTAAACGCTTGGAGAGCTGCTCTACATTCAAGGTAAGATTCCTAATCCCAATACCCCTTAAAGCCTATGTGAGTCAATCCAATATACCTTTAGAGGAACAATAAACCAGTTCTTCTTGCAACCAATACGATGAGTGAGGTTTTGTGATGAGTCAACTCCGCTGGAATTCAATGCTTGGAGAATGGGTGATTGTGACCCCAAAACGTGCGAACCGCCCATTTCAGGAAACATCTCAGACATGCCCCTTCTGCCCCGAACAGAGTGAAACCGAAGGGAAATGGGACGTCTTAACACTTGATAACAAATATGCCGCGCTGCAACCTGAAAAGCAGCCAGTGGACATCGATCATGAGTTAGTTCTAGGAGCACCAGCACATGGCTATTGTAGAGTGATAATACATTCACGGGACCATGATGAACAGTTTGAGAGCATGAAGGACTCACAGGTAACGAAGGTAATGAGGGAGTATCTAAGAGTAACAGAGCAACTTCAGAAGCATGAGGGCGTTGAATATGTGATGCTATTCGAGAACCGGGGAAAGAGTATTGGCGTGAGTTTGAATCATCCTCATTCACAGGTTTATGCGCTTCCGTTTATTCCACCACGTATAAAGCGAGAACTGACGCAATTCAAGACACATAGACGCAAGTATGGAAATTGTCTACTCTGTGAAACTATTGAGAATGAGCTGAAATCAAAGGAACGTATCATTCGAGAAGATGAATCATTCATTTCACTTATTCCGTACGGGGCAAGGTTGCCTTATGAGGTCCATATCTACCCGCGGAATCATGTTTCCAGTCTATCAAAGCTCGAAGATAGTCTGCCGCAGCTTGGTGTCATGATAAGAGATGTGACGAGAAGGTATTCCGATGTCTTTGATGAAACAGCCTATGTGATGGTCTTCCATAATAGTCCCCCCAATAGCAAAGAGGAAGATTGGCATTTCCACGTAGAGTTTTATCCCCCGTGGCGTGATAGTTCCAGGAGAAAATACATCGCGGGTATTGAACAGGGTGGATGGACATACACGAATGATTCCAGTCCCGAAGAGATGGCGAAACAATTGAGGAAGGCACTATAATGCAAATACCTGCAGGAATGGAGGATGCACTTAACGTCGTGAGAGAAACTAAGCAGGGAGACAGTATTCTCTCAAGAGCACCAGGTAGAGTTGAAGTTCTTGGCAATCACACAGACTACAATGGTGGGATGGTACTAGCTGCAACCATAGATAATTTCGTGTGGAGTCTGGGCGTACCCTCAGATCATGTTCGGCTATACTCAATGGATTATGACCATAGTATCGTGTTCAATAAGACAGACATTCAGCGCACGGAGGGTTTGTCATGGGAAACCTACGCCAGAGGCATTTATTGGGCGATGGCCAGAAGAAAGAAGAAAGTAAAGGGAGTCACAGCGGTCATCCATGGGAATGTTCCTCAAGAGAGTGGATTAAGTTCCTCCGCGGCCTTGGAAGTATCACTTGTAAATCTAGTTCTTGAAGCCAGTGACCTGAAGATTCCTCAGAAAGCAAAAGCTATGCTGGCATATGAGGCAGAACGGCTGTTCTGTGGCGTGTCTTGCGGAATTATGGATCAGTTCACTTCACAGCTCGGAAAGCCCAATTCGTTGTTATCGATAAACTGCGGTAATATGGTCACAAGAGATGTCGATTTTTCTCCCAATCTTCGATTGCTGACCGTCGATTCAAAGGTTTCAAGACCAGCAAGAACTGCGTTGAATGAGAGACGCAGAGAGTGTCAAGTGGCTCTGAAGCAATTGAGAGATACAGGCTGGGACATCGGCAAACTCAGTGATATCAACCCCACGTATCTGGGTCAGATTTCGGATACATTAGACCCCATCTTGGAAAATAGAGTCCGGCATGTTGTCAAGGAAAACATCCGAGTAAAACAGGGAATTGTCGCTCTAAGGAACGATGACTATAAGAAATTTGGTGAATTAATGCGTGCGTCTCATCACAGCTCAAAGACCCTCTATGAGGTTTCTCATCCTAAACTCGATTTGCTCGTTGAAATCGCAAGTAAGAAAAAAGGCGTGATTGGCAGTCGCCTAACAGGGGCTGGATTGGGGGGGTCAGTTCTTGCAATTGTCCATGAAAATCAAGCGGCAACTGCTGCAAATGATGTTCTACAAGACTACAAAGATGCAACCGGTATAGAATCGCAGGCGAGAATATCAAGTATTCCGGGAGGCGTCATTGTCGATAAGGTCTAGAAAACTAGGGTATGACAGGGCAAACAATTCATATTGCGGTCACACAGCATAAGTATCACGCCATTTTTGCAGGTGGATTCTATGAATACCGATGAACTGAAAGCTCTGGTCATTAGCGAAACCCATTGGGACAGAGCATGGTATATGACCTTTCAGCAATTCAGACTAAAATTGGTCAAGCTCGTAGACAAGCTCTTACCAATGCTAGAGAATGACTCGAGATTCACACATTTCACGTTTGACGGCCAGACTGTGGTCCTTGAGGATTATCTCGAGGTTAAACCTCAGAAACGAGAGGACCTCAGTGAATTGATCCAACAAGGTAGAATTCTGATTGGACCTTGGTATGTCTTACCAGATATCTTCTTGGTCTCAGGAGAGGCATTGCTTAGGAATCTGCTCAGGGGCAAACAAGTAGGAGAGGAATTCGGCCCGGTTATGAAAGTAGGATACATACCAGACCCTTTTGGACACGTGAGCCAAATACCACTAATCCTGCATCAATTCGGGATAGATTCCGTCATCTTTGCAAGAGGCACAGGAGAAGAGAGTGAAGAATTAGGCTCTGAATTCATATGGCAAGCAAGTGATGGTACAGAGGTTGTTACACACTGGTTGCCACTCTCTTATGGTAATGTTGCAGAACTGCCTAGGAATATTGATGATGCTGTTTCAGTGATAGAGGGAGTCATAGAACAATTGGAACCGTGGTCCAAGACGGATCTACTGTTGCTAATGAATGGGTCAGATCACGTAGAACCACAATCTCATCTTCCTGACGTCATAGGGCGATACAATTCCCTGCATGAGCGTCCCATTCAAATTGGAACATTGCCCATGTTTATCGAGCACATTCAGAAACATAGAGGCGAACTCGAGAAATTCAGGGGAGAGTTCCGCCGTTCCAAATACCATAACATACTATCTGGTGTTTACTCAACTAGAGTATACCTTAAACAATCGAATGAATACTGTCAGCGCTTACTAGAGAGGGTGGTTGAACCATGGTGTGCAGTAGCAAGTGCAGCCGGCTTTAGATACCCGAATGAAGAAATCAGGCTAGCTTGGAAATATCTTCTAAGAAATCATCCCCATGATGATATTTGCGGCTGTAGTATTGATGAAGTTCATGAGGATATGATGGAACGGTTTCGGTGGGTACAAGAGATTGGACATGAGGTAGTTGATGAAGCCTATGATTCCATAATACAAAGTCATAAGACAAGTGACACAGGTGTTCTTATCCTGAACCCCTTACCTTATGAGAGAGCAGGAATTGCCTTTTTCGAATTTCCCGCCTCAGACATAAGATTCGCTACGCTGGCTAATATCAAGTTGAAAAATCCAGGATTGGAGCCTGACACTCCACTAGAAGCCGCTAAAAACGAGATTCATATCGCGTTTGTTAAATCGCAAGGTTTTGACCCAACTCCATCATCGACAAGAGTAATCGAGAAGAACGGAGTCAAGCTGACTGAATTCGAGTTCGATTTCACAGGATTACTTTCCTTGTTTCCACAACTCCAAGATTCTCTTCGACATTTGTCATCTGTGTATAGAGTTCGTGTCAACCAACAAAATCGTGTTATTCAGGTCTTAGCTCGAAAATTTGATGCAGAGGATATTGTATCGGGCTATCTAACGTTGTCTGATGAACAGGGGAATAGATATCCTGCCCAGCTACTGGATATCGAGTACCGAGCTGACGAAGATGCAAGACTCGTTTCTGATGAGGAAGAGTTCCTCAAATTTGCCATCCAAGTAGATAATGCGCCAGCGCTCGGAACAAAACGATTGGACTTGCAGATAAAAGAGGAGCCTGAAGAAATACCTGCTGACGGTAGTGTTGATTGCAAGACAAATGTGATCGAAAATAACTTGGTACGGGTTGAGGTGGGAAGAAATGGCACCATATCAATCAATGACAAACGGACTGGAGAGGAGTATAGCGGGTTATTGGAATTTGAGGACATGGGTGACGTTGGAGATGAATATGATTACAGTCCACCACCCAATCAAGTTGCTATTCGTTCATCGGATATTGATGTTTCTATCGAACCGGGCTATCAGGGACCTCTAGTGGGCTCGATCCTCATTCACGGAGCTCTTGATATTCCGATTCAAGCTACTCCAGATCTCCTCACACGATCTGATGAATATACTCGCTGTGAATTCACTACAGAGATTACTCTCTATGCCAATAACCCCACCATGGAGGTTGTCACTGTCTTCCAAAACTTCGCTGAAGACCATCGGCTAAGGGTTTTGCTTCCAACAAGAACGGGTGCAAATACGTGTACAGCCGATAGTGCATTTGATTTGATTACGCGGCCAAAACGTCCAAAGCGGCATGACGACTGGTACCAGCCCGTTGCACCTACGTATCCCATGCGAAGCTTTGCCACCATGGGGAAAGGCAACCGAGGTTTGACTGTTACAACAAGAGGACTACTGGAATTTGAGGTACTTGAGGAGCAAGAGGATACTATAGCAGTGACACTTCTACGCTCCGTTGGATGGCTATCCAGAATGGGAATGATGACAAGAAGAGATGCAGCAGGGCCTGTCCTTGAAACCCCAGATGCTCAATGCCTGGGCACGCATATCTTTGAATTCGCAGTTACACCCCGAGGGCCAGATCAAGATATGGTGTCAATATACGATGATTCTGAAAAGTATCTGATTCCCTTTGACACCGCATTTGTACCAAAATTGCAGCAGGGGGAGGAGGGTATCTATCAATCAATGAATCTGAATATCACGCCACGCTCGGTCAGACTATCCACATTCAAACAGTCTGAAGATGATGACCACCTTGTTATTCGCGTCTGGAATGTATCTCAGGAAACTGTAGATTGCGAGATTGAACTGGGATTTGATGTGGAAGAGGTAATTCCAGCCAGAGCCAACGAAGAGATAGATACCTCCTTCAAGGTCATACTGAAAGATAATTCAAAGATCAAGATGCAGATTCGTGGAAGGGGAATGCGAACAGTCCTACTGAAACCAAGTGATGCTTAGTCGATATCCTTTAGACGAGTGGAGTAGACCGATGAAAACCGAAACACACGATTGGGATTCCCTTGTTGAAGAATATGCGCCAATTGTGCATTTCCATCCTCGCGAAGGAGAGTTCTGTTGCTACCCATCAGACGCGGAAGAAGTATATTCTAAATTTCACCAAAGATGGGATGAATTCAGAAAAGACCTAAGTCCAAGTCAACTCGATCAAACGATACCCTGCTACTATGAGATCTGGCAGGACGAATCAATAACGCAAATTCGGTATTGGATATGGTACAAGTACAATAGATTTCCAAAGGCGCCCTTTGGCCTGGGAAACCATATTGGAGACTGGGAGCATGTTGAAGTCAGAATCTATCACGGTGACCATCCTGGAACATTATGGTTAGTTTCTAATCACCTTGACTATAGACTTGCGGCAAAACCTGATAGTCTTACGCTTCCTCAACGGAAATCCCGTACCCCATTTTTGGATAAGAATCACATCCATGTTTGGTCAGCATTGGGGTCACACGCACACTATACGTCACCTGATAGTGAACCACGGTGCTATGCCCGGATTCTCTGTGACGAGATTGAGGATGGGGGAGAGATCTGCGAAACATGGCACTCTCTGAAGCTAATCGGTGAAACAAACTTCCATGCCTTTACCGGAAGGTGGGGGAATAGTGGATCTCCAAGAAGCCCATCCAACCCGTACAACAACCGTTGGCGAAACGCACCGAATTTAGTCCCGGAACACTTCAAGTAGTTCATTGGGACCGTCCTAGATGTACTTTAGTGTACGCAATAGTACATTGATGTATACTATCGGTAATCTTTATATGGGGGTTCGATTCTGCAAACGAAAACGATTCTGAGGTAGATTCGAAGATGGATGTGTATCGTGGCCAATGGCACAGGGGTCCCAGGGGACCCGTCTAGCAATACATGACAAAGATACTAATTCCATCGCTATTTGTTCTCCTCAGCAATGCTGCCGAGAGATTGCTCCTTTCATTTTCAAAAAGAGCTCCATAGGTAGCATCCCTGAGGTAATTCGAAACCTCGAATCCATCTATTTCTATTCTTTAGGAGATTACAACTATGACGCAAGTGAATACTAGAATACTACTTGAACCAGAAGAAACACCTAAGAAATTCATCAACATTGTTCCATACTTGGAGCGAAGACTGGACCCACCTTTGAATCCGAAGACAGATGAGCCAATGCCACCAGAAGCCCTCGAAGCCATATTCGCACGGGAATGCGTTAGGCAAGAGGCGTCCCTCGAGAAACGAATACCGATTCCGGAGGAAGTACGGGAGGGTCTCATGCATTTTTCCAGGCCAACTCCCCTGCAACGCGCGATTCGCCTTGAGCAATACCTCAAAACACCTGCGCGGATTTACTTCAAACGTGAAGATGTATCACCTACAGGCAGTCACAAATTGAATACTGCCCTGACTCAAGCATATTATGCACAGAAAGAAGGGGTCGAAAGGCTTGCTACTGAAACAGGAGCAGGACAGTGGGGGAGCGCTGTTGCACTCTCTTGCGCGTATTTCGGATTGGATGCCATGGTCTACATGGTACGAATCAGCTATGAACAGAAGAAATACAGAGGAGCTCTAATGAGAAGCTACGGCGGAGAAATCGTCCCAAGCCCATCAACGCAAACTGAATTTGGAAGAAAGATTCTTGCTGAGAATCCAGACCATCCAGGCACCCTAGGCATAGCCATTAGTGAGGCACTGGAGGACACTATGAAAAATGGTCGAACAAAATATACTTTGGGCTCGGTTCTAAATCATGTCTTGCTGCATCAGACGGTAATAGGGCAGGAAACCATCGCGCAACTCAATATAGCTGAAGAAGTGCCTGACGAGGTAATAGGATGTGTTGGCGGAGGTAGCAATTTTGCAGGTCTAGCATATCCCATGTTAGCCAGTGACGATTTCACTGATACGAAGTTCGTTGCAGTGGAACCCACTGCTTGCCCTACTCTTACCAAAGGGAAATACTGCTACGACTTCGGTGACACTGCAGGGATGACTCCAAAATTGAAGATGTATTCTCTTGGAGCATCATTCACGCCACCAAAAATTCACGCTGGGGGTCTTCGCTATCATGGTGTTGCACCGACGATTAGTATGCTATATGAGGATAAGAAAATCGAAGCCAAGGCGTATGATCAAGTTGGTGTTTTGGAGGCGGGTCTAATTTTCGCAAAAACGGAAGGCATCATCCCAGCACCTGAATCGGCTCATGCGATTAAGGCGGCAATTGATAGTGCAGTACATGCCAAGAAAATTGGAAGAGAGAAGGTCATTGTATTTGGTCTCTCAGGCCATGGACACTTTGATATGCTAGCATACGAAGCATTGATGCAAGGTGAGTTAGAAAATACCTGATAAGAGAGAACACATAATGAATGCCAAGTGGAATACAGCAAATCATTTTCAATTTCCACGTGGCTCATTTTTTTTATTCGGATCCGGTAAAACAATCCGGATGGAATACAGCATTACACGGAAACAGAGCTATTGCATTTCAATAGGCTCATATCCTTTCCGCAATATTGTATCAACAGCTTGATTCCATTCCCGCTTGTAGTCTTTGTTGTAGTGTGCTCCTCGACATTCTTTTCGCATTCTGGCCATCTTGATAATCAATTCAGCCACGATTGCTATGTTTCGCAATTCAATCAAATCAGGCGTTATTATGAAATCCCAGTAGAATCTGTTGATTTCCTTCGTTAGCAATCCGATTCTATTTCTCGCCCGGATGAGTCTCTTTTGAGATCTGACTATGCCAACGTAGTTGACCATAATTCTTCGAATCTCATCCCAGAGATGCGAAATCACAACCAATTCATCCGGATCTGTTGCATGTCCAGGATCCCATTGAGGCATCCCTAGCCTTGGAATGGATTTTGACTCTTGCTTTATCGCTGCCAAGGATGCATTGTGAGCAAGAACTGCTGCCTCGAGTAGCGAGTTGGAAGCCAATCTATTTGCACCATGAAATCCGGTACACGCAACCTCGCCTATGGCGTATAGTCCTGCAATGTCTGTTTGTCCGTGGACGTTGGCCTTAATGCCTCCCATGATATAATGGGTAGCTGGCACGACAGGAATTGGTTCTTTTGTGATATCTATACCCGCTTCAAGGCAGGTCTCATAGATATTTGGAAATCGATTCCTGACGAATTCTGCATTCTTAAAAGAAATATCAAGCCAAACATGGTCAGCACCAGTCTTCTTCAGCTCATTGTCAATTGCTCGTGCCACAATATCACGTGGCGCGAGCTCTGCATCAGGATGGTAATTTGGCATAAACCTGTGACCATCCAATCCAAGGAGTAATGCCCCCTCTCCGCGTAAGGCTTCAGATATCAAGAATGATCGAACCTTAGAATGATGGAGCAGAGTTGGATGAAACTGCACGAGCTCCATGTTCATTATTGAGGCACCACCACGATATGCCATGGCAATACCGTCACCAGTTGCTACGTCAGAGTTGCTCGTATATAGAAAGACGCGTCCCGCACCCCCGGTCGCCAATACTGTCACTGGAGCTTGATAGCGCTCAACTTCTCCTGTATTATTGTCTAGGACATAGGCACCGTAAACACGATTGTTCTTGACATAGAGGTTTACTGCCATATGATTCTCGGAGATATTGATCGTGTCGCAGTTTTCAGCCGCATTCGCTAAGGCGTTTTCGATATCCTCGCCGGTATGATCTTTCACATGGAGAACTCTTCTATTGGAATGGCCGCCTTCAAGACCTAATTCATAATCTCCACTGCTATTCTTTGAAAACTCAACACCATATTCCTCAAGGTCCTGTATCCGGTCTGGGCCAGCACGTATCATGGCTTCGACAACCTCTGGATGACAGAGTCCACCGCCCACTCTAATTGTGTCAGCGACATGTGATTCGAATGTATCTTCTGGAGAAACGACTGCGGCAATTCCACCTTGTGCACGCCGTGTGGATGAATCTCTCAATCGCCGCTTTGTAATTAAGTCGACCGTGCCGTGTTTTGCCACCTTCAAGGAAAATAGCAACCCGGCAAGCCCACTGCCAATAACAAGAAAGTCAGATTTGTATACTTTTTCTGACATGTATGATGACCCATAATTTTTGTAGTCGTCAGAAGAGAACAGTTTCTGAACGCCAAGGCCCCTCAGAGTTGATGTTACATATACAAGTTATGGAAGAAACGATTACTCCATTGGATATTTGTTCTATTATCTTAGACATTCAGGAAAGATTAGTAACCGCGCCAAATGCAGCGCATGCAAGAGGCCTGTTTTCGCATAACCTAATAGGCGATAATCATGAATATTGAAGGAATTGTAATCTTCGACGCGAGCAGCGGGATTCCTTTATACTCCAAATTGAATGAGGATATTGATTCATCTCTGTTTTCCAGCTTCGTTGCAGCTATTGGTCATTTCTCAAGAGAGCTGAAATTTGGAGGCTTATCTTCCTTCACCACCGAAGAGAAAATGATTTTCTTAGCAGCTAGGGATCAGACGATTACCGCACTAATCACTCCAAAAAGAAAGGAGTTTGACCGTGCCTATTCATTAGCCAATGAGCTAGGAAGGAAATTCGAAGACATGCGATTAGGTGGAGGTTCCCTTCAACCCGATGATTACAGTGAGTTCTCCCAAGTAGCAGAGTCATTTCTAAAGAGAATTCGTAATCCGTTTGTTTCCAGAGTTGCAGAATTCGTACATAACAAGTACGGAGGAGAAGTCTCAATCAATCCGCGACTTCTGAAGAAATCGGGAACAGAAGGTATGATGGATATGACCGTCAATCTGGGCATTAGATACGACCCAGAAGAGAATGATGGCAACGGGCGAAGCGTCACAGATGCTATGTCTGACAACTACATCTTCTGCAAACTGTCGGATGGCCGAATTAGCCGAGGTGAAATGATGGAATTTGTGGATTCTGTTGATGGTTTTGGAATCAGAGTGATGAAAAGGGGAAAACTCGAATTCAAACCGTATTATCCACGACGCGCTGTAGTCCTTGCAAGAGAATATACTCCTCAGGTCTTTGAGTATTTAGAAAAGCTGCCAAGCAAAGATGGTCAGAAGTATATTGACGGAACACATGTTTTTGCAGGACTGAAACTCCGCGGCACTAGTCATAACACTGAGTGTTTTGTTGATGTGTGGAAATGGCATGATGAGGGCGAGCCAGAGAAGCTTGTGTGAGCATGATTTACAGGTTTTAGGATTCTGACATATAGTCATACACGAAGTCTTTTGGTGGAACGAAATTCTCCTTTATGGATCGAGGTGATAGCCAACGTAGCAGGTTCAGTATGCTACCTGCCTTGTCATTTGTTCCAGAACGTCTTGCACCACCAAATGGCTGTCTGCCTACAACGGCCCCCGTTGGTTTATCATTTATGTAGAAGTTCCCTGCCGCATATCTCAAGATACTACTCGCCTTTACAATAGCATCCCGGTCGGTAGCAAAGATTGAACCCGTCAATCCATAGGGAGAAGTCTCATCACATAGATGCAAGGTCTTTTCATATTCATCATCCTCATATACATAGAGTGTCAGAATGGGCCCGAAAATTTCCTCCTTCATTAGCTTGGATTTTGGGTTGCTTGTTAATACTACAGTTGGCTCAATAAAGTAGCCAGTTGACGGGTTGGCACTTCCACCAGAGAGAATCTCCAACTCATCAGACTCTTTTGCGAAGTCGATATACTTGGTTATGGAGTTGAAGGCCGCCTTGTCAATTACAGCATTCATGAAATTGGTGAAGTCCTCAACATCGCCCATTTTAATTCGTTGAATATCATCGAGCAGCTGTTTTCGTACATCAGGCCACAGTGATTGGGGAATGTATGCACGGGATGCAGCAGAGCATTTCTGACCCTGATACTCGAAGGCACCTCTAACTAAGGCTGCAACCAGCTCATCAATCTTCGCGCTCTTGTGAACAAAAATAAAGTCCTTGCCGCCTGTTTCTCCAACAAGTCGTGGATAATTCCTGTATTTCTCAATATTCTCTGCAACTTGCTTCCATAGAGTAATGAACGTTGGTGTGCTTCCGGTGAAATGAATTCCAGCCAAGTTTGGATTGTTGATGACAGCATCTCCGATTCGGCTGCCAGGACCTGGAATGAAATTAATGACGCCCTTAGCTAGACCAGCCTCCATGAATATCTTCATGAGATGATAGGCAACGTAGACTGCTCGGGAAGGGGGTTTCCATACAACCACGTTCCCCATCATGGCGGGGGCTGTAGGTAGATTGCCAATTATGGAAATGAAATTGAACGGGCATACTGCAAAGACAAAGCCCTCTAATGGACGATATTCTAGACGGTCCCATTCCCCTCTTGTGGAGTTAACTTGCATCCGATATATTTCTTGCATATAATAGGCATTGAAGCGTAGGAAGTCAACGAGCTCATTTGCCCCATCGATTTCTGCCTGATAGATATTCTTGCTCTGATCCAGCATTGAAGCAGCATTGACTGTTTGGCGGTACGGCCCTGCCAAGAGTTCTGCGGCCTTCAGAAATATTGCAGCACGGTCGTACCATGGTGTTGTAGACCATTTATTCTCCGCATCTAGTGCAGCGTCTATTGCGGCTGACGCCTCCTCAGGACCAGCATTGTGATAGTTAGCAAGAATCAGCTCATGATTATGTGGCGCGAATGATTTCCGGGTGTTTCCGGTTCGTACTTCTTTGCCACCAATAATCAATGGAATGTCTAGTTTCGTCGCCTTCATTTCAGCGATTCTTTGCTTCAGTTCGTCTCTCTCAGGACTACCTGGCTCATAACCCAATGTTGGCTCATTCTCAGGTTTCGGTATATGGAATTTAGTTCCAGTCGCCATCGGTCCGCCTCAATCCTTTAACTATCGTTAAAATATGTTCCTTTCAATATAAGCGTTGAGATTCATATGCAGAGCAATCTTTGTATACATGCGATTGGCACGCAGCAATGCATGATGTCCAAATTGAAAACCAAGGAGTGTCCGCGGGAAATGTCTTCTCAGTAAGGAATCATCACACAATCCATCTGGCTCAGGCATAAGAAAACACAATCTTCAAAAGGTGCCATTTGACCGCCGCTGAATTATAGTTTCTGGGTATTAGACAAGCGACTCTACAACTTGCATAGGCGGCTATTTAGGTTGCAAACTCAATCGGACAAAAAAGGGGAAACGTTTGATAGACGACTCGGTCTGGCGGGCGCAGTAAACATTGGACTTGGGGCAATTCTTGGTGGAGGAATATATGTGATATCAGGAGTTGCTGCAGGTATTGTAGGGCCTTCAATCATCCTAGCGTTTTTCATTACTGGAGTAATGACCCTCTTTTCAGCAGTGAATTACTCAGAACTTGCAGCTTCTATCCCCAAAGAGGGGGGTGGCTACACCTACGTGAACGACACATGTGGAGGGTCCTTGGGTTTCTTAACAGGTTGGTTCTTATTCATAGGAAGTCTGGTCGGATGTGGAGTATACGCAATGGGAGTCGCGCATACTCTAGCTGTTTTCATTCCAGGAAGCACAGAGGCAACAATTGGATTGATAGCTATATGTGTCATCTTTATCACCTTCGTCACAAATGTCATCAGCATAGGAGGGGTCAATGGCGCACTCAGCCTTCTAAATATTGTACAGGTTGTCGTTCTAATCTCATTCATATTCGCTGGACTTTTTTTTGTACAACCCGCCAATATTGAACCATTCTTCAAACCGGGTACAACACTTATCACTTTCATGGAGGCGGTAAGCTTCCTGTACATTAGTTTCGTAGGACTGGAATTGATTACCACTGTTGGTGAAGAAATCAAAGACCCAACCAAGAACATTCCTCGGGCAGTCCTTCTTACACTTGTCGTCGCAACAGCTATCTATATGGCTGCCTCTCTTGTCATAGTTGGTGTTGTATCGTATACCGAAGTCCAAGATACATACACACCAATTGCATATGTCTACGATGTGATGCTGGGGCCAGGCGCCTTTGCCCTTGGATTGGTCGGCATGGCGGCTTCAAACTATGCTGCGCTGAATGCTACATTCCTCGCTGCAACAAGAGTGGCCTACTCCCTGGGCCGTGATTGTTACTTCCCGAGTGTTCTTGACAGAGTAAATCCGAAATCCAAAACCCCGCTTCCAGCATTGGTACTAACTCTAATTCTGGTCTGTGTATTTGCCGCATCAGGAAATGTCGTCTATGTGGTTGGACTCTCGAATTTTGGCTATCTGGTTGGCCTAGCAATCGTAAACGCGTCTGTCATTGTCTTGAGAACCAAAGGCCTCAGCGTTCCTGGAACCTTCAGAGCGAGATTCTATCCTGTCATTCCAATCTTGGGGGTGGTTACATGTCTCCTCTTGATTCCATTCCTGAGTGTCCAATCGCTTATTTCTGGAGGGGGGTTGGCGGTCATTGGTCTACTCATATACGTTGTATATGGAAAGAGAAAGAGACGGACCCGAAATGTCACTAAATGAGCAGGTGACAAGACTACTCAGAGCTTCTCTGGACACTTCTAATCCTAGCAAATGTGCTTAAAGAGCAGTCAAGATTCGTCTAGTGACAGTCACCACTTATGCACAACCACATAGTAGCTAAGATAGAAGTCCAGGCACTCCCATTCAAAACTCTCCGTACCACGATACATCGCCCACGAATACGTTGCTTGTTAGAGGGTTGTGAAAGATGAGGGGGGAGGACGCATGACCCAATATGGAGTATAGCTATGATATCGTACAGCTCTCATGGAGGCCAGCATTAGACAATGTCTATTTGGTTTCAAGAGTGAGACCGCAGCACGATCTGCTAAGTCGTTTCAATTAGATTCTATGGTAGGCCAGCACAACTGACTCACTGAAAGGCACCATTCGAATTAAATGACCCTCTTCATTCCGCTCAATGACACCGCCACCGTATGCTTTGATCATTTTTAGTGGAAAATGCGATGGGACGCTGAACTCTATTTCTTCAGGAAGCTGGTCCATGGTAATCTCAATCTGATGTTGATTGGCAGATGGGGCGAATTCAATTCCAATTGGCCCAAAGGCACTCGGGATTCCCTTCACAATGAGAGGCATATCAGTTGTAAACCACTCTTCTGGAATGCCCTGAGCAACAACTAAGTTATTTCCACGTTCTACTAGTAGCATTTCTCTGACTAGAATTATCATATCTCGAGCAGCCTGTATGCTGCATCCGCTACCTAACCCACCATTTCTTGTATCTAGGTTTATGGTTTCTGGAAGAAAGCCATAGGAGCTTCTGTGCTTGAGAATCCAATTGAAAATGTGTTCTGCAAGGTCTCTTTTCCCATGTAATGCAAAGAAATGCCCAAGATGCAATGATAGATAAGATGTGACTTGTTTAGATTCAGAGGAGGGGCGAAACAACCCGCGGAAGATATGTTCTTTCTCCAAGTACATTCCCAGACTCATTATATTCTGAATGTCAAGAGTATAATCTCTCAGTAGTGTTGCTACTCCAAGCAAGTCCAAAGCATGACGAGCTTCCTTTGCTGAGGAGATGCTTTCAGACCAATTCCCAGCAAGTAGGTCCTTTTCTGCATCTTGTAGTAGTCGTCTAATTGACTCTTGAACCGACATTAGTTTGTCTTCATTCAAATTAGTCTTTTCAGAGCCCGCATTGATTGCTATATCAGCGAATCGCAGTATGAGTAGGAGAATCGTCAAATCCGAGAAGGTGAGCTCTCGTCTAAACGAATCATAAGCACAGAACTCATCGGAAGATGGTATGCGAGCAAGTTCTACAGAAACTGTATCGATATCAGTTCTCTGATATTCGGGTAGGTGTTTATCACGAGCACCATATTCCAAATCGAATGCACGGATAATGTCAGAAGCATGAGCCCTCAGTAACTGCTCTAGGACATCCTCATACTCTGCACGGAAGTGCGAATCGATTTTGGCTGTCTCGGAGAATGCCCAGATAATAGGAAGAACCGACTCTATATCTGCAATCTCGAATATTTTCTTCGCTAGGATTTCTTTTTCCAAGATTTGTGAGCAACCACATCTCGATAGGGCAACAATAGTTCTAGCAAGGTCAAGCGTATTGGAAGGGGTAGGCTGTTCTAGGCCATTTAATATCGCCGATTTTGCCTGGATTACCAAACTCGCCTTTGCCTGGGCAAGAGTTTGGGTTATGGCTTCTGTTGGATATGTTCCTGCCAGCTTATTCCCTGAAAACTCAAACCATTTCATAACAGCCTGATCTCTAGATTTCACACTAAGATTAGGTGGAAGAAAATCTGATCCAACCTCAATAGGAGATAAGGGAGTGGCAAAGAACAGAGACCTTCGCTCTGCTGGCTTCAATTCTATTTCAAATTTCATTATTGCCGTAGCAAGCCCTCTCGTGGTGTTGAAAGAAGTATCTCTTCTAACCGTGTCATTCATGGCATTATCTATGAGATTAGGGTTGTCTGCAGTGGACATGACTAATCCATTAGGGAAAGAATCAGATATCAAAGCCAATAGACCATCAACATAGAGATGATTCTTACTTGCGTCAAAATCAATCCGCTCTATTGGGAGAATACCTAGCTGATCGAATGGCCGTGCTGCAACAAAAAATGTGAAGCTAGTCGGCTCCAAGGATATATTCTTGAGATGTATTTCATTGAACACAAATTCTTGATTCTTATTTTCCGTGTAGTAGACTAATCTCTGTAGGATAACAGATCTTCGAGAACGGTTCATCTCATAGATTTGATCCTCGGGAGATAGGATTTTGATGTGCTCCTCTGTCACTTCAGTGCTGGGAATACAAAGTCCTTCATCGTCAAGAAACCAGAAATCTATGGATCCAATGTCATAGGAGGTGGAAATGACACCGGCAGAGTCCATGGTTGCGTAATTGTCCGAACCAACACCACCCACCACAATCGTGTTGTTATTTTCATTGTTATATAAAAGAGGGGTTTCATCCTCCATCTTTGTATCTTCTGAGAGCAATATCCATCGCGGGAGCATCCACTCTTCAGCCCGAGCATGAAACTTTGCTGTAAGGGCAGCACGGAGTATCCGTAACTCTTCCATCGGATTGGCGAAGTCACAATCTATTGCTACACGGTTGAATTTGGCATTGCGTCTGAACCGTTGAACAAGTGATTGAGTTCGATTCTTCAACTTCAATACCTCGGTAACAATGATGGCGTGAATTATCAAGCTGCAGTATACGAAGTGGTATTTATGTTTCATTCGGGTGAACAAAGATATCCGGCGAGTTTTGACCTCCTGCCAAAGATTAATAGGATTTGAACAAGGCATTCTCAGCAAGCAAGCCCAAGTTATCAGTGAAAGTAAAAAGACAGGATAGATAAAAGACCTAGGAGATGAGGAATTTGGCGGAAGTTGTCACGAAACCATCAAGACGGATTACGAATATGATTGCCAAGGAGCTGCGTTTGATTGTGAAGGACAAGGTCGCGCTGTTCTTAGTCTTTCTCCTACCCGCCGCACTCATCGGTATGTTATACTGGACAACCAATCAGGGTTCTTTCGGAGGATTTCAAGGTGGTGGTGGCGAGGATGGCACTGACGCCACAAATACTACAGATACTAGTGGGTTTCAAAGCGATTTAGTATTGGGTCTCATTGATAGGGATACAACAACATCATATCCTGGTCAAGACCTATCTGAAAATTTCACGGGTTACCTGCGAAAATTCACAAAAGAATTGATTATGTATAACGATAGTGACCAAGCCTGGCAGGATCTGTATGAGGAAAGAATAGCAGGCTATATTGTCATTCCGGATGGTTTTGAAAGGAACTTAACTGAAAATAGCCCCACCTACGTAGAGGTCCATGTTGATGCGACAGACTTCTTTGCTGAGTCTCAAATACAAGGTGTTGTGCAAGGGGCTACAGTAGTCTTTCGTGCCTCAAAAATGTGGATTAAATCAGAAGTCTTTCCGTCTGTAGTTATTGAATTCACTCCGGAGGGAAACTATCTGGATACTTCATTTGGAGGATTCATTGTAATCTTCTCAAGCTATCTTGGCATCGCGATGACAGCCGCTCAGTCTATTGTTGGCGATGTACCCCTAAGGAGAATGCTACTCACTCCAACTAATCGGCTAGAAGTAATAGTAGCGAAGGTTATGGGCTATGTCATAATTGGTTTCTTCCAATCCCTTCTTCTCATTACTCTCTGGATTGTGGCCTTTGGCCTCAGCCTAAATACAGGATTTCTGTCACTAGTGGTGATTATGAGCCTGACTTCGCTGACTGGGTCGACCACCGGAATATTGATTTCTGCAATTGCAGACACGAGACTCCAAGCCAATCAGATGTTCTTGTTTGTGTTGTTTGGTTCTGTAATTCTATCTGGATTCTTTATTGACGTGGGCTTCCTTGACGAGATTTTGCCCTTAAATCAGGGTCTGCGGCTTCTTATTGATACGGCATTTAAAGGATTGAACTTGCTTGATGTCATTGACAAGGTACTGAAGCTGTTTGCATTTTCTGCTGCAGCAATCCTACTGGCGACCTTTGTATATGCCAAGAAGCCAACGCTAGGTTAGTGATGAACATGGTACAGAGAACTGAAGCAAAGCCTACTTCTGAAGATGAGGATGTGCCTTTTGTTGAGGAGGCATATTTTACAGGAGCCAGGATTGGAGAGGCTATAGACTGGTGCATTGAACGAAAGGATAGAGAATTACATTGCAAGGTAGAGGGCAAACTGAATTCAAGAAACAAAGATGTGGAATTCAGTGGAAGAATTCTCACGGTAAAAAAGGGACTCATCTCAAGGAAGATTGTAGCTATTATCGATGAAGGCATGCAAAAGACACGAAGAGATGAACTAGATGCAGTGGTGACGGTGGGAGGAAACACCAGTTCCCAGGAAGACATAGCTGCCAGCCAAATTACCGTTCAGAACTATCTAAGAAGAGATATGTCTGGAGACCTCTATTACGACGGTCGTGACTTACAGCAGGCTGTCAAAGACGCCACAAAGATGCAGAAAAATCGGCAGATATCTTGCACTGTTTGGGGCAAGAGGATGTCAGATAAGCTACGCATGACAATCAAGGGGAATCTAGTAGGCTCAGCGGCGTCCCCAGCACCCATCCTGCCAGAAGGTTTTCTTGAGGTGCGCGTAGAGCCAGAGGATTCTGTTGGAAGTCCAAAGATTTTCACAGTTGTCCAACCACAATTGATTATCGGTCCGCGTACAGATACCAATCTTACCGTTATTGCGGATAAGGTGTATATTCAGCCGTTTTCTTGGATTGAAGCACCAGCCTACAGAAATGTGATTGAGGCAAGAAATCTGACTGTGAAGGTAAGAAGCGGCAAAAAGATCATCGAGAATGTGTCCTTTTCAATCAAAGAAGGGGAGATGCTTGCAGTCATAGGAGAGTCTGGTGCGGGAAAATCCACGACTATCAAAGCTTTGATAGGAGATATACCGAGCACAGGAGTGGCTCGAATTGCGGGAATTGATTCAAGGAATGCTCAGAAAGTACGCTACTTCTTCGGTTATTGCCCACAGGACCTCTCATACATGTATGATACCTTCACCCCTCTTGAAAATATCATTGCCTTTGGGAAACAATACGACATAGCAGAATGGCAGTTGATTCAAGAGGGAAAGACACTACTCCGTGACTTTGGCATTTTGGAGAAAGGTAACAGCCCAGTGAAGGAGCTGAGTGGTGGACAACAACGAAGAGTTTCAATTGCCATAGCTCTGGTTCACCGTCCGAAAGTACTGTTGATGGATGAACCAACCTCAGGTCTTGACCCAGACAATAGGAACGAGCTTTGGCAGTTTCTTGATTATATCAACCAAGAATATGGCACATCAATGGTTGTAATCACACACTATCCAATAGAAGCAGAGTTCTGTGACAAGGTAGCAGTGTTCATGCGTGGCAAGAGCCTCGTGGCATTTGGCACGCCAGCCAAGCTGAAAACCTCAATGCCAAATAGAGGATTCTCAGTAGGTATCGTTCTAGAAGAAGTAGACCCCCGAGCACGACCCACCCTTGAAGAGGTTGAGGGAGTTAGTTTCGTGCTCCAAAGAGGAGAATTAGTCAAGGTCTTCACTGAGGAACCTCTTCAAATCATTGCCGAAAGATGTGTAGAAGCCCTTTCTTCAAAAGATATTGAAGTGAAGATTGTAAAGACAAAGGCGGTGGCTGATATGGTTGACTATTACATAGCCGTAACAAGGGGTCTGATCACCGGCACCATAGAGAAATCATAGGTCTAGGGAGGAGGAAAAGGATTGAGCACACAAAAACGGGTAGCAGTTCTCTTACTACTTGTATTTGCTATGAGTTTGATTGCGCCCATACACTCAGTCCCCATTGAAGAAAACCCACCTAATCAACCGAATAAAATCGACCAGAGATTATTGAACATTACATCAAAAAGTGAGCCAGTGGACACGCTAGTGCGATATGATCCAGATATGGCTGAATACCAGGTAAGGAATGCCATATCGTTGATTGATGCATATGCTGAGATTCCGGAAACCTTTCAAGAATTGAGCATGATACGCGTTAAATTGGCAGGAAAGGCACTCTCAGATTTGGCTGAACTAGACTACATTCGTAAGATATGGACAAATGAAATGCTTAGGCTAAATCCTCTAAACTTCACCCGATCCCAATCAGCTGAAGACTATGTATCACCAGTCGATCTTATCGGAGCCAGAGACCTTTGGGAGAAGGGCTACAACGGTTCAGGCTCGGTCATTGCTGTACTCGATACAGGTATTGACTTCACACATCCAGACCTTGATGATTTTGACAATTACTCGGGCAATGCACTAGGATCCAAGGTTACCGCATTTGCCTCCTTTGTTGAAGCTGACTCTCTTCCATTCGACCTCATTGGGCATGGGACGTATGCGGCTTCCATCGTAGCTGGTACAGGGAACAAATCTGACGGCATATATACTGGGATAGCACCGGGTGCAACTCTTCTTTCAGCAAAGGTCACATTGGGTGGTCTATTCGCTTTGCCAAGTTGGATTGTTTCTGGCATTGAATGGGCAGCTAGTAGAGGGGCCGATGTGATTCTCATGCCCTTCAACACATTTGGTGCTCCAGGAGATGCTGTTTCTGAGGCAGTCAAAATTGCAGTTGAACGGGGTATGTTCGTCGTAGCTGCCGCAGGAGATGATGGTCCTGATTATCTCACCATATTGTCGCCCGGAGGTACAGCAGAATGCTTCACAGTCGGAGCCTATGATTCTGAACTCGATATCGTGCCTGATTTTTCAGGAAGAGGACCCTCTCTAGGACTCATGACAAAGCCTGACCTAGTTGCGCCGGGAGTTGGAGTGGTTGGGGCGAAGCCAGGAGCTGCTCTTGCCGAGGCAGGATTTACCGGGTTCGACCTGCAGGATTTGGGGGGATTATCTGCATTGCTAGGAGGTCAACTGGGAGAGAGCGTAAACGAATACTACGTAAGGGGGGACACAACAGCAGCAAGTGCAGCAATTGTAGCAGGATCTGCAGCGCTGTTAATGGAGGCATTCGATAGAGCAACTCCAATAGTTATTGGAAATACTTTGCGTGATACAGCAACACCTTTGAAATATGGTGCCAATGACGCTGGCGCGGGGCTGCTCAATCTTCCAGCAGCCTTTGATGAGTTAAGCAGAAACCAGAAACCAATTTCGCTGCACAATAGAACAACGGGAGTGCCCCTTCTAGCCTTTGGCCTTCTGACAACTTCAGGGCTGGATGCAGAAACAACGCTATTGATGAGTAGTTTTGGAACCAGTGTTGTAGCTCTAGACGAGAGAGATAACCAAGAGAGCTCTATTCACTTATTGATGGGAATGTTCTCAATAAAATGGAATGACCTTGAGCCAATGAACCTGATGAATTTCAACGTAAAGAGAGAGTTACATCAAGTTGCTATAGAGTCGGAGCAGAGCAACTACAATAGATGGATAGGTGTTCTTTCTTACAATGAACAGGTCTATTTGACCTTACTAGTGGAATCGTATAATTTGACTCTCTTCGAGGACACCCCAATTACAGCCTTCAAGATTACCCCCCATATCTTGAATCTTGGTATGAACCCTATTTACAACGTGAGTCTTTATCTTGATTGCTCGCTTGATCTGTTTCTGGACGGCCGTGATGATTATGGAAGGTACGCTCTGGGAAATCAACAGCTATTTGCATATGGAATTTCAGAGGATAATCGCAATTTCTACTTTGGTATGAACTCCAGCAAGCCGCTCTCCGCTTTTGAAGTTGGCAACTCTTCAGAAGTGTCTGACCATGTGTCATCAGACAACCTCACGGGAAATACACAATTCTATGGGGAAGTCGGCCTTGGCATGAAGTGGGACTTTGGTACATTGGACCTAAATGAATTGGCTAATGTGACAGTTTCGCTTGGATTCGGTGCAAATCGAACCACACTTGATGCATCAATCAGGAGAATGTGGGAACTTGAGCCATCAGCCACATTCTCACAGCGTGGAGACCTCCTTGTCGTTGAAGCAGACATTCCCCGAACAGCTCAATCCGGCCAGAATTATCAATCACGTGCTGTCATTATGAACATCGGGGTAGAGAGTAGTGAGGCAGTGGCAATTCTAGCTATTGCGAATGGCTCACAGCAAGAAGGGGCAGCCTTTACACGATATTTTTCATTTGATGAAATCGAACCTTTTAATGCTAGAGTCATAACGACCGAATGGAGCCCTGAAGAAAAAGGAATACACACGGCTGCGTGGGCGGTGGCAACTGGATTCGAATTTGCATTGCAACTTGTTGCAAGTCCTGCCGAGACGCTTTCAACAAGTGGAGTGAGTCTCTTGGACGACTTTCTTCTAAGAGACCTCTTTGTGATAACGCCGATTCAGTCAACATCGATTTTTCCAAAAGAAGTGCCATCTGGACCATTTGATTTGCGTTTTCCAATAGACTTCGGACTCTATTACTTCAGTCTGTCAACAACCGTGAGTTTGGGAAATCTAACAGTAGAGAAATTTGGCAATGCTGCTGATTGGGGAAACATCACGCTCCCAGCATCTGAGAATGTGGATGGATTTTACAACTTCTCCCTATTCACCTTAGTACCGCCAATCACAGTTGACGGATATCACAGATGTGACTACGTAGTAAATTCCGAATTTGGATGGACAATGAATCTCACTTTGGAGAGTGATTTGGAATATCCTCGCGCAATGATGCTGCTTGATACATCTCATGGAGGTGGCTTTAGTGCGTTTGGCGATTTCGGAGGCGGTATGTCTATAGATATTGGAGGCGACGGGGGAGGAGGGTTGCCAAGTTTCGCCCTAGCGCAGGAAACGGAGCAAGAGGAAGGGCTGGACTTCGAATTTGGGATAGGAGATATTGATTCGATAGGTTCCCTGACAGATATGCTGGAGGACTTTAGACTCACCACGTTCTCAGGCTTATCTAATATGAAGAGGCAGATGTCGGAACGCGGTCTGAATCTCATCGAAACGCCAGGAATAGAACTGGACAGCACACTTCTTTCTCAATTCTCTTCTATCTTCATGTTTCAGCCATCGGAAGGCTTCAACAGCACCGATGTGAGTATGCTTAGAAACTATTCCGCCAGCTATGGTAGACTGATATTGTTCGGGGATTCCGATGATAGAGCGAATCTCACAGGAATAAACCAACTGCTACAACCGTACGGTTACCGAATGCAAGGGGAACACCAAACAGAAAATACAACCGAGATATATCAGAATTCCATTCTTGGAGAAGGAATGACCTGTATGTGGCTTGGCGGCGGAACTTTCATTGAAAACAATCAATCACGCGCCCAAGTAGGCTTAAACGGAAGGCCTGTTGTTCTCCTAGACCACACACGCCCAGAACTGGCACTCTTTGGATCGTCACGCATATTCATGAACAAACATCTCGTGAAATGCAATAATAGCATTCTATTGGAAAACCTCATAGAGTATCTATTGAGAGATACGCTAACAACCGAAACAAGCCTCTCAGGGGATACGAACCGATTCCCTGTTGGAAAAAGCGTCTATCTGAATCTCAAGGTGTGGGATTATTATGGCGACCCTGTTGACGATCTCACTGTGGCAATCGCATTCGAATTGCCAAACGGTAATTTTTCCTATTTCATTGCCGGCTTTGTTGAGGATGGACTTTACTCATCTCAATTTCTGCCGGCGTATTGGGATTCGAATGGAACCATTCACGGAATATTCATAGTCTTGAGGGAGAAATATGCTGGTACTTATGCCAGTGTGACATTTGAACTGTATGCGCCCCCGCGTACAAATGGCACAACGAATGGTGAGCCTCTCTTCACTTTAGTCCAAGTTGCATATATCACATCCATTAGCATTTTTGGAGTTGTTTTGGTCGGCCTGGCGTGGAACAAGTACCGAAGAGGAGTGCGTCTTAGAATACCGGAGATAGATACTGAATTGGGTCAGGATATTGACAATACATTGAACATGTTGCTTGCTGTCTTTACACAAATGGAGGATGTGATTCAACGGGACGACTTGGACCGGATTCAGAAGGTCGAGGCGTTGCGGAGTCTGATGGTAAGCATGGAGAAGGCTCAAGAAGAGTACGAAGATGTTAGCGATAGAGTAGGAGGCGTATAGACTGACCAAGAAGATAGAGAAAGAGATAGTCGTCGAGGACCTCAAGGTTGCCTTTGGTGACTTCTATGCGTTGAAGGGGGTCTCATTCTTCGCCAATAAAGGGGAATTCTTGGGTATCATCGGAGCCTCTGGAGCTGGAAAGACTACCGTCCTAAGAGTGCTAACGGGACAACTCAGCCCAACTGATGGGATGGCGTTCGTGGGAGGTATGGATGTCACAAAGAAAAGAGACCTCATCAGTCTGCTTGTAGGATATGTGCCCCAACTTGAGCATATCAGCCTCTATTACGACTTCTCAGCTCTTGAGAATGCCCAATTCTTTGGAAGACTATTTGGCATGAGGCCAAAGGAGATAGAGCAGCGAGCAAGACAGGTGCTCACTATTCTTGGTTTTGATGAAGAGCTGATGACCAAGGATGTCAACAAATTGTCTGGGGGAGAACGAAAGAGGGTTTCTATCAGTTTGGGGATGATTCACGATCCTCCGGTTCTACTTCTAGATGAACCTACGACCGGATTGGATGCCCACCTCAGACATGAAACACTAAACTACCTGAAGGAACTGAACTTCGAGCTTGGAACCACTCAGGTTATTATATCGCATGACTTGGAGATTGTGGATTACTGTAGTCGAATCGTGTTGCTTGAGGACGGATATGTGAGCCAGTTCGGCACGCCCGAAGAACTCATCTCCACCCTTCCGGGACAGGGAGAGAGCCTCAAGGTTGTTCTTCCGAGTATGTCCCGACCAGTCTTAGAAAAACTCAGCCAAATTGAGGGTGTAGAATACATGGCCCGGTCAGGCAGAAATGCCCTCAAACTGTTTATTGATAAACCCTCAGAAAAGATGTTTCCTGTTGTACAGAATCTCAACGAATTAGAATTACCGTATGAAGAGATCAGCATCGTGGAGGCCGATTTCTTTGATTATTTCCAAGTAAAGCCCTGGAAAGAAAAGGGCAAAGGAGTGGTTGTACCATGAAAACTTACCAGATTGCGTTGGCAATTGTGTTATTCTGTGTGATTGTAGGGCTGCAGAACACCGCGGTTAATCCATCAGTCCAAGGAGAGGTATTTTCTATTGAGGAGCCCTCAATGCAGGTATCTCAATTATCTCCTTACGAGACCGCACTGGTATGGTCTAACACTATAGATGGTACCGTTGTTGACCTTGTCATTGGTAACTTTGATGGCGATGCTAATGCAGAGGTAGCGATAATCACTCAGAATGGAACGCTATACATTCTTGATTCCGATGGTACTGAGATTGCTCAAGTCACAATCAATGGGGTACCGAGTTCCCTTGACACACTCGCAGCCGATGGGGATGCCATCGATGAAATTGTCATAGGGGCAGGTAGCAGAATTGTGATATTAGCAGCAAACCAAACTATAGTAGCCAATGTGACACTACCTTCCTCTGTTGAAGTAGCGACATCCGCTGACCTGGACGGAAATGGAGTAGATGAAGTGATTGGGGGAAGCAGCGGAGGACGGGTCTATGCCTATGCGGTTAATTCGTCCCAAGTCTGGAATTATACTTCAAGTGGTTCAATAGAGGTGCTGCACACTGGGGATATAGACCTAGATGGCAATAAGGAAGTGCTCTTTGGAAGCAGCCTCGGTACAATGGCGATGTTGAATGAGAGTGGTGGGCTTATCTTTTCAAAGACAGCTTCGTCAGCGATAGAAGTCGCCTTGCTGGCTGACACAACTGACACAGCAGAGTTGGAAGTGCTCTACGGAGACGCATCTGGCAATGTCCGCGAGTTCTGGAGAAATGGTAGCCTCAGAAAGTCACTGACACTAAATGACGCAATCGCCTCCCTAGAAGTGGGCGACCTCCTTTCGGGTGGTGTGAGAGAGGTTGCAGTTGGTACCACTGGAAACGAACTGCGTGTCTATAACTCGTCGTATCATTTGCAGTGGAACAAGACGCTGGTAAATACAGTGTCTGCCATCCTATTCTCTGACATTGGGGGTCTTCCCAGTGACCAGTTGGTGGCAGGCGTAGATGGTGGTTCCATCCAAATTTACAACGCGACGGGACGGTCTATCTCTCAGACGGATATCACTGGCTTTTCAGGTGTCATAGGCGACGGCGACTTAGACAACAACGGTAGAATGGAGTTCATCGTGGGAACTGATGCTGCTGAAGTTGCAGCCTATGGAAAGGACCAAGATAAAGATGGCCTCGCTGACGCAAGAGAAACCCTGATTGAGGGGACAGACCCTGCGAAGGCAGATACTGATGGTGATCGACTGAATGACGGAGAAGAGGTCCTGGAATATGGGACGAATCCGCTCTCCACGGATTCTGACTCAGATAAGCTATCAGATTTCGACGAGGTAATCACACATGAAACCGACCCAAATGATGTCGATTCAGATGGAGATTCCCTGACGGATTGGCAAGAGGTCTATCTTGGAACTGATCCAAATCAAGCTGACACAGATGGAGATTCACTAACGGATTTCGAGGAGAACAATGTCACTCTCACTGACCCGAACATAGCCGATTCAGATGGCGATGGAATAAACGATGCTCAGGATGATAATGATGGAGATGGCTTGACAAATTTCCAAGAAGTAAGAATCACCTTGACAGATCCCAATGATGTTGATTCCGATGGAGATGGAACCACCGACTATTACGATGATGAGGACGGCGATAATCTTGCAAATTGGAAGGAAATCCAGGTAGGCTCCGATGTGCATAATCCAGATACGGATGGAGATGGTTTGCAGGATGGACCTGAAGTCAAGGTCTACAAAACATCGCCTCTTCAGGAAGACACCGATGGAGACCAGTTAACAGATTACGAGGAAGTTGTTGTTGTTGGTTCGGATCCAACAAAAATCGATTCCGATTCAGATGGTTTGGATGACTACGAAGAATACTACACATACGGAACGAATGCAACCAACTCCGATACAGATTCTGATGGCCTCGAAGACGGTGCTGAAATAAATACCTACAACACTAATGCGACCAATCCTGATTCGGACGGCGACGGAATCCTTGATGGCCAGGAGATCAATGTATACGACACCGACCCGAATTCAAATGACACAGATTTGGATGGATTGTCCGATTTTGACGAGATTAGTATCTACAATACCGATCCTACATTGACGGATACAGATGGCGATTCCATAGATGACGGAAAGGAGATTCTGACGTACGGAACAAACGCCACCCTTGTTGACACAGATGGAGATGGAATTGATGACCCAGATGAGATAAAATATCTCTCAGAGGGCTTCAATGCCACCAATCCAAATACCTTCGATACGGTCATCAATGACTATGATTGCGATGTCGATGGCGATTTTCTGACAAATGGCGATGAGATATACTTCACACGAACTCACCCCAATCGTACAGACTCCGATGGTGATTCAGTCACCGATAATCTAGAAGACTCCGATTTAGATGGCATCAGTAATTATGATGAGTTGTATATCACTAATACGCATCCAAGAATGCCCGATACAGATGGAGATGGCCTGAAAGATGGAGATGAGTACAATATACTGGGCACCGACCCCAATGACAAAGATAGCAACGACAACTCCGTTAGTGACTACGATGAGGATTTGGATGGAGACGGTCTCTCGAATGGAATTGAGCTCTATGTAACATTCACACTTGCTAATGACACTGATACCAACGATAATGGAATCTCTGACTACTATGATGATGAAGATGGAGACCAGCTTCCAAATTGGTTTGAGGTGGAGATGGCCGGAACAGACCCAATCTCTGATGACTCTGACGACGACGGAGTCTTTGATTGGGAAGAGGACCCGGATGGAGACGAGTTAAACAATCTTGAGGAACTCAATGCAGCTACTGACCCTTTAGTATCAGATTCGGATGGTGATGGGTTATCCGATGCTGAAGAGGTAAATCTAACACTGACTGACCCGAATCATGAGGATTCAGATGATGACGGTATCTTAGACGCTGACGATGATGAGGACAATGATGGGCTTTCTAATGTTGATGAGATAAGAGAATATGGAACTGATCCTCTGCTACGTGACACCGATGGAGACATGCTAAGAGACGGACTGGAGATTCAGATTGGCCTAAATGCAACGAATCCGGATACAGATGGCGACGGCCTCTATGATGGATTTTATGATGAAAACGACAATAGTCAATACGATGATGGTGAACTAGGCGAGGATATTGACCTGGATGGTGTAGTAGACCAGTATGAAACCGATCCAAATAATTCCGATACCGATGGTGACGGCCTCAATGATGGCGATGAGCGTGCAGCGGGGTCAAACCCATTCAAAACAGATACGGATGGGGATACTTTGCAGGATGGAGATGAGGTTCATGAATATGGTACCTCACCCCTATTGAGAGATACAGATGGGGACAATCTCAGCGATTTCGTGGAGGTGAATGTCACCTTTACTGATCCTCTCAACAAGTGGTATAATGCAACTCACACTCATTACGATATTGATTCAGATAATGATGGCCTGATTAATGGTGATGAGGTGGATATTTACAACACCTCGCCTGGTGATGCAGACAGCGATGACGACAATATATTCGATGGACTTGAGGTTAACACGTATGGAACTAACCCATTGAAAGCGGACTCTGATGGAGATCAGCTTGATGACTACGAAGAATTAATGATTTACGGCACTGATCCTTTGGTGATGGATACAGATGGCGATCGCCTCTATGATGGGTTTGAAGTTAATCGAATAGGAACGGACCCAACCCTAGTTGACTCCGATGGAAATAGTGTCAGCGACTACGACGAAGACTTCGATGATGATGGACTCTCAAACGGGCTTGAGATATACGGTTATAATTCCAATGCAACGAATCCAGACACAGATGGAGACGGCCTAAATGATGGAATTGAGGTCTATGGTGCAGGAAGCTCACCAACTGACCAAGACAGTGACGATGATGGAATTTCAGACTACGATGAGTACATGGTGTATGGTACAAATCCCACGGAGACGGATTCCGATGCAGATGGCCTCTCCGATTATTATGAAGTATACACCTCTTTGACTGTGCCCACTAATTGGGATACAGATGGGGATGGGCTATCAGATGCGGACGAAATCAATGAGTATGGTACTGACCCAAATCGCGCAGATACGGATGGGGACAAAATAGGAGACAAGAAAGAGCTGGAACTTGGTACTGACCCAAATCTAAATGATACTGACGGTGATGGGCTATCCGACTATGCCGAATGGAAAATTCATGACACTGATCCACTTACAGCTGATGGTGATGAAGATGGGCTAAATGACAAAGAAGAGCTGGAAATAGGAACAGACCCAAAGAACCCGGATTCCGATTTTGATGGTCTGGAAGATGGAGCGGAAGTGAATAAGTACGGTACAGACCCACTCGATGAAGATTCAGACAATGATAATCTTGCCGACAATGACGAAATATGGAATAGTCATACCGATCCCAACAAAGCTGATTCTGATGGTGATGGAATTCCCGATGACCAAGACGATGAAGATGGAGATGGCCTGAGCAACTTTGATGAGATTTACAAATATGAAACCAATTGCACCCTCATAGATACAGATGGTGACGGACTCTCAGACCCCGATGAGCTTTTCACATACGCCACAAATCCCAACGAAGTCGACTCTGATGGCGACGGATTAGACGATTGGGACGAACTCATGTATTATTCTAGTGATCCAAATTCCAAAGACACTGACCGAGATGGTTTAACTGATTTCGAAGAGGCACGGACCTTCTACACATTACTGAACAATAGTGACACGGATTCGGATTCCCTCTCGGATTACGATGAGGTGAAGGTCTTTGAAACAGATCCCCTTCAGGCTGATACCGATTCTGACAACCTGACTGATGGAGAAGAAATCAACATCTACAACACGGACCCCTTGAAGGATGATACAGATGGCGATAGGCTACTTGACTCTCAGGAGATTACAATTGGCACTAATCCGAGGAAAAAAGATACTGATGGAGACTCCCTAACAGATTTCCAAGAGAATAATCTCACAATGACCAACCCTCTGCTTTTCAGTACTCGGGGAAATGGGATTTCTGATGCGGAATGGGATATTGATGATGACAAACTGACAAATCTGCAGGAGATATCTCTTACAAAGACAGACCCGCGAAATAATGACACTGATGGTGATGGGATATTGGATGGGGATGATGATGAGGATAGAGACTTGTTAACAAACTATGAAGAGTGTGTATTGACCAAGACAGACCCCAGATCCAAAGATACCGATGATGATGGCATTTCCGATTATAATGACGATGAGGATGGAGACGGCCTAACAAACCATGAGGAAGTCCATGTCTATGCCACCAATCCGCTGAAATCAGATACCGACGGAGACAGCTTGGATGATAGAGAGGAGGTAGAGGAGTATCAGACGGACCCCAATTCAGAGGACAGTGATTTAGACGGCTTGGATGACGGTGTAGAAGTGAATGATTATGGTTCAAATCCGTTGAGCAACGATACAGATGCTGATCTACTGAACGACTACGAAGAGGTATTCCTCACGGATACGGACCCAACCACCAACATGACCTACAATGGTATCTTAGACTCAGAATACGACACTGATAATGACGGACTTGGGAATCTTGAGGAACTCCGCGAGTATGGCACGCATCCAAATGATCCGGATTCGGATAATGATGATTTGATTGATGGTGTCGAGGTTGACCTTGGAACGGACCCTTTGGATAACGACACAGACTCCGATTTGTTGCTAGACGGAGAAGAGGTCTATCTGTACAGTACTTCGCCATTGCTGAATGATACGGACGGAGATTTGTTATCTGACTCAGAAGAGATAGGCGTGTTCCTAACGAACGCCACAAATCCTGATAGTGACGGGGATCGCTTAGACGACTATCAGGAGGCACTAGTCTATGAAACAGATCCATGGGAAAGCGATACTGACGGGGATGGCGTCGAGGACTATGATGAGGTCATCACACATGGAACAAATCCCTTCAGGCCAGATTCTGATGATGATGGATTAGACGACTACTTCGAAATTATGAACATAGGCGCCCTCGGGCTGTCACCGACAAATAATGACACAGATTCTGATGGCCTTGATGACTATGATGAGGTGATGGTCTATGGCACCCGACCGGACAATCCAGACACGGATCAGGATGGCTTAACCGATTATGAAGAGGTCGAGGTGTACAACACAGACCCGCTTCTGCAGGATACTGATGGAGATGGTTTCATCGACTCGCAGGACTTCGACCCCAGAATTCACTGGTTAGTACCTGTTGCATTACTGTTATTGATAGTAGGAGTCATTGGTATGGTCTTCAGAAAGATTCGCGAACAGCAGGAGATAAAGCGCCCCATTACGCGGGCAGAACCAGCAAGTCCCGGGCTGGAGCCGGGTATGGATATTGAGGTGGATTACAAGATTCGAGAGGGACAAGTTGTCTTCGGTGTGGCCATACGAAACGGGTCCAACCATATAATGCGCAATGTGCAGGTGATTTTGGGTGTTCCAGACCTCACGGACACCATAAAGAGCAAGCATGTGGGCACAGTTGATGCCGGAGGCTTCAATGTGGTTGAGGTAGACTTCGAGCTGCAGCCAGGTGCAGAAGGAGAGCTGGTTGGTATGGTTGAGTACGACACCGAAGATGGCGAACACCGGACCGTTAATCTCAGACCGGTACAAATTGTGGCATGAGAATTATCTGACCGGTTCTTCATCGAGAAATCATGATTACTGGATGATATTTAACAGTCCATTTCGGAAAACGGATAATCAAAAGGTATAATACTGGTTTCTAGTAAATTTATCCGCGGATATGTTTAATCGACTACCAAGACTGAAGGGCAACTGAAGGAATTGTTCGCGGGATGAAGCGGGAAGAAATGTTGAGCTCAATCATGAATATCCTAAGCGGGATAAAAATCGATGCAGAGGTTGAGCCGGAGAGAATACGACCCTCCTTAGTGGATACTAAGAAACGCCGTGATCTCAAGACACTTGAGGACCAGCTTCGTTTGACCTTAGATGAGCTTGAACAGACGTCATCTCTAGGAATACTTCTCAGCCGGTTGGCAAACCTACATCTTCAAGAGGGAAACTTTTCTTCTGCAATCCTGCTTTACGAACGAGGATTACGGGTCGAGCCAAAACAACCCGCAGCATGGACAAACCTGGGTTTGGCAAAGATACTCTCAAACAACTCAGATACTGCAATTGGGTGCCTTGATACTGCCCTTGAGCTGGATTCCACCAATTCGCGAGCAATCTGTTTCAAGGGCCTGGCCCATCTGAAACAAGGTTCTGTTGCTGAAGCTAAGAGAATATTCAGCGGCATGGTGGATTATCAGCCCAAATGCGAACGTGCGTTGATTGGTCTCGGATTATGCCACAAGAAGAGAGGCGAACTGGATAAAGCAATCTCATGGTTCATGAAGGCAGACATGGAAAATAGTGGAAGTCTTGCAGCAGAACTGGAGTTGGGCAAGCTATATCTGGAACAGAAAGAGTACAGGAAAGCTGAGGAGGCCTTTCACGAGGCCGTGAAGATGGATGGTGGGAACCCAATAGCAATCATAGGGCTGGGCGATGCCCAATTTGGGAAAGGAAAATACGATGAAGCATTATACTTCTACAATAAGGCTCTGACAGCAATAAAGGATAATTCTGATCTTTGGGTGAAGAAAGGCGACGCTCATAAGATGAATCGTTCATATGAAGAAGCTGCTGAAGCATATCAAAAAGCAATACAAGCAAATCGCGAATATATTCCAGGTTGGATAAAAGCAGCGCAGATTTATGTTCTGATGAAGGACGCAGGTACCGCCCTTGAGTTCTTTAACACAGCAATAGCGCTTGCTCCAGACAACGCTGAGGTCGCTCATCAACGGGGACTAGTTAATCTCTCAATTGGCAATCTGGAGGCGGCCTTGGCGGACTTTGACAAAGCTTTTTCGGTTGATCCAAGTAATCCCGAACATCTATACTACAGAGCAGGTATCTTAGAGAAGCTTGAACGATTTGATGATGCAATGAGAACATGGCAAATTGCCAGAGACCTTTATGAAGACATGGAGAACACCACCCGAGAAGCAGAGTGCAATGCAAAGATGAAGCGTCTAAAACGCGTCCACGATTTGCAGGAGTATGAATAAACGAACTAGTTCTATTTGAAGATCAGAGGAGATAGATTCTTCAAAGTCTCTATTTCATCACAATTACGTGAAAGTATAATATATCCTTGTAGAACTGTTTTCTCACCTGGGTACAACTCTCTTTGGTCTGAGAGTACGAATATCTGAGCTCTATCACTAAGGGTACGAATTGATACAGTTTCTCTATCCTTTGCTGTCGAGATGAGACCAATTCGCTGAGGCTCAGTCAGGCAGCAAATCCATCCCTCTTCAGCCGATGAGGAAACAGAAAGATGCGTGCCTGTAGGTTCTACACACTGCTTCTTACCGTTGAAATATGTCACGAAGTTAGCTAGAGGTTCTCCGTCCCGCCTTGGTGCTCCACGGAAACCCAAACAGAATCGTGCCCATTTCTTACTCCGGTTTTCTACCTTAACTGAGAGATGGACCAGAGGAGTTCCGGGAAGGACAAGATAACGCAGGCGCCAGAGGAAACCCCTCAGTCCGGGGCTGTGCTTCAGAATTGAGGCCATCTCATAACCAATCCACGGTGATAACTTCACTTGTGTAGATTTCCACGATTCTTTGGGAACAGCTGTTTCCCAGTCCCAGATTCCTTCACAAGCAATGATGGGGGATACTCCCGAGTAGAAGCTGTCCCACCACACAAAGGGTTTAGCTTCTGGAAACGTATCATAGAAAACGCTCTCACTGCTTCCTGGACAAACTCTAACTAGACCTCCACAATAATCAGGAGACACAGCAATATCCAGCCGGTCTGTAAGCAACTTTTGCACTCGTGTATTCTGAACTTCCTTTGTTTCTGTATGTACATCCTGATGAGAATCGTGAACAATTGCCACGAATGGAATTCTTGCTATGCGATTTTGAAAGCGAAGGGTGATTTCGCCTCCCTTCCGAAACCATTCAGCATCTGAGGATGCTTTTAGCTCAAGCGGCATTCGATAGGGTGAATCAATTTCTAATTTGTCAGAATGGAATTCAAATGATTTTTTGTTGTCTAGAGTAACGCCGAGAGGCAGATCCACTTTGCCTTGCATTGCTATAGGATTCTCATTAAGTACCCGAATCTCCAGGAGCGTATCAGTCATCTCGTTTCGCTTCAAAAGCAGCGGTGTTCCTGCGCGAATGCCCTTAGCGTTTCCAGAGGACACGAAATGAACTAGTAAATCAGATTGAAGCGCTTCAGATGAAGGTTTTGGGGTTCTCTTCTCATTGAAAATGGCTGCTAGATTTCTGATTTTTGTCCAGTCGCCATCCCCAATATAGATGCGTAGAAGTCGTTTCTTGATTGATTCACTAGGGGCGAGGTCTGCCAGCTCGTATTCAAAGTATGGTAAACCTCGCCGCTGAATCCTGAGTTCCTTGATATCGTTTCCCTCCTCCCAAAGATATCCTATCAATACTTTTTCGCCGTGTAGTGAAAGAGCCGCCCAGTTCTCATGGTATTCCTGGGGTTTTCTAGGTAGTTGGTTGTTGCCGTCCCATTCAGCAGAAGATAGTCGGTATATTTTTCCCCTAAGTGGAACAAACAATTTCCGACCTCTTATGTCCGCCCAGCCACCGATTCTTACACCCAAATTCTTCAGGTCGTCGTTCCCCTCGTTAGTCATCTCAATGGTTATTTCCATAGAATCTTGACCGGGAAAAATCTTGTATGAAATGTCTAGTAAGCATCCTGGCTTATCACTTGACTTCCCAGTAAGGCGAAGTTCAGCATAATCTCTTGTATTGTGGATTTTTGTTTCAAACTGTTTTCGATCCCACTCTGAGCCACCGCTCGGAAATGGATATCCCAAGGTAGGTAAGAAGCCCCAAACGTTGAATGACTGATTGGCTTGTTTGTGCCATATCCTGCGCACCGCCATTGGCGGCTGATCATTGATTCCTATTCTAAATGAGGCCGTTTCTAATATGTAGAAACCATGTGGACTTCTATAGGCAACGGCACCGCCAGGTCCAATAATGGGGATTGATAGTGTCTTTCGGTTTATTGGAGTTTCTTGGCCCTTCTCTAGAGCATACACAGCCAATTCAAACGAGCCAACCTCCGATGGTCCAATATCTTGCGCAACCATCTCCACAGGGATCTCCATACTCTCTCCAGAGGCTAAGTATATTGGCTCCCTCATGGGCTCCATCATCATATCTTCAATCGAAACAACCTCGGCATTTCCTCTTAGCGGGAAATCAGCATTGCTCGATAACACTAGCCCAATCTGTCTTTTTTCACCAGGTGAGAGAGAAACGTACGGCGGATTCGTAGTAATCTCGACTAACTCAGTTGGAACAAGGGCACTGAAGAGGGATATACCTCTATCACCGATTCTGAGTTTGAATTCAGCCTGGGTCTTCACTTTCAGGTCAGGGTCCTTCTCTCGGTCGATTGGTTCAGCTGCGCCATCAATCGCAAAGGATCCAAACAATTCTATGTGTTCACCAGGTTTCAATACACCTTTGCGCTGGTGTTCGAATTTGACATGAAAATGATCTCTCGGCGAAATAGCAAGTTCATATGATAGGGTTTCATTGGTTCCATTTTGAAGGCTAAATGAGAATGGAACTTCACCGTATCCAATGAATCCGATATGTTTCTCCGGTTTGATTTTGGCTTCTAGGGTTTCGCCATTAATTGTCTTAGAGAAACCACATATGCCCTTTGCCTCCCGATCGACCACTACATTCAGCGTATCTCCATCACTCACAAAGTGGTATTTGAAGACGCCAATCCCGTCCTCTTCTAGATTGTCTGGTTCCTGTTTGATATCTCGCTCAAATGAATCATACCAGTCGTGACGGTTGAAGAATTCAGAGAAGAGCTCAGCATTCAGGATTCCGGGGATATGTGATTCCATTAGGACTCTAGTTTCTGGAACCCAGTTGTAGCCAACTCTCTTGTAAAGCGGCATAGCTTTGAGGTTGCCACCCCAGGTATGTAAGTCCACACGACGTTTGCCAGCGTTGGCAGAAGTTTCCGCAGCTTCTATAAGCATAGCCTTACCGAACCCACGTTTCTGATATGTCGGATTTACACCGAGAAGACCTACGTACGATGCTTCAGGGTCTAAATCACTTTGGCATACATTGCAATGTCCAACAATTTTGCCATCAACTTCTGCAACGAGCACCCGAATATCCTCTTTTTTCTGGAGATTATCAAGAACCCTTTCAGTTGTGATTGGCGTGCCACCAGTGAAGCCTCCAGGCCAAGAATCACTATCATCAAAACTATTGAAGCACTCTGCTAGCAATTTGGCGTCTTCTCTGGTCTTTTCGATGTCGCGCACCGTGCCTTCTGATAGCTTATCTGACATACTAGTAGCCTCCACGAGAACTAAGGAAACATCTATTCTCAATGACAAGTGATTAAGAGTTTTTTGAACTCCGCCAAGTATTTTATCGAGTTCAAAACAAAATCTATCTAGATGCCGAGTTTTTTCTTCAATTCAGTGAAGTTCAGAGTATTAATGATGCGATTAGGTTCAATCCATCCGCGTCGCGCAAGAAATACTCCAAGTTCTATGAACCTGAGATGCTCAGTGCTATGAGAATCTGTTCCGATGGAGAACTGAATATCATAGTCTTTAGCATCGATCAACTTAGCATCGGGCAAGTCCATCCTTGTTGGAAAACAATTAATCTCAAGACAAACTCCCTGTTCTTCAGCAGCATTGTAGATTGCAGGCAAATCTAAATCGTAAGGTTGCCTCTTGTTAAGAAGTCGACCTGTTGGATGTCCAATTATGTTCACATGCGGATTATGAATAGCGGAAAGAATTCTGTCGGTAAGCTGTTCTTCCGATTGTGGAAATCCTGAGTGAATCGCGGCAACAACAACGTCTAGTTTCTCGAGTGTATCATCCTCAAGGTCGAGTTTGCCATCCGAATCAATATTCACTTCTGCACCGGGAAGGATGGTGAATCCATCTAATTCTTCATTCACGTCATCAATCTCTTTCTGTCTCTCTTGAAAATCGTCTTCGTCCAAACCAGATGCGATGCCTAGTCCCTGGGTATGGTCACAGAGCGCAAAGAACTTGAGGCCTGACTCTTTCGCAGTCTGAGCCATCTCCTTCATCGAATGAACCCCCTCGCTCCAATCACTATGAACGTGGAGATCTGACTTGAGGTCCTCAAAATGTAGAATCTCAGGAAGCCCTCCTTCTGCAGCGGCTTCAATTTCACCCCGATTTTCTCTCATCTCTGGAATGATATATTCTAGCCCCAACCGATCGTAAATCTCCTTCTCAGTCTTTGAGGCGATGGTTTCCTCTGTTTCTCTATCCTCTAGCCCGTATTCACTTAGTTTCCAATTATTGTCTATTGCTCGTTTTCTGAGAGCTATGTTGTGGTCTTTTGAGCCTGTGAAGTAGAGCAGTGCTGCTCCAAAGTTCTTTTCATCAATCACTAACAAATCCACTTGTATATTATTCTCCAGAACTGCCGTACTCTTTCTTTCACCTTTTGAGAGAATACGAGCAACCTTCTCTTGTGATGTGAAGTAGTCCATCACTCTTGAGGCATTTCGAGATGTGACAAGAATATCAGCATCACCAATTGTAGCCCTGCGCCTTCGTGTTGACCCTGCAATCTCTACTCGACCTACGTAGTCTAGTTTCTCGAGTTGGCTTTTGATTTCTTGTACGGAAGGAAGCATGTATCCCAAGACAAATCTTTCATGACTCTCACGGTACATTGAGATATTTTCCAGGATATTTTGTTCAGTCTTTTCTCCAAATCCCTCAAGTTTCCTAATTCTATGATTCTGAGCTGCCTGCTCCAGTTCATCAATAGTTGTCACATCGAGTTGTTGATACAATTTCTCAGCCATTTTTGGACCGATGCCCTCGATTGACATGAGCCCTCTCAATCCATGAGGTATTTCTTCTCGAAGGTTGTTAAGATATTCAAGTTCGCCTCGTTCCAGATATTCTGCGATTTTTTCAGCAATGCTTTCACCAACACCAGAAACCCCCTCTAATTCTCCCCGCCGATAGACCTCTTCAATGGGGTCAGAAAGCGTTTCAATACTCCCAGCGGAGCTTCTGTAGGCTCTTGGCTTCCATTCAACTCCTTTTATCTCAAGATAGTCCGCGATTTCATAGAGTATGTCGGCTACTTCTTGATTCTTCAAGAGACTATGCCTCCTGATTCTTGTGATATCTCCCGTTTCCTAGTTAAATCGTCCAATTAAAATGTCAGATTTTCTCTTGACCTAGACTTACTGCCATTATGAGAGGCGGCATCCATCAACTCACTGCAGTTCCTATTATGCCCACAAGCCCCGCACCGAAATTAATCATCATGAGCATCTGTGGTGAGATAGGTTGTTCGCCAAAAAGTGGACCGAATATGACCCCGATAGCATATTCAGCTGATTCGGCATAGAACTGAATTAGTTGCACATTCATATACATCATGAAAATGATAGCCAGTATCGCCACGGCCTTTGCTGCTTTTCCCATATTTCATATCTCCTAGGTCTAGTGAACTACAGTATCCGGCGGCATGATATAAAGCTTCAATCGATTGGATCCCCATAACTCGCTGTTAAATCTCCACTAGCCCTAGGTCATCAACCAAAGATACAGTGAGTTTCAGCATGGACGGAACTGATTATTCTATATTATCATAGATCTTCTTTCTGTGACCGATTGCCAAGATGAGCAGGGTGTCATCGTGTAAATCTCCACACTCACCGCATCTATGCCGATTGTGTTCGACCCAACCTTCCCTCCTGCATTCTTCACAGACCGCGAAAACTATTCTATCATCCCCTGAATGCGTACTCCTCAAACCTACAAGATTTGCATGAAGGGGTGTGGAATAGGCACCATAATCAAGCATCAAGTCACTAATCCTTGCATCAATCGCTTCTCTCCTGCTCTTGTCAAGTTTTTCCAACTGCTTCAATGCTTTGGAATGCAGCCGGACAGAAACCAAGGCATCTATACTCCTGGATAGGGAACTGATTTGTTCTCATCTTCATCCTCCTTTGGATATATGAGGTGATGATACTCATCGACATCAAGAAGGATTTCAAGGGTCTCAAGTTCCGCTGTGGATATCTCAAACCGTCTTGTTGCTTGTTCGTCCTTTACCTTGAAAAGTATTGGAGTTAGTTTTTTCAGGTTTGCAATCTTTCGAGGACTAGTATAAAACGGGTGGGGTAGGCTGTACACAATGGTCAGAATCTCTCTGAGTGAAAGACCTCCATATTTCTCCAGAGTCTTATCGATATACTGTACTACATCATCGTTCTTTTGCCAGAGCTTATTTAACCAGTCTGCAAGCTTTCGCCCATGTGATGTGAGGATATGCTCATCAGGTAGGTACAGTCCCCAGTCATCTAGTTCTGAGAGATCACTCTCAAGCTGCCTGCTAAATGGGCCATGAATGAATTTGAAGAAATGCAGGTTGAAGCCTTTGACCCAGTCCTTGCACATTTCGAGTTCTGATAGGAAGACCAGTTTCTGAATCTTTGTGTCACCCAAATCGGAACACGGTTGAAACCTGTCTAACAGGTATAGCAAGAGGAGGCGGTCGGTAATCTCTTCTAATGGAGTTCGCTTTTTCCGGCTCATTTTGCACCCTCTCTTCAGTCTGTTGGCGGCGCAGTAGCGGCGCTTCAGCAGTAATATGTGTTACACTGTAACACAAAAACCCTTCTAGTATCGCAATGTGCGCTCTTTTTGCATGAATCGTTGGTAAATACCACGTGGTGCTAAAATAGCACCGTCCTGACAGCCTTCTGACAGCGCCACTGGATAGTAGGCATGCAAGATGAATATGAAGAAGTTGGAACGGATAGCACGACAGGCACGGACCGATGCACTGAATGCACTACAGGAGCTGGTCCTGCAGTTCCTGTCAGAGGGGAGGGACCTGGACGCGTTTGGAACGCTTCGTTTTTGTATTGAAAACATATGAGTTCATAAAATGGAAAATAGGGGGTAAAAGCCCCCATAAACTATTCATGATAGCGTGGCGTCCACGCCACCCAAAGTGGCACTTGCAGATATGGTCAGTGTCTTTGATGCAGCGTTATAATCAAGTGTTTCGTAGGTATTAGTACCAACCTCGTTCCAGCCATTTGCAGTGATATCCACTCCACCTAGCGTGGTACTGGCAGTGAATCTGCCCCCAACGGAGATGGGTAGATCGATATTTAGCTGAATGCTACCGGTTGTGCTTTCAGTAGCAAAATTGACGTCATAACCATAAAGACTGGCACCATCGCTCAGGGTCAAATCGATGCCGCCAGTAGTTGCGGCTATGTCAATATCTCCGATGTGGGCGTTCTCGTTGATAATGACTCGACAACCCCCTGTTGCAACATTCAAATCGAGTGTATAGTTTGACCCACTGCCTAAAGTCACATTCACAGCTGCAACATGATAATCAAGGCTAACAACACCAGAAGCATACTCAACTGTAGGCGAGCCATGTTGTTGGATTGTTCTATTGGGAACTTCCAAATCAATTCTGTAGAGGAGCGTGCTATCGTCCACAAAGACTACTCTAACAGCCCCAGCATCAATTGATATGTTCACTGTCGTGACTTCCGGCATTGTGGTAGGCTCACACTCAAATGAGAATTCAGTGGTTTCCTGCCAATTGGTACCAGTCCAGTTCCAGGTAGTTGTACCTAACCATGCTAAGGCACCGACTGCAATTGCACCGAGAAATATGACTGCTACGATGCAAGCAACCATCGTGTTGTTTCTTTCGTAATTACTCATTGTCTATATTATTCCTTTCAAATTTCTTGAGAAAACTATTCCATTGCTCTCGGTGTTTGTGATATGTCGAATCTTTTTCCAACGCGAACTTCCGCATGATTCGCGATGCGTCATTTCTGACGGAGGGGGACAGTTGTCGATACAGCTCTTCATCATAGATAGGCAAAGTAGAACTAACTTCGTTCTCTGTCTCAATCATTTGTCTTAGCAATTCCATTGCCTCTTGCTTTTGTGAATCAGGAATATCTATCCCATATACCTTCAAGGCGGATACTGTTGACTCAAGCCGGTCCTTTGCGAATTGGGCAACGCCACCGTTTGTCTGCATCATGCCGGATATTCCAAGGCGGTACTCTCTTGCAGATGTACGATAGAATCGCTGGGTGATACCAGTTGGGGTTTGCTCTGTGCGTTCTTGAAGTACTAAACCCGCCTTCTTCAGCTTGTCAATATGATGTAGGATGGTCCCAGGATTCTTGTCTAAAGCATCAGCCAGTTGCTTTACCGTCATTGGGGCATTTGACAGATACTTGAAGACAATGGCTGCCCTTGTCGGTTCAAAGAGTGTCTTGATTGTTTTGGGATCAGAAATCACCTCAAGGTCAGACATAGGTGGTACCTGTTCTTCGTTTGTCATCTTCTATACATCCCCCACAAGCTGAATGTCAGGTTGTGTTTCATGATGCTCCGTACCATCCACTCCACTTAACACCATATAGATGCGGCTAAGAGCTATCACAGCGGCGGGAAAATGAATGAAAATGAGGAATGATACAACTGCCACACCATAGAGGCCTAGTACACTAACTGCAAAGATTCCCATACCTATAACATATGGTGTAAGTGTTAGTGGCAATGTTACTAGGATTGGAATTCCAATTAGAGATATCCACACAGAGAACACTCTATCGAAATACTTGGTGCTCATTCTCAACGATACCCGTAGAGCCTCCAGAACGGAGTGACCATCGATAATAGCAGGGAACACCATTGACAGGAGCCCCATGACCACTGTCAAATAAATGGCACCGCCCGCCGAGAACGCAGGTATTGCAGTGCTTGCAGGGGGCATAAAGACAATTGGTCCGGCAAAGATGAAAACCAACCCTACTGGAAGAATCGCCAATACGAACATTATAATGCCACCTCCAGCGAGTTGAAGGAATTTGCTCTTATACCAAGCGAAGACCCCCTGTGCTGTTGTTCCCTCACTTTCTACGATTTCTCTTCCCATGCCGAAGAGAGCACCTACAGCCACTAACATTGGGGCAGCAATTGGTAGGAGAAATACTGCAAGAATCCCGAAGAGGGCGGCACCACTTATACTTGAGAAATCTGCTGCCAGAATTGTGAATAGCACCACCAGATTGTCAAAGCCAATCGCCAGAATGAACAGTGGGGCAACTATAGCGAACAAGACACCCATAAGAAGCACTGTAACGATGATGACACCTAGCGTTCCAAGGATGAAAGATATGACATTCTTGATAGCAAATCTATAGCTTATTTTCCAATCTTGGAGTAGGATTTTGAAGCTTGATCGTTTCTCAGACATTTTAATGGCCACCTGGAGAGAGTTTGAGTGCCCACAGGGATATGACTCATGCAGGCACTCGTTTTAGCTCATATATCACATCATCGGTACTTCGGGCACGGTCGGTTCGTAGACCTGTCTGCCAGTGAGTTCATGATACACTCTGACCATCGAGATAATTGCCATGGGCAGGAAGAGGAGAAGGGTGAGAATACCTGCAACAAATGCCCATACCCCAATGAACACAGCAGCTGGAGGGAGCATCATGGCGGGACTGGCACCAATCAGCAGACCGCCAATAGTGACCGGAGAATAGACAAGCACGAAAAAGGTAATCAGACCGCTTAATAATCCGAATACACGCTCAAAATTCCTCTTGGCAAGATTGAATGACTCCTTGAATGCGTCTTGTACATTCTGCCCGTTTACAACGCTGGGAATGACCATGAGGCAGAATCCAACTGTGATGAAGGAGTACACGAAGCTAAAGACTGAGAGAGCTATCGAAGCCAGTCCCGTCACTTGAAAGCCCATTGACCATGACGCTAGACCATATACAATGGCCTGAGGAAGGATAATAATCAGCGTAAGAATAACACCAGTTCCCGCAAAAGTGAGAAACTTACGTCTGAACCAAGAAAAGGCAGATTCGGCCTTGGTTTCACCGGTCTCAACGACCTCTTTACTCATTCCAAAGATAGATCCAATTACGACGAATGCCGCCGCGGCGAAAGGTACGAGTATCAATAAACCCAGACCACCAATGGCAAATACCGCGCCAGGATTATGTGGCATAGTATCAGCCATCCACTGCGCCCACTCAGTCCAAGTCGCTGGACCAGCGAGCAGAGCAACAGTGACAATTGGGATTGCAATAACCATCACAATCAGGACGAGAGCTACTGCCATTCCCAGGTTGGCTAAGAAATACGAAAGCATGTTATTCTTTGCCATCACTAGACTTGACTTCATGTCCTCATAGATTGTTCCGAAGAATGTTGTTTGATTCGACATTATTATACACCGTAATGTTTGTCAATCGTTGAATCGTTTGACTTATACCAAACTAAGGCCCGATTATTTATAAGTATTTTGATGTTTGTCAAACGTTGGTTTGTTGCTGCCAAATAAGGACGGTGGTCTATGGTAAAGGTGTTGGCCAGAACAGCCAGTGGTGAACCAAATCAAATGTCGAGGGAGGTCGACAGACAATAGGAACCACGGGACATTCCGACCAATTGCATATTCATATCTAGGGAACATAAACTCGTAAAAACTCATACAAAATCTATGACTCGAGTTGACATATTTAATAAGGCAGACCAGTACGACAAAGAGCTATTGAGGGAACGAACGTATGGATGAAGAAGCGACTGAACATCAAGAAACCGAATTCGATGCTGAGATGTACTTGGAGATTCTCAGGGACAATCCGCCAATGAAGCGGTACGTATCCCGTGGAGACATCCCAGATTCAGTGGATGTCGAGGGCCCTCATGAAGATGCGGACCGAGCTATATTCAGAGCACTGCGGTTTGTGATGAATGATGGAACTCCTAGATTTCAGCCGGTACTGGGCTCTGCAGGACTTGGCAAGACTCACTTGTATTGGGCCTTGAAGGACAGAGAGAATGAATTGGACCAAGTCTCATACCTTGCGGTATATGTTCCTTCGCCACCTGCACCAGTTCGAGTGCCTCTTCACTTCCATGCATGTCTAGTAGATGAAGCAGGGGAAGAAATCTTTGAGAGCGCTATCGACATGCTGATGACAAAAATGCGCGATATCAAGGGAGAGCCCACTGAGGTCTATGACTATGACTTGGCACTGAATCGCCTGTTGGTCGATTACCCCGGGATATCTGCAGATGTTGTTAAAGCCCTTCTCAGATACAGATTGGATCCCGGCAACAAGGACGTGGCTAGAAGATGGCTTCTTGGTGATGCACTTGATGACGAAGAAATGGAAAGGCTTGATGTGCGAACCATCCTAGAGGATGATGATGTTACTATGGCCACCCTGAAGCTTTTGTTTGAGGGCGCCGACCTGCCAATTCTCTTGTTCATCGACGAAATGGAGGGCCCCTACAACACACATGGAGAAGACGGAGAACGTCACTTTCTAGAGATAATCAAGAGGATCTACAATGAGGGAAAAAACGTTGCTATTGTGGCTTCGTGTCTAACTGACATCTGGGACCGCATCTACGAGATAGCAGATGAACCTACAAGGACAAGAATGGAAGAACCAGTACATCTGAGGAAATTTGAGAAGGAAGATATTGAGCGGTTCATCATAGAGTCGATGAATCAGTATTGGAGTGAGCAGAATATCGCAACCCCGCCCAATCCCACCTACCCGTTAGGCAAGAAGCATATTGAGGAGGCATTTGAGGTTTCAGATGGCAATCCGAGAGAAGCTCTACGGCATCTTATTCCATTGATTGATTCAATCCTCTTCGGCACAGAACCAGAACCTGTTGAGCCTCAAGCAGATTATGTGATCAAACTAACTGCACCCGTAGTTATCAATTCAATCGCTACCGGGCTACAGCAAGTTGGAGAACAGGAGGGTATAGAGGTTAGTCTCATGGTCGCCAAAGGTGTTGCTGATCGCCAAGCTACAGCAATTCTTCAGGCCAAAAAGGGAGACACGACGAAACGAATCGCTATAGATGTTGCAAATGTGAAAGATTGGAATCGAAGCGGTGGAGTAGCGGCCTATTACTCAGTGAAACGGCTCAAAGAGATAATGGATCAGGACGAGGCGGATTTTGCCATTGTTGCAGTGCCTGAGGAGACTGGTGGTACGAAATTTCAGGCAATAAGCGATGACTTGGGAGACAAGTTAACTAGTTTGAAACTGACTGAAGATTCAGCTAGGTCCTTGGTCAGCAGTACAACTGAGGATAAGCTTGATGCATTTCAATCACAGGTCTTCAAGGACATCCTAACAAAGCTGTTTTAGGGCCGCCCAAGACTCTGTATCAGATTTTGATACTCCGAAGAAGACATTGAGTTTACAGCCCGCTGGAGGTTCTCTGTGACATGCGTGGGTATACGTATGTCCTGCCATATGTTGTGCCGTTTGAACTCTGCTACATCCAGACTCTTGCAGAATCCACCTACAACATTCGTTAAGTCGGATTGGATACTATTCGCTTTCTTACGGTATGCAAAAGGAACAATGAGGCTGGGGGCAGCTGGAATCAAAAATAGAGCTGCAAAACTAAGAGTCGCAATTGGCATCCATTGCAAAAGGAAATCGATAGAGTCAACATGCATCGTGTGGATTCCAAACGCGTGTAGTACAGCGGCAACATATGACCCAATCCATAAGAGAATGGAACCGAGAGATATGAAGAGGAAAGGCAGTCCGAGTAGTAGAAGTGTCCCAATTATTTTTCTTTTGGATAAATAAGGCAAGATAGCGCCTCCGATGAAACCTCCGTCTTCGCCACCATCAACTTTTTGAAAGGATATTATGCAATCATCCCTCTCCAGGAATAGCGAATTCTCATCAGCACATGACGTCGCATCCTGAAATCCTCTCTCTAAGAAGTTATGAGAGAGTTTGTCCAGTGTAGGGAGGGGTTCACCCTGAATGAGGAAAAGAAATCCCTGATCAGAGTCCATTGGTTTCAAGTACCACAGCCTACACATGGTCCTCGAAATATTTTCACAGCCATCCAACTTAAATTAACGGGGTGTCTATCAAGTTGTCTCTATTTTTGCTTTTTCGTGAATTTTGATAGGAACAGATGCCAGTCCTTTAATATGCTGCCTTAGCAATGTTTATGGGAAGATTTGTGTGACCAAAATACTTGATAGGCATCTGGGCGTCGGGTCCGATGAATCGTTAATAAGAGTGGAGCATTACGATGAGTTCAACAGAAGAGGAATCAGCATTAATTGAAGAACTGAAACAAGTCCTAAGTGAACAGTGTCTGAAGGAAACACAGGTGACCCGCAGACGGCGGGTTTACATTCAAGTCGGAAGAAACTGTCTCATCGATACTGCCACACTACTGCATAGTAAGGGCTTCACACATCTATCAACGATAACTGGATTAGAGGTCGGTGATGAAGTGGAACTGATATACCACCTCATGAGAAACGGACTCCAAATCGGTCTTCGGACAAAGCTCCCGTTGGATGACCTTGTTGTTCCTACTATGACTGAACTCATTCCCGGTGCATCATTATATGAACGTGAGATACATGACATCTTGGGCGTACGATTTGAAGGGCATCCCAACCTCTCTAGGCTTATACTCCCAGATATGTGGGACCAGAAGCTTCCACCTCTTAGGAAGAAGCAGTCGGACACCAAAGAACCAATTGATGTGACTCCAAGGAAGAAAGGGTCAAAATGATGAGTTTCGTCGAGCATTTGTCGAGAGCTCTTCGGTGGAATGATACTTCTGATGGCCCCCTTTGGAGACTAATATCGCAGTGCGGTCTATAACGGCAGCAGTCTTCTATCATGTAGCATGCTGTCGTGGACATTACGAATATCTTCACCATCACGCCTTCGCCTAATCACACCATAAACTTGGTCTGATTTCGAGTGGTGTATGTGAAGTCCGAACGTCAAGAATAATAGGGACATGAAGAATTGAGATGGTGAAAAGGAATCCGCGGTTTATCGGTGCGGGTCTCAATCAATAGGTCAGGTGAATGATTGAATGTCCACAATAGCCGTACTCACATTTGTGCTTCCACTTATTTTAGGGCCAGTTTCATTCCTATTAGCAAAATCCTCCCGATTTAGCGGGCTTTCAAAGTGGCTCTGCCTAGGTGGCGTCCTATATGCTTTTGTCGGCTGTGTGATTCTTCTCCCGAGTGTACTTACTTCCCCAGTTCAGAGCGACCTATTCAAACTTTCCTTATTGAACACCCAGCTTCGGGTAGGGATCTACATTGACTTGCTCTCGATTTGTTTTGCTCTAGTCGCTTCTCTTTTCGGCTTCTTTGTTGTCTTATATGGAATCGATTATTTCAAGAATACACAGGAAGAAACGCACCAGATGATGACAGATAGGTCGCTCTCGTTTGCCGTTATAATGCTTGGCGGCATAGTCGGAACCCTATTCTCGCTTGACCTCTTCATGCTGTTGATTTTTTGGGAGATCATGACATTATCTCTTTATGTCTTGATTCTCGAACGGGAGAACTCTGATGCTGCTTTCAAAGCATTCATGATGACCCATACCGGCGGTCTTGGATTGCTTGCTATCACTATTCTTATCTCTTCAACCACAGGAACGCTTCAAATTCAGCAGATAGCCCAATATCCTGAGTTGTTGGTCATGGCGATGCCGGCCCTCATTCCGTTGTCATTGCTGGCGGTTCTTCCTAAAGCGCTTCAATTTCCTTTTCATACATGGTTTCCTGATGGAGCCAGTGCACCTGCATCAACAATGGTGCTCATCATTGCGGCAGACTTGGCCGGCATCTATCTGCTCTTACGCCTTGTTCTTCAAGTACTTGAGCCAGCCCTTTCTCTATTCCCGACGTTGGTTTTTGTTCAGATACTGGGCAATCCTAGTGTCTTAGGCCTTATCATATCAATAGTGGGGAGTATCACCCTACTCATCGGAGCGATGAACGCAACGATTGAAACCGATTTGCCCAGGATTATTGCTTATGGTGCAGCATCTGAGCTTGGCTTCGTGTTCATTGTCCTGGGATTAGAGTCCCCTCTGGGATTCGCCGCCTGCCTCTTCTACGCGATATCTCATACGCTGGTCGTAGGTCTGCTCTTCCTATGTGCAGGTGCCGTAGTTATGGAAACCGGAATTCGCGAAATTGAACACTTGGGTGGGCTGTATCATTCGATGCCAATCACGGCATCCTGTACGGCGATTAGCGTACTGGCGATTGGAGGGCTACCTCTACTAAGTGAATTCATAGCGAAATATCTAGTCTTAATGTCAACAGTCGTTGCGCGTTCACCATTGTTTCTTGCAGTGGCAATTCTTGGCGAACTGATACACATTGTAATAGCTACTCGAATTCTCTATTCTGTCTTCCTTGCTAGTAGTGAACAAGCCATTTCATCTGATATCAGCGATCCTCCACCTTTCATGCTCGTCCCGATGCTTTTTATTGCAGGATTAATTGTGATAATCGGCCTCGATCCAATGCTACTCCTTGACGGCATTATCCTTCCAAGCCTTGTTCAGCTTGGGATATCTATCGAGGAGGTTCTCCCTTTTCTTATTCTGCCAGTATTTGGCGGAATATGGAGTCCAATCATTATCACATCGGCGATATTAGTACTCCTCTCGGTCTTTCTTATTGCAGTGATTTTTTCCTGGAATCGAGGAAAGTACAAGCATGAGCCTCATGAACAGACGTTCAAACCGTTCATCTGTGGGGAAGATAGCGTAGAATACAGACTGCCCCATCTAGACCTATTCTATACCATCCAATCAGATATATTGAAAGTCGAAAGTCTTGTGCATTCCACCGACATTGATCGTCTCTATCGGTACCTCTCCCGGAAAGTTTACGATGCATGCGAAACGATTCTGAGAATAGATGTGCGTCATCAGTTTTTGCGGGCGTTTCTCTGGTTTATCTCTGGACTGATGATACTCTTACTAGTAACTCTATTGGTGGTGTAAGACTGTGAATGTAGTGTTCTTTTACTTGACCTTCTTCGTGGCAGCTCTAACGGCTGTAGCATGTTGCGTTCGTAGCTCGAGGCAACTGATCCTGATTCTCTTTGTGCAAGCCGCAGGCATTACCGGAGCTTCACTTATACTCGTGCTAGTTGAGGCTACGGCAGGGTGGAATACAGCATCAATTGTCAAGATTGTTGTTGCTGTTGGAGAGTTGTTCTTTGCTGCGGTACTCACCCCTTTCATCCTATACATAGGTATGAGAAAGACGAAAAATGTATCAGACCAACCGAAACCAGGCATTGTATTAACACTTGCAATAATCGCCATTGTAACCTTTACACAATTCTTTCTTTGGGTTTTGATTTGGCCCTCGGTGCCACAGGAGTTTGTAATCTTCATGCCGGTTGCTCTTGCACTCTCCATCGATTTTGTGCTAATCGCGACTCGAGATGACCCCCTGAAGATTCTTGTTGCGCTAAATATTGCTGAAACTTCTCTTTTCACATTCTTGGAACAAGTGCCCTTCGCAATCATTCTGCCCTTGCTTGTGCTTGTTAGCCTCGTGAATCTGGTGGGGGTATATATCATATATCAGGGGTACCAGCAATTCGATTCCCTATCAGTCACAGAATGGAGGCAAGCCATCTGATGAGTTCTCTTATTCCCATAACCATATTGAGCATCCCTGTGCTTATTGGAGTTCTTTCGGCGGCAATTGCCCAGCCATCAGATCTTCAAGTAGTGTTCACAAAGATTGAGAAACCATCCGTTGTCCTAGGAACGGGATTGACTCTTCTAGCTCTTATTCTATATTCACCAATGGTATTCAGCGGGGTAGTCTTAGAGCTTCCAGCCATTGCAGTTCGTCTGGATTCGACCAATATAGCTCCATCAATTACCATTGCCTTGATTTTCTTTTTGACATCAATCTACAATGTCAAGGCCGAAGATGGAGGAAGACTCAAACCAGAGATTTACAATCTCCTCGTGTTGGCGTTTTTGACCTGCATGCTGGGGCTCATCCTCGTCTATGATGTATTTGCAGTGGCTCTATTCATTGAACTTGTCATCGCTGTTTCGGTAATATTGGTAGTTCATGCGGAAGGCAAGGATGCAGTCGAAGCGTCATACAAGTACCTCATCATAACGGCTGTGAGCGCTCTGTTTGTCATACTGGGTGCAACCCTAGTCTATATTCTGGCCGGCACCTCGAACATTGATGATATAATGACCAATTCCGGTGTCCTCGCAGACACCCAGATAATCCCGATTCTTATTGGTGTTCTTTTCGTTGTCGGAATCGGAGCAGATATAGGAATCGCCCCCTTCCACGGTTGGCTACCCGATGCATTCCCCGCCTCCAAACCAGCTGTGAATTGCTTTTTTGCTGCTGAACCAGTTGCTCTGTTTGTTGCCCTATTTAAGTTGCTGCAGATGTTGTACACTATTTCACCATCAGTGGTCATGCCCTTGCTTGTTACTGGTGTTGGTGTATTTTCTCTCGTCCTTGGGGTACTCCTCGCCTATTCGCAGAAAAACTTCATGAGATTGGTAGCATACGCCAGCATCGAAGAATTTGGTTATGTAATGATAATATTCGGACTTTTCACTCCGCTAAGTTTTGCAGTTGGGCAACTGTATCTGATGAACATCTCAGTCATGAAACTCGGAATTCTGCTTTCCCTAGGGTCTGTCATTATAATGACAGGGACCATGGACATGAGGTCTCTAGGAGGGCTTGGTAAAAAGATGCGACTTACTTCAATCCTCTATCTCATCACAATTCTTTCTCTAGCTGGCATTGCGCCTCTCAGTGGGTTCTTAACGAAATGGCTGTTAATGGCCACGGTATACGAGCACCTTTTGGTGAGTGCGGGAATACTCCCCGCCATCGGCGCCCTGTTGTTGCTTTTGGTTTCTTCGCTATTCGCATTCGTGTTCTTCATCCGTTCATTTCACTGGATCTTTCAGGGGGCGGAACGAAAATCATTGAAGAATGTGTCCGAGGTTCCGAAAGAAATGTGGGTTCCTGCAGCCATAACCACCGCAATCATTGTTGCTTTTGGGTTAATGCCTCATCTATTCATGGCTTTTGTCACATAGCAGGCTATTTTTTAGCCTGAGGGACTTGCGATCTGAGAGAATACAGAATCGAAGCGATGATTGCCCTGCCAATCACAATTTGAGCATCAGATATTCTCGATGCGATGAAACGACCAATCATATTTTGAAATAACAAGTCCGACGTCAACCACTAGTCTGTCGATTAGCTTTTGAATTGCATAACCACTCTCACTACTTATCCTAATCAGCTGATAAGTGGTGGTGTAATTAGATTCTTCTTCATCTTCGCCAATCTCCACCGTTGTGTGTGTGCAGGTCACATCACCCAGAATATTGACACGGATATCAGCGTCCACATAGTTTCCTGCCATCTTTTTGTGCTTCGAATACTTCTTGATTTCAGCCCTGACAGTTTTCCCGTCTTTGACTTCTTCAACTGACTTAGTTCCTTGCTTCTGTTCCTTAGCTACTTCCTGTGTGTCATCTTCAACTCTTGTAAACCCATACTTGTCTTCAAGTATGTCGCTCAAGAGAGGATGTTCAGTTGAATGATATACGAGATTCTCCAATGTGATCGTAACGGTTTCTTTATTCACTAGTATACCCCATAGATTTCAAGATTTAGATGGATTCTATTCAACATATAGGCTTTCTCGATCATGCGTACCGGTCAGATACTCGTTCGATAGTGCGATAGCATCTACGGGACAAACGTCCCTGCACTGTCCGCAAAATAAACAACGACTTAAATTAAACCTTACCTTCTTGTCTTCCTTCACGAGAATGGCACCTGCTGGACACATTTTTGTACAGAGCAAGCATCCGATGCATGTATCACGGTCATAGACTATCTTTCCTCGGAGTCGCGTTGGTTCTGGCTCTCTGTCTTCAGGTTTTGCATCCCACGGAATAGTATATGGCTTCTTGAAGAGTGAATTCATTGCATCACGTAACATCTGAACGACTTTCATTTACATCACCTAGAATCCTGTCATCACAAGAAATGTTGATAGTATTACGAGCAAAAGAGGCAACCCCCAGAAGAAACGGAGTGCTTGATATGGCTTGAAGCGTGCGAAAATTGTACGCGGCAATGTAACTGTGAAGAACATTACAGCAAATGCAAGAACAAGGCGCATTATGATTGATCCATAGATGCCCCCGAAGGCAAACAACAGGGGATGGTTGAAGAAGAGAATTGTAGCGAGAAGGGTAAGATTGAGTGCTAGCACATCTTTGCTAAGCTTCATCAGCGCAAGATGAGACCCTGTATACTCAATAAGCACACCATGAGCTATCTCCGTTTTTGCGTTAGGAATATCATAAGGAGCAACGGATAAGGCGGCGGGTATGCAGAGAAGAAATGCTGCTGCGGCGAAAACCATGCCAGGAGAAGCTAACACCATAGCGGTGCCCATTGACTCCTGAATCTGAACAATTCCATAGCTTGCCAGAGTGAAATCTGCCTTAAACATCGCGAGTACCAATGACATGATGAATGTCAGCTCGTAGGCGAGCATCATTGTTATGCTTCTAGAGAAACCTATCGTGCCATATGGATTTCCAGAGGCTGCACCTCCGACAGCATACATCAATGAAGGAATAGTGAGCAAGTAAATGATGAGGATGATGTCGCCCTCGACTGGAACCTGCAGAAACACTACGGCCATAGTCATGACGGAACTAATGATAGGACAGATGGCAGCGATTATGGGAACCAAGGTAAAAATGACCGACGCTGAGGTTTCTGGCACCAGCTGCTCCTTCCCAAACAATTTAATGAAATCATAGAATGGTTGAAGAATAGGAGGGCCGATTCGATTCTGCATCCGTGCATGAAGTTTCCTGTCCATACCTTCGAATAGGAGCCCAAGAACGACTGATGAGGGAACTAGCATACTCACAGTCAGTAACGGGATGAGTATGTCTATCATTCCTGAGTCACCTTCACTACCCGGTCTGTACAACTCATGCAGGGGTCAATCGAGGATGCAAGTACTGGAATATCAGCCAACTCGCCGCCTTTCATCATGGTTTCCATGCTGATGACGTTCGCTAAGGTCGGCGACCTTACTTTCAATCGTTCCAACCCCTGCTTACCATCTGTCTTGACATAGTGAATAAGCTCTCCCCTTGGCGCCTCTACTCGAGAGACCGCCTCACCGGCGGGAATGCTTCGCATGCGCTTCTGGCTGCTTCCTTCGACAACGATTGGTCCGTTCGGCAATTCATCAAGAACTGCCCTGATAATCTTTGCAGACTCGAATATCTCAAGATTTCTTACTTGGGTCCTCGCAAGGCTGTCCCCCGCTTCGGCCAGTATCAAATCGAAAGTATCTTCTAGGTCCTCATATGCTGCGTAGGGGTCATTTTTCCGGACATCAATTGGTACACCCGAAGCTCTTGCTGTTGGACCTACTACACAAAGATCTTTAGCAAGCTGGGTGGTGAGAACGCCGACGCCTTCAAGCCTCTTTTTTGCGGTGCGGTCTGCATATACGTCCTGAATGTAGACTGCAGATTTTTCTATTTCAGTCAAATATGACCTAATTTTCTGTGAAATCGCAGCATCAATGTCATACCGCACTCCACCAATCGTATTCATGCCGTAGTGTATCCTGTTCCCAGTTATTTCCTCAAACAAGTCATTAATCTTCTCCCTGTGCTTGAAGGAGTACATGAATAAGGTATCAAATCCAATTTCATAAGCCATGACTCCGAGCCACAGAATGTGACTCTGGATGCGTTCCATCTCTGAGATAAGCACTCGTAGATACTTAGCACGTGCAGGCACATCAAGGCCGCCTATCTCTTCAATCGCATGAATGTAACAAGTTGAATGACAGTTTGAGCATATTCCACATATACGCTCTGTAAGGAATATGTTTTGCATCAAATTCCGTGTCTCAGCCAATGCCTCTATCCCGCGATGAACAAAACCAACTCGTAGATTTACTGCATCAATGCGGTCTTTCTTAAGAGAGATATTGAATTGAATTGGCTCTTTGAAAGCCGGATGGACCGGCCCAACAGGAATCCGAGCTTCTCGGGTTTCAATTTGTTCTTTGCTATTCGTTGTCATCCCTATCAGACCCATATTTTTTCTCCAAGGCTTTCAATACGCCATCCATAATTGCTTCTGGCTTAGGCGGACATCCGGGAACGTATGCATCCACAGGCAAGAATCTATCGACAGGACCCTCTACCATGTCACTTCCGAAGAAAGGACCAGTCGACAATGCGCATGCACCTATGGCAACAATGGCTTTTGGTTCGGGTATCTGGTCATACGTCATTATTGCTCGCTTCACCATTTGTCGTGTCATCGGACCTGAAATCAGCAGCACATCAGCATGACGAGGGGTTCCTACCAATACACAGCCCAGCTGTTCCAAGTCGAATCTAGGTGTCAAGGATGCCACAATTTCAATATCGCATCCATTGCATGACCCTGTATTGATATGGAATAGCCATGGAGATTTTAGCCTGCTTTTTCGTGTAATGCTCATCGTGTTTTGCCTGCTATTTTGTCTTGGATGGGTGACCATACTCGGAAAGGCATAAAACGATTGTCAAATGATACTCCACTTTTTGATATTTGAGTTGATATTTCATCTTTGATTTCAGCTGAATACCTGTAGTACTACAATACTCAACATGAGTCATTTGGTGATTACATCAGACGAGCAGGCATGCGTGAACGCTGACCCACACATCTCAACCTGTTGCAGAGGGGATTGCAGTGGTTAGAGTACTGATAACTGCGTTCATATCTTCACCCAGTTCCTATCAAGGGCGATGTAAAGGAATAGCCCAGCTACAAAACCAGTGGCCACATTGAAGGCCACAGAAATGAGAGCAGTGAAAAGCAAGATAGATACTTCTGTTCCTTTAATGTCTTTCAGTGCGCTCTTGCCAAGTTCAAGAGAGGCCAGTATGAGCATTATTCCTACGATGAAAAGAGGATAGGAAGTGAATATGGCTAGTAGGCTATCAGAGAAGAGGAGAGCCAAAGTGATTTCTACTACGCCCTCCATCACTAGTGCACCTCCAGTTCTTGCCCCAAAGAGGTATTGACTTGCGATACCTCCAGCACCATGGCACAGAGGCATCCCTCCAATAAAAGGAGTTGTTACGTTAATCACACCCAAGTTGGCCATCAAGCTTCTTGGACCGATATCTTTGCTCTGCGGGAATAGCTCATGAATGAGAGCTACGGTTGCTAAGATCGAGTTGGTAATAGTAAGGAAAAGCTGTGCGAATCCTGCATAGATGAATCCGTAGAATATGTCAGCTAGTGAGAAGATATGCAGCTGAGGAAGAGAGAGGGACAATGTGATATTAGCAATATCCAGCGACCCTGTGATTATGGCGTATCCAAATCCAAAAAAGACCAAAAAGAGTGCAGACGGCAGGTACTTGTTGCGAAGCAGCATTAATGCTATCACCATGAGAATCGCAGACATAAGGAAATTTTGAGCTATCAACTCCGCCCCAACCAGAACCAGTGTGAAAGCAAGGCCAAGCTGAATCCCTCGGACAATGCTCTTTGGCACCCGTCTAAGGAGAGAATTAAAGCGCCGCGAGAGGGAAAGGACAACACAAATGAAACCCACTGAGAATCCACCACCTAGAACCCTGTACATAGGCCATCTTTGAGCCAGTGCCACGGTCCCAAGGACTTTTTGGGGTTGAACAGTGAGAGGAAGTCTGTAGATGAGGGCTAAAACTACATTGGTCAATCCAATCCCCAATAGAAGACCTGTAGGGCTGAAACCACAGAGGGTTATGTATCCAATAGTGAAAGGAATCAGGGTGCCAAAATCGCCGAGACTGCCTGCAAACTCCCTAATAGAGAACTCGAAGCCCTTTATTACAGCCATTGGTTTAGTTATCTCCTTTGAGGGCAAACCCTTCTATCTTCTAATTTGCCGGTGCAAGTACTGCATTTTGACAAGAAATAATTCCGATTCGGAATATAAGAATAGTTCGCCCAATACTTGATCAGTTTCAACCACTCATATTGATCTTGAACACTCTATAATGCATGATTTTTCAGTGTCAATGAGTCTTCATTGACATAGCCATTTTTTTGCACTTGAACATAGATTGTATTCAGTATGGTACAAAAATAGGTGAGTACAAAGAATAACAAGGCAATGGAGAAGGTAGCACAAAACGCGGTATCGGCTTGCTCAAACCATTGTCAGAGGAAATTCTCTAATCCGTCTTCCAAAGTCAATCCGCCACCATAATGTAAATCTACTCATTGGCACAACCATTCCATTAAAAGCACTGCTGTTTTCAGCCTTCATTAAGACGCAAATGAAAACACGCGCTCTAATATGAGTGAACACAATGGCATCCCACCGATATGACGTTCATATACATACCGAGTACTCAGATGGCGCTGCATCCGTTAGAGAAGTTGTTGAGAAGGCGGTTGCACTTAGGCTAGAAACAATAGCTATCACAGACCACTTCTGGCCGTCATTAGGTAGCCAACGGGCAAAGAGGGGACTAATCAAACAGCGGAGAATCGAGATTGAACAGCTGAAACTTGAGTATCCAGAACTTACAATCCTTGATGGTGCGGAGGTGGATATCATGCCGTATGGCAAGCTAGCAAATGTTTCAGGCGGCTACGACCAGTTTGACATCTTGATAGGGTCGTTTCATTATAGTTGCGATTCATCACTCTGGAGTTCTACGCTGACCAAGGTATTGAGAGATTTCAGCTTTGACACACTGGGGCACTGGGATGGCTTCCTGACAAACTACCGGCAAGAAGATGGTCGGAGAGCAGCGAAAGCGCTTGCAAAAGCGGAGGTGGCAATAGAATTGAGTGCTAGATATCCTATTGTACACACGCAGTTCCTGGAGCTTGCTAGAGATGTCGGTTGCAAGTTTGTCTTGGGAAGTGACGCCCATACAATTAGCGAGATTGGACGTCTAAGTGACCAAATCAAGATGGCATCAGCTCTGAATCTTCTCCTCATAGAATATTAGCAGGATAGAGAAGGATATCCAGAACGTTTTTTTCTGCTATCGCTTCTATGTTTCGTTGATATTTCATGGAGGATTCACGTGATGAATGAAGAGAAGCTGCTATTTCCATCAGAAGATTGGATTACAACATATATGGAAAAACTGAACAAAAACGAAGCCTATAAGGACGCAGCGTCCACTTGGGAGGGCGATTTCATTTTTCAAATAGACCCCGACGGCGAGATAGTAGAGGAGCCCATCAGATTCTACTTAGACCTTTGGCATGGTGACTGTAGAGAAGCAAAGATGGTGGATGAGGATACTGATGCTGAGTTTGTCTATCAAGGACCATACAAGAATTGGAAAAAGCTGATCGAGGGAGAAATAGATCCGATAAAGGGCCTCATGTCAAGGAAATTCAAACTTGGAAAAGGAGACATGGGAAAAATCATGCGTGCCACCAAGGCAGCCGCAGAGCTGGTGGCTACCGCATCGCAAATGCCAACCAAGTATCTCGACGAGTGAACAAACAGATAGAAACGTTCAGGAGCATGAACATTGACCTTTCTTCATACCAATATCTGTGGATTGTTGGGTATCAAATATCCCATATTTCAAGGAGGAATGGGGCCGTATAAGACAGAAGACCTGGCGATAGCTGTCAGTAATGCCGGGGCTTTAGGTCTCATAAGTAGCATCGGAATGGCCGCAAGTTTGCTACCGGAGGCAGCACCTGTTGATGCAAAGAGGATGTTTGGTAATGACCCACCTAAGGAGCTTCTGAGAAAATCTATAGAACGAGTCACCGAGGAAACTAAGGCAGAAGAGGGAATATTTGGGGTAAATGTACCCGTTGCATCGGAGTTCATTCTCGCATCAAAGATGTTTGTGGAACAGATAATCGAATCAAGAAAGAACGATTCTGAAGTTGAAAAACGGCTCAAGGTGATAGTCACATCGGCTGGTAACCCTACTCCGTGGGCGGAAGTGAAGAAACATGGACTGATTTGGGTTCATGTTGTACCGTCAGTCTATCATGCTAAGAAGGCAGAAAAGGCAGGAGTAGATATAATCGTTGCTTCGGGACATGAGGGTGGTGCACATGTTTCGTGGGAACCCGTTCATTCTATGGTCTTAGTACCTGCAGTAGTACGAAATGTTGACGTGCCTGTTGTTGCAGCTGGGGGCTTTTGCGATGGGGCGTCTCTGGCAGCTGCAGTTTGTTTAGGTGCTGATGGCATTCAAATGGGAACCAGATTCATCGCGACAAAAGAGAGCGATTTTGAAGACCTTTGGAAACAAGCGATAATTGAGAGAGAGGAGAGGCAGACGTTAACAGGAAGGGGTCTCTTTGGACCGATGAGATTCCTACGAAACAAGAGGGCTGAGAAGATCGTAAAGAGAACGTTGAAGGATGTACCTTCCTTTTACCTAGGGGACCCTGTTCAGTCAAATGAGGAAATTCTCGAATTGGAGAAATCAGGTTTCAACGAGCTCCTAGATGGCAATGAAAACGAGGCCCTCATGTTTGGCGGAGAATGTACTGGTCGAATTGATGACCTGCCGTCAGTCGAGGAACTCATAGCGAGAATAATGAATGAATCCAAGAGTGTCTTGAGTCGCATATGTGCTAGTCTTGAATAGCCTCCTGAATTAGTCAGCAGACATAAGAGGGAGTTCTCTAATAGGATGGGAAGTAGGCATATTGAAGTCAGTATTTCATATGTCTTCGCTCAGTGGAGTGAGAAAAATGGTCTGGTGGTTCCTAGCCCCAAAGGTTGTCTTTGGTGAAGATGCTCTTGACGAGCTTGAGCAGATTGATGGTAGTAGAGCGCTAATTGTCACGGACAAGGTCATTGCAAAAATCGGACTTGCAGAGAAGGTACAGAAGAAGCTCGAGGCAAACGACTGGGAGGTTCTTGTCTGGAATGATGCCGAGCCCGATCCCAAGGTTTCCACAGCAAAATCAGCCGCGGAGGTGATGCGACGCTTTCGAGCGGATTGGATTTTCGCTATTGGGGGTGGATCTGTGATGGATACCGCAAAAGCCGCGTGGGTTCTTTACGCAAACCCCGAGATGAATTTAGAGGCCCTCACACCCTTCGACTCTCTGGGAGTTAGAGAGAAGGCAAAATTGGTTTGTATTCCAACAACCGCAGGGACAGGTTCAGAAACAACAAAAGCGATAGTTGTGCGCGAAGATGAGTCAGGCAGAAAATTTGCAACTATTAATTCGGAACTTGTGGCAGACCTAGCGATACTGGAACCGGAGTTTGTCAAAGGGCTTCCCCGGGACTTGACAGCCTATACTGGAATGGATGCACTGACTCATGCAATCGAAGCCTATGTGAGCATGTGGAAAAATGACTTCTCGGATGCCTGTGCTCGGCAAGCTATTCGCATAGTATTTGAATGGCTACCAAAATCAGTAGACGATCTGGAGGATTTGCAGGCAAGAGAAAAGATGCTTGTTGCTGCAAACCTTGCAGGTTTGGCATTCAGCAATTCACAGGTCTGTCTAGCACATTCTCTCGGACATAGTCTGGGTTCAGTACTTCGTACCCAACACGGTCTTGCTGTTGGCTTGGCTCTTCCGTACACCGTTGAATACAGCGCTTATGATAACCCTGAAACCGCGACCCATTATTCCGAATTGGCAGGGATGCTGGGAATCGCTGGAGATGATGAAGAAGAAACAGCACGACTTCTCGCGGTACACATTCGGAAGCTGCAAAAATCGATTGGATTTCCGACGAGCATAAAGGAAACAGGTGTCACGAAGGAAGAGTTCGAAAAAGGGCTTGATAAGCTGGTTGAGTTTGCCATGATGGATTCCAGTATCACGATGACACCCAGAAGCATTGGGAGTGACCAGATACGGAGAATATACGAGTACATGTTCTATGGCAAGAAAATTGACTTCTAGGTGGGCTAGGAATGAAAGGATACAGGGGAAGAATACTGCGAGTTAATCTCAGTACATCGAAAACCTCCATACAGGATATGGACGAGAATCTGGCAAGGCGGTTTATTGGCGGAGCAGGACTTGGCTGTAGATTGTTGTACGACATGGTGGACAAAGACACTGACCCCTTAGGGCCAGCGAATCCCTTGATATTCATGACCGGCCCATTCTGTGGCACCTTGGTTCCCACAGGCAGCAAAGCATCTCTATGTGCACGTTCACCTTACACCGGTCTCTTGGGATACAGTACCTTCGGGGGGCACCTAGGTGCCGACATCAAGTTCGCCGGTTATGATGGCATCATTGTTACGGGTCAGGCGAACGAACCCAGTTATATTCTGGTAGAAGATGACAATGTCGAAATTAAGGATGCAAAAGAAATCTGGGGAACAGATACGCAGGTAACATGGGACACTCTCAAAGAGGAAACGGGGTATAGGAATGCTGGAGTTGCACGTATAGGAATCGCAGGCGAAAATCTCGTCAAATTTGCCAGTGTTATCATAGACCATTACCGTGCAGCAGGACGCACCGGTATGGGGGCGGTAATGGGCTCAAAGAAATTGAAGGCATTAGTTGTGAAGGGCAACAACAGAAGAGTTCCAGTTCATGATGAAGAACTGAGAGAATACACTGCAACTCTAAACAGTGACAAAAGAGATGACCCCACATTTGTCATGTATTCTGATTTAGGCACTGCAGGCTTCGTAGATATGGCCAGCATTATGTATGGTTCTTTGCCAGCAGGATACTATACGATGTCTGATTTCGATACATACAACATCAGCGGGACTACTATGCGTGAGGAAATCCTCATCGGAAAATCAGCATGCTATCGTTGTCCTATTGGGTGCGGTAGAAGAATCAAAATTGAAGACGGAAAATACGCCACAGGAGAATTCGCTGGGCCAGAGCTTGAAATAACCGGTACTATGGGGTCTCTCATTCTGAACAATAATCTAGATGCTTTAGCATATATCAGCAAGCAGTTCGATCTACTTGGCATTGATTTCATCTCCGGTGGCAATACTATAGCATTTGTCTACTATCTATTTCAGGAAGGGATTCTCACAGGGAACAATCTCGATGGCGTGGAGCCTAAATGGGGAGAGGTTGAAAGCGCACTAGCACTATTGGATAAGATAGCGAAAAGAGAGGGAATAGGCGATCTTCTTGCTGAGGGAAGCAAGTCTTTCGGAGCTGAATACGGCGTTGAAGAACTAGCGGCACAAGTGAATGGACTAGAGCTTCCTCAGCACGACCCACGTGGATTCTCGGGCATGGCAATAGCCTATGCCACCTCCCCGCGTGGAGCTTGTCATATGAGTGCTGATATGTATAACGTTCAAATGGGTCAGCAGAATGAGGCTCTGGACATTGTAAGCGAGGATAGATTCGCTAATGAAGCAGATTTGGCTGCCAAGCAACAGGACTTCAGATGCGTGACTAACTCTGCGGTAATCTGCAATTTCTACCCAATAAAGGCCGAAGAACTTGCTATACTCCTGCAGAAAGTTACTGGGTGGGACTATTCTGTAGCGGAATTAGCAATGACTGGTGAGAGAATATTTACTCTCATGAGATTACTCAATCTAAGACTTGGGTACTCGACTAAAAATGAACGACTCCCCGAGATTATATTGAAACCTTTGGAAGGGCCGACTGAGGGCTATGTGCCCGATATAGACGCACAGCTTTCTACATGGTACAATTATCGCAAGTGGAGTCCGAATACGGGCGAGCCCAGCGCAGAAAAACTGAGAATCCTGGGTCTCGCAGATATTTGATTAAGTTCAAGATTCCATATTTCCGATGTCGGCTAGAACTGATTTCAACACATCATAGAGAATACCCACATCCTCTATCTTCAGTTTCTCATCAGGTGAGTGTGGATTCTTTATTGTAGGCCCTATGGAGACCATCTGTAGGCCAGGTATGCCAGCGCCTAATATACCACATTCCAAGCCTGCATGGATTGCCTCGACAATCACGTCACTGCCATAGACTTTCTCATACTTCTCACGAATAAACTTCAGAAAAGGGCTTTGCGGGTTTGGAGCCCATCCGGGGTAGGCTGGACCTTTTGTGCCAACCCAGCCACCCATTTTTCCAATGAAAACCAATCTTCGCCGGACAGACTCTAATTCCTCTTTGATGCTGCTTCTTGAAGACATCTGTAATTCAATACCGTGTTCATCAGTGCTGATTACAGCCACATTGTTCGATGTTTCAACAAGGTCTTCGACACTTGGTGAGAACCGCAGTGGACCATGTGGAAGTGAGTGGACAGTTCTTATGACACATACTGAGCTTTCCGTGTTGAATGTACTCGCAGGATTTGCTTTCTCCAAAGAAACCGTAATCTCGGGCTCCAGAACATCATCCTTAACCGACTGCCTACTATAGTATTCAGTTATTGCGGAGATTTCATCTTCAATCAGGCTTCGTGCCTCGTCAGCTTTTTCCTTTCGAATCGCAAAAACGGCATGAGAGTCGCGAGGTATTGCATTCCGCTTACCACCACCATTCCAGCTGGACAGTCGAACCTCGATTGTATCTATTAGCGCGGATAAGCATCGAGCCACAAGTTTGTTGGCATTCGCTCGAGGCTCATGAATATCAACGCCTGAGTGACCACCCTGTAATCCGGATACTGACAGTTTGAGGAAGACATCATCAATCTTTGGTTCAAATTTCTGTATCTTCTTTTCGAGAACCGTGTCTCCGCCACCAGCAGATCCAATTGTTATTACCCCGACATCTTCTGAATCCAAGTTTATGAGAAGCTTGCTCTCAATTCCCATTTCTTCGGGGTCTAATGCAAAGGCACCAGTGAGCCCAGTTTCCTCATCTACTGTTGCCAGCATCTCAAGTGGCCCGTGTTTGACATCAGGGTCTGTCAGTATTGCTAGGCCAAGAGCCATTCCAATCCCATTATCGGCACCAAGGGTTGTTTCATCAGCATCAATCCACTCGCCATTCTTCTGAATCCGAACAGGTATTGGCTTGTTTTCAAAATCGAACCCCCCCTTTCGATCGGTTTCACATACCATGTCTAGATGACCTTGAAGAATCACCGATGGTGCGTTCTCCATGTCTGAATCAGCTTGCTTCTTGATGAGGATGTTCCCTGCTTCATCCTCAGTCACATCAAGTTCTATTCCAAGTTCTTCTTCTTTTTTCGCAATCCACTCTTTTAGACGTCGTCGAATTTTCTCCTCCTTTTTGGAGGGGCGCGGTGTTTTCGTAAAGACCTCCTCGAAAATATGCCAGACGTTCTTTGGCTTCAGCTTCTCAAGCACCATGTTGTTCAATCTCCAGTGTTTTAGAAAAAAGAGAGCCGTCTAATAGTCTTTACCGAAGAAACGCTAACCTTTTGACTGGGTTCTCAAATCCATTTTGGGTGAGAGGAAAGCAATGGTATTTGATCCAGCATTGACAAACGCGCTTCGTGAGGCGCTCCCGTGGGCAGGTCCATTCTTCTTGGCAATCACTGAGCTTGGCTCTGAAACCTTTTACGTAGCCCTCATTCTCGTGGGCTACTGGGCATTTCGAAAAACAGACTCTATCAAAGTAGCATACGTCCTTCTCGCGTCAGTAGTTTCAAACTACTGGCTAAAACTCGCAATAGCAAACCCAAGGCCAGATCCATCGAACTGGTTGGGTGACTACGAGGCGAGTAACTATAGCACACCAAGCGGTCATTCTCAGAACTCAGCTACGCTGTTTGGATGGATGGCTGCAAAGGCGAAAACATGGTGGATGACAATTTTATCAGGAATCCTGATATTTCTCATCGGAATCTCACGAGTGTATATTGGAGTTCACTACTTAGGTGATGTCCTGCTTGGGTGGGGCGTGGGAATCTTCACAGTCATTGTGCTTTATTTTGCTGAAGAGCCATTATCTAGATACTTTGAGAGAATGAATAGCACGCTCCTTTATGGGCTCCTATTCCTCTTCGGGCTCCTGGCTACACTTGTGTCATCGTTTCTACTGCCACTGCCACTAGGAGACAATTTCGGATCTCTGGGTGGACTAATCATGGGTTTAGCAATTGGTCTTCCTTTGGAGCAGCGCTATGTTGGATTTGACACTGCTGCACCACAGGGCCAGAACTGGCGTGTGATACTTAGGATTCTCTTTGGTCTGATTATAGTTATTGGAGTGATGATTGGACTGGCGCCAATCTTGGCGACTGAGAATATTTTCCTTAGAGCAGTGAGATATACACTTGTTGTCATTATTGGCTCATTTGCCTGGCCTCTGATATTCAAGAAGATTGGCATCTGAGCTGCAAATCAATTAGGCTCGACAGATTCAATAGCAGGAACACAATTCAATATGAGAAGTGTGAGCACAATGGAAAGTAAATTCAGTAGTCCGTTAAGCAGTCCTCTGTATCCCCCTCCACCCTACCATTACGAGAATGCAAGATTGTTTCTTTCATTATTCTATCCATCAGAGGATTCAGTTCAAACCCTTCTGCCAAAGCCCCTAATGCCCTCACAACTTCCGCTCATGGCCTTGCTTGTTGCGGAACAGCCGTGCAAAGAAACAGGTACCTTCATGGAGGCAGGCATACTCGTACAATGCATGTTTGACAATCGCGAGTCGGGTGAAGAAGAGGTGGGCGTCTACTTCGCTCAGAACTTCGTTGATTCGGATATCGCTCTGGCTGCAGGGAGAGAGATTTGGGGCTATCCGAGAAAGCTGGCGAATATCTCTTTAGATTTGAAAGGAGATATGCTGAATGCAAAAGTCGTGCGAAACGGCAATATCTTACTCGAAACAATGTGCGAGCTCACCGATGAAGGAGAATGGATTGATAGCGGCCCCAATATCAATGCCAAAATATTACCAGAAGTGGGTGGTTCCAGCCACTCCATATTATCTCTGACCGCCACATATCTCACATATGATATAAAGAATGGGCGCTCTGGTGATGTGCAAATAGACATTCAAGGTACACCTGATAACGGACTTGATGTCATTGAGATTGAGAGTTCCATGATCGGACTCTATTTTGATTGCGACATAACTGTCCCAGCAGGAAAAGAAATCGCCAAGTTAGAGCTATAGATACTCGCTCGCGTCCATTTTAGCCAATTTCAGACCAGCAAGCCTAGTGTTACGCCTAAAGAGAAGGTAGCATATCAGTGCAAAACCGGGTAGAGCAAGGTATGTGTAAAGCACATTCATGGTCAGCCCAATCGAAATCATCCCGAAAATCCCAATATAGCCCAGTAGCAGAGGGAAAATCAGAGCTCGCACCAGACTCCATATTGATATCGGCATTTGGGTTGAAGAGCCGCGCTGTCTCTCGATTTGACGCTCTGCCTTGAATTCCCCTCCATCTGCTGCTGCATAAGCGGCACTCGCACCTGATGCCATTGTCAAGAATAGCAGACCAATTGTGATGGCAGGAAGATACAGTAGCAAAATAGGAGTCAGGAAGTAGATGAAGACCGAGGTTATGACTCCGGCACCAATGGTAAATGGAAGAGCACTATACACTTTTCCCTTGAGATAATCCTGCAGATTTACACTCGCAAGCTGAAGGTTCATAATGTTATCGCCCTCATAGACTGTTTCCAATCCAGCAAAGTAATAACCATATGCGAGAGCAATTGGAATCACTGCGGATATCATTAGGTAAGGAGTGAATGCAAATATCATTTCTCCGCCTGCAAATGCTGGTAGAATTATCCAGATTACATATCTAATGGGACCTAGGAGATACTGAGTCAATACTCTCGCTTCTCGTCTTATGGTCGAGATATTGTACCATACTGATGCACTGATCGTTTGATTGAACTTGATGCCCGGTATTGGCTGTGGATCCCAGGTGGAGTGGTCTACGGGTGCAGCTTTCTTGGGTGTGCGTTTCTCTGCTGATGCAAGCCAGCCACTGTAATGTGCTTTTTCGCTAGCGATAGCGGTTAGATAAAGAAGGCCAACCGAGAGAAATCCATAGAAAATCGCCATAGCCAAATCCTGAATCGGGATAGGGAGTCCTACAAGAGTACGTAGTGTTATTGAGCTTGCAGCGTAGCCGGGTGTGAGGTCTGATGAGAATCCTAAGGATTGGAGAATATCAAATACACCCGTGAAGAGTCCAAATCCAAAACCGCCATCGGAAAGATAGAATGATGCATACCAAAGTGTACCACCGATTATCCCAGCAGCAGTGAGTATAGCATAGCCAACCTGTTTCAGTCTTCTTCGCCCCGCCACTAGCCTAGAAACCCCGAGGCCAAGTAGTCCACCAAAAGATACCCCAATAGCTATCAGCAAATACATTGACAGAAGAAATACAGGAATAGATATGAAAGCAAAGAGAGCTGGAGACAGTATACTAAACCCAGCAAAAATCGACCCTCCAATCACCAACCAGAAAATGCTGTTGTAGAATACCGTAATGATGACCTTCTCCAAGAACAGAGTTCGGAGAGAGATGGGCATAACCATCAGATACTCCATTCGAGAGCTATTCGCAACTGTTGAAGCCATGACAGCAGTAGAGCCCAGAAAAGAGAATAACATGAGTGTGTTGAAAATTGTTGCTCCAAGCCCAGGATTTTCAGTAGCAACAGAACGTGCCAAGGGCCACAATGGTCTCCCGGGAAAAACAATGAAGAGTGTGATGATTACTGCGATAGCAATAGCTATCACCAATCTCGAAGATCTCTTCCAAAGAGGCTCAAGTTCAGTGCGTTTTCCGCCAGGATTCATAAAACGAAATGTTCTGGACAAATCTTGCCTGAGGAGGAAAATCAAATCAGATATGTTCAATTCCTCTCACCAGAATCTTCAAGGTAACTCGCAATTAATTGCATATCGGGTCCACCAGTAAGCTCCAGGAAAATTTCTTCAAGAGAAGACTGACCTTCAGCCTTTTCGCGCAGCTCATCCAGAGTACCTTCGGCAATCATCTTGCCATCTTTAATTATTCCAACTCTATCGCACATTTGTTCTGCAATCTCTAGCACATGAGTAGACATGAGAATTGATGCCCCTCGCTTTCGCAGACCGTTGAGAATTTCTTTGACAGTTGCCGCACCCCGAGGATCTATACCTGCTTGTACTTCATCTAGAATCAAAACCTGAGGTCTATGAACGAGAGCAGCAACCAAGCTTACCTTCCGTGTCATACCCTGTGAATATGTTTCAATGAGGTCATCGCTGGCATCCATGATATCAAGCAGTTCGAGGAGTTCCTCAATGTCTTCCGTTCTTTCTTCTCCTCGCTTGACCCTCCAAATATCTGCCACATAATTCACATATTCCCAACCAGTTAAGCGCTCAGGGAGTACGGGGTTTTCTGGAACATATCCTGTAACCCTCTTTGCCTTTACAATTTCATCCCTTATGCCATGACCGTTTATTTTGGCTGTTCCCTCTGTCGGCTTAAGCAGGCCTAGAAGCATTCGCATCGTCGTTGATTTGCCAGACCCATTTGGCCCGAGTAGGCCGTAAATTTCTCCAGAATTTACTGTGAACGAGAGATGGTCTACCGCGACAAAGTCCCCAAACTTCTTTGTAAGCTCAACAGCCTCAATCATTGAATCTCACCGCCGAATCTGGGCTAATCACATAAATGGTTTGAGTTTCAGGTTAATTGTTTATTGGGCGTTTCAAAAGTATAAAAAGAGAGTCTAAATCCTCAGAGAGCACGTCAGAGGAGTATTGGCAATGGCAAGTGAGGCGTCTGAAGAGAAAAGAAAGAACCAAAGCAAAGAATCGCCCGAGTATGTTAGGACGAGTCTTGCTGCCGCAATGACCATGAACAAGCTCCCAGGAAAATTCTATCGTGATGCAAAACTCTACTGCATCAATCTCCTTTTGACTTATGATGAAGGATGCCATGCAAGATGTGCGTATTGTGGTCTCTCAAACTCTCGAGAAGTGGATACGGATTGGGTGGACAACAGCTTCATCAGGGTTGACTGGCCAATTTATCCTCTCAACGAAGTGAAAGAGGCACTATCAGATGGAACTTGCCCGCATGTAGAGAGAGTCTGTGTCTCGATGATAACACTAGGTTGTGCTCGAGAGGACTGTTTTAAGGTCGTTTCAGAGTTAAGAGAGGTAATCCCGCAGATTTCGGTCTTAATCACACCGACCATTTTGAATGAGAATTGGCTGATTAGAGCCAAGGAGGCTGGAGCAGACAAGGTGGGTATCGCAGTAGATGCTGCCACTCCAGAACTATTTGAGAAGCTGCGGGGAAACGGAGTCAACGGCCCCCACAAGTGGAAGAAATATTGGCAAACCGTTGAGGAAGCAGTTGAAGTATTTGGTAAAGAGAATGTTGGAATTCATTTGATAGTTGGAGTTGGAGAGACCGAAAAGGAGATGGTTGATGCAATACAACGTGCCCAAGACCTTGGCGCTGACACCCATCTCTTTTCTTTTTTCCCAGAAGAGGGTTCAGATATGCAAGACGATCCACAGCCACCTCTGGGTACGTACCGTCGGATTCAGGCTGCACGATATCTGATAAATAACGAATTAACCTCTGCAAAGAGAATGCAATTCAATAATCAAGGTCAGATTACAGATTTTGGCATCAGCAAGACCGAGTACAATCAAATGATGTCTGAGGGAAAGGCATTCATGACCTCGGGTTGCAACGGAACAACCATGGATAATGCATGCAATCGACCCTTTGGAAATTGCACCCCCTATCAGGCCTATATTGGACACTGGAGGAACTTCCCGCTATCCCCTGATAAGGACGATTTGAAAAAGATTGCAGAACAGATACGAGACTACTCATTGAGCTATGAGATGGACGATGACTATTTTGAAGATGAATGAGAGTCTTCTTGAACAGTGCTTCGAAGCAGAGGAGTATGATCTTAAGCCACTCTTTGAGATGGCTTTTGAATTGTCAAGAAAGAAGTTCTCAGAGGACATTATCTTCTATTCTCCAGGAATGATTCATTATCAGACCGAATTTCATGAGGCAACTGACCCATTTAGGTTTCCAAGCATCTCAATAACTGGTAATTCTTGTGCCATTGGCTGCGAGCATTGTAGAGGAAGGCTTCTAGAAAGCATGATACATGCCACTACTCCAGAGGATCTCTGGAGAATCTGTGAAGAAATTGTCAGAAAGGGAGGCTCAGGGTGTCTGATAAGCGGTGGTTCAACTTCGCGAGGCAACACACCCTTGGAGCAGTTCATACCAATAATAGAGAGAGTAAAATCCGACTTAGACCTCAATGTCGTTGTCCACACAGGAATAGTATATCCCGAGATTGCTGAGGAACTTGGTCGAGCGGGAATAGATGGAGCCATGCTTGATATTATTGGCTCACACCAAACCTTGGAAGAGATTTACCACCTCGATATGCCAGTGAGCATATTTGAGGACTCCATGCGACTTCTTAATGAGTATAATGTTCCAATGATGCCACATATTATTGCTGGGCTATACCATGGGAAGCTCAATGGTGAGGACCAGGCAATCCGAATGATTGGAAAATATAATCCGGATTCAATAGTGATTGTTGCCTTTATGCCGCTCGATGACACCCCAATGGAAAAAACGAATCCAGCGACACCCATGGATATAGCGAGGGTGGTACTTGGAGCGCGGTTGTACATTCAGGACCGCCCAGTCGTTCTTGGGTGTGCACGACCTCTTGGTCTACATCGTAGAAGCCTAGACCGACTTGCTATCGATGCGGGAGTGAATGCCATAGCCTACCCTACTGAAGAAGGATACTCCTATGCAAAGAAGAGAAACCTATCAATCGGTTTATCGGACCAATGTTGTTCCTTGATAACTAAAAAACTGTGATAGCATGAACAGAAATGACTTCGACAAATGGCGTCTCATTGACACAGGCATTTTGACAGGTGCCCAAAATATGGCCCTTGACGACGTCATCCTCGAGTGCCATGCGTACGAGAATACTCCGAATACCATAAGATTCCTTCAGTTCAATCCATCCACTGCATTGGTAGGATATCACCAATCGATTGAACAAGAAATCAGAATCGATTTTTGTAAACACCATGGCATAGATATAAACCGACGACTTACGGGAGGAGGAGCCATCTTGTTTACGCCGACATGTCTTGGTTGGGAAGTCTTCGCAGATAAGTCGGTGTCAAGGATTAGAGATTTGAGAACTGACCTCGATAAACTTGCCCAATTAATCTGCGAAGGAACAGTAAGAGGACTTCAAGAATTGGGAATAGAAGCAGAGTTCAGACCCAAGAATGATATCGAGGTCAATGGACGAAAAATCTCTGGGACTGGGGGGACTGAACGAGAGGATTCGTTCATGTACCAGGGAACATTACTCGTAGATTTTGATGTCGAGCTGATGCTAAGAGCGCTTAGAATTCCTGTAGAGAAACTGCAGGATAAGGAAATTGAAAGCGTGAAAGAGAGAGTGACATGTCTGAAGTGGGAGTTAGGCCGGGTTCCACCGTTAGCGGATATTAAGCGAGCGATAGCTGATGGATTTCAGGAGGTTCTTGACATTCAACTGCAGGACAGGGGATTGTATCCAATTGAGTCGGAAATGTATAATCAAAAACTCCCCGAATTCGAATCTGAAGATTGGATAAACATGGTGAGAAAGCCTCTTGACTGGGCGGGAACCGTAAGCACGATGCGAAAGACCCCAGGAGGATTGATCAGGGCGTCTCTTTCAATAGATATCCCAGGCAACTATATTGTGAGTTCCTTCATTACAGGAGATTTCCAGGTATTTCCCCAGAGAGCTATCATGGACTTGGAGTCAACGTTAAAGAATTCAGACGCAAGCTATGCATCCATCAGAAACAACATACTGGACTTTTTCGAGTCTTCAAGAACCAGAATTTTCGGAATACCTCCTGAAATCGTAGCAGATACGATAATTGAAGCAGTGAAGAAAAAGTCCTTCGTCAACTACGGCTTTACATTGGATGACTCAAATCAATTGATGACCGTGAACTTCTTGCCTGATGAGTTGGAACAACAGCATTTTGATTTCGTGTTGTTGCCGTATTGTGCTAAACTCCTAGGCTGCGAGTATCGGTTTGTCGAAGGATGTTCAATGTGTGGCGGATGTTCTACCAACGATGTCTATAAACAGATTACCGAGCTGAATGTCCCCGTTAGAACAATCCAGAACTTCGAAGATCTTGTGGAGACAGTTCACGAGTTTAAAGAAAAGGGGGCGCGTGGCTACGTTGGTTCTTGCTGTGATGCCTTCTACAGTAAGCATTACCAGGATTTCGTTGACATGGGCGTACCTGCTCTTCTAGTTGACGTAGATGATTCGACATGTTATGACTTAGGAGAGGAAGAAAAGGCATACGAAGGAACTTTCGAGGGACAGACGGTGCTGAAAACTGACCTAATATTGAAGGTTATCAATACGCTAACAAATATGGGAATACTCCACAGTGGGGTGGTTCAACATCGCTCAGTATGATGTCGTCGTAGTTGGAGGAGGCCCCTCCGGCGCAGTTACTTCGCTTCTTCTGGCAAAAGATGGCATGAAGGTCCTCCTACTTGAAAAGGGACATGAAAAAAGGCACAAAGCCTGTGGAGGAGTATTGCCTTCTGTTGCCCCTGATACCATTGAAGACATAATAGACTCGGAAATTCCTGAGGAGGTTTTCGAAAATCCGAGAGAATTGGGTCTCTACTACGTTCCTCCAAGCGGGCCTAATAGTGGAGGTAGAGTTCGAAACTACACCATTCATAATATAAATCGAACCCGTTTCGATTTTTGGTTACGCGAGTTAGCTGAAGAGGCAGAAGTGGAAATCCGATACAACACAAAAGCCACTTCAGTTTCAATAAATGAGAAGTCAACTAGGGTATCAATTCAGGGGCAGAAGGCAACTATCGAAACGCCTATTCTGGTTGGTGCAGATGGAGTAAGGTCGACTGTTCGTAAATCCCTTTTTTCCGACACCAATGTTCCAATCATGGTCGTGGGCCAAGAGAAATGGATTGCGAAAGGAGATTTTGAAGACTGCTTTTACGGATTCTTTCATGACAAATATTCAGTAGCTTATGCATACCTGATACCCAAACAAGATAGTATCCTCATTGGTCTTGGTGTGGAACCAAACAGAAAGCCAAGTTATGCGGAATCGCTAGATAGCTTTCGTTCAATGCTAATTGATGAGTTCTCGTTTGCCCCTGAAAAGATTGTTCGAAGGGAAAGTTGGGCAATTCCATTTGGATATTTCATGCCAGGTAAAGAGAATGCGATACTGGTCGGTGATGCTGCAGGGCTCTGTAATCCATTGTCTGGAGAGGGGATTAGATTGGCAATTGAGTCAGCGGAGTCAGCAGCCAATATCATTGCACATGCAGATCAATCTAAAATCATAGAAGATTATCAGCATGAGGTGAAAGGACTAGCTGATATGATTAATGACCTCAATGATTTTGTAAGAGGGCTTGATAACGAAAAACGCGAACAATTTGTCTCAGAGGAACTATCAAGAGGATTCTGATAGCAAGAGATATAGTTGCCAATCGCACACATTCTTTTTGTGTCCACTATGAAAGAGCGATGGCGATTACTTGATTTGGGCGCTATTGAACCGCTTGAAACACAAATTATCTATGATATGGTTGCTCAAGGGATTACAGAGGGAGAATCACAGAATACAATCATCATTTGCTGGCCCGCTGAGCCCTTAGTTAGTGTAGGCTATTTCCAAGAGATTGAGAAGGATATAGACCTTGCATTTTGCCGGAAAAACGATATTGTGGTGACACGCCGTGTAATCGGGGGTGGAGGAGTCTACCTAGATGATGGACAGCTATTCTACCAATTAATTGGGCGAGTTGATAGTCCAACTACGCCAAAGCCCATTGATGCCTATTATCGGAAATTTCTCAAAGCACCAGTTCAAGCATATAGGAATCTTGGCATTGAAGCTGAATTTCGACCAGTTAATGATATTCAGGTCAATGAAAAGAAAATATCAGGAAATGGAGCAGGAGATGTTGGTGATGCTCGCATTCTCACCGGCAACATAATTTTAGATTTTGACTTCGAAATGATGGTGAAGGTTCTTCGAGTACCAAGTGAGAAATTTCGGGATAAAGTATACAAGAGCCTCAAAGACCGGCTGTCAACAATTCTACTTGAAACTGGATCAATGCCACAAAAAGACGAGATTAAAACCGACCTAATCAGGCTTTACGAGGAAACCCTTGACATTGAACTTGAGAAGGGCAAGTTATCTTCATGGGAAAAGAGCAGGATGTCAGAGCTCCGCTCCAAATACAAGTCAAATGAGTGGCTTCACTGGAGGAGTGGAGGCAGACTTGATGCTCGAACTGTTAGAATATCCGCAACAGCCTCTGTTGGTACAGCGAGCCATAAGGCCGAAGGCGGGTTGATTCGGGTGACTGCAGAGGAGATAGAAAATGAGATCAATGAAATTGTCATTAGTGGAGATTTCTTCATGCTTCCGTCCACAGCAATCGGAGAACTTGAGAACAACCTGAAGGGCTCTACTCTTTCTAGAGACGCGATACTGGAAAGAATTAAGGAAAGCTATACTCAGCTGGATATTGATTCGCCAGGAGTCAAGCCAGAAGATATTGCTGATGCGATTGAGTTGGCCTTCGAACAAAAGTAAAGCGAAGGACCAATGAGGAATTTAACAAATCGCGTAAAGCCTTGAGGTGAACCAATCATGCCGTCGGATGTTAGCTTTTCTGCGATTGCGCCCGGAAGAGTCTGCATCTTTGGAGAACACAGTGACTACTTGGGACTAGATGTGATTCCCGCAGCAATTAGCATGCATATCGAGATTTCTTGTTCACCACGCGATGATCGTCTAATGGATATCAGATATTCGGATTTGGGAACAAAGGATACGTTCGAGATTGATACAAAAATCGATTATGCCCATGAGAGGGACTATGTTAGAAGTGCATTTAATGTACTTAGAAGGCAGGGACTTACTCTCTCTTCAGGATGGTCAATGTATGTTAGAGGAAACATACCAATTGCAGGAGGACTATCCAGCTCGTCAGCATTAGCTGTCGCATCAGTCCTGGCATATTCTAGAATGGCTGGAGAATCCCTGAATCCCAAAGCATTAGCCGAGCTTGCATTCCAGGCTGAGGTCAAGGAATTTGGAGAAAGCGGAGGTATGATGGATCATTATGCATCTGCGTACGGTGGAATCATACACTTGACTACAAAACCTAAGATAGAGGTGACCAGAATCCCTACATCCATTAGTGGGTTCGTCATTGGTGACTCGGGGGAGGAGAAGAAAGATACCGTGGGAGATCTGGAAGAAATCCGCAATTTGGCTGAGAAGGGATACAACAAACTAGCACAGTACGTAGACAATTTCGACCAAACCAAAACAGCCCTTGAGAAGGTTCAACCATTCCTGAAACGGCTTTCCTCAAGAGAGCAGACAGTGGTGGAAACGACCATCAAAAATAGGGACTTAACACAGCGTGCATATGATACTCTAAAGTCTAGTAACTACGAACCTGAAGAGTTAGGCTCAATGATTGATCAACATCATATCTATTTGCGTGATGGTCTGAAGCGATCGACCAAGAAAATAGAAAAGATGATACGAGCTGCAAAGAAAGCAGGAGCTTTGGGCTGCAAAATCAACGGAAGCGGTGGAGGAGGAACGATGCTAGCATATTGTCCAGGAAAGGTGGATGTTGTTTCATCAGCTATAGAGAGAGCAGGGGGGACACCATATGTGGTCAGTATTGGACAGGGCGCCCACCTGAGCGTCCAAGATTGAAGAGGTTAGTCGCTCGATGCAAGATCTTCCATTCTGCGTTCAACTATGCCAAGTATTTCGTCTTTGAGATTCTCGCTCTCTTCAATGAGCTCCTCAACTTCCTTTCGAATGTTCTTGACGAATTTCTCGTCCTTAATATTGTCAAGATTTATTCTGACATTGAGAGATGCTGCCTTGATTGCGGCTGAGAGTGCATATGCAGCGCCGCCAGCATCAGTTATGGCATTGATATTGCCCTTCTCTGCAGCAACTTTTGCATGAGTGAGTGCCTCATATGATTGCTTCATGGTTTCTAATGGAATCTCAGCAGCATGAATTGTTGCTTCCTCTACGGCTTCTTCTTTCGTTTGTTTTTCCTCTTCATTTCCTTCAGGAAGCTTATAAGTTTCCATCACTTTTTCAAAGGCTTCAGAGTCCTTCTCAACCATGTCCAGCAGAACACCCCTGTTTGTTTCACAGGCATGTCGATGATCAAGCATCTCCTTTTTGATTGCAGCAAATTTTCTTCCAGTCAATGAGAGACCTGTGACCATGCATACAAGAGCCGCGCCATAAGAGCCCATAACTGCAGCAACACTTCCTCCACCAGGAGTTGCTCTGGCTCGTCGCACCTGATTCCCGAATTCGATTAAGGACATTTCAGTGAACGACTTCTCAGTGGGCTCTTCAGCACCACCAAGATAATACAAATCGAGAATCATTGATTCATCGAGATTCTCTGGTTGCAGATAGTACTTGAGAGCGTCAATCAAAGCGAAGAGAGGTACCATTCCAATAATCTCGGTTTCAACGACAGTGGCACCAAAACGTTTCGCTTCGTTCCTCACAACTTCAAGAACCTGATGTATCTTGGTTCTCTTGGGATGGGTGAGATTGCATGAAACCTGAACCATTCCCTTATCCGGCAAGTCCAGGCCAATACCTTGCACATACACAAAGCCACCAGTGGTTGCTCTAACTGCATTCGCACAGACCTTTGCTACCTCAACATTAGTTGTATTAAGGTTGAAATTGATTGCAATCAGGAAGAATCGTGCTCCGGTAGCAGTGGCACCAGCTGTTGGATTGATTTTGTTAGGGCCATAATCAGGAGTCCTACTCTCATCCTCTCCGATGGTTTCACGAAGCCCTTCAAATTCTCCTTGACGAATATTAGGCAATTCTTCTCGTTCAGGACGCGTTGCGGATTTCTCATAGAGGTATACGGGTACATCATGCTTCTCAGAATATTCCTTGGCGAATTCTTTTGACAGCTCTATACACTCGCCAATGGTTACTCCGTGTAGCGGAATGAAAGGAACAACATCAACTGCGCCCATTCGAGGGTGAGCTCCCTCGTGTTTGCTCATGTCAATTCGTTCTACTGCAACATCCGCTGCCTTCAGAGCTGCCTGTTTAACCTTCTGTGGTTCTCCTATGAATGTGAATACCGACCTGTTGTGATCAGGGTCATATTCAACATTAAGAAGACGAACACCATCAACGCTCTTGATGGCATCAGCCAATTCATCAATTACCTCTTTTCGACGACCCTCGCTGAAATTGGGTACACATTCGACAACCTTCATGCGTGTCACCAAGCCCGTCGGATAAGTTCAAGCAAAAAAGCATTTGGGAATCGGGGGTTTAGTCGAAAAATGATGTCAGATAGGCAAAAAAGAGACGCGAATTGCACATCTGGTCATTTCTTGTTCCAAGCAGCTAGGGTTAGCTTGTATATCCACCATAATCTATGGCGTCGACAATGAAGACATTGGTCTGGTTCTGCAGATACGTATAGGCTGCAAGTACATTTCTGAGTAACATGGCAATAGTCATTGGCCCCACACCACCAGGTACCGGAGTAATGTAAGATGCTTTCTCCTTAACAGTTTCAAAATCGACATCACCCTTTGGCGTAGCCACATCTATGACAATTGCACCCTCTTTAACCATCTCTTCAGTGATAAAATACGGGTCGTCATTGGATTCCCGAAGTCCAACCGCAGTGACAAGAATATCTGCTTGCTTAGTCATACTTGAGATGTCCTTGGTCTTCGAATGGCAAACGGAAACCGTAATGTCTCTGTCAAGCAACATGAAAATTAGTGGTTTGCCGACTATAGTAGATCGGTTAATGATGACCGCGTCTTTTCCTTTCAAATCAACCGGTAGTAAATCCAGCATCGTGACAATACCTTGAGGAGTCGCAGCACTCAAGAATTCATTCCCATGGAATAACCGATATATGTTCCTCGGGGAAAATCCATCAACATCTTTACCAGGCGATATTGCATCAATAACCTCCTCTTCATCGATATGACTTGGCAGAGGCAACTGTACGAGTATACCATGAACATCACGGTCTTGATTGAGTTCCTGTATCAGGTCGATAAGCTCCTCTTCGGTCGTGTTCCCCGGTAAATCATGGGTTTCGGAAAGAATACCGGCCTTTTCACAGGCTCGCTGTTTCATACGCACATACATTTTGGACCCTGGGTCCTCACCAACAATAATGGCGACTAGCTTTGGCGGTGTTCCGTGTACCTCAGTCAGATGCTGAACTTCTTCCTTGATGTGCTGTCGTATCTTTTTTGCCAGAGTCTTGCCGTCAATGACTTTTCCTTCTACGAATTCCTCAAGTGCAATGTCGTATTCGCTCATGTTGAATCCTCCTAAAATACGCCTGATATGTTGCCATCCTCATCTATGTCCATCTCTTCTGCCGCGGGATCAGATGGGAGTCCAGGCATCAACATGACATCTCCAGTGTACACAATAACAAAACCAGCACCAGCGCTGACATCAGCTCCACGTACGGTTAAGACGAAATCTTCCGGTCGCCCCTTCTTGCGAGGATCATCACTGAGGCTGAATTGTGTCTTCGCCATGCATATTGGGAGCTCACCATGCCCACGTTTCTTCAACGACCATAGTTCTCCATTGGCATTATCTATGTACCTGACACCCTTTGCTCCATAGATACTCTTGGCAACCTTCTCAATTTTCACTTTGAGGTCTTCATCGACATCATAGGTGTAATTCACTTCGTTTCGAGTTCCTGTAATATCAAGTACTGCCTTCGCCATATCCTTTCCACCCTCGCTACCCTTGGCAAATACCTCTGAAACCTCCATCCTCCATCCCTTTTTCTCGCAGAATTCCCGTACTTCTGCAATCTCCCCATCAGTATCATCAGGGAATCGGTTCACAGCAATTGCAAATGAAGGACCAAAGTTTTGGATGTTCTCTGCATGTTTCGCCAGATTTGGTAAGCCCTTCTTGAGGTCATCATCACCCTGCTCTTTCAGGGCTCTTATGCTGGTGATGATCACAACTCCGTCGACATTAAGGTTGCCAGCACGAGTGACGATGTTCATAAATTTCTCAGCACCGAGATCTGCTCCAAATCCTGCCTCGACTACCACATAGTCAAATAGACGCAGTGCAATGTCAATCGACATTATTGAGTTCGTTCCATGGGCTATGTTTGCAAAGGGGCCGATGTGAATGAGGGCTGGTGTTCCCTCAGATGTCTGTACCAGATTCGGCTTTAGGGCATCCTTCAACAAGACAGCCATTGCACCGTTCGCATTGATATCTTTGGCATATACTTCATTGAGGTCGTAATCTCGAGAGAGCAAAATATTGCCAAGCCGCTCCTTTAGGTCGGTATAGCTATTTGCCAAAGCCATTATTGCCATGATTTCGGAGGCAGCTGTAATTACATAGCTATCCTCTCTTGGAAACCCATTGTCCTTTCCGCCAAGGCCGACAACGACTTTTCTTAACGCCCGGTCATTCATGTCTATCGTTCTTGTCCAGTAGACTCTTCGTGGATCAATGCCTGCTTCATTCCCTTTGTTCACATGATTATCCAGCATTGCAGACAGAAGGTTGTGTGCTGCGGATATAGCTGGAAAATCCCCGGTGAATAGGAGGTTAATCTTCTCAAAAGGATGAACTTCTGATTTACCACCGCCAGCGGCACCGCCCTTGATTCCAAAAACGGGACCCAGTGATGGTTCACGAAGTGTCACCACTGCGCTCTTCCCGAGAGCATTGAGCGACATAGACAAGCCTATAGAGTTTGTAGTCTTACCCTCTCCCGCGGAGGTCGGAGTGGTGGCAGTTACAAGAATCAGTTTTCCTTTCCGTTCTCCAAGCTCCTTCCGAATATTGAGATTGATTTTGGCCATGTGTTTTCCATAGGGTTCGAGATACTTTTCAGGAATTCCTGCCTCTTCTGCGACTTCAGTAATGGGTTTCATTTTTCCTACACCAGTGAAAGTAAACTTTTGATTAGTTGTTCCAATCAGTGCAAGTATTGACTGATAAAATGCACCGTATGGCTGTAGAGGCGGTTTGGTCAATCATGGTTGTGTCAGAAATGCACTCTTTTACAAAAGGTCTTGGCAATTATTACTGAAAAAAAGATGAGGCAGGGTGTTTATCCGCCTATTGGGCTGAGAAATATGAATAGGCTTCCTCTCGAGGCACTGCCAGATGCATTGCCAGATGAAATTGATGTCGAAAAATATGTGATTTGCACGTATTATGTAGGATTACCCCCGTTTATGTCTGCGATGAAAATCTCGTCGGAGTCGTCAAAACAAGCAAGCGTACGAACTGCTACGCTGCCAACTATTCCACAACCACCAACGACTACATCACGTGACATGTTTAGTGTGAGCTTTAATCGCTCCATAGAGATATGGCGAGCATAATCCAATTTGATGAAAAATCTGAAAGATTCTGGGATGAAAATTTCGCATAGAATCAAACGCTACTTGAAGAAAGATTGATTGGACGATTGCTCACGACTTTGCCTGCCGGGTCTGCATCAGCAAATGGCTACTTGGAGAGAAAGCAGTGCATTGATTAGCTTTCTTCAATCCTTATGGGCTGACCAACGGACAGTCGAAGCTCCTGAACAGCACTTGCATTCTTTGCGGCAATCTCGAGGGTATCGTAGCTGCCAGTGACCAAGAAGAGACCTTCGTCAGGGCCCTCGGAATACGTCGGATACCAATTCAGATCCCACTTCAAGTCAGAGGTTTCAATCCTGTATTCCTTGGCATTTGCATGGGGAATATTGGTGATGATGTTTCCAAATCTATCAATCCTCACTATCATGCCATCGCGGTCATGCAGAGGAAACTCCAATTTCACACTTAATTCTGATTTGAATCCTCCAAGTACCTGACCTGCCTGACCACGACCCATATACCCTGCGGCTCTAGCAAATACATCTCGACCATGAAACGTTCTTGACGCATTATCTTCAATTACTAGTGTGGAAACACTCTTTATTCCGTCCTGTTTTACCGCTGGATACATCAGACCATTATCAGGCCCAATGAAAGAGTAATTCTTCGTTCTCACATAGATAGGGTCGCGTCCTGTTCCAACTCCCGGGTCAATTACACAGACAAAGATAGTATTCCGCGGAAACTGTGCGAAAGCCTGTAACAAGACCCAAGCACCCTCACAAATTGACTGCGGTCGAATCGAGTGTGTTAGGTCAACAATTCTAGAACTAGGACTCAAAGAGATGATGACACCCTTCATTATCCCAACATATTCAGATTCTCCGAAGTCAGTCAAAAGCACAACAAGTGGAGGGTTCCTCATAGCCATGGCGCTCACCCGCTTTCTATTCGATTTTTACTAATCTTATTTCATTGTAATCTGTCAAGACACGAATATAGCCTCTCAACATTTCATCCACACTACTATCTCCGGTGTCAACCTTAAGTGTCCCACCCTCAATGCCCTTGAGCTTTGAAGGCGTGCTCATTACAATGATGTCATCTCGTTCGACTTTCTCAATTATTTTGGGACTGATTTGCTGATTACCCCTACCAAATAACATCCCTTGATGTCCTATGGGTGACACAATGATTTTGGTCTTGCTGAAGTCTTCCACCAAGTCTAGTATCTGGTCTTCATTGAGATCGTTATGAACCTCTCCGTCTTTGTACAGGTCGACCCCTAACGTTGTCTTTTCTATATCAAGTAGGTCTGCCACACTCTTTACGGTGGTTCCCGGACCGAGTACATAGGTCCCATACTCATCCATGTTTTCAACAATGTATCGTGCAATTGCCTCCTGAGCTTCTCTCTCATCCACTGTTTCGGGGCTGGCTTGCTTGGCACCTTGAAAGCGTGCAGGAACTGATGGCCCTTTCATATAGCCGTAGAGCCGAATTTCCAGTTTATCATTCCGGAAGGCTTCTTCATCAATATCCATTATTTCGAATTCTGTTTCGCCCGTCTGCCCCTCCTCAATCAGACGAATGACCTCTGCAGCGTCGCGAGGATTCAGAACAAAAATAGCGCTATACATCTTGACGCCAGCTGGAATACCAATAACCAAGAGGTCCTCAAGACCATACTCTTTGATTGCATCTAAGATATCTCTGGCAGTACCGTCGCCACCAACAAAAGCAATTATCTCAACGCCTGCATCAGCCAATGCCTTCACGCATCGCTTAGTATCTTCAGCAGTGGTTTCATCGGAGATGTCCACGTCTATTGTTTCGAAGGGAATATTCTCATTCTTGCATTCATTGCCCCCCATATCACCAGGACAGGCAGTCAAGGTGGGGTCATGTTTATTGTCATCGAAAAGGGGAGAAAGAGCATTGAGAAAGTCCTGTGCTCGGTTTGGAGACACCGGCTCTGCGCCCAATTCTCTTGCCGTATCTACGACTCCGTCTGTTCCCTTAAGACCAACACGACCGCCCATCCCAGCAATAGGATTCACTATGAAACCAATGTGCAACAATGTCAATTCATCCCTATGTAACATATATCTGTATAATCTACACTATAGGGCTTTTGATAGATTCATTTCTAAGGCGTCTACTTCTGGTTGGGAAAAGATACGAGTACATAGAATCCTTCAAGTCTGTTTATCGAACAGACGCATGCCAACGTATTTTACATTTTCATGACATAAAAAGTGCCAGGTGCGTTTCATCTTGGATATCAAAGGACTTGGCATTATTCTCGTGTTAGTTCTAGCAATTAGCTCTCCCGGGCCTATTGTCTATCCTAGATACCAATTCCCATAATTCTCATCATAATCTTGCTAAGGAGAAAGCATGCTTAACCTAGAATTAGTAGTTAAAATCTATCATGAATTCAGATGAGATTCTCCATGACTTTGATTTCTCGTCAAATGTTTCAGGCCATATTCCATAGACCTCAGTGTTCTCATAGTCAACCATAGAAACCATAAGGTCGGAGCTATTGCCATGAACGTACTCTAATACACGCGACATGTGAGAAGGTGGCAATCTCAGGTACCAGAACAAGAATTCATCCGCAATTTTCAGTGTTGACCTGAAGGGAATAGGATTGGAAAGCATCTTCGCCTGTAGCTCCAAAGCAAATCTCTGTTCCACATTAGCGGTAAGAATCACATTGCTATAGAGATCAAATGCCTCTGGGTCTATGAAGACATGATATCCTTGTATGAAGTGATCCTGCAATAACTTTAGTCGACGAGAGAATTCCTGTGATGAGAATTCTATACCTCTTTTGGATAATTTGTCAATTATCGCCTTCTGCTTTCTTCGAGCTCCATGAACCAGGTCGCTGAGAATATACATATCGTTCTTGGAAAGCAAGTCCAGCCTTGGAACGCTTTGCCTAGGTTTCTTCACAGACGGAATCTCGATTGTGGATTCAATCCAAGAAGACCAATCAAAACCCCATGTGAAAGAATTGTTGTCCCAATGTTCTAATCGGGCTATACTAAAGATTGGCGCCGTGTTGGTAGTTGGCAGTATCCAAAAACTATCTAGGTGATTCTCATCGACCTTTGACTCAAGCAGAGTCCTTAGCTGATTCTGAGAGCCAAGCGGAATACGGAATTGTGCGAATAGTCCCGGAAAACCTCCATAGGATCGTGCACGATATTTCGTGTAGGGATGTGCATCACAGAGCTGCTCCAAATTCCTAATGGAATCGTAATTATCCGTCTTGAGGAATACCTCAACTGTATAGAGTGCTAAAGCTGCTTCATCAAATTCTGGCACAACTCTGAAGAACTTCTTTGGAGAGTCATTTGATTTACCATCCAGCCACTTCAGGTATTTGGACACGGTCGAGCGAGAGAAATCTACTCGGTGAGACAAGTCCTTGGTTGTCTCTAATGGTCCTTCCTGTAGTGCCAGCAGCAGGCTCAAATGCTTACCTGTCAGTCTGAATGTCTCCAATAAATTACCCTCTGAAATCAAGATTCTCAGTTTGTGATTTCACATTATAGCACAGTGACCGTGATATGCGGGTCGCCTGCTCCAGAACCGGTTGGTGGGTCGAAGTCATAGCTGTCTGTTGTATACCCATAGACCGATCCGCCAAAAGCTAACGCATCAATCAAGACATTATACCAACCAGACTCCCACGCAGAATCAAACCAAGTCAGACGAATTCTGATTGAATCGAATTTGCCCACGAGTGTAACCATAGCCAATAACTCAGCGCCAGATGGCAGAGTAAGTGTGAAATAGAAGTCGGTCTTCTGTGGGCTCTTGTAGCCTTCAGTGACTTCACAGAGATATTCTATTATTATGTCATCTTCTTGACCGTCGGCGTCAACATCGGCGTAGTATGCATTCTCTATAGTGACTTGGAATCTGGAACTGACAGCTGAAACCCCTTGAACCATTGATAGAAAAATCAATGGTAGCAATGCTAGTGCTAAGAGTCTTGCTTTGTTTCCATATTTCATAGTTTGGGAAAATGTAAAGCGTCTTATATATGTCTTCGGAAATTAAAAAAAGAAGGGGGATGAGGGAGTTCCCTCATCAAATTGTAAATGTTTCTGATGTTTCGACGTTGGCCGTGGCGTCGTAGGTATAACTACTATGAGCTACATTCGTGACGGTCACTGTATATGTGCCCTGGGGAGATCTCCCTAGGTCAAAAATGGCCACACCATTTGTTCCGGTGGTTGCAGTATAGGTACTGATGCTTCCGTCAGGATATTCCAAGTCTATGGTAACTTCCGCACCACTCACTGCATTTCCATTTGAGTCAACAACTGTAATTTCAATTGTCAACCAAGCATGTGGACCTCGATAGGTCGCAGAGTACGAAATATCTGCAACATGCATGCTTCCGTCACTGCTTCCGCCATCATTACTTACCGTAACTCCTACGCTATCTGAAGCAGTCTGACTGGCTGTGTCAGTGACTCGAGCGTTAATGGTATGGTCACCATCTGCTACACCTGTTGTGTCCCAGTCATAGTAGTAATAACCATCCGAATCGACATTGTTAGTTATGTCAATCCAGTTCCCACCATCGATGTTCACTTCAACCGTGGAAACACCATTGTCGTCGCTGGCTGATACCTTGATCCTGTACGTACCACTCACTGTCTCTCCTTCTGTTGGAGCGTGAATTGATGCAGTTGGTGGGTTGTCAGTGGGTTCAGTTCCGCCACCAGTAACATAGTCCAAGGCGTCCTTTGCTTGTGCTATGCCCCAGCCGTATGTGTTGTCTTCTCCTTCCTCACCCATATCCATGGCTGTTGTCTTAAGTACCTCTTTGACATTGAAGGAAGTTAGACCAGAGTCGGCTTGTCGAAGTAGTGCGCCAATTCCGGCGGCCATGGGCGTAGCCATAGAGGTTCCGCTGTAAGTAACATATCCGCTTCCACTATTGGCCTCGGCTGCAGTTATGGATGAACCGGCAGCACAAATTTCGGGTTTTATTCTTCCATCACCAGTCGGACCCTCATTGCTGAAGCTTGAGTGGGTTCCGTCATCATTGACAGATCCTACTGTAATTGCGTAGCGTGATGCCGATGGACATCCTATGGTGTTATACCCATACAGACGTTCAGGGTGACCGTGATTGCCTGCAGCAACAAAGAGAGCAATGTCGTTCTCCATTATGGAGTCTGCCATCAAACAAATCTCACCTGTACCATCGGATGAACTAGATGGGTTGGTTGATAGACTCATTGAGGCGATATTGATGTTGTAGGTTGTCCGGTAATCAATAATCCACTGCATGCCAGCAAGAACACCTTCAAGGGTTCCACCGCCGCCAGAGTCAAGGACCTTAACTCCGACTAGCTGAGCAGCATATGCAACTCCGCGATATCTGGAATCACCCTCTCCAGTCCCAGCAGCGATGCTTGAACAATGGGTTCCATGTCCATTATCATCGTATGCTACAACAGGAGTTGATAAGTCATCTTGACCGTTCACTACATCCTTGAAGGCGACGACTTTGTAGGTGTTGTATGGATCATCGTCATCCAGGTCAACATGGGTATTGTCGATTCCCGTGTCTAGGACAGCGATAACCATTCCTTCTCCGCGATAATCGTAGGATTGATATGCTTCAGGAACCTGCACAATGGGCAGTCCGCTATCAAGTGTTGCCTGTACCTCAATATTTGCATCAGATATTCTGATGACATCTTGTGAAGCACTGAGGTATTTCATGTTTCGTCGTGGGATATCTATCGATAGAGCCCCGATTGCGTCGTACCTGTATCTGACTTTTGCATCCAGCATGGGGAGCATATCTTCCAAGCTTGGAGAGGCAGTCACAATTACAGATACGCGTTCGTTTTGTTTCAGCTCTGCTAATTTTGGCTCAAATTCATCAACAATCTTGTTACCGTTCTGGTCCCAGCTATGGGTTACAATAGTGGTGCCCTTAGGTTGGGCTATAACTAGACCGGCAATCGCCACTGTCAAGAATAAGAACGCAAAGGAGCAAGCTAGATACTTGTATCCGCGTTTTTTCAAATCTCTCACATCCAGAGGCCTTTCAAAATAGGCCTCAGGCATAGTGTTTGGGAAAATGTACACTAGCTTATAAGTATATCTAGAAATTTCCCGCTTTGACTGTCATGGACGAAAATGCTAGACGGAATAACACATCACCTTCGTACTGGTCGAACATAACATCAAAATCACAGAAACTCACATCTACTCAGGTAGGCAGATGCAGAGCACCCACATCAGACGCGGATTGAATCCAAAAACAGACTCGAACAAGTACTTCCTCAAGAAAGCGAGGCCGGTCACTTGGCTTGGCATCCTTCGGCCACCGATTACGTCTGTACTCGTCGAACTTCTGGAATGTTCGCCCGTATTTGGTGGTCATCGGTATCTCGACGTAGCGATCACATACTGTCGTGAGGGCACGGATAAGAGGCGCATATTCAAACTTGATCCGTAATAACCACTTCGTGATGGCACGGAAGAATGCGCGGTCATCGGTGCCTTCCCACGGAATATCCATCATCCCTTCGCGATCTTCACCACGAACCCTCTGGCTGTTGAAGTCGCAGTCGCTGCTGTGAGTGCAACGAGCTCTCACAAACACCTTTTTGTCGGTAAACCACAGAACTACTCTATGGTCCCCCTTTTTCTGAAGAAGCTCTTTATGGTCGCCGGCAGGAAAGATCAACTCTATCGTTCCCGGGTCTTTGAATTTGAAATCCTTCTTGAAGTATAATTGCATGGCCCAGGTGATAGGAGGGATAGTATTTACTGGATAGAGCTCGCTTCGGTCAGTCATGTCTACTCAGCTGGCTGTTTCTTAATGGATAATAGGATAGAATCCAGTGGTCTTGCTAATCTAAGTCTTGTCCTCCATGAATTGGACCATGAGATAGAACACAGCGAAATTATTCGCTTGAGCGTCTAGTACTAACGAGTGTCTTTCCAAGATTCTCGAAGATGTCAACGATACCCTCGCCCGTCTTTGCAGATGACTCCACGTAGGGCATGCCGTGTGCATCAGCGAATTCCCTGCCCTCCTTTGGCTCAACCACACGGTCAGGCAAGTCCGTCTTGTTTGCAACTAGCACCAAGGGAATCTTTTTCTTAATCGCCTTTTCCAATTCATTGAGCCACTCATCAAGCAGAAGGAATGTTCGGCGTCGGGTGACATCGAATACGAGCACGCCGCCGCTTGAACCTCTATAGTACATTGGTCTCAAAATCTGAAAGCGGCTCTGCCCCGCCACGTCCCAGATTTGCAGCTTCACAGTCAGGTTTTCACGGCTCTCACGTATATCGATATTCTTGACAGCGAACTGAGAGCCTATCGTTGTCTTGTAATCGGTACGGAAGAAGCCATGAGAGAAGCGAGTGACGATTGCAGTTTTTCCTACTGCACCCTCTCCGAGAATGACCACTTTAAACAGGTAATCGTACGTACTGCTCATCAGATTCAATTCCGACTCTTGTTTTGAGTGAAACGGTTGGGCTCAACCTAACGCGTTAGGTGCGCAGGCATCTAATAAGGTTTCGTTAGACCTAGAACTCTGCTATTGTATTAGCGATCCCACTACTTCTTTTTCTCAAGAATTACCTCTGTGTCTTTCAGTCGTTGGCGGTCGAGGTCACCCTGAGCCCACTTCATAAATTTCTTGAGTAACCGATTGAAATTTTCTGGCTGCTGAACCATGGGGGAATGGTCGGCATTTCTTATGACTGCGATATCAGCTCGGGGAAGGGATTTCTCGAGCTCCCAAGCAACATTTGGGGGGATAATGTCATCATCATCTCCAACAATGACCAAGGCAGGCATTTTGATTTCATCAAGTCTGTCAGAGATATTGAAGTCATCACAAACGTCCAAATCGCGGAAAATGCTCTTGGCGTTGAATTTTGTCACCGTCTCTTGAAACTTGTTGAGAGAAAAAGTCTTGAAGTCTACATCGAGCGCTTCGGTTTCATAGGGTGGACTGTGGTCTTCAAATGCTTCAATGATGAGGCCTTTCACCAGTTTTCGAAGATTTAGGTCGGAAGAGGTGCCCACTAACACAATGGCATACGGAAGAGACACATCATGGCGTAGACAATATGCCATGACAATACCTCCACCCATTGAGTGTCCAATAAGGGCGAAGTCATCTATCTCAAGGTGGTCTATCAGGGCGGCGACCTGGTCGGTGAATCCGTTTTCTATGGAGGGAGGCTTTGCAAACCTGTCACTCAGCCCATGACCGGACATGTCCAAGGCAATCACACGGTAGTCTTCCTTGAGTTTCAGTAACTGCAAGCTCCAAATCAGATGAGAAGAGCCAGCTCCATGTATGAAGATCAAGACGGGAGTATCCTTCTGTTCATGCCGATCATCAAAATCGACATAATGGAGTCTGCAACCTCGGAACTCAAAATATGGCATGTGATGACCTCGTGTCTTTTCCCATAGAATACGAGCACTGCATATATTCGTTCTCTGGATAGTTGGCTGGGCTCATCGTCAGTTACCTTTTTCTTTCAGTGGCGAGATGAAGGGCATGTGAAAAGAATGGCAGAAAAATTGTTTGGAACAACGGGTATACGGAAAATATACGGCTCCGAATTCACCCTAGATATGGCAATGAAGTTGGGGAGAGCACTAGGCACATATCTCCAAACAGGAAGAATACTCATTGCAAGGGACACCCGAACAACAGGGAAAATGGTTGTCGATGCATTCGTATCAGGGGTACTCTCAACGGGCATCGATGTGACCCGGCTGGGTATAGTTCCAACACCGACATTGGCATACCTGACCAGAAAAAGGGTATTTGATGCGGGCGTGATGGTAACCGCGTCCCATAACCCCCCAGAATATACAGGCATAAAATTTTGGCATAAGGATAGCATGGGATACACTTCAGAGATGGAGAGAGAAATCGAGAGGCTCTACCAATCACAAGAATTTCAGGTAGCACCGTGGAACGAGCTGGGTCAAGAAGCTGTCTTGGAGGATGCAGTAGAGGAACATATCTCTGACATCATCGACCACTGTGATAGTGAAGCCATCAGTCGCCAAGAGTTCAAGGTCATTGTCGATCCCGGAAATGGAGCAGCATGTGTCTTGACTCCGTATCTTATGCGGAAACTAGGTTGTAAGGTTATCACAATCAATGGGCAGCCAGATGGGCATTTTCCTGGAAGAAGGTCTGAACCAGAAGAGGAAACTCTACAAGACCTCATTCATATGGTGAAAAAGCAGGGAGCGGATCTGGGAATCGCTCATGATGGAGATTCCGATCGAGGAGTATTTGTGACTGAAACAGGAGAAGTCGTAAGAGGAGACAGAACCATTGCCCTACTTGCAAAGACACTCTTGAAGAATGCCAAAACGGGCGTAGTTGTAACCACAGTGGATAGTTCAAAGGTTCTCGACGAAACGGTTCAGAGGGCTGGCGGGGATATTGTTCGGACACCAGTTGGCGACATCCAGGTTGCAGTCAAGCTAAAGGAGCTTGAAGGTATTATGGGAGGAGAAGCCTGTGGAGTGTTCATATTTCCTTCATTTCACATTGCACCAGAGCCTTTCCTGGCTGCTTGCAAGATACTGGAGATGATGGCTCACGTCGGAAAAAGCTTTGGCGAGCTGGTTTCTGAGATTCCGGTATACCCGTTATTGAAAACAAAGCTTGAGGTGGCGAATAATAGGAAGGAACCGGTCATGAAGGAACTCTCAAAGATGTTACCAAAAAAGATAGATGGAATTCAAGATGTGATTACGGTAGATGGCATCGGATTAGTCCTAGATGATGGGTGGATTCTTGTAAGACCATCAGGAACGGAACCGGTCATAAGGATAACTTGCGAAGCATCAACTGACGACCGAGCTCACGAAGTACTGGACTCATGTAAGCGAGTTGTAAAGAAGACAATCTCTTCCCAGAAATAATAAGGGCAGAATAGCTTGGTCCTGTGCAAACAAGCTTTATAGCCCAAACGAAATAAACGGTACAAAGAACGGAGCCAAATCCAATGGCTGAAGACGATGACGATTTCATCATGGAGGAATTTGAATGGGCCCTAAAGGACCCAACAGAAGAAAAGCTACGTCAACTCGGTGAAGTAGTCAGCATCATAACAGGAAAAATTGTTGATGCCATAGGTCAACTTGAAAACCGTATTAGTTCGTTAGAAGAAAATGTCAGTAACATGAGTTCTCGCATATCATCTCTAAGCTCGAGAGCGAGCAGTGCTAGTGCAGAACCCGCTGCGGAAGCAGTAGAATCCACACCCAGTCCACCAACATCGCCAAGCGTTGGTGGTGCCCCAGAACCAGCATCAGCCAGTGCAGGAGGCGGAGGGCCACCTGGAGGCGGAGGTGGTGGAATGACAATGATGGGGGAGCTCAAAGCATTGTTGGCGGCGAGAAGAAAGAAAGTAGAAGGCGGAGAAAAACAGGCTTAGGTCAATAATTTACGACTGTTCTTTTTGTAGAAAGGGCCTGCGTGGCGGGGCATAGAAACAGTGAACGCCTCTGCGCGCGAACAAGCGCCTTGGACGCCTCTCAGTTTTGTTCGAGCATCATAGAAAGTCAAGTAGAAGCCTTCAGCTTTTGAAATCTGAGATTCGTGTTTCTTCAGTGCCAATAAGCTCTCATCGTAGGACGTGGTGATATCCACTATAAAGTGAGGATGTGAATGGAGAGTGTTGATTTCCATCTGTAGCATGCGATCCACTCTATGAGGTTCTTCGAACATTGTCTTGTGCGATGCCCATTCGATAGATTCCATAACAAGCTCCGCACAGATTCTGTGGTTACGATTGTAGTCCTCGCTAGAGTGCGTGATTATGATATCGGGACGGGACTGGAGGATAACCTCAATTACTGAGTCGGAAAGACTTCTATCGATTTCAAAGTCCCCTCGATTGGAAGGGTATATCTTTCTGACACCCAATATGTCACAAGCATTTGCAAGCTCCTCATTTCGTTTGTCATTTCCGGTTAAGCAAAGGACATCTACTGGAATGTCCGCCTTGGTATGATTTCTGATTGTCCCTCCAGCACCAAGACATTCGTCATCGGGATGTGCGGTAATCACAAGAATAGAATCCAAATCTGCCATACAGGTTACTCGGAGATGGTCACTAATCAAGTTTTACCAATGCTTCAGGGGTATATTCCCGCACCAAGCACCTTAAAGGTAGGTAGTCTTGATACGATACAAGAGTTGACAAGGGTGAAAATTGGAGTCAATCTATATCCTTCAGTCGGTGGTTCAGGATATCTTGCCACTCGACTAGGCCAGCATCTAGTTGAGAGAGGACACATAATCCATTTCATAACATATCAAAGACCTTTCTCATTAGTGTGGGAAGATACGCGAGGAGCATTTGTGGACCTAGTTGACACTATCGACTATCCATTATTCAAGGACATCTGCCCGCCCTATTCAATGGCGCTAGCTTCGAAGATTGTCCAAGTTTCTCAAAACTCCCAACTGGATTTGATTCATTCACACTATGCCATCCCACATGCACTATCTGCATACATGGCAAGAGAAATTGTGGGGATACCTTATGTCATTACGATGCATGGCTCAGATGTACACTCGTTAGGTCTGGACCCAGCATATCAACCAGTAGTAAAACACACAGTTCAACAAGCAAGTGCGGTCACCACGGTAGCGGCCTTTCTCCGAGATAGTGCTTACGAAAAGTTAGGTATTGATAGAGAAATTCATGTTATTCCAAATTTCATTGATGTTGAGAAGTACAAACGGAAAGAGGGTATACGACTTGTAGTTGAAAGCGGTTGTGTATCGGTGAGAACAGAGGAGGATGCCGAGGCCATCAACCCAGATCAGAGAGTCCTACTCCATGTTTCAAACTTCAGGAAAGTCAAGCGAGTCGTTGAACTGATAGAAATAATGAAAATGGTAGTGGATGAGAAGCCAGATACCCGGCTTGTTCTCGTAGGAGATGGACCAAAGAGAGTAGAGGTTGAGCGTAAGATAGAGGAGCTAGATCTTTGCCAAAAGGTACACCTTCTAGGAATCAGAAGCAATGTACATGAAATCATGTGTTCATCTGATATGCTCTTGATGAATTCCTTGCAGGAAGGGATGCCACTTGTTATCCTAGAGGCCATGGCATCGCAATTACCTGTTGTTACGACACCAGCTGGTGGAATACCGGAATTAGTAAGACCCGGAAAGGATGGGTGGGTAACTGAAGGTTATGAAAAGGAAGAATTTGCTCATGCGATTCTAACCCTTCTTGATGATGACGCAAAACTGAAGAAATTTGGACATACTGGATGGAAGAGAGTCAAGGAGAAATTCTCAGCAGACATAATTGTACCAAAATATGAACAGGTCTTCCAAGAAGCAGTTCAAAAATAGGAGAGTATTGAGTGACCAAGAGAAGCATTACACAGGCATACTTGGACTATATTTGGAAGTCCAAACACGAGGAGTTGGCATCTGAACTCTACAACGACCCACCTATTTTGATGAACGACTTGAGAAAGCGCGCAGTCAATTTGAGAAAGACGTATGCTGAGCAAGACTGGCATACAGATGATAGGACTGAGAGATTGCAGAGGGCGTTGACAAGGATTAACCGTGAGCTAGGTTGTCTAAGTCCGAAAGTCAAGAAAAGCATTGAGAAACTACATGAGGGCGCTGTTGAGGCAGCTCATCAAAGCGTTGTATTAGGCGGCCCTTGCTATATTCTGAACAAGGCCATCACAGCAGAAAGATTGGCGGTCCTGAACTCGACCGAGCAGACATCTCTTGTCCCATTTTATTGTATTGCTGATTATGATATAGTTCAGAGTGAGTTGACCCATACGAGAACGCCCTTGATGGGACCAAGTGGAAATATAGTGAGCATACCGGTTCCTGATGAATACGAGTTCTCACCTGTGAGTGTTGTGCCTTTACCCGAATATCATTGGTATGAGGAAGCGGAGGAGAGTATTAGAACGGGGTATAGCCCATTGTTCAAAGTACTTGAAGGAAATACACGAAAGCTCTTTGACGAAAGGCTTGAATATGCACTTTCCATAACCAGACAAGCATTTCTTAACTCCGAAACTCTGGGGGAATGGGCACAAAGGATTATTGCAAGGATTGTGAACATTGAAGGAAACCTAGGACTACCTCTAGTTCCAGCTTCTGACGATGAGATACGAAAACTATGGGCGCTTGGCATGGAATTTCTTCTCTCCAAAGAGATACGAGAGAATTTCGTTCAGATGTACGGTCAAGCCACGAAAAGAATTCAGAATAACGGGTTTGAGCCAGGTGCAGGAGGAAGGGATAGCGCGTATGTCCCATTCTTCTATGAATGCCAAACAGAATCATGTAATCGGGCTAGAACAGAGCTGTTCTATGAATTGGATGGGTCGAAAGCATTACTCAGAGGAGAATGTCCTCTTTGCAACGAAAAAATCCAATTAGAAGTCGATGCGGAAACTCCAGATCTATCAGACCAAGCTACGTTTCTATCACCCAGAGTTGATTCTCGACAATTTGCAGTCGATTCCTCGATCCCTATCATAGCTCATGCGGGAGGGCCGGGAGAGACTGCGTATTATGCGCAAGTCATACCGATTGCAAGAAAATTGAAGATACCATTTCCTATGTTTGTGAAATACCCTCGTGTCTTTTTCAATACCCCATGGAGCGAAGATATGGCTAACCAGCTAAAGACAAGCGAGATTCCCGTGCTTCACAGAGGTGAGATGTTTCGGGCCATGGGACAAGTTACTCGAAATAGAAACAAAGAGAACTATGACGAGATGAATGGGGCAATCCAGGATCTTGCAGGAATCATTTGGACGACACATGATGAGCTGTTAGAATCTTTGCATAAACTTGAGAAGGAGATTGAGGAAACCGAGGAGCATGTAGAGGAAGACAGACTAGAGCTGAAATTCAAAATTGAAACCTATCTGTCTTGGGCATATGGTCGGTATGCAAAGGGAAAGAATGCACAGGAGTCATCTTGGTCATGGATTGAATGGGTACTAAATGCGGGACTTGGTGATTTATTTGGACCGTACGAGCGGGCCTATATGCAACAAATGAAGAATGGAGCAACGCTTTTTGTAAATTTCATGGTATGAAAACAAGAACGGGGCACCAGAGCCGAGTTTCTGGTGCCTTTGCGTTTTTACTCTAGCTGTTCTGATAGAAGATTGCCAAGCTTCTCAATACCTTCGGATATCACATCTGGTTCAGCATAGGAGTATCCTAACCTCATCGTGTTAGGCTGTGGTGAGGTTGGCTTTAACTCGTTCCCATTTTCCGTCAGGTCGTATCCGGTAATGGGGTAGAATGGGCCACCAGGAACATAGATAATATCATTTGGGAGCGCTACATCCATCATGAATTTCTTGCTATCAAAATCGGGTTTCTCGCTTTCCCACCAGATGAAGAAGCCACCTGTGGGATCAGTTCTCTTGCCAGTGGGGAATGATGAGTCTATTGCTTTTGCCATTGCTTTGTATCGCTTTTCGTACTCGGGAATTGCGACCTTCATGGCCTCGTCAATGTAGTTCATGTAGTACTCGTTCAAGATTCGCTGAACTAAGGTGGACGTACATAGGTCAAGGTAGCCTTTATCCTTCAGAACTTGTTCTCGAACATTGGTTGGCATCACAGAATATCCGACTCTAAGAACGGCAGCCTCTTTGCTTGTAGTTGCAAGGTATGCTACTCTCGTGTTCTCTTTATCAAGTGTCTTAATCGCCTTTGGATTCTCTTTGAATTGAATTTCGGCGTAAGCGGAGTCTTCTATCAAGAGAATATCGTGGCTCTCGCAGATGTCAAATAGAGCCCTCCGACGTTTCATCGGGATTGTAGTACCCTTTGGATTATCTGAATCGGGAACAACATAGAGGATATCAGGAACTTTACCAAACTTGATTTTTGAAACATGAACCGCTTTCTCAACATATTCAGGAATCATACCATCAAGGTCTGTCGGTACAGTTATGATACGCCCGCCAAGCTTGACAGCAGGCACTAGGAATCCAAGGTAAGCCGGGGACGGAGTGATTATTACATCACCAGGGTCAATGAGAGTATCGAGGAGCGCATAAAGCGCCTGTTGTGAGCCATTTGTAATGGATATTTGTTCCCATTCTCCATCATCACAATCAATAGGTATTCCACGAACCTCACATAGTCTCTGAGCAAGCGTGTTTATAAACCAAGGCTGACCACCTGTTGGCCCGTAGTTAAAATCCTCTAGTGCCATCTTTGGATTTTCTTTGTACCTTTCGCTCAAATCGGCCATAATATCAGCGAAGATATCTGTGGGAATTATGCCGGGTTTGCCGCCAGCATAATAATAATCCACATGATACTCCAAGAGAGCTCGGATTTGAGATTCTTCGATAAACGAAGTCCAACTCGAAAAACTATATCCATCTTTATCTGCCATTAGAACTCATTCCATCAACTACGATATGGTCATGTACACTTTTGTACAGCAGTTCGAGAATATGTGCCAATTCCCTTTATCTGTTTCTGATTATGAGATGGAAAAAGCGGTCTCTTCCGACCCAGTATGTACACTTCCGTACATCTTGTTGGTGCAATCTACTGCATGGTTTGTTCGGCTATGGTTCTCGCAGCCTCAGTAGGATTATCAGCATTAATTATGGAACGTGCAACAATAACATATTCTGCTCCAGCTTGTATTGCATCACTAGCGGACCCTCCCTGAGCTCCAACTCCAGGCGAGAGTATTGGTACCGTATCACCAAGAATGTTCTTGACTTCGGTGATCCGTTCCGGATAGGTTGCCCCCACAATCACTCCGTCCGCCTCCCACTTCTTTGCACGCCGTGCAAATTCGATGTAGAGTGGCTCCCACTTCTTTCCCTTTTCATCCAGCGCGACCTTTAGGCCATATCCCTCTTCTGACCCAGGATGAGACATATAGCACAGACTGATGATTCCCTTAGACCGTTCAGTGGCAACTTTGAAAACTGAATCAAGACCTCCGTCCCAACCCACAAAGGGATTAACAATGACAGCATCGAAGCCGGCATCCAAATAATACTTGGCGATTACTTCGTTTGAGTGACCGATATCGTTGATTTTGCAGTCCATGATAGCTGTCAGGCCTAAGTCATGGATTGACTCAATCATACCAGGGATTTCGTCATAAAGACCCAAAGGCAATACGAGATGTCGGTTGAATTTGTATGCGATTACATGATCAGAAGTCTGGCGGATGATACTGCGAGCCTTCTCTGCTAGCCTTTTTCTCTCGTCAATGCGGGCTTCACTTCTATAGAGTGTTGTATTTGCTACAAGATCCAATCCGAGGATGAGTCTGCTTTTCCTGACAAATTTGGCGGCTGCAAGTTTTCTCTTATACACGGCGAAAAACTCCTAAATACCTTACATCTCCTTGGTCGAGGACACTTATATTAAATGCGGAATCCAGAACAATAGCGTGATTGAGTTGAGTCCGGACTGGATGGAAACACGATTGGTTGTTGTCGCCACTGCGATTCTGGGGTCAATCTATTTCTTCCTACTCATGTTCATCTTACCATTCACGTTGAGTCCGTTTACCGACCCGTTGCACAACGAACTATTTCACCATGTAGTGACTCCACTCGTTTTCTCTGCACCCTGGCTCGGGATAATCTACAACTCTAGATACAGATTTGCCAACACTATTCACCATATGCATGACTCAACTAGTTCCGTACCCTTAAGATGGAGAGTATTCTATGGCACAAATGCGGCATTTGTTCTTGCCTTTTTCGTACTGCCAATTGTAACTCCACCGCTTGCAATTCTTGGGGGGTTGTATGTTGCCGGAGTGGTATTCTATCGCGTCGGGGTTGGAAAACTTGGCGGAGGTAGATTGGCATCAGCCTTGGCGGTTCTGATTGCTATTGCCTTATGTATTCTTCCTACAATTATACTACTCCAGTTCATACCAGAGTATGTGTTGGTTTGGCAGGAAATACTAGCAGCATGGAGCTCTTTTTGGGTGAAAGTCGTATACGGGATCGCCCAATGTCTAGTGAATGCTCTAAGCTTCGGGGCACCGGTCTACTTCCTCTATTTCGCAGCCCAAGAATACGACAAGGGAGTCTACGGGGAGATATATACGGCAACGCCTACAAAATGGATTTGGATTGTAGAGTCCATCATTTTCTTGATTTTCATCGCCCTATATTTGCCACCGGTTCCAACTCCATTGGGAGCAATACCATTCCTAGACCGGTCGGACCTCTTTAATCAGTACATAAACTGGATATCTCTCGGAGTAGTTGTTATTCTCACTCTGGTGAAAAAATTGCTTGGAGTTGAGAATGACACCACATTGGGAGGCCCCTCTAACATTATCATCGTTGGATTGTTTCTGGTAGTGGAGCTCTTCTTCAAAACGGATTTACTCATTGTCACTCTGATAATCTGGCTGGCATTCATGTTATACGCTACCGTTTTCTTAGCGAACTTCCTCAGAGCATCACCACGGGAGATGTACTAGCATTGATTATGATTCCGTCGCTCTCTAGCCAAATGTGGTGATTCATTTATCATTCGTCTTCAGAAGCAAAATGCATTTCTTCTTCGCTTGAATGGGTTTCTTCCAAGTGAGCGGCCCTTCTCTTCGTACGTTTTGTAGTGCACCGAACAGCACGCATTGCTAGTGTAATGATAAGCACAAAACTCAGTATGATGACAAAGACATCCACCGTGTCGTTCACATCTATTAGTGCAATCCATATCACAATCAACGCGGCTGGAACTGCCACAACGACCATTCCGAGGATCGTTATGACGCAAGAAGACGGCGACTCATCAATGAACCCAGTCATATGTATGGTGTGGAATGTGGGCAAGAACAGTTCTCTGTCAACATCCGAATATGTTATGACGGAGAACATTGCTTGCCATGAAGAGGATTCCTCAATGAAACAAAAGAGAACTGGGAAAAGAAGAAACTGGCATAACCCAAACCCAACGGTTGATATTGCGATTACAGATGGCCGTCGAGTTGTACTCATCCAGCGTGCGAATGAACCGTTTAAGGGACAGTGGGTATTTCCGGGAGGGTTCGTTGAGTATAATGAGCGAGTAGAAGATGCGGCTATCAGGGAAGCAAAAGAAGAAACCTCGCTGGATGTAAAGCTGGTTGACATTCTCGGGGTATATAGTGACCCCCATAGAGACCCCCGAGCACACAATATATCGGTTGTTTTTGTTGCGAGATGGCTAGAGGGCGAAGTAATGGGTGGAGATGATGCGGCCGCAGCAGAATGGAGAGATCTGAAAGACCTGATGCCAGATGATTTAGCATTTGACCATGGCCTTGTTTTGCAGGACCTAAAGTCCTGGTTGAAAGATTCATCAATGACTTTCTGGTCAGCTAAAGAAAGATGAAGCTTGATGAGTATCTCGTAATTAAATATCCAATATCTCGAGTTTCTCTTCCAGTCTGATAATAGGCAAATGTACAATCATTGGTTCAGATTCAAAGGCATCAACAAACTTCAGAGATTCTTTTGGACGCGCCTTGTATGCCAAAAAATTGCCTTCTGGTGGTTCGTCGGCCTCATAGTAAATCCACAGAGGCATACCATAGTATTCGTAGTAACCGTGGTTGGAAATCATTGTACCATAAACGTGCTTCCCCTTGTGTTCGAAGTACAGCATACTTGCAGGACGGTCTCGTTGAGACCATGATACAAGCATTCTAGCCAAATCGGTCATGGAAGATAGTTTTAGGTTCACAGGAGGGCGAATATCTTCTTTGCTCATTTTGACACCAGTTTCAATGCAAAATTCAGTCCTTATAAGGCCATTCATGCAGGGCAGCTAGGATAAGGATCGAAGTCGGTTTGCGAGATTCATGATTGCCTTCTTCTCAGGACTGACCAATGCAATAGCTACACATGCATATGATGGAGTTGTTGCTGCAGATATTGAAGCACGAGCGTTCATTGACCCCATGAGGATATAGGAAAACGAATCGTCTTGGGGAGCCCTAATGATATCGAATCCCGCAGTTTTGAGTATAGACACTACACGCTCTAGCAAGGTCTTCGCATCAAGGTGTTTACTAACAATAGCAATGGAGTCTCTTTCACGAATATCTGAACTGAATAGAAAGTCGTGCGAAGGGGGTGCATACAGAACCTTTCTCATCATGGCCTTCCTGAGAACTGAGGGAGAGAGATTTTTGAACGTACGAATTGACAATTTCAGCGAGCTCAAATCATAGCCAGGCAGTTCCTTTGTCAGATCGAATGGGCTATCCTCTAGTAGTGCCTTAGATTCTTCTTCATGGACATGAGAAGGCTGTACATGAGGTGGCTCTTCATCTGTTATAGTGTACTCTTGTAGTCGCTCCTCAAAGAGCCTCTCCACATAATTCTTCATCCAATCATCAAGAACTGCCCAATCCTCTTTGCTCAATTTCAGAGGCGGCCGAGGAATATCAGGCAACTCAGGTGCTTCAGCAGATTCTTCTTCAACAGCCATTTCATCATCTACTTGGTCAGGGGCCAATGCCGCAGCTTGAAAGATTCCAGAGAGACGATCTGCGCCACCATGTTGTGACATTCTAGGACGCACCTGCATGATGAAGGCACGTTTATTCTCTGTGCTTTGATCAAATACCAAAGCAACACCTCTCGGTAGGCTGCTGATGAATAACTTGTCCTTGAACTGATTTGGCATAAATGCGGGAGCTCTCTGATGCAATGCTCGAATGTCATTGTCGTGGGATAGCGAATGAGAGAGCACGATATCAGCCTGAGAAATTGCTTCATCAGCTACGGCAGAGGGTTGTTGTGTACAGAGTATCAGACTACATCCGAATCGTCGACCAAGCTTGGCATATCCAACAATAGCATCCTTCGCAGGTGTATTTCCCGTCCGTGGAACAAGGGTGTGAGCCTCGTCGATAATGAGCCAAGTGGGAGGCAGTTCTTCTCTGGCACTAGTACCTTCCTCAGTCCAAGCCATGCGATAGGTGAGAACCTGTCGAGAGAGCATGTTGGTAAGAATTGCAAGCACTGCTTCTGCATTAGCCCCGAGGGGAGCCACATCGATGATTGATATTTGCCCTCCAATAGCGAGGTCCTGAGCACTTGTCCCTCCAGTGTGAAATACACCGAGTCGATCCGCTCTACGGAGCCTTTGGATAAGTGCGGTCTTAGATGATGTTTGGTATAGCTCATCAATTGCCGGATTGTTTTCTATGCAGTTGATCATGTCAGCTATACTGAAATCACGTTTCCGTTTCACTTGCTCGCCCGAGTCAAGAGTGTAACCTTTTCTCATACTCTCCAAGACGTCCCCAATTAGATTAGTCATTGAGGTACTGAGCTGTCCCCCTCGTTCTAATACGTAGCCCCATTCACTCGCCGTAAGTTCCCTAGGACTTATTGCAAGAGGCAGTAGTCGAGCTTTCTTTTTCACTTCATCAGGCAAAGACAAGTATGTCTTTCTAGGAATGTATACGGACACAGGGAAACTTCTTGCCTCTAGCCCCCACTTTTTCAGCAGCTGTTTTTGGTCAGCATTTTCTTCAACCATCTGTCGAAAGACATCGACCGTATCAACGATGACCCCCGCAACTTGTATCTCATTCCGTTCCATTGAGAGAGCCAATGCCTCTGCAAAAGTACCAAGGGTATAGCTCTTGCCAGAACCTCTTTTGCCAGCAACAAAGACCACGTGCGGGCTCATGAGGTCCATGAGCACAGGCACACCAAATAGAGAGGATGAATCATCATCTGCTACCTCTGAAACCGCCCCAATCAACCCCAAGCCCGAAGAGCCAAACTTTTCATGAAACTTCGCAGAACGTCCAAGAATGACTCCATTATCAAGGTCGAGATGGAGGTCTAAGTCATGACCGACCCTTGGTGTGAAATCTACATCCGACGGTGAAAGAACTCGCTCTAATTCGAGCGGCTTTTTGTAATCTTCGCCGGCTTCAGCGTTGTCAGGCATATCGCTCGGATGTTCGCTATCCATTGTACTCCCTCTATGGCTCGTTTTTTCGTAGCCGAATAAAGGTTTGTAGTGGCAGGCTATAATCTGAATCATATCATCGTACCGTTAGCAAGACTCAAAACATCCTTTCCCGAATCATCACGTATGCCAACCACAATTGAAGACGGCGACAATGTGTTCATTTTCTTGGATGTAAAAAGAAACTGGATACGAAAGGTGAAAGCAGGCAGTAAATTTCATTCGAATAAGGGCATAATCGAATACGATGATCTCATCGGGCGTCCATATGGCATCAAGGTGGAGAGTCATTCTGGAACAATGTTTCAGATTCACAAACCAAGCCAGAATGATATTCAGATTTCCATGGGGAGAGCAACTCAAATCATCTATCCAAAGGATGCAGCAACGATTGTGAACGAGGCAGGTATTTGCGCCGGCTCTCGGGTTGTTGAAGCAGGAACAGGATCAGGCTCTCTGACCTGGGTACTCTCAAGAATTGTAGGATCAGAGGGGCAAGTGTACACGTACGAAGTCAGGGAGGATATGTACAACCAGGCACAGAAGAACCTGAAGCGGTTTGCTGACATGGACTGCATCACGATGTACAACAAAGATGTTCTAGACGGAATTGAGGAACAAGACGTCGATGCTGTCGTGTTTGATTTAGCGACGCCTTGGTTGGCAGTGAAAGAGGCTCATGCCGCCCTCAAACCCAGTCGATTTGTTGTGAGCTACAGCCCAACCATTGAACAAGTCATGAAAACCTGCAAGGAATTAGGAGCAGAGGGAAAGTGGGGAATGGTCAAAACACTAGAGATTCTTGAGCGCGAAATAATGGTTAGAGAGGGAAAGACACGACCTCCTACTTGGATGGTTGGACATACTGGGTATATCTCCTTTGCACGAAAGCTAGTTGCGTGTTAGGATTGTAGCATTATGCAGATCTCATTAATATCCCCAATGAGTGACACTATCAGAGAGTTCGATTTAGACCCCCATTTCTTCGTCTAGATTGACCTTTTCTGACCGATTGAGTGAACTCAACGTGTCTGAACCTCCTCTTTCATGAGGTTTGTCGCAACACGCTAAACTATCACAGAGGGGTTCGAAAAACGGAGAAGTTGGTAGAGTTCCACCTGAAGAGGAGACTCGGAGAGATGCATCACAAGGAAAACATTTTGGAAATAATAGGGAACATACTCATCCTGAAACTCGATGAGTTTTGGCAATACCCCCGCTAATGATGACCCCTTGATTGTCGTGATACCGAAGAGTATCCTAGTAGTACGACGACATGTAGATAAGCAAACCATTAAGAGGTTATTTCCTGTTGCAACAAGATTATTAGTCAGGCGGCAATGAAGCGGAGGAATGGTTCCGATGATTTCAATATCACCTGAACTGGCAATCGTTTTCATGATCCTAGCCGTGACAATCGGAATGTTCATCAAAGGTGACTGGCGGTATGACATCACCGCTCTATTTGCCTTGTTGGCTGTTGCAATCACGGGAATAGTTCCACTCAATGAGATTTTCTTGGGTTTCGGTCACCCTGCAGTGATAACGGTTGCAGCTGTGTTAGTTATGAGCCGCGGCCTCATTAACTCAGGATTTGTCGATTTGATTGCGAAATGGACGTCCCGCGTTGGCGATGGCACAATAGTGCAAATTCTGACACTGTCCGGGCTGGTGATTGTGCTTTCGGCATTCATGAACAATGTGGGTGCCCTAGCACTTTTGATGCCCGTAGCGATTCGTATGGCTAAACGAACCGGCAAGTCCCCTTCGCTTCTTCTCATGCCCCTTGCCTTTGGATCCATGCTTGGAGGTCTGATAACATTGATTGGCACTCCTCCAAACATTATAATATCAACCTTCAGGGCTCGGAACGGCTCTGCACCATTTCTTATGTTTGACTTCGCGCCAGTCGGATTGGGAGTGGCAATAGCTGGAGCTCTGTTCCTCTCTCTGGTGGGTTGGCGGTTGGTTCCTTATCGTGAGGGAAAGGCAGATGATTCTGTTTTCAAAGTTGAAGATTACATCGCTGAAGTCTTTGTACCTGAGGGCTCCAAGATGGATGGAAAACGAATATACCACGTTGAATCCTCAGCGGAGGCTGATGTGTCAGTAATAGCTCTTGTCCGAAAGGGTGAACGAATTAGCGCCCCTTCTAGATTGAGGGGATTGAAAGCGGATGATAGCCTGATTGTCAGAGGTGAGCCTGCGGACCTGAAGCTTCTAATTGATGCCACTGGGCTTCAAGCGGTTGAACCCAAAAAGGACGACGAGAGTCTTCTGGAGTCAGACGAACTAGATGTTGTGGAAGCCGTTGTAACAACAAATTCGTCTCTAGACGGTAGAACTGCACGAGGACTTCACTTACGCAGTCGCTTCGGGGTAATCCTCCTTGCTGTTTCACGTCAGGGTCGGCGTCTGAGAGCTCGAATCGGCGACATCCGATTGCGTACGGGCGACGTATTGCTACTGCAGGGACCCAAAGAGGAATTGCCCGAAACGCTAACTGAGATCGGTTGCCTGCCGCTAGCTGAGCGCGACATAAGACTTGGAAAAAAGTCTAAGGTTATTCCGGCGGTTGTGATTTTTGGAATCGGACTCGCACTCTCCGCCTTGGGTGTTTTGCCGGTCCAAGTTTCTTTTGTGCTTGCTGCTGTAGCCATGGTTGCTGTTGGGCTCGTGTCGCCGGATGAGGCCTACAAGAGTATCGATTGGTCTGTAATCGTTCTGCTGGGAGCCATGATCGGTGTTGGAAAAGCACTAGAATTTAGCGGTGGTGCTGAGCTGATAGCAAGTGCATTAGTTGGAATGGGAAGCACGTTCCCGCCCATTGCGTTTCTTGCAATGATATTGGTCGTTACGATGCTTCTATCGGCAGCAATCGACAACATATCCGCAGCAGTTCTCATAGCTCCCATAGCGATGAACATGGCAGTCGCACTGGGCACGTCATTGGATCCGTTCCTGATGGCCGTTGCTGTTGGCGCGTCAACTCCCTTTCTTACCCCTATAGGCCACCAGTCCAGTACCTTGGTAATGGGACCTGGAGGGTATAGGTTTGCAGACTATGCACGTGCCGGTCTACCATTACAGATCCTTGTAATCCTCTTGGCAATCCCCTTGATTGCATTCTTTTGGCATTTCTAGGTCGATACACTTTTCCCCCTCATCACTACTAGCAGCAAGATTATCGAATCTGGAATTTTTATTGCCCAAATGAGTTCTGACGTGAAAGGAATTCACAAGAGGTTCAGAAGAGCTAACAGCTAGAACCAAAACGAGTATGATTCCAAGTCCTTTGAAATCTGAGATAGGGTGCACCCATGACATTTGATGGTGTAATAATCTGAAATGATCTTGGCACTACCCATTTGGAAAATTGCAGCATGAGCATTCGGTGCACAGTTTTTTGATATGAGATACGGTAAGCCAGTGCTTCTGAAGGGAATCGAGGATACAATATTCAGCATTGAAGACATATATGCGGCAAGCAATCTAATAGAGAGAGCCCGCTTGCTATTTAGACTGCCCCCATGACGCAATGGAAATCTCTTCTGATAAGGAAGTACGATAAGCTATTTCTTGGAACAGCCTTGCAAACGTTTATAACAGTCCGCGAGTCCCCAATGCTGTCGATTGTTGTCTATTATTGTCGATTGTTGTCGGTGAACTCGGGATGACGTATAGCCATAAGCGCAAGAAATGCGCCAAAGAAACTAAGGAAATTCTTGAAAATGTAATCAGAGGCCATAAGGCAAAGTACGCCTTTATCAATGAGGGACAAACTGTAGTTGTTTCAAATCCCATAGAGAGGGTAGCGAAAGACGCAGGGAAAATCAACGTACTAGAAACAAAACCTGAACATGGTTTGGAGAAAGAAGTGGAGATTGAGGACAAATCAAAATCAGAACCCTCTGAAACGGAAGGCATGGAAAACTATCAGCCTAATCGAGAAGTTGGAGACCCCAGATCGGAGATTAAGAAGGTCGTACAACGGGATCGGAAAAGACGAAACTATGTCAACCTTAGGGATGAATACGAGAGTAAGTAGGTGAGATTGATGGCAAAACCATCAGAAGTGGACGTTCTAAAAGACGAGATAAGAGAACTGAAAGAAACCGTCAGCACTCTGACCAAGACAGTCAATGAATTGTCTTCAAAGATACGAGTTCCAGAAAAGAGAGATGCAAAGTCAGTTGCACCTGGGCACTATAGGATTTTCAACGAGGGCGAAAGCGTCATTATGGAAGATGCCAGTTGGAATCGACTGTTGACTCTATTGGAGAATGCACAGAAGGGACTAACCACTTCTGAATTGGCCAGGAAGTGGGGTAAGTCCAGGTCTAGGACAAGTGAAGTACTGAACCAGCTTGCTGATGATGGACATCTAGTAAAGTACCGCGACGGAAGACGAATGAAATTTAGATCGCTAGATGAATGATTACTGCTTTTACTGGTGTGATTATCTCACTCTTCTCTATCTTGATGTGTTTTGAGTATAGTCAGGACTATTCTTAAGTAGAATACAGACAAATGTAGCTTCAGTTAATAGGAACTGAGGTTGTCCCATTGAGCAATACGATTTCAAAAGGGAAGTCAAATACGGATTCAAAGGAAATCGAGGTCTATACCAAGCACCTCTTTGAATTGAATAAGACATCCCAAGAAGCCGTCTTTGATTTTGCACTCCACGATATTGATGACAAAGAAGGACTCGAAAAGAAACGGATTGCAATGCATGATGCATTTACTGAACTCTACAATGCCACTGCATCCCTCGGTGAAATAATAATGGGTCAGGACTTTGACATTGCGTACTTGAGAAATAGACTGCTGCAAGCCGAAGGGGAAGCTCGAGAACAGCTTGAAGAGGCCATGAAACAGCTTCAGGAACAAGTCCAAGAGAGTCTTTCCGAGATTTGGATGGCTAAAGTCATGGCTTGGTTGCATCAAGCCGCTGCTGCAAGTGGACCATTCGTAGAGAAAGAACATGCCGACAAGGTAGAGAACGCATCTGCAGTTCTTGCTTCGGTCTATACTATGCTCGAAAGACCATTTGTCGCAGTTCCTTCAAAGGTTGATGGAACCCAGAAACTGAGAAGGGTGGCGCTAGGATACAAGGCCTATAGCCTCCTGGAAGAGTCTGCAAAGAAGAACGAAGATGAGTTGGCAAGTGTCCTGGGAAAGAATAAGGCAGCAGAGGCAGAATTCTATGACGAGTTTCTCAATGAACTAATACAAGAAGAGAGCACATTCCGGCAGGCATTCAATCCATTTGATGAAATCATATGGAGAGATATCCTCAGCTCATTCATTTTCGAGCAGGCAACGGACCTCTACAATGAAGCATTGGCAGATTTGAAAAAGGCAAGAAAAGACAACGAATCCATCATCTCAAGGATAACATCTTGGAAACATAATACAGCGGGACTTAGCGAAGTCTATCTCGCCATGACCTATGACGACATTGCTGATACTCAGCTGAGAGATGGTAACTTGGAGGATGCTGCAAAGCTCTATCAATCATCATCTGATGCTTTTGCACGAGCTGAGAGTGTTTTCAACGAAGTCATAGCTCTGAGAAGAAATGCAGAACAATCCGGAAAGGACAAAGAACACAGGAAAGCCCAATCCCTCTTTTGTAAAGCCGAAACCTCTCTCAAAGTATTATCTGACCTTCTTGAAGTTGAGAACGTGGATGGAGCACAAGAAGTGCTGGGAGATATCGATAAGAATCTGAAAAAGGCAGAGAAGCTGGCTGGAACCAGAGAACTCATCTCAGCGATTAAGGAAGACCTCAGAATTGTCTCGTATGTTGGGGGTCTCATGAAGAAGGAGGAGAGAAGGGCAAGAAGTATTGCTGAACAGATAGACTTCGCAAAGGACCTTAGAAAGACTGGGCTAATACAAGACGTCAATAAATCCCTTGATGATGCAAGTAACCAGCTGGGGAAAGAACCATCTGATGCTCTCGACTCAATTCGTGAAGCACTGAACAGTCTCGGTATTCTCCTAAATCTTGACTCAGAAGATGAAGAGGTTACATTACTCAGAAATCGAACTCTGGCGTTACTCAACAATGCGAAATATGTAATCCAGTTCCAATTGAGCTCACAACTCCAACATGGTGTGAAATTCATTATGTCTCGGATTTTGGAGAACCTTCATGCAGCTGATGCAGCAAAGTACTACAAGATACTAGGAAATGACGAGACCGCCAAAGAACTAACTGATTTGGGTAAGCTCGCTGTTGCAACAGCTTATGCCTCGGAGGCGCAAGTATTTGCACGGCAATCCGAGCAATGGGCATTTCGGTCACAGATTGAGAGAGGAAATATGATTCAGAATATCGATGACGCTCTACTGGAATTGGATGATAGCAATGTAATTGAGAAGGGAGTCGATGTTCATAATGAGGCAATTCTAAGAATAAGGCATGCCATTGCTTCATTCGATGCAGCCTCAGAAGCACTAGACAGCGTACAAGGAAAAGTAATCCGCAAGAAGAATAGCGTGGATGCCCAAGTGAAGCAATTGAAAGCAGTTGTGATGAAGTTTCAAGGCGATCTATCTCGACTACAAGGTGCTAGGAGCGATTTCATTGCTGAGTTTATGTCCAGGCAGGGTGAGAATACCAAGGCGCAAAGACATTATGATGATGCTAAGGACATGCTCAGAGAAGCGGTTGGCAATTATACCGTAGCAGCACAAGTGTTTCAAGAAGTAGGAGATGCACAGTCGGCGCAGAGTGTTGATAGACGGGCAAAAACAGCAGATTTGCTAGCACGAGGTATGTGGGACAATAGACAACGTCTGAGTCGCGACCAAGACCCCCAGTACAAGAGCGATCAAGAGCTTGCAGCGCTCTACCTTGGTGGAACTGGCTAACCAACAAATTAGATGTCAGGTCAATTCGTTGGATTCGATGGTAGACTCACATCCAGTTTGGGGGAAGCATATAGACAAAATCACTAACTTTTCCTGGTAGGCCCTTTGACAAATACATAATTGTTTCTGCAAGAATGTTGAGAGAGAAGAATTGCAAGGATTTCTGGTGTGGGAGCCCTCTGACCAGATATTTCGATCACAGTACCATAGTACGTTTGCTTGAGTGTCTTCATGGAATCATCATATGAATTGGATTGCATGATAGATTCATAGTCTTTGACGATTAGGACACGGGATAGACTGCCCCAGATTCGGGTATTGATGTTCCCATACTCTGCCGCACCGTCGTAGATGTTCAATCGGTTCCAGCCTCTGACTATGATGACCTGCGGCTGCATTAGTTGTCAGTTGATATACTCTTCATGACTTGACGGTCTAATAGATAGAGGATAAGAGAATTATCAACATTCAAATAGTAGGGGATAACATTGTTTTCTAGGTTTGGTGAGATGAACGAGAAAGAAATCCAGTCCAATGAAGAACGTTTGTTTGATATCGGAGCACTGTTTCGGAGTTCGGCAATAATCACTCTTGTCGTCCAGATAGTGTCTGTCATTGTCATGCTAGGTTCGATTTCCGCATTTTATCTAGACGAGTTCATTCCCGGGCTGAGCGAAGATATCCGAGTTCTTCTGCTTTTGGTTGGCAGTATCATCACACTGATGATTTTCCTTATTGCTTTCAGTTTCTTCTGGCGCTTTTCTAGAAGAATCAGTAACGCTGTGATTGGGCCGGGAGTAGAAGTAGTTGATGTTGATAAGCCACGAGTCAAAAGTGTAGTGTACACATATGGTCTAATGGTTGGTTTGGTCGGAATTACAGGCATATACCTGTGGTACCTAATCCATAAGTACTACTTGGCACCCTGGGCCGCATCTTATGACTCTATATCGCTATTGGTATTTAGTCTGGCTTTGGGAGCATTCTTCATTGCACTTCTCATTCAGATTATTATAGCAATAGTAGGTCGCACTGCCTCAAGAATAATCTTCGAGGTCCTCGATTCGGATGACTCTGAGTTCCTAGAGTAGTAGCTCTAGGACTCGTCATCTTCTTAGGAAGGAGATTGTATGTCTTCAAAGATTACTTCTTCAGATGGCATTCTATGTTAGCCTGCTTCAAGCATTTTCTTCTCTTTTACTCATAGAGCCTTGTGTGTTGTGTAGATGCCTATAACAAGAACAAATTCTACCAATGCTCCAATTTGACCTGCAATAACTTGACCCGCAAAGAGAAGGGCTATCAATAGACGGGGCAGCTATAATCTCACTGCTATCAGTCGTCCTACTACAGCAAGGTTTCTTCCGCTCGCTTCTTCATCGCTCACAGTGTATTTCATATTATCAAGAACAATAACGGTTTTGTCCAGTTACGAAAATGCATCTTAGTGAATATTTTTCTGTTACTAAAACACATGTACCGTGTGGTTACTTGATGAAAGTCAGTCTTGCATATGGAAGAGAAAAGGTAGAACTTGAGATTCCTAAGAAGAATCTTGCAGATGTTATTGAACCAAGGAATCCCGAAACCATAGCTGATGTGGAGGAGGAACTGAATCGTGTTCTTGACAATCCACATGGCCCGATGCTTGAGGATCTCAGTCGTGGGAAGAGTGTCTGCGTCCTCGTAGAAGACCATACACGTGATGAGCCACATTGGGAACTTCTGAATACGACCGTTCCACGCCTAAAGGATGCAAGTATGGTCCAATTCATTATCACTACTGGATCGCACGAGGTCAAGCATACAGGAAATCTCGAAATAGTGGAGATGATTCATCGAGCAGCACGCTCAGCCAAGTTAGAAAACTATGATGTGGTCATCAACGATTGCCAAAGTGAAGATGTGACAGACCTAGGAACGACATCAAGAGGAACTCCCGTCATAATAAATGATGCAGCAGTAGGTCACGGACTCTTCGTGCCTCTTGCAGACATGAAGGCACACTATTTCGCTGGTTACTCTAATGCTCTGAAGGACTTCTTACCAGGTATCTGCGCGTTTGACAGCATAGAAGCGAATCACTCCATGGCACTTGATGTCAATTCCACTTTTGGCCGTCATCCCTATCACCCCAATGAAGATAGAAGAAATAACCCACTGGCTGATGATATGAGAGAAGCGTTTGAGATGATTACGAAGGATGCACGGGTCTTTACGTTGTCAGTCATTTCAGCAGGTGAGGAGATAGCATGGGCCGATGCCGGTGAAGTAAAACCGGTGATTGCTAGCGGAATTGAGGTGTTGGACGAAACTACAAGTTTCACCATCAAGCCAACCCCTAGGATAGTCGTATCTCCAGGCGGTTATCCGCAGGACAAGAGCTTGTATCATGCACAGAGGGGATTAGAGCTTACCAAGAATGCTGTATCCGATGGAGGAGAGATTCTGTTCCTAGCAGAGTGTAGAGATGGTATTGGTCCCGGCTCTGCAATTGAGAATTTCTACAACAAACTGACGATGCCACTTGATCGAGTGATAGATAGCATAAGTGACGAGTACAAACTCTATCAGCATAAGGCGTACAAATTTGCCCAATTGCTCAAACGCGTAAGCTCCATAGACATGTACACAGACTTGGAAAAGGATGATGTGGAAGCTGCTCATCTCAATAAGGTTTTCAATCCACAGGAAACTATTGATAGGTGGCTTGAAGAAGATCCTGATGTGAAGGTCACAGTTTTGGATAAAGCTAACAAAATAGCAGTCTACGCGTCTTAGATGTTGTCCAGTCTTATTTCAGATATCGCACGGTATAGTCGCCTATATTTTTCATAGGCTCTATCATAGACCGCCCTATTTTCGGTGGTTGGCTTCAGTTGGTCTTTTGGTCGAACCATCTCTCGCGCCGCATCTGGAATCGATTTGAAGATGCCAACACCATAGCAAGCAAGAATTGCGGCGCCTAAGGCGGTTGCCTCCTCCAATTCAGTCCTGATTACGGGAACACCAAGCACATCAGCCTGTATTTGCATCCATGTTTCACTGCGTGCTGCACCACCAGTCACTCTGACTTCATCGGATGGTATTCCAAGGGACCTCATCACCTTTAGATTGGCACGAATCTCATAGCAAACGCCTTCCAAAACGGAGCGAATCATGTGGCTGCGAGTATGCCCTAGAGCGAGTCCAGCAAAGACACCACGGGCATGTGGATTCCAGTAGGGCGCGCCCGCTCCAACAAGGTGAGGTATGTGGATTACTCCCTCTGAGCCCGGGGCTATTTGCTCAGCTTCAGCGGTCATAATGTCATATGGGTCCATGTTCCTCTTTTCTGCAATATTGCACTCTTCTGTAGCAATATTATCCCGCACCCAACGAAGAGCTGAACCAGTCGTGAACATGCTTGCCTCCACGACATATGACCCTGGAACCACGTGGCGACTACAGAGAACCCTTCTCTCGTTGTCCAACCGAATCCTATCAGAATGGGCAAGAATGAAGGTTCCTGTCCCTGTTGTAGCCTTTATCATTCCCTCTTCAACAACTCCAACACCCAAAGCAGCACACTGCTGATCGCCGCCTCCTGCGATAATGGGCGTCCCTGCCTCGATACCCATTGAGCCAGCAGCGTCAGTGGTAAGCTCCCCCGCTTTTGTACCAGGAGACATTGGTATGGGCAGCTTTTTGCTGGGTATCTCCAGCTCATCTAACATTAGATCAGACCATTGAGATGTATCTATATTAAAGAGAAGTGTACGACTTGCATTCGAGTAATCAGTGACAAAGTTTCCTGTCAACTTGTGAATGAGGTAATCATGAACAAGGAGAAATTTATGCGTCTTGTGGAAAACCTCTGGTTCGTTGTCTTTGATCCACAGGATTTTCGGTGCAGAAAAATAGGGATCTACTGTCAACCCAGTTGTTTCATAGATTTTCTCAGCGGGAATCGTTGCGCGGATTGCATCACATTGTACAGTGGTTCTTCGATCCTGCCAAACTATAGCGTTTCTGAGAGGAACACCACTTTCATCAACGGGAACGATTGTTTCTCTCTGATTCGTGATACTGATTCCAACGATGTCCTCACCTGAGAGTTTGCTTTCCTTGAGTGCGAGCTGGGTTGTACCTGTTGCTGTTGACCACCAAGCATTGGCGTCTTGCTCCACCCATGAGGGACGTGGATACATGCTCGTGAATTCATCATAAGCGCTCGCCTTCACTTCACCATTTGTATCAAAAATGATGGAACGTACGCCGGATGTACCAGCATCAATGGCTAGGACATATTCGACCATCTAAACCACTGACTTGTCTAAGCGTTCACCCTTGATAAGAAGTATTCGAATTCTCTCAAGAAATGAGACACTCATTTGATGGATTAAGGTTACTTGTTATGTTTCAATGAATGAGAGCTCGTATGATTTGACTGTGAATAGTTGATTCTTTTGTGCTTTATCAGTGATGGTCTTCTCTGAAAGCAATCTGATGGTCGGTACAGCTTAGTAGACTGGTTAATGGGTCAGTGGACTGCTCTCCTGAACCAGCATTTGAACACCATATTGTTTCATTCAAGGTTGAGGAGGACCACCGATGAATGATGCAGTGTATGGCAGGTCATGTGGCAATATCAAGCCTGGATTACATAGTTCTTTTTTTCATTTGTTCCTGCACAAATTTTCTAATCTCATCTGCAAAGAAAATCGAACTGGATACTGAGATGATTACCATCCAATCCCACATAGATAGCGCGGTGGTCCCTAGTACCGCCTGGAAGAAGGGTAGAATAGTGGTTAAAACCAGCAACAATACAGAAGTCATTATTGCAATATAGAGGTATTTGTTAGTCAGAAGCCCAAGGCTAAAGAACGATTTGGTCCGTGACCTGCAGTTAAGGGAGTTAAATACTTGGAACATAGCTAGGGTCGTGAACCCGAGGGTCTGTGCTCTGATAAGCCCTCCAGTGGCGTAACCTTCAGCAAAGACCCATAATGTTCCAATAACCATGAAGACGCTTGCGTAGAGGATGTTTAGGAGAATCTCTCCATTCACTATATTGGTAGTAGGATCCCTCGGAGGTTCTTTCATGACATCGTCTTCTTTGGGTTCCATAGCTAGAGTAACATCAAGAATTCCGTCTGTAACTAGGTTTACCCAGAGTATCTGTATGGGAGCAAGAATCAAGGGGGTAGCAGGCAGGAGAATCAGGGCCACTAGTATTATCAAATCCTCTCCAATATTCGTGCTGAGAAGATATTTCACAACTTTCTGTATGTTTTTGAATACCACACGCCCTTCTTCGACTGCACTGACTATGCTGGCAAAGTTGTCGTCAGTTAGCACCATATCAGCAGTTTCTCTCGTGACATCTGTTCCAGTGATGCCCATGGCGATGCCGATTTCGGCTGCCTTTAGAGCAGGTGCATCATTTACTCCGTCTCCGGTCATAGCCACAATGTGGCCCCTTCGCTCAAGGGACTCAACGATTCTATACTTGCTTCCAGGAGATACCCGAGCGAAGACGGATGTTTCATCAACCACAGCATCCAACTCTTCCTCGCTCATCTTGTCTAATTCCGATCCGGTAATAACCTTAGACCCATGCTCCAGAATTCCAACTTCCCTCGCAATTGCTTCTGCAGTCAAATGATGGTCTCCAGTCGCCATAATAACCTTGATTCCTGCGTCTTTGCATTGTTTGACTGCGTCTTTCGCCATCGGCCTCGGCGGATCAATCATTCCTACAAGACCAACGAAAATTAGCTCGGGATTTCCATATTGTATACGCTCCTTGAAATCCTCTACAGATTCTCGCTCTGTCGTCTGATGTGCAAATGCTAGAACCCTTAGTGCCTCACTTGCCATCTGTGTATTTTCCTCTCGGATTCGCCTCCGTTTCTCTGGTGTTAACTCTTGGACCTTCCCGTCCTCAAAGAAGTGCGAACACATCCGGAGTACATCTTCAGGTCCCCCTTTCACGAATGCTCGAATGCTTTCACCAGAAGACTCATGGAAAGTCGCCATGTACCGATACTTGGAGGTAAACGGAATCTCGTCTACCCGAGGATAGTCGTTTTCCAGTTCGTGTTTCTCAAGTCCAGCCTTTCTCGCGGCAATCAACAGAGCGCCCTCGGTTGGTTCGCCCTGTATAGTGAACCGATTTCTCTCATTGCTCTCTTCTTGACTCAGGCGGGCATCGTTGCATAGAGTTGCGATTTTCAATAGAAGTGTGAGAGCTCGATTTTCTCCGTGGTCTATCGGTTCATTCCCAACTTCAAAATGCCCTTCGCGAGTATAGCCAACACCAGTTACGCCGACTATTCTGTTATCGGACAGAATCTTTCTCACCGTCATTTGATTGGTTGTCAGAGTTCCGGTCTTGTCAGCACAAATTGCTGAAGCTGAGCCCAAAGTGTCAACTGCCCGGAGCTTTCTAATGATTGCATTGCGTTTGGCCATTCTCCGAACTCCAATGGTTAGTGCAACTGTTGTAACTGCGGGCAGACCTTCGGGTATAGAGGAAACTGCAGATGCCAATGAGTAGGCGAGTATATCATTGAAGTTGAGTAGGCGCAAGATACCGATTAGCAAAGTCAGTCCTGCAACGAGAATTACCAAGACCCCTAGGTACCTGCTAAGAGAATTAATCCGCTTCTGAATCGGAGTTTCAGACTCATCAGTTTCTCTCACAAGCTCCGCTATTCGTCCCATCTCAGTTTCCATGCCAGTGCTAACCACGATGCCTTTTGCTCTGCCGTGTGTCACTAGGGTGCCAGAGAAGACCATGTTTTTCCGATCTGCAATAGAGAGGTCCTCCTCAATCACACCAACTCCTTTCTCCACTGGGGTAGACTCACCAGTTAGCAAAGACTCATCTGTTTCAAGATTCATAGAATCATACAGGCGAATATCTGCAGGAACCTTGTCTCCCTTGTTCAGGAGGACTAAATCACCAGGGACTAGTTCTTTTGAATTGATACTAATTTGGATACATTTGCCGTCGTCACGGCACTCTCTAATCACCTCAGCTTTCGGGGCAGCCATCGATTTTAATGACTGGATGGCAGTTTCAGCTTTGTATTCTTGAGAGAAACCGATGACGCTGTTGACGCCTATGATAATGGTGATGACAAGTGCATCAATGGATTTGCCGGCGGCTAACGAAACTAATGCAGCTACAACTAGCACTCCAATGAGAGGATTTCTGAGCTGGTTGATTAGTAACGCCGCCTTGCTAATCTCTTCCTCCTCTTGTATCTTGTTGGTGCCGTATTCTGCTAGTCGCCTTTCAGCCTCCTCATTGGTCAGCCCTTTTTTGCTAGTTTCGAGTCTTTCGAATACCTCTTGAATCTCTAACGCGTGCCAAGGAATCTTCGGATCCAGGATAACATCACCCGTCTTCTTTGTACAGTGATGAATGCCGCCATGACAAAATAACACTTCTTCTATGCCTAATGTGACGCAGACAAGCTGGGTGTGTTGGAATGCTATATCGCCGCTCTCAGAATCATAATGACAAAGTACTAGAAACGACATCAAAATAAAGAGTAGAAAAGATGAATCTAACCAGATTTCTACAAGCTACACCTCAATCAGTTCGGAAGAGTCCTCGAAAGACAAAGCGAAGCCCCATCCTCCTCTCTATTGAATACGGTCCTTCAGTCAATACCAACAAAACCACGACCGCCACTTGTTCCTTTTTGCCCTTTGATAGCGGATTATGAGAATCTCTGTCTTGGCCAAAACCAGACCCAATCATATCATGAAAAATTATACCATTGGACTATCAGCATAGTCTGTAGAGATATCACTCCACCCTTCAGCATATTCAAGGATCTCCCCAATGACTGCCCAGTCCATCTCAGAATTCTCTTGCACTCCAACAAACAATGTGGCTAGCGAAACCATGCCATAAGAGAATGTCAACGTATTAACAAAAAAGACCTCTTCAGCTTGAGTCGTTCGGAGTGCCATCGTATGCATGCACCAACAGCTTTCTCGCTTGAGGAGCTATACCCATTTTTTTGGGTCATAAGGTTGAAACATTTCAAAAGAACTCGGCCGGCAACTGATAGGACATAGGAAACTTGGTGACTGTCTATTTGTAGCTCTCCTCGGTAGCAATTACCTCTCTAATATCGCGCCGTGCGCCGATGAGACTCATCTTGAGTTTGCGATTGTTCTTAATCTCCAGTTCTCTCTGCATCGCCTCTGACCGTGTTTCAAACTGCTCAAGATGCACCAAATACTTTGGCTTGTGCATCCGAAGATAGGCTGCTCCATGAGAATCACTATGGACGTGTTCTTTAAGCCTACGAGACAAGTCGTTGGTCTGACCAGTGTAGTAAGTACCATCTTCCGTTTCTACTATGTACAGGAAGTACATGCTGGCAACCACGAATGATTATGGTTGAAACAGGAATATAGAACTTTGGCATTCGTTCGACAGATGAGGGCTTGATAGCTGCTCCTAATCATGATAGATGACATGAAAACAAAAGCCGACTACCGTGAAACTATGTATTCCAGTAACGCTGAAAGATGTCACTAATTATCTAAGCGAAAGCACCTCCACTGAGAAACAGTTAAGGGCACTACTCAGAAGGATTACTGCAGGAGTCACTGGATTTGATGAAGGCCATAGTAACTGGCTGCGCAGGATTCATCGGTAGCCATCTTGCTGAGGAGTTATTGAGACGAGGGTATTCAGTTCTTGGGATAGATAACTTCAGAACAGGAACTAGGCAAAATATGGCATCATTTCAGGAAGATAGTCATTTCCACTTCTTAGAAGGGGATATAACCAACCTCGATATTAGGGAGCAAATCAGTGGAGATTATGATTTTCTTTTTCATCTGGCTGCTGTTTCATCGGTAAGACTGTCATGCGAAGAACCTCTAAGTGTCCATGCAATAAACACCACAGGCACACTCATGATGCTTGAGCTTGCCAGATCGTGTGGAATGCCTCGCGTTGTGTTCAGTTCCAGTGCTGCAGTCTATGGAAAACCCAGTACCTTGCCAGTAAGAGAAGAGGAGTCAACACATCCACTTAGCCCCTATGCGGCCTCCAAGTTATCAGCCGAGAACTACCTTGCAGCATACCAGGAAGCATATCAGCTTGAAATGACAATCCTTCGATACTTCAATGTTTTTGGACCTAGACAAGCGTATTCAGAATACAGTGGCGTAATCTCAATATTTCTGAATCAAGCAATAAAGGGTAAGCCATTGACGGTAGAGGGAGATGGAAAACAGACGCGCAGCTTCATCTATGTTGATGATGTCGTAGATGCAACGATGAGAGCAGCTGAAAAGAAAGAGGCTTTGGGAGAGGTTTTCAATATATCTGGCACCGAGAGAATCAGTATTCGAGAACTCGCCAGAACAATCGATGATATGGTCGCCAATATGAATCTCGGAATTGTGCATGAACGCGCACGGCCGGGTGACATTAAGGATAGCATCGGATCCATAGGAAAAGCCCAGAATCTTCTCGGATTCAGGCCAACGAAGACATTGAAAGACGGCTTATCCGACACCTTATCGTGGTACCGCGAGCAAGCGGAACAATATGACTAGGTGACCGTCAACATGAGACTCAGCTGGTCCTCGATGCCTTCCTCACTTCGAAGAGTAATGACCACCAAGTATTGAGCCAATACAATGCCATCAGGTAGATATGCTGTCACGGATGGATTTGTTCCATAATAGTCGCCGGGGCCCACTGTTCCAATATTGAGTGAAAATGTACTGTTCGAAGGGGAAATGGTAGGTTCAACTTCTGTACCGTGCCAAAATACAGAGAAGTTGCCAGCTGCAACCGTGATATCAACAGTCAAGTTATGTTCAATATTGTCATTGTTCCGCAGTATCATAGACAGTCTCGAAAGTTCTCCCGATTCAATAGTAATGGGATTAAAGGCAGCATTCTCTATCCCAACCTCTCCCTCCTCAATGGCAGTACGGTTCAAAAGCCCAAACATCTTGTAGTATGCTTCAATAACATTGTCACCTAGGGTAACTCTTTCTCCTGTACGTGCATCAACTAGTCCAACACCACCAAGCTTCTGAATTACTCTATCTATCGATGTTTCAACGACTAGAAACACTGGAATTACAAAGAATAGGTCACCACCAAGATGGTAGATAAGCCGATTTCCAATACGATATTCGCCCCAGAGCTGCAATTGAGTGCGTACTTCGTCACTGGTTTCAAATGCCTGAACAGCAGCGTTTGGCCCAAGTAACGTAGAAAATCCTTGGCTTGAAGCACTGTAGAATTGCAACTTGCCGAAATCCCTGTTCCCACAGCCCACCATATATATCCCCGCAAGATTTCGTCCTGCAGAGTTTAAGAACTCAGAATTATGGGTTGCAACAAATCTATCAACTCCACCTATACGTATCACGATGTAACGAGTGTCCGAATCTTCCGGTGATTCATGGAAATCATTCCCGCCCTTCCAGAGGAATCCATCGGTCACATGATAGATGTATGCCACCTCAAGCTGACGTTCATACAAGTCCTCAGGCCACTTCATCTGCCTTTGAAGCCACTCGGGTGGAGCCCGCCAGTCATAATGATCATAGAATGTCTTGTCGATGAAAAAGGACGAGTCTCCCGATGGCTGGCTATAGAACTGCATATCCCCATTTTCGATATCAACGAGTGCGACTCCGATGAAGCGCAGATACTTCTCGTGGGCATATCCGGTGGCAAGCCTATAATCAGCATATATCGATACGGCATAACTCAAAGACCCGTTCGGGGCCACTACGATGTAGGGGTCGTTGTCCACCCGGAGCCCCTGTAACAAGATGTTTTGAACACGGGATAAGACATTTCTTTCAATAAGAATATCCATCTCCTGTCCGAGGAATGACCAAGCTTCCGGACCCTGAGTTAACATATAATAAAAGGACTCAAAACCACGTAGCATATAATCTGCCTCCCCCTGAAATGAGGTGCTGCCAATCTCTTGAACAGATGGAACATTGGGAAACACGTGCCCTCTGAACCCAATGCCCTCACCGTAATACATCGTTACAGGCCGTGTCCTGTTAAATAGAGCTACTAAGGAATCTCCTTCTATGATATCGCCGCTATACGCATCTAATACCACCATCCCTTCAGTGTGCGTGTAGATGAGCCTATGATTAATGAAACTGGTTGATATTGTGGCATAGTCAAATGTCAGGGGAGCGACCCAATACTCATGCCCGTTCAAATAAACAATATCCGAATCAGCAATTTGCATCCAGTTTGTTCCAATCTGATTCTTCATGCGAAGACTACTTGCTTCTTCATCCCACTGCCGCACGGATGTGAGGGCGTCCACCTCGCTCTCGGGGGTTGCATTTGATATCAGATCATCGATTTTGAGTTGCTCAATATCAGTTACACCTGCAGCCCAATTGGTTATGGCAATCTCTTTTCTGGTTTCGTAGTTGAACTTCCATTCAATGTATTTGTCGCCCTGCATCTGAATGCCATAGTACAGTCCTTGGATAACAGGTAATACAACTACCATGACGATGAGAATACCAGCTAACAAACCGAATTTTCGAGGAGAAGTGCCAAGCGGTAAGAGCCTTTCCAGTTTCAATCGCCGCAATTCATTGCCTATATTAGAGCGATCCTCCATAAGCATCGAGACCCTTCGTCGGTACTCTTCCATGGAAAGAGACCCCGATTCATATTCGGAGCGAACGGAAATCAGCTCTCCTTGTAGTCTTGCTAGGTTCTCCTCCAATTGCTGAATCTTGCTTCGCAGTCGTTGATATGCATCTCCTGCATGTAGCCGCATTATTAGGAATGCAAAGGCTCCGATGAGGGCAGCAGCTAGTCCTATAATGAGAGCTAGATAGCTCATCCAAGTTCCGGCATTAGCTGTCCACATGGGAACACTAAGAATTTCCAGTACAATGATGAGAGAAACAATGAACAACGCCTTCGAAATTATGGCGTACGAGTCACGTCGCGGAGCCAGGTAATCTACTGCTATTGAGAGACCAATCCGACCAGCAGTGAACACAATGAATGTAGCTATCAATCCAAGATAGAGCTGATATGCCTCCAAAGCCGGCATCAACTGAATGATTGCGTCTGACGGTGTGCCGGGGTAGAATGGAAGGGAGAATAAGGTGGAAATGTCCTGCTGTGACAATGCTATTGACCCATCTCCAGTGAGCATCATGAGAAATGCAACATTCTGTCCCGTAACAGAAAATCCTCCACTTGAGATGTAGAATAGAAACAGGCATCCAAATTGTATCAATCTCCAGACGATTGCATGTGATAGCTTGAGTCTTTTGACTACTGGTCCTGTCTGAGAGAGCGCTGAAACAAATGAAATGAATGTTGATCGCTGAGGTAGCGTGATTACGCTTAGGACTGCAAGAAGAATGGAGGCATAGAATACGTTATTCTCTAGAGTCCAGGTAGCCCAGTAATCTACACCTGCCTTCGACGAGTACGTAGATTGGTATATTGATTGTCCCAACAGCCAGCCGTAGAGTGTAACGATAGTGGCAGCGAGAACAGCAATGGTAATCAGTGTAGCAAATATCAGCCGGGCATGTTTCATTCTTAATCCTCGCAATCGTGTAGCTTAAGGAGAAATAGAGCGAGAACATATGAGCGTTGTCTATAGGACACTATCACTTAGAACATACGAATGCAGAATCATCGAGAAAAGGCTAAGTCAAGATTCTCTGATGTTCAGAACGAAGAGAAAAGGACTTGGAATCTTTCGCTCGCTGTACCGCGAGAATACCGTCAAGATGGTCAATTTCATGCTGTAAGAGTTCAGACATATCGTCTGAATATTCAATCTGCACTTGGTTCCAGTTCATATCCCTATACTGCACAACAATATTTCGATAGCGCTCGACCTTCACCAACAAATCTGGGAATGACATACAATCATCCCACAATTCAAATGTTTCCTTGCCATGTTGTACAATCTGGGGATTAAGGAGAACTATGGGCGCATCTATGTTGACATATACAAGCCGCTTGAATTCATTAATCTGGGGGGCAGCAATCGCCCTGCCCACGCCATATTCAGCTCGGAATGCCATCAACGTGTCATGTAGATCGTCAACCACATTCTGTAGGTGTTCAATCTCATCTTGAGAAACAGGAGAAGAGGCGTCGTATAGCTTAGGGTTACCCAAGAGAAGTATCCGTCGTCTTGTCATTTTGAAACCTAATTACTCGGATGTGCCGCTCCAGTCTATTAATTTGCCTGTCGCCTCTCAATAACGAGGTCGGTTTCTACTGGATAGTCATTCCGCCATCTATGATAATCAATTGCCCTGTGATGTAGGAGGATTCCTCTGATGCCAGAAAGGCGACCAGGTTCGCTATGTCTTCTGGTTTTCCGAGTCTTTTTAACGGAATAGAAGCGATTGTCGCTTGTCGTGTTTCTTCATCCATAATCTCTTTGACTGTAGGAGTTTCGATTGCACCTGGAGCAATCGCATTTACTCTTATACCGTCCTCTGCAAGCTCAACCGCGGCGCTTCGAGTGAATCCGCTCATGCCTGCTTTAGATGCGCTATAGTGAGCTAGTTGATTGTATCCTACCGTTGTGCCAGCAATGGATGATATATTGATAATGCTTCCACCATGTTCGCGCATGTTCTGCAAGACGCCACTTACACAATTGAACATACCCTTCAGATTGATATCTATCACCTTGTCCCAGTCGGCTTCGGTCATTTCTTTGAGTGCCTTGTAAGGATATATCCCAGCATTATTGACTAATATGTCAACACGTCCCCAGCGTTCTATGACATTGCTCACCATCTTCTCGACGTGATCTTTGTCAGACACGTCAACAACAACATACATTGTTTCCTCTTCTTTCCCAATATCTGTGGCTACACGCACGACATCCTCATTTATGTCACTGAGGGCAACTTTCACACCTCTCATTGCGAGCTCTTCTGCAATTCTGCGCCCGATTCCCTGTGCAGCACCGGTCACAATAGCAACTTTATCCTTCAATGAATTATTAACCATAGTTATCTACATATATGCATGGGCGTTTCTCCTCATAAGTGCTACGACAAGTGAATTGTCGAAGCAAAATAGGTGGCAGTATGCAATCAAACATTTTCATATGCAAATCGATAGTAATATCAGGACAAATCTGAAGGAAACGGGATATGGGTACTCCACTCTGGCTTGTCGAGATAATAAAGAAGACATTTCCTAACCGAAGCCTGATTGCAAAACTTACACATCTACCAGTCCTTGGCACCATTGCAGAGAAGCTGCTCTTTGAAGGAGATGATATCATGTATCTCCCCAAGGACGACGTGATCACCATCAATGTTAACCAAAGTGTGGATATGCCTGTAGAAACAGCCCTTCCCTCAAAAGTCATACATGATTTCATCGACAAGGCAAACTTCCATTGGGTCATGAGCAAATGTATCTGTCGAGATGCATCTCAATGTGAAGACTATCCTATTGATTTGGGCTGCCTGTTTCTCGGTGAGGCGGCAAAAGGAATCAACCCTGCATTGGGTCGACAAGTGAGCAAAGAGGATGCTCATGAGCATGTCAGAAAATGTAGAGAGGCGGGTCTGGTCCATCTCATCGGGCGAAATAAATTGGACTCGGTATGGCTGAGCGTGAAGCCAGGAGAGAAGCTTCTGACCATATGCAATTGCTGTCCTTGCTGTTGTTTATGGAAGATGTTGCCTGACGTGGAAAGCAGGATTGGTAGACAGATTACAAAGATGCCCGGTATTTCTATTCACGTAACAGAGGACTGCATTGGTTGTGGAAGATGTACTGAGGACGTCTGCTTTGTTGACGCCATAACTCTAAGAAACGGAAAGGCGGTCATAAGTGACCAATGCAGAGCATGTGGAAGATGTGTTGCAGTTTGTCCCCAGAACGCAATCAGAATTGATGTGGACGACAATCTCTATATCGAGAAGTCGCTTGAAAGACTAGCAAAAGTCGTGGACGTGGAATAGATACGATTAGACTCGTTCGGAATTGATTTCTTCGTACAAAAATCCCAATAGAGCAAGCTTTTTGAAGCCAGCTTAGCCGCATCATGATTATTCACTATATGCTGAATAAGGCATAATGAGGTTACACCATGACCACAAAGATTGTAGTAATTGGAATGGGATATGTAGGGATTCCCGCCGCCGCACTCTTGGCAGATGTCGAGGGTTTTTCGGTCACAGGTCTTCAGAGACGTTCTAAACGTTCAGGATGGAAAATTGACGTTCTCAATAGTGGGAAATCTCCTTTCGAAGGTGACGAGCCTGGTCTTGATGACCTTATTTCCAGGGTTGTAAAGAAGGGAACTTTCAAGGTTACTGATGATATTGATATTCTGAAAGACGCCGACATCATTCTGATTGATGTACAGACCCCAACAGATGCACAGAATATGCCGCGGTATGAGTCTCTACGAGAGGTCAGCAAGAACATCGGACAACGGTTAAAGAAAGGTGCATTTGTGATCGTGGAATCCACTGTTGCCCCCGGAACAACAGAGAATGTAGTCCAAGAAATCATCGAGAGAGAGTCCGGGTATAAGGGCGGCGAGGACTTCGATCTTGCATTTTCATATGAAAGAGTGATGCCCGGAAAACTCTTGGAGTATATCACTGACATGCCTCGAGTAGTGGGTGGAATCACTCCAAAGAGTACTCAAAGGGCTCTGGACCTCTATTCAAAGATTGTGAATGAAAAAATCTATACCACAGATACGCTGAGTGCAGAGCTTTCCAAAACCATTGAAAATGCGTATCGTGATGTTAACATTGCCTTTGCGAACGAAATGGCACTTGTATGCGAGAGTCTTGGTGTTAACATCTATGAAATCATTGAATTAATCAATGCGCGTGATGATAGGCATATGCATATCCCAGGCGCGGGAGTGGGCGGTCATTGTTTGCCGAAAGATCCGTGGCTGCTAAGATACGGTCTCTACGAATATGGCACCTGGAAGGTGGAACCAGAATTCATTGCTCTCGCACGGAGAATAAACAATCACATGCCCATTCATATGTCAGACTTGGTTGAAAATGCCCTCAGAGCAAAAGGAGTATCCATCCACGGGGCGAAGGTAACGATTCTTGGAGTGGCATACTTGGAAGATTCTGATGATACAAGAAATACACCCGCAGCCACCTTAGCGGCTTCATTGCAGGCGAAAGGCGCAGATGTTATTCTACATGACCCATATGTCCGAGAATGGGAATTCGGTCCACAAGAAATCACAAGAGACATCGAAGAGGCTGCAAAGGGGTCTGACTGTCTTGCCCTTGTTACAAAACATAAGATGTACTACGACCTAGACCTTGAGAAGCTAAAAGGAATCATGCGAAATCCGACTATTGCAGATGGTCGGAATGTCTTCGATAAGGGGGAAGTAGAGGCAAAAGGATTCGAGTATCGCTGTGTGGGGAAGGCCGGAATCAGGAGGTGAGGCCATAGGGTTTCAAGCGTTGCTTGACGCTCGTTTAATCTCTCTTGAAGGCTAGGCTCCAAACTTCTCAATATGTCCCGAGTAACCAAGAAGCATTGGAAGAAGCTCTTTCCCACGCAATCCGAGAAGTGCCCCCTTCATTGCCTCGCTTTCTCCAAATCGGGTCGTTGCGTCTTTTCTCACAGGAGAACCCCATAGTACAAGAGGGACAGGGTCACAAGTGTGTTCGCCAACGGTAACTGGAGAAGAATGGTCCCCGGTCACAGCAATGACAATCTCTTCGCCCACACCATCGATTATCAGCCCCACCATCTCATCGGCTCGTTTGATTGCCTCTCTCTTCTGTTCTGGATCGAAATCATGACTTGCGTTATCGGTGGCCTTGATGTGAATGAAGAGAAAATCATAGTCTCTCTTGATGCAATCTATTGCTTTGCTGGCGACATTACCAAAGTCAGTATCGATTGTTCCATCCTGTCCCTCAACGTCAATTTCATCCATCCCCACATATTTCGCAGTTCCAATATAGAGGGCTCCACCTGCTAGAACAGCAGACTTGATGTTGTACTTCTCTTCGAGGGACGGAATGGTTCCATGCTGTCCTGCGCCACGAAGCAATAGAATATTGACAGGATATAATCCGCGTTCCTTCCGACTTTCATTCAGATCCATGTCTTTGAATAGACGATGCGATTCAGCTACCAGATTGTTGACTATTCTTGCTGTTTTCTCTGCCTCCGGGATATTCGCTTCGCATTTCAAAATCTTTTCTCCAGTTTCATGCGGATCGACTTCGGTTATTTCTCCGGAGAGCCCTTCGCCCTCTAGAACCACTGCACCCCTATGTTGAGTGGTAGGAACAAAATGGACAGTGATGTCTTCAATCTTCAGACCGTCAATGGCATTCCTGAGTGCCTTATGTTCGTCTTCAGTAAAGTCCCGTCCCGCCCGACGATCAACTACAACAAAATCATCATCCACTGTTCCGAAATTGGACCTGAAAGCGACACTCCCAGGTTTTGATGGGAGACCTGCACCCAGCGCCTCAAGAGGACCTCTCCCCGGGTAGTGGTCCAAGGGGTCATAACCAAAGAGAGCGAGATGAGCAGTATCGCTTCCGGGCGTAATTCCGGGTGAGATGACATCCATAAGCCCAGTCTGTCCCTCTGCAGCCAAACGGTCTAGGTGCGGAGTTTCAGCAGCTTCCAAAGGCGTACGACCATCCAGTTTCGGTACTGCTCGATCACCAAGCCCATCAAGGACGACAAGAACTGCTTTCTTTTTCGCAGCCATCTATTGATAGTCCCTCCAACTAGTTCGGAAGTCTGGTCCAGGGTAATCGCATTCGCCATCAAGAATACTGTAGATTTCCAGCAGTCTGTTGTATTTCTCTACGCGGTCACTCCTTGCGGGAGCACCGGTCTTAATCTGACCACTAGAAAGCGCCACAGCAAGGTCTGCAATGAATGTGTCACCAGTTTCTCCGCTTCTATGACTGACAACAACAGGCCAGTCAGCGGAATAAGCAACGTCAGCCGCCTCAATTGCCTCAGTTACTGTTCCAATTTGATTCAATTTTAGGAGAAGTGCATTGCCTGCACGCATGTCAATAGCCTTCTTGAGACGTTTCGGATTGGAAACTGTGAGATCATCCGTCACGATTTGATTAGTACTTTTCTTGGCATGCTCAGCAAAATCATCAAACTCCTCCTCATCGAATGGATCCTCGATAGTGCGGAGAGGGAATGTCTTCTCAAGTTCAAGATAGTAGTCTAATAACTCTCCAGAGTCTAACTCCTTTCCATCAACGTGGTATTTTCCGTCCTTTAGAAATCCACTTGCCGCTGCATCAATGCCAAGAACAATCTCTGACCCAGGCTGGTAGCCAGCTTCTTCCGCCGCGAGCACGATTTCCTCAAAGGCCTGGTACGTATTATCAAGGCCGTAACCGCAAAATCCACCCTCATCTCCAATGTGTTTTGCCATTCTACCATATTTTTCAACCATCTGTTTGCCGAGAACGTGATAGACCTCACTGATACATCGAATGCCCTCGCGAATATTGGATGCGCCTATTGGGAGAACCATAAATTCCTGGATAGCAAGCTTGTTGCCGGCGTGGGCGCCACCATTAATGACATTGGACATCGGGACAGGTTGAAGATACTTCTCAGGCCGTTCAATTACCCTTGTCTTCAGGTATTTGAATAAGGGCATTTCCAGGCTAGAGGCTGCTGCGACAGCGGTTGCCATTGAAACCGAAAGTATGGCATTAGCACCCAACTCACTCTTTCCTTTGCTTGGATCCAACTCTAACATCTTGTAGTCGATATCTGTTTGGTTCAAAGGGTCAACTGAGCCCAACGCTTTAGCAATAATTTCATTCACATTGGATACTGCCTTTGTCACACCTTTGCCCATGTATCGTTTGCCGCCATCTCGAAGCTCTACAGCCTCGTGGACTCCAGTGGATGCACCGCTGGGAACCCTCGCAACTCCCGAGCTTCCATCAGATAGTTTCACTTTCGTCATCACCGTGGGATTGCCGCGGGAGTCCAGAATCTCCATTGCCTTTATTGACTGAATCTTAACCATTAATCTCATCCTCTCTCATTATCTTCATACATATCTATACAGAAGTAATGGGTTCTAAGATTTATGTTAATCCATATGAAACATATTTCAGGCAGATACGATGCCATTATAGCTACAGCATATGCATCACCTCTATGATAGAAGGATAGCGGTTTTCAATAGGATGATTATGTGCCGAGGTTCCACAAATGACTAAGAAACAAACAAGGTCTAAGATTGTTTGCACAATAGGGCCCGCTTCCCGCGAAGAAAAAATTCTCATCGGGATGATTGATGCGGGGATGGATGTGGCTAGAATCAATCTCTCACATGAGGACCACTCCACTGCCCGAGAAACACTGGACCGAATCCGGTCTATTGACGAAACTGTAGCGATTCTTTTTGATCTGCAGGGGCCTAAGATCAGATTGGGAGATATGGATGGGCAATACGAGCTGGAAGAGGGACAAGAATTCATTCTCACCACCAATGATATTGTAGGTGACCAATCAAAGGCGTGCGTATCCTATGAAAATATTACTGATGATGTAAAGCCGGGAAATGTCATTGCTGTGAACGATGGCTTGGTAAGGCTAGACGTCACAGAAGTCCGGGACGATGAGGTCGTCACAAAGGTCACTAGCGGAGGGCCCATTTCCAGTCGGAAGGGGGTCAATATTCCGGGCATTAAGCTGTCCTTCGAAACTCCAACTGAGAAGGATCTCAGAGACCTTGACCTTGCTGCAGAGATTGAACCGGACCTAATAGCACTCTCTTTCGTGACTGATGTAGGTGACGTAACTCGAGTAAACGATATTATAGAAGCAAATGGACCAAAGAATGTTGATGTGATATCCAAGATAGAACACACCCTTGCAGTCAAGAACTATGACGAGATTCTCAAGGAGTCTCATGGTGTCATGATTGCTCGAGGCGACTTAGGTATCGAGGTGCCCGTTGAGGATGTTCCGGTCCTTCAGAGAGATTTAGTTCGCCAAGCCAATATGTGGGCTAGACCTGCAATCGTTGCGACGCACATGCTTGAGTCCATGACACATGAGAAAGTTCCAACAAGGGCGGAAGTAAGTGACGTTGCACATGCAATATTTGACCGAGCTGATGCTGTCATGCTCAGCGGCGAGACAGCGATGGGAAAATATCCGGTTGCAGCAGTGCAGATGATGGAGAGGATAGTGAGAAGAGCAGAGAAGCGTATTACGCCCGTTGATCCTATGGACATTACCTCTCCAATGAAGATGATTGTAGAGATCATAGGTAACCTCGTCTATAACGCAGTTTCGCTGATTCCACAGAACGTTGACGGAATTGTGTGTGCCACTAGAAGCGGTTTCACAGCACGTTGGCTCTCAAAATTCAGACCGAACGCTGATATATTTGCTGTAACAAGGAACCCAGCAGTTGTACGGAGACTTAGATTGCTCTGGGGGGTTCAGCCTGTCCAGTATGAGCAGGATGTCAGCAGTGTAGATGACTTGGTAAAGGAGGCTGTTAATACGGTCTATAATGCTGGCCTTGTGGATAAAGAACAAGATATTGTGTTCACCTCAGGTATCCGTCATATCAAGAATAGAACGAACATCTTAGGTATTTTTCATGTTTCTGACCTTATAGATTCAGAGCTTATTGGATCAAAGGCAGCCTGAACTATCTTGCCATGCCAGTAGTTTGATTCTTGAAGTTGAAGAACAGACGAATATATTAGAAAAATGTTTCAAAAGAAAACGGCTAGCCCTTTAGTTTCTCGAAGAACACATCTTTGACATTCTCATCAGAGAAGGCAAAAAACCAAGGAACCCTATTGAATCTCTTATCATAACATACGGGCTTACCTTCTCGGTCAGTGCATATCCCACCTGCTTCCTCTACTATCACTTGCGGAATGCCAAAATCGTGGGGGCTAGCCATATGGTACATCAGGACCTGGGCATCACCCTTTGCTATTGAAATCATGGCATGGTGGGCGCTCATCGTGTCTAGCTTCTCTAAGCCCATTTTCCTTACAACGGGCAAGAGCTCTTCAGCGCGTTTCTGCGTAAATCTAGAGGCAGCCTGTGGCCTCTTATTGAAATCCATCCCTATGCCAAGGCCATTCTTAACCGAAACACCCTCACCTCGTTGAGCAAGATAAAGCTCATCTAGAGCAGGGAAGTAAACTGCGCTTGCAATGAATTCTTGATTCTCAGAGAAGGCAGCACCGACAGCAAAGTTCTCGTCGCCAGAAACATATGCGTAGGTCCCGTCCAATGGGTCGATGTGAAAACAAAGGTCATCGTCTGTCCCAACAAATAGTTTCGTTCGAGGGGTGTCTTCTTCTGCATTCAGCCGAACATCCGGCATTTGATTATGAAGAATATGCAATGCCACCTCTTGGACAAGGTCATCGGCCAAAGTGTGAGCGGTCGAAGTGCTGTCCACTTTGGAGTCTGGGAGATCGGATTTCTTGGGCTGATTCTTCACCATACCTCTTAGTGAATTGAGTATCAGCCCACCGGGAACAACAGTAGATTCTAGTATAGGAAGGAGATTTTCGTATTTCAAAGTCTTTCATCCATCGTGTCTTTTTGAGGCAAGATACCGACTATAGTTGGTAACTTTGAGTAATTCTATCCTAGCGCATCGGGAGTATGATAGCAGCCTAGAAATCACTATGTATTCGGATAGAGGATTCACTCTGTTGCCAAGAGCCTCTTCATGTACTCTCAAACGAACCTCATCCGAGGTGTGGTATGATATTCCTCATCAAAGAGTAATCCTAACTACGCTACTCGCTCAAATCTATCACTAATTTGTTCTTAGCAACTCGACATAGCTTTCTCAGGCCATGCTCACCAGGCTCATAATCAGCAGTTATGATACCCACTTTTTCAAGAATCTTGACTTGGGCACTAGCGTTTGCTTCTGTCATGTTAAGCTTTGATGCGATATTGGTTATCATCAGAGGCCCACTCTTCTGTAGGAGCCGAATGATTCTGATTCGGGACCCCGTTCTAAGCGCGTGTGCAACCTCTGCTATCTCGTTCCCCTGCACTATCAGGGTGTCATCACTGGAATTCATAAAACCACAAGCCAACATTTGACTATATAACAATATGGGAAAAAATCTACATATCCCACCTTGTACTTTTGGTGGAGCACGACAGCCAACCCCACTCCTCAGGAATGGTATGTGCCTGTGTTGTTCGACGTCTTCCCATATTGGCAATCACAATCACTATAACTATAACTCCGACAAATGCCCCCAATAGAATCATGACTGGCACGAGGCCCATCGGGGAGGCCTGCGTTGGCGTCGTATCTGTGTCAGTCGTTGTAGTTTCTGTAGTTGTTGTGGCAGAGGTTGTAGTAGTGGTCTGCTCAGATACATAGATAGTGATGAAGGCCTGGCAGTCCGGCCCATGCATATCATATGCACGAAGGGTAAGGGGATACTCGCCAACTGCTAGGGGCTTTACGCTCAATAAACGGCATGTGTTGGTGAACAAGAACCTCTCCGTATTGTTTACCCAATAGTAGTCTATCCCGAGAGGTCTGTTGCAGACAGCTGGATGTCCAGCTGTTCACCCAATTCTAGATATTGGTCAACGGGCGTTTCAGTCCAATTTCGACTGAGGGCAGCTTTTGCCCAAGATAGGGTTTGCCTAATCGGCTAGAACCGTTTCTGAAGCGTCCGTTGGTGAGCTTTATGAGCGAGAATCCACAGGATGAATCCTGACAATGCAACCACAAACAGACTGAGAAGGGGAGAGAAGTAGCCACTGCTAAACATTGCTGTGTTTTGAATATCAACAAGATAGGTCAGTGGTGATATCATTGCCAAGGGGAGAAGGAAATCAGGCATGGTCTCTAGAGGGACAAATACCCCGCTAATGAACACAAGTGGGAACTTCACCATGGTTGACAGCATCATGATTGTAGAGGTATGATCAGTTGCAGGTGCAGATAACAACAGTCCGAAAAAGGAAAAACACACGCATCCAACTACAACTCCTCCCAACATGAGTAGAATGTTAGGGATTGTCATCTCCACGATTAGCAGAGCCAGCACGATGGGCGTTATACATGAGATGATCGAGAATAGCGTTGATGATAGGGCATCGCCCAGCAGGATGACCCAGAAGGGAATGGGTAGTGTCACCAAACGTTCCAGTGTGTGTCCCCGCGTTTCGGTGGGAAGGATAACTGGGCCGACAGCGGTGGATGCAAAGAACACGACCATTCCAAGTAACCCCGGCATCAATTGAGCGGGTTCGACATTTCTTCCAAGAACAAAGGAGAGGAAGAAAAAGAAGGGAAATAGAAGCCCGAATATCAAAGTGGGTCCTCGACGATAGTACACAATCATATTCTTGCGAGCTATGGTGAGAATGCTCCGGAGATTGGCTGATGTTGTCGCTCTCATCCTCATACCCTCCTAACCTCTGTGAGTTCGGACCACATGAAGAAATACCTCTTCGAGTGATGCCGACTCTGTATTTGCAGTCACAAGCTGGACCCCTCGTTCTCTTGCAATATCGACAATCTTCATGAGTACCTCTCCGGGGTTGGGGGTAAAACATCGCACTCGTGCGTCTGAAACCCTGACCTCGCTCACTGTTGGAATCTGCTCCAATGATTCAGACTCGATAGGTTCAGAGAACTCAACTACAACGCTTTGCTTCTCAATGAATGCATTCCGAAGGCTTGTGGGCGTATCCACAGCCGCGATTTCCCCATGGTTCATAATCGCCACTCTGGAGCACAATTCCTCAGCCTCTTGCATATTATGAGTCGTCAACATGATGGTCACACCAGTAGATGCGAGCTCGTTGACCATTTCACGGATGCCAGCTGAGCTGTCAACATCGAGGCCGCCTGTAGGCTCATCAAGGAAGATAATCTCGGCATTGGACATGAGTGTCATGCAGAGGCTCAGTTTCTGACGCATCCCTTTGGAGTAATACTTTGCCTTCTTATTCCGACTCTCATACAATCCCATTCGCTTCAGAAGTCGCTCACTCTTTTCCTCATATTCGCGTTGAGAGAGTCCATAGAGATTCGCAAACAACCGTATATTCTGTTGACCGGTCATGTCCACGTAAACATCAGCCTCTTCCGGGAGAACAGCAATCTTCCCTCTTATTTTGATAGGGTCTTCTTCAATATTCATCCCGAGGATATTGACGGAACCGGCAGTTAGGGGGATGAGCCCTGTCATCACTCTTATTGTAGTAGTCTTCCCAGCACCATTGGGGCCTAAGAGACCGAAGACCTCACCCTCGCGAACTTCGAAATCGATGTGGTTAACGGCTCTCAGAGTGCCGTAGTCCTTAGTCAATCCTTCTACTTTGATCACGCTACCGGTCACTGTCTATTTCATTCCCTGTGCATTGAGTAGAGATTCTACTGCTTGGTTGTGATTTGTTCAATCTCTTCTTTCAGGCATGTTAACCTCTCAATTGTGTCATCTAGGCATTCTCTGACATGTTCAAGTTTCTCTTCATCAGACATTTCCTTGTGATGTTCAGAACCTTCACATTTGCATTTACACATTGTATTTCACGGTTCAGAACCAATATCTCAGCAATATAAGGTCGCGCTAAAGACAGGTGAAGTTCCTTTGGCCGTGTGAAGGGGAAGAACCCAGCCGGGGCCACAAGGCCATGAGTAGAGAGGACGTACCAGAAGATGCATATATGTTGAAGAGAGAACCAGGCTTGGTCGCTAGAATGATATGGAGTAGGTGAGAATGCATGTACACTCTGAATCGGAAGAATCCTGCTTGGCGCCTTTGAAGGCCCTGTTCTATCAGCTGGGTCGCCCCTGGACTGTATCCATCGTCCTCATTCTTGGTCAGAATCAGAAACTGAGGTACCATGAGATCCGCGAAGCGGTGAATGATGCAGAGAAGAGGGAGATCAGCGACGCAACTTTATCAAAACGACTATCGGACCTCACAAATCTTGGACTTGTTAAGCGAGAGGTAATCACAGACACGCCACCACAAGTTGAATACAGCCTAACGAAGGCGGGTATGGAAACCTACAGACATTTACAGGCAATGACCGCATGGGCTCAGGAAGTCTGCCACGCCGGACATCTCAAGAATCAACCTGCAGATGGTTGCTGAATATTCCCTCTGTCGTATCTCGTTTCACTCATATGCGACTTGACTTGCTGTCATCGATATTGACGCCGTATTCGAATCCAATTCCCCAGACATCATCGTTGAGTGCCTTGCATTTGTGTAAATACTTCAATTTTTGACAAGAGACCTGTCATCGGAGCATCGTGACAAGTGTGTCTTTGAACACGTGTTCTAAGATAATATTTGACACCGTCGGGATTTATGAGGACATTAGCTACTGACTTCCTCTTAGAGGCGATACGAGTTGGATGAAAAATCAAGACCATCAGCATATGGAGGCAAAAAGTGGTCTCCGAGAAACAGGTCGATGCGAGAGGATATTGGCTCAATATGGCGGTCCTGTGGCGTAAATTCTGAATGGGCAAGCCTAAAGACCATTTTACTTCATCGCCCTGGAAAAGAACTGGAGAGCATAACCGACCCTGATGACGTCCAGATGCTTGACACTGTAGATTCTGGACTCTTGAGAAGACAGCATGATTCCATGGCAGAAGCATATGCTGAAGCCGACATTGAAGTCTTGTATGTTGAACCGGCCGATACACCACCCCCGAACCTGATGTTTGTGGCTGACCTCCTGTTCATGACCCCCGAAGGGGCTATACTATCGCGACCTGCATCGACTGTTCGTGCTGGAGAGGAGAGGTCTATAGCATCTCGGCTGGCGTCCCTCGGTATTCCAATTTTACGAACCATCTCAGGAACGGGCACATTCGAGGGAGCTGATGCAGCGTGGATCTCGCCAGACACAGTCATGATTGGCCTGGGTCTCCGAACCAATGCAGAGGGAGCAGCACAAGTTGCATATGTTCTTGAAGAGATGGATATTGAAACGATTCCAGTCGATTTGCCTCATGGTTCCATGCATTTGATGGGCGACCTGAGGTTTTTGGATAAGGATCTGGCAGTCTGTAGGGAAGGGCGAACCTCCTATGGAGCTATCATCGAGTTGCAGGAGCACGGGTTCTCTTTGATCTTTGTTCCCAATGAAGGCGAAGTGTCCACGAAGATGGGGATGAACTTCGTCACGCTAGGACCCAACGAAATTCTGATGCCTGAGGGAGTTCCGAACACCCGTCACCTGCTTGAGGACCACAGTATAACATGCCATACTGTGGAGATTGGTGAACTAACGAAGGCGGCCGGTGGAATCGGCTGCATGACTGGCATACTAGAACGAAAGATTCTCTAAGGTGAATTTTGCACTCCCAGTCATCAGCGGCAACAGCTTTTATCTACAATGTTTCAGCTGTTCAATTGGTGACACAAATGGAAAAGGAACTCAGAGAGTTATTAGAAAAAGGTGACAATTGGGAACAGATGAAAACAACAGAGCCAGGAATTTTCATTCGGAAGATACCTTCGTCAAAGAATAGACCAGCATCGCTCGCTATAGAAGTCAATCCTCCCGATGAGGCGGGGAATCCGACCAAGAAGACAGGTGTCATGATTAGAAACCTTCACGAACTTAAGGTCTTTAGAGAGATCTTATCTCTTGACAAGATTGATGAAGTAATGCAGGTCATTGAAAAGATATCGCCCCATCAGGCCAAAAAGGATGAAAAAGTTTTGGAGATATGAAATCGCATCATACCCTCATGTTCAATATCGATATCGTAGAATGGATTTAGCCTTAATTTCATCACAAGTCATGCCGAACTAATATGATACTAATCTCCCTCATCGGGGTGAGAGGAGAAGGTATGTATTGATGAAAACGGTTCATTGTGTGGATTAGTAGAAATGCCATTTCATTGAATGCTCATCTCGGAGTCTAATCCTGAGAGTCGTGGCATTTGCTAGGATAATCTCCCCACGCATGAGGATACTAGTCAGGAAGGTTAGGTTCCTAGGGACTTATTGGGAAGAACAAATCTGTATACAGTCTTTCGACACTCTCACAGGAGTCTTCTGGCAAATCACTGTCTAGAACATGATCATGGATAATGTTGTCCGGAAGCTATTTGGCAACTAAAAATGCCGAGGGAAAAAGTGCTTGAAGATAAAGTATAGTTTCCTGAAACCAAAGAGGGGAGGAACAATGCAATTTTTGCAGAATTTTGACATGCGACATGAAAACGCATATCAACCTAAAACCATGCAATCATACATACAGAAAATTGAGGTCATCTGACTGATTGAAAATTTGAAGGGTAAGTGATAGAATGTTTGAAAATCTCATGATACTGCTTGTCATCGCGTTCCTCTGCCAATATATTGCACCTACCGTTGGTATGGGTTATGGTACAACTCTTGCACCCATCCTGCTCATCGCGGGCTACGAGCCTCTCTTGCTGGTGCCTGTCATTCTCATAAGCCAGCTGTTCACGGGCCTCATTTCAGCTGTCTTCCATCAAAGGCTTCATAATATGGACCTTAAGTCATCCGATGAACGAAGTGCAGTTGTCGTTTTAGGAATCACTGGCATTATCGGAGTAATCATTTCAACACTTGTGAATTTCTCCTTGCCCTCGTTTTATATCAAGGTCTACATCGCAATCACTGTGGTCATTGCAGGAGTTTTTAGTATGCACAGTAGAGCGCGTGCGACCTCATTTTCCGTCGGAAGCCTCACGGGAATCGGCATCGTCGCAGCATTCAACAAAGGGCTTTCTGGTGGGGCATATGGTCCAATCAGCACTGCAGGTCAGATGCTCAGTGGGATAACCCCAAGGGCAGCTATAGCAATAACAGCATTGGTTGAAGGCATCATCTGTGCAGCAGGTGTCTTCTTCTACTTGTTCCTTGCATCGCCGGTTGATTTGACTCTGCTTCTGGGAGTCACTATTGGTGGAATTTTTGCAGCACCCCTCTCGGCATACACCACCACCAAACTCGAGCAAGAACGCCTGAAGAAGTTCGCTGGCATTTCGATAGTTCTAATCGGGTTAATTAGTCTGATATGGGTCCTTCTCAATCCGACTTTCTAAATACATTGTGGCTTACAGTAGTCAGTGGACCTCACCTGCAATGGACTTCCTTATTCCATGCCAGTCTAGGGAGGAGCTCTTCTAGCCGCCATCATATTGATTGTGTAGAGTATAAAAAGCAGGCATAGTCTTTTTCACAGGTGAGTTCTAGTGTGTAGGGATTTGACTGTGCATTTCGCGTTATCTGTAGTGGTATTCTCGCAATCATAGATAACTTGTAGGACAAACGATGAAACACGCCTAAGCGTAGATGGCATCAATTGAAGCGCGCATCATACCTTGCATATGCACTTCTCTTATGTCTATGATAGGCCATGTAAACCGCAGCAATTAGCGCAATTCCGATAATGCCTGCCGAAAGAACGATCGGGTCGATGTTAGCTAGGAAATCGTGACTCACAACTGTGTACGAATTCTCTGGGGCCAATACACACTCTCCAAAGCTATCCCAGATGATGCCAAGAACGCTGAGGTCTGTTATTTGATGAATGATACCTTCTCTCAAATCGTCTGCACCAAGTGACCACTCTTTTGATATGGCTGAAACAGATGATATAGATGCCATTTGGTAGACTTCCCTGCATGATGAATCTTATGCTTTACATAGCTGGGATTCTGGCTGATTAGTTTCCTTGGGTGTATTGAAACCAAATCGCACTCTATAACTGAAGATGTGATTTAAGCAGATAACATGAATAACAGCTACCTCTCTGATGATCTCTCTGAGGGGCCAGTGTGGGGATGTGTTAGCACATTTGAAGGGGTGTATTCATTCATCGCAATCCAAACCAGGAACGCAAAAGTAACCCCATGTATATGTCGCACTTGTCAGCATCAGAAGGCCCGAACATATCTTCTCCCTGTTTGCTGTGGATTCGGTTCCTAATCTTGATGAGTTCACCAGCAAGATGATCTTCAAGTGAGTGTTGTTTGACGATTCCTAATTTCCTCAATGCACCCAAGAGAACTCCTGCAGACCACTTCTCGATGGGGCGATTGGGCATCGTCTGTGAAATTTCGTCCCATTCGTCGGGATTGCTCTTGATGCTTCTTTCCAGTAGATTTTGCATCGCTGCCTCTAAAGCTTGAGCCGTGGCAACCACGATGCCACCCCAATCCTCCTGCGACAAATGCCTCTTCTGCTTCAACACAAGGTTCCATATGGTTTCCGGTATTGATGAAACAAACAAGGATGCAGGCATATTCACGGCATCTAGTCCTGCTGAGGTCAAATAAAGGCGATTTTCATCATCGTATTGATAGAGAAGCCCGAGAAGGATTGACTTGCTTATTCGACGTTGAAATTCGACACCCGCTCTTACCAATCCTCGTTTCATGAGCCGTTCCTGAAGATCTAAGATGTCGCCTCCTATTTCCCTGACGGTCACGAGTATCTCATGATCTATCGAGTCTGCAAGCATGTAGGACGGCAAACTTGCATCCCCAAATCCACCGAGCTCCGCTTTATCGGCGGTCTTCTCCCTGATATTTCTCAGGACCTCTTTTCTTTCACGATGAATGCCAATGCCCGAGAACACAGCGACCGCAATTCCACCGGTAGCAACAAAAAGAATTCCCTGAAACATGATTATTCCCAGCTGGGAACTGAGTAGACCGAGCTGTGGATAAAAGTAGGCAAGCGGCAATACTATGACCACTGCCATTGCACATGAAATCCCGAGAACACTCGCATATCTTACGAAGATGCGGTGAATCCTGCCTGACTCTATATCCAATTCTAATCCCCGTTTAAAAAAGCCACACTGAATTATGAGTCTTTGGAGCTGAGAAGCATGTCTGTTGAATCACATAAGATGTACAGCACAGTTCCACAACAAGTAGGTATTATCATTTGGCAAATCGTTGCAATTTGAGCGATAATGGAGTTCAGATTGCCCTCGCAGGCATCGATTGCACACTACAACCATAGAACATGAACCCAGTGTAGATCCACGGGTTCTATGTACAAACAACAGATAAAAACAAGATATCTATATTGTCAGCTCGGCTGTTCGGCATCATGTCAAACAAGTGGGGGTGAAGCAGTTGTCTAAGAGTTTTGAAAAGACCCTAGTAATGAAGAGTGCTGTCACATATGGTAATGAGTGTATGGAAGATGAAGAAGAGGCACCAATCCTGTTTGCAGAAGCCCTTAAGAGATCTATGACTAAGTACTCGAGCAGTGTAAAAAAATACAAAAAATATGCAATCATGGCATTTATTCCGGCAGTTACCGCATTGATAATGCCATTAGCACTGATGTGGGCTGGTTTTTCGACAGCAATCTACATTACTCCTCTAGCACCTGTTTTTCTCATTATAGGCCTTTATTATTCATGGAAAAAAGGAAAAATCAGGCCTGAATACAAAATTAAAAATATTGAAAGAGTGGAATATCCGATTGCACTATATCGAGAGGAAGATGGGCGCTTCATTATTCTCGATACTGGTGGTGCAGTGGACCAACAGGAATATTCATTCCCTGCAATAAGAAACACGGGTCGATTTGGCGATTCTGTGGTTCGTGTTCGAAGTCAAATGAGTAATTATTGGGACCTACTCGAAATGGGGGGTTACCAGCAGGCAGAAACCCTGAAGGCGAGGGCGGATTTCGATGATGTCACTGTGTCAGGCAGAATAGAGAAAATTGTCGAAGACCCAATGGACGACCTCGTGAGTTCCATGGGTGATACCAATATTGAACGAACTCGAATGAGAGCTCCAGTCATAGAATGTAATAGTCCGATTGTTAATGAGATAGAATTACTGGCCTCTTTTTCAGAATTGGATTCGCAAAAGCAAGACATGGAGATTTTGATGAATCGAGGGTTATGCATGGAGATCCCTGTGGAAGAATTGGTCAAGCAGGTTCAAAACTTCCGGAAATGGTCCAGAGAGGCTTTGGAACAGGATGTCATGACATTAGTAAGGGATGTAATCGTTGAGTTCGAAGAAGAGTTTTCTGAAATTTCTCACATCTTAACATCCATTCCAGCCCTCATTGAAGCCACGGTACCATATTCTGTCGTGTTGCATGAAGACTTCATGTACTTTCATTTCTGTTCTCAGTGTCGTCTTTCAGATTTAGAGGAGGCACAAAGGGAAACTGATTTCAGACGATGGGTAAACGAGAAAATACTTGGTAATGCCCTTGAAGACCCCGACCTTGTGAACCCTCACGTATATGGCGACCCAGATGCAATCGAGAAAGCAAATGAACGCATTGAGAGGGCGATTAAATCGGGTCTTCCATTGGCGGATCCTGTGTTCCCGGTTATGCTTGCAAATCTTAGACAGTTAACGATGGACGAAATGAATAACTATCGTTGTGAAAGGTGTGGATACCAGGGTGAGGGCATAAAGGTATCTAGGTCAGTACATCCGCTTGCATCCGCATACTTGCTGAATCTAAAGGAACAAACGAAACACATTCAGGAGAAAGCCGATGTCATCATCAGAAACGTGCATGATGTAGTAATGAACAAGGAGTCAAAGCTGGTTTCTTTGGGCCCATATGAACAGAGCGTACAGCAGGCTGAGCAAAACAAATTGGAAGTCAAAGGGGATCTTGATGCTGCAAGTGAAGTCAGGAATGTTGTGAAGACTTTCGAAAAGGGAAATGAGGAGAGGAGATGAATAGATGAGCAGGTATCAACGAGGTTCATCCGACTCCTCATGGGAGGCAATCGAGAGTATGTCAGGGGTAATTAAATCGATAGAAGAACAAGCTTCTATCCTTCAAGATATCAGGGATGAGCTCATAAAGCAGACACATGAAATCGGAAGGGGTTTTGAACACCTGACAGGAACATTGGAATGGGTTGAACGGGAAATACGAACTCTCAAGAGCGCCACTCTGAGCATTGAGAGAGCAAAGGCAGAGGCGATCATCGATACAAAGAATGAACAGTATAAGAGTGCAAAGAGGATTTGGTCCACGGCGAGAGACCGATTTTCATCTCAATATCAAAAAGTGATTACTGACTTCGTAAAAGGTCTTGAAGATAATGTCAATCGCTTCGCACGGCTCGTTTCTGATGAACTAGCACCAATGTTCAAAATCAACGAGGGAAGTAGAGACTTTGAGCGGATTATCGAAGAAATGCGTCCCAAGGCAATCGATACCCTCCGAACTGAAACAGCAGTCAATATGTCCGGGGTGAAAGGGTCTGAACTCTTGGAAAAGTACCAGTCTGCCCGAGAAAGTCTCACTCGCTTCTATAATGAGCGTAAAGCCCTAGCTGACAGGATTGAAGCTGCCAAGTCAGAAATTGAATCCGACTTGAGTCAGCAAGTCGAACCGGGAGAAATGGCTTTGTTTCGAATACCATTTTATGTTGTCACACTCGAGGATGCTGACGGAAACAATGTGAAGAAAATTATCGGCCCGAGTGCAGCCACTACCAGAGCAGAACACTGTGACGAGCCGATTCCCGAGTTGCTTGAGTCACTAGCTCCTAATCTAGAGAAGATGGTTGCTGCATCGCCAGCTTTTGACGAAGAAAACATCATCGAAAGAACACAACCAATAGAGGGAATCTCTGGAGAAGCTAAGTCGCTGGTTAATAAGGCTGCTCACCATCTGGAAGAATTAGGGATGAGCAGGGACCTAACACGTAAAATTCAGCAGTTTTATGGACCAGATTACAAAGATTGGCAACCTGATTCGAATTACTCTGAGGGAGATGACAGCATATGAGAAATACATTTGTTTCCGAAGAGCCAGGTGTTCATATTGATAGTATAAAGAACAAGATTCTGCTTGATAACCAATACTATGGTATTGGTGCGGTCTGTAACTTCAATGAAGTCCTTGTTGATGATGGAGCCCGACAAGGTAACTCAATACATGCATGGCGAATGGTCATTGTCAATTCCGGGTCAGCTGTTCACGGTAGTATATACAGTGATGAAGACATAGTCATCAGAAGCGGGAAAGGTAAAGAGTCGAACTCTTCCGCGGTCATAGTGGGGGATATTCTTGCCAGAGAAAAACTGGAGATTGAGCCTCCAACCAAGCAAGCGGAATCAAGTGCCGTGGTTGTTTTAGGAAACATCTACGCCAAAGAAATCTATGTTGGGGGAGCACTATTCGTACAGGGTAATGCGTATGCTACGCATAGCCTCATGGTAAAAGCCCCCATGTTCGTCGCAGGGAGACTAAAAATTGGACGAGACCCATTCGAAGATGCTCACGGCAAGGTAATCTCATTAAAAGGGAAAGCAGAGTTGTCATCCACCACAGCGTTCGGAATAACTTGTCATGGAGACCTCAAATTCCATGAAAAGAATTCAGTAGTGGAACCAATTGTTATCGCGAGAAATGGTGACATATACGTGAAAGAACGTGAACCGCTTCGTGTAATATCCGATACTTGTTTGAATTGCATTGACTGCGAAGGTGATCCTTTCATGTGCACAGAGTATCTCGGGGCAAGATGCAACAGATTTGAATATCTCATGGCAGAGGATGCATCAAAATACAAGAACACAACCACCCTTTCATGGTATTGGCGAGCAGGTCTGGAAATGCTAAGGCACCATTACATTATCCATAAACTCTACGAGAAGGCATTGAAGAGATTTGATAGCTCCACTTTTGACCCAAACGGTATCAACTCGATTAGCTTTGAAGATGCATATCAAGATAGCATCGCAGGTCTTGTAGAGATTGATGCTTCCAGAAACGCTCATGCAAAATGGTTTGCCTCTAAACTCATGGCTGCTGGAAATCTCTCAGGAGAGAAATACTACAAGATACTGCAGAAAATGCTACCTGGAGCCCCGACAGACGAAGAAGTCCAGCTGAAGAAGCTCCAGCCTCAGGCAATTGAGGAGGCCAAGGTTATCGAGTCATTTCTTGAGAAACCAAATGAGAAAGAAATGTTGACAGGTCATGAAAATGAACTTGGGGTCCAACAAGAATCTGATGGGTGAACAAAAGCAGGCTCAATAGAATATTTAGGTGAAATCAAAGCATGAATTTGGCCATCGAAGAAGAGAAGATCCTGACTGGCCACAATGCTGCTGTGAGTAATGTTTCTCTTTTAAGTGACTCTGAACGACTGATATCAGCTTCCGAGAAGGGAATTGTCCGCTTGTGGCGGATTGCAGATTCAAAATCACTCCTATCGAGGCGTCTTCATTCTGCACCAATCAATGACCTAGGTGTAAGCTCAAATGAGGATAGAGTAGCCACTGTTTCATCAGACAACACATTTTCAGTGTGGAAGATATCAGGCGGTCCGGCTGTTCCAGTTCCTCAAGCATTAGATGCTTCGGGGCACTGCCTTGCGTATTTAAGAAACAGCATGATTGCAGTGGGACTGAGCAACGGGAGCATTGAATTCTGGGATTCTGATGGCTCTTCTGCACCTTATGCTCTCCAGGCACATGCAGACACGGTCAATGATATCACATCCAGCCCTGATGGTAATTTCTTGGTTTCTGTTTCTGCGAATAGCGAGATCAAAATGTGGAATTTACAAAAACTAGAGATTTTTCAAAAGTTTCGTACTCTGGGAGATTCCATTAAATGTATCGACTTCAGTAGAGATAATTGCTCTTTAGCCACAGGAGATGAGAAAGGGAGGGCCCAACTGTGGCGGATACCATCACGGAACCCAATTGTACGTCTTGAGGTCTGTGAGGCACCAATAGCAGATATCAAATTCCATCCAAGTGGACTTCTCCTTCTCATTCTTGAATCAGCAGGATTCCTGCATATTTGGGATATTAGCAGCGGAAATAGGATTGCTGAAATAGAAGTGTGCATGGATGGAGCAGATTCTATCTCCATTGGTTCAGATGGACGCTTAATTGCGGCCGGATGTAGGGATTCAACGGTTAGGTTATTGGCTCTCTGGCCTGAAGAAGGCCAAAAAGAAGGTCACTTGGAGAGACATATCTCTTGGGCATGCCGGTACTGCTTTGCCCCTCTAAAAGTCGGAGAGGTCGAGATATTGAAATCTGGCCAACCAACCGCCTGCTGTTACTGTGGCCGGACACTCACCTTTGACTTGTACCAGTAAGCGCTGTTTACATGTTGTCCAGCAATACACTCTTCTTTGAAGAAGGATATTTCAAAAAACCCCAGCCATTCAATACCATCGACTTCTCAGTCAGCAATGTCTTCTTCCGTTCTTATCAGGATGGGACGCCTCCCAGAGCTCTATCTGATTCATCTTGTGCGGTTAGGGGGCCTAATCCTTACACCTATTGGAGCCCGGGTGGCAGGGCGAGTTCCGACAAGAAAACTAGGTATCCTCATAGGGGCGTGGCTAATCATTTTGAACATCTATAGAGCACTGGCATCATCTGTCTTCTTCTACTTGTTCCTTGCGTCGCCGGTTGATTTGACTCTGCTTCTGGGAGTCACTATAGGTGGAATTCTTGCAGCACCCCTCTCAACATACACCACCAAACTCAAACAAGAACGTCTGAAGAAGTTCGCCGGCATTTCGATAGTTCTAATCGGATTGACCAGTCTGATTTGGGTCCTTCTTAATCCGACTTTCTAGATAGATTGTGGCTTACAGGAGTCAGTAAACCTCACCTGCAATAGTCTTCTTTGTTCCATCCCAGTCTAGGAAATCGCTCTTCTGAAAAATAGAATCCATTTCTTCGGATGGCTAGTAATGGAGGGGTCATAGGTTTCTTGCCTCGACCGGCATCTTCGGTGCGTGCAGCTGAGGAAAGGTTCGTCGCAGCTTGGTCAGGTATGCTGGGAATGTCCATATTCAGGAGCCGCTAAATTTCGAAGAGTCCGATGCTGTCTGGATTGACTCGTAAACCGATATGATAGGACTAGGACTCGGGAATAACTGGCAGAGGCAGCGCAAGTTGCTAATATTCTGGAAGAGATGGACATTGAAACGATTCCAGTCGATTTGCCTCATGTTTCCATGCATTTGATGGGCGACCTGAGGTTTGTGGATAAGGATGTGGCGGTCGGTGGGAAAGGGCGAACCTCCTATGGAGCTATCATCGAGTTGCAAGAGTACGGGTTCTCTTTGATCTTTGTCCCCAATGAACATGAAGTATCACAATGAAGGGCATGAACTTTGTCACGCTAGGGCCAAACCAAATCTATATGCCTGCAGGAGTCACTAATACGCGTCAGTTATTCAAGGAGCATGGTAATGATTGTCACACTGTGAAAATCAGTGAACTAACAAGGGCGGCCGGAGGAATTGGCTGCATGTCTGGAATATTAGAGCGGAAACTAGTTTGATAATGAACATGGTTATAATTGATGGAGAGTGAGAAGACTGCTTTTTTGCTATTAATCCTGTGCGTTCTTTTGCTCTCAAAACAAAAGGGAAAATCCAATCTTCATTGAAGGATGCAGCCTATTCATAGTGGACAAAGAAAAGATGTCGCACTCTGATTTCGCTTGAGATTATCTGATGTCTGAAGAGGACAGCCCTCAAATGAGCATAGAGAATCCTTTATAGTACTCTGTCTTTCAGGATTATCTACTCTGCTCAATTACAGTACGGAGCTTGAAAAGATGCCACGAAAGACTGTGAAAATCGGAAACAAGATAATTGGAGAAGGACATCCCACATTCATAGTAGGAGAGATTGGGATCAATCATAATGGCAGCCTTGAAAATGCAAAGAGGCTGATTGATGTCGGTGTTTTTGCGGGTTGTGATGCTGTAAAATTCCAGAAACGGAACCCTGACATTGCAGTGCCTGAACATCAAAAGCAGAAATTGCGGCAGACTCCATGGGGAGAGATGCCATATATAGAGTACAAGAAACGTATAGAGTTCGAGGAAGAAGAGTACTCCGTAATCGACGAGTACGCAAAACGGCAAGGGATATTGTGGTTTGCTTCACCTTGGGACCAAGATTCAGTTGGTTTTCTCAAGAGATTTGACGTGCCCTGCTATAAAATGGCCTCTGCATCTCTGACAGACCATGACTTGCTGACCAAAGTGAGGGATTTGGACAAGCCAATGATTATTTCCACAGGAATGTCCACAGAAGAGCAGATTGACGAGGCGATAGAAGTTTTGGGCGGGACAGACAATCTCATTATTCTACACTGCAATAGCAGCTATCCAGCTAATAACGACGAGCTCAACCTGCGTGCGATTGAAACACTCCGGAATCGATATGATTGCCCAATCGGTTATTCGGGCCACGAAACTGGGCTCCAGACATCAACTGCTGCTGTGGCATTAGGGGCAGATGTAGTAGAGAGGCATATAACTCTAGACAGAGCAATGTGGGGTACTGATCAAGCAGCCTCGGTTGAACCATTTGGTTTGCTTCGCTTGGTGAGAGATATCCGTGTCATAGAAGCAGCCCTTGGAGATGGAAAAATCCGAGTATATGAGAGTGAAGTGCCGGTCAGGAATAAACTTAGGCAGCATGACGACACAAAAACCCCTTACTTCAAGAAAGAATAGATATCTATTAGGGCAAGTCCGCATATCATTTCCAAAGATAACGACAGTTGTGATTGAATGATTGATGGAAAGAGAATCGTTGCATTGGTTCCATTGCGTGGGGGATCGAAATCTATTCCTCGTAAAAACATCAAGCCTATTGCAGGAAAACCATTGTGTTCATGGGTGTTAGAGGCACTATTGGATGTCGAAAGGATTGATGGTGTATATGTTTCGACAGATGACAATGAGATAGCTCAAGTAGTAGAATCAATCTCATCGGACATAGGCATTGTGGAGCGTCCAGCCAACTTGGCAACCGATGATGCTTCAACTGAGAGCGTCATGCTTCATTTCGCCGAAAAGGTGAATTTCGATGTACTGATTACAGCTCAGGCAACATCCCCACTGACAACAAGTTTCGATTTCCGCAAGGGATTGAATCTCTTTTTTGAAGGGGATTATGATTCACTGCTGACGGGAGTTAGGGAAAAGAGATTCTATTGGATTGGAGAAGAGGATACAGCATCACCAGTGAACTATGACTACAAAGAGAGACCTCGACGACAGGAGTTTGAGGGGTGGATCATGGAAAATGGTGCATTCTATATCACCACTAGAGAATTGCTGATTGAAGAAGAGTGCAGACTAGGAGGAAGAATCGGCATCCTTGGAATGGATCCCAAAACGGCTATTGAGATAGATGAACAAGCAGATTGGCAAGATGTAGAGTCATTGCTCATGGATAGGAAAAGGAATGTCATTCTTGAGAACATCCCAGTCATAAGACTGCTTGTAGTTGATGTTGATGGTACCCTGACTGATGCGGGAATGTACTACTCTGAAGAAGGTGAAATGCTGAAGAAGTTCAATACTCGAGATGCAAAAGGATTGGAACTTGTTAGAAATCAAGGAATAGAAGTGGCCATAATGACCTCCGAGGACTCTAACATAGTAAGAGCCAGAGCTGAAAAACTTAAAATTGACCACCTTTTTTCTGGTATCAAGAACAAGGCTCCAGAGTTGAAGAAGCTCTGTGAGCGTCTTAGTATAGAGATGACAGAAGTAGCGTACATTGGTGACGACCTCAATGACCTCTCGTGTATGAAGTTAGTTGGCTTAGGCTGCTGCCCGTCAGATGCGTTACCTGAAGTAAAGAAGAACTCCGGATACATCTGCAGGAATAAAGGGGGAAAAGGTGCAGTTAGAGAGGTGTGTGATTTGTTGCTTCTCAATAGGATGAGTCAGGATTAGTTGGAGGTTCTTGATGAAATCTATGGAAATCTTAATCTCTAGCGTTGAAGCAAATTCATTATTTGATTTAGCATTTCTTTGAAACGGTTTTGCACTCGCAAAATACCCGAGCGAGTGTATCTCTTTCTGGACATTTCGACTTCATCGCTTAGGGGAATTCCGAAGTATCTCTCGATAAGATTGACTGATTGTTTCGGACGCTGTATTACTTGGTAGTAAGTAAGGTGAAGATGGTCCGTGCTGTTTTCAAGCCAGCCATCTCTCATTTCTTCCAGCTGCTCAATTAGACCTAAATCTCTTGCTTTTTCAACCCATTCTTCAGTGCCTCTCAAGTTCTTGAATTTCGACCTGAATAGCTCGAGCCCTTTTTTGTATGTCATTAAGAAATTCCGTCTGTAGGCTGCAATAATCTCCTTGGGTTTGCGGGTTAGAATGACTTTTTTATAGTCCTCTAATAAGCTCAAGTTTCTCCGAGTAGGAAGCAAGTGCTGTTTATAGAACGCGTTTTGAGAAGTGAATTTCTGGGCTAGTTTCGGGTTCAATTTGCGCATGTCGCTGTGCAATCTGGCAACATAGTTGAACCTCGGATTTACTTCACGTTCAGGAAAGTAGATTTGTTGTGCGGGTATCTCATGCAGTCTGCCCAAAGTATCCAGCAGACTCGTACTGGCGGTCTTGGGCATGGCGATGATAAGCATGGGTCTACGGACCTTGTTGGCCTTGTAAACTTTATGTCATTCCGCCGCGACTAGTAATGTGCAAAAACAATGCTAGTCAAGATATCCAAGAGCACGGAGTCTATCCTTTACCTTCTTCTCATCTTCTTTGGTAAAGGGCTCTTCTCTGTTCTCCTCGTCTTCACTCGCAATGATTTCTCGTAGCACGTAGGTCACGTAGCTTGAAACAGATGTGAATCCGGTGCCATCAATCCGTTGCTCTATTTTGTTGAATAGAGGAATAGGGATTGATACTGTTGTGAATTTTCCTTTTCTCTTTTTAGTCATCTTGTCACCACTCTCTCTTTTCTTACAGGAACCTCATATCTACAGCCTTTTTCAATATCTTCTTGACAGACTCCTCGGGGGTCTCCTTA
>CAZYLT010000002.1:0-267013 GCA_964648855.1 uncultured archaeon
CCCGCCGTGGTAAAGACTGTGGAAAGCCTCCCTGTGGCTGAGAGTGATGCCTCAGCAACCACACAGGAGGAGGAAGCCAGGACCGTGGGAGGGATACCATCCCGATGAGCACGGACAAAGCCCCTGCTGACTCAGCGACCTCCGGGTATGCTGGGAGCGGTGACGCTGGCAGGGGACGGGTGGAACACAGAAGTTTCAGACACGTTGAGTTCACTCAATCTGTCAGAAATAGTTTATCCGGAACTAGGGGGTCCATCTGCCCTCGATATGCGGCTTTAAGCCCACGGATTCGCGTTTTTCTGCAGTATCTTCAATAGATCGACCGACTACCTCTATAGCTGATTTTGGTTCCATAAAGTCGACTACATCTAAAAATCGATTCTTGTAGTTCTCACACTCATCAATTTCCTCACTAAAGGCTAGGTCTAAGAACTTGTGAAACTCATCTGGATGGTTATTGATATACTCCGCAGTTTCTCGCCAAGTGGTTTCATCAGGTCTTTGTAGCACATTCTCAAGCACTATATCCACAAGCTCTATTTCATTACTAAACATGTCAATCTTATTGAAGTCGCATGAACTCCTAGTAAATCTTGAATGCTTTTGCGTTTGGCATTTTGAACCATTCCATATCTGGTTTGTGTTTCGATACTACATAATATGCCGCCATCTGAAGTGCAATCGTGTTAGCTATTGCCTGACCCAAAGGAGACCGCAGATTACATTCCTCTGATGTAAAGAGGTGATAGGACGGGACATCGAGAGTATCACGAAGCACACCAATATACCTCTCATCATTCTCCGTGCATGGACTATCAGATATCAAGACAGCTCTATTTCCCTCTTCAAGAGAGAGATTGTAGTGGTGCTGGAATTCTTCTCTGAGAGAAACCACAGTTCTTTGAAGTGAGAACTCGTTGAACTTCATCATTCCAATGTGAGCTGCCACGTGATTTGGCCCCTCTGATATTAGATAGAGGGCCTGATTTATGTCTATGAAATCTGACAATCCTTTCCCCTCAGTTTCTGCCCATTTGACAATCTTTGACATATTTCTCTCCATGATTTCAAAATCATTGTATATTCCTTTACTCGGAAGGGAAACGATTAGGCCTGCAGTTTTGAGTAGAAATGCCATAGCAGCTGTTGTTGGTGCAGCTGGGGCTATATCGAAGGTTTCTACTCCTGATTCTGTGACCCATTGGAAATCAGCCGATTCAAGAAACTCGCTATGTACATTATCTGTAAGGATAAGAGTGTCTGCTCCTGCGCCCTTAGCATGTCCTAATGCCTTTACAGTGGACAGACTGCGACCTGACGCCGATATTCCGACAACCAGACAGTCCTGGTCCAAAGTGTACCTTTCAATTTCTGGGGGCGATACTGCCAGTGCAACCTTTCTTGCATGTGTGAGGGCCCACTGACCATATTCCGCAGCTGCATAGGAATCACCGGCTCCTGTAAGCAAAATCATTCGCCTATCTAGAAGGGGAACAATACTTTCATGTGAAACCAATCTCAATGTATCTGGTATTCCGGTCTTCTGCAGATGAATACCCTCATAATATTTCTGAAGAAACTCTGACATTTTATCAATCGTCCAATCAAAGCATATTGACATTGGGAGGTTTGTATCCCAGTTGTCTAAGCAAACCCACTAACAGACCGCGGTGATGAATCTCGTGAGTTGCCATATGAATCAATGCTTTGGCTACTGTAAAACTAACTGTCTCTTCTCCCCATGTCATACTCTCAACATGACTCAAACTCGTATCAGTGAGATCTTTGACTAACTCACGAGTATCTTTCCCAGCTCTCTTCCATTCGTCGGATATAGTATCAAGACCAGGACACTCCTCGATTGTAAGAAAATCCCGTTCTTCCCCTTTCAAAATCCCAACCCAGTATCTCTCCGTATTGACAAGATGCAGAAGAATACTCCTGATTGAGCCTCTCCCAACACCCCAATCCCTTGTAAATTCCTCATTCGAGAGTTTTCCACATTCATCTAGAAGAGGCTCCCGACACATGAAGTTATGTTCCAAGAGGGTCTCGACACAATATCTCATAACAACAATAGTATCGAAGCCTTCCCTTAAGTCAACATTGATGCGGTGCTCGTCAAAATACCATGGTTTGATTTATCAGCTAAGTGGAAACATCAATTAGAATAGAATGGCGCCCCCGCCGGGATTTGAACCCGGATCCCAAGAGCTCTGCATCGAGACGCAACGCGTATCACCTTGACAGTCTTGGATGCTGGCCGGGCTACACTACAGGGGCCCAAGGCGAGGACACAGTCAAACGAATTTAAAGATGTCGAAGGGTAAGCTGCTCTCCCACTCTAGTACCATCGATAGCATGACTTTTCTTGACGATCAGCAATCCACGCCTCTGTATCACTATCTACAAAATGCTTTTTACTAACAAAGGTACATACTATATTGCTCGAAGCCACGTAGCAGCCCTAGTTGATGTGCCATCTCCTTGTTCTAAAGAAAACCTTTTATGTCCACAGAATTGCTGGCAGGTGCTCAGGCAGCGCAGCTTCCCATTCATGCATGACCATATGTAATGCTCTGTACAAGCCATTATACTGTATGACAATTCGTACGGAGCGTCTTATGCGTCAAAATCTATGTACGGGGCTCGTGGCGCAGATAGGTAGCGCAGCAGGCTTTTAACCTGATGGCCGCGGGTTCAAAAAACTCCTTGGTTCTCAAGGGGTGTGAAACTCCCGCCGAGCCCGCCACGAGCCTTTACAGAGTTTGGATGGGATGAGGTCAGACTGAGTAAACACAACGGGGCGGCTATTACGGCAAACGAGCAACTCGGATTCTCTGGGTTATGCTATGGGAAGTGCTTTGCAGTGGTAGTTCCCCCGTCCTAATCACCAGGTGTAGCTCCACATGTCAGATATAGAAGAGAGGCAAAAATTCTGGCCGGTTATCGAGGCATACTTCGATGAGAAGGGCCTTGTAGGTCAGCATTTAGACTCATTCAATCGATTCGTCGAAGAAGAATTACAAGAAGTAGTAGATAGTATCGGCCAGCTTAATCCAAAGGTCGAGGGCTATCACGTTGATTTGGGAAAGATTGAGGTTCGTCCCCCCTCCATTCGAGAGGCAGATGGAAGCGAACATGACCTATATCCCAATGAGGCACGAATTCGAAACCTCACATATGCCAGTAAGCTGTTTCTTGAAATGACTCCAGTCCGTCAAGAAGGCACTGTCACAACTCGAATGGAGACCATGTCAATCTATGTCGGTAATTTGCCCATCATGCTTCGGAGCAAGTATTGCCTTCTTCATGATCTATCTGATGAAGAACTGATTGAGCGTGGAGAAGACCCAAAAGACCCTGGTGGCTATTTCATTATTAATGGTTCAGAACGAGTATTAGTCACTCAAGAAGACTTGGCGCCAAATAGAATCTTGATTGAGGAAGCAAGTAAGAGTTCCAGTTACACCCACGTCGGGAAAGTCTTCTCGACGTCACGTGGCTTTCGTGCGCCTGTTACAATCGAAAGAAAGCGAACTGGAGAGATTCGTGCATCCTTCCCGTCAGTGCCTGGCAAGATACCATTGGCAATCCTGATGAAGGCTCTTGGGTTGGAATCTGACAGAGAAATTGCTGAAGTCATCTCTGATGACGAAGAGGTTAGAAACGAACTGATTGTCACTATTGAACAGGCTGCCCCAATCAATGTTACTCAGGGTCAGGAAGGAAGAAAGAAACGGAAGAAGGGCGACGAAGACGAAGACGAAACTGATGAAGAGGGCGAACAGGAACCTACTAGCACCAAAGAGAATGCACTTGATTTCATTGGAAAGCGAGTAGCAGTGGGTCAAACACGAGAATACAGACTTGCCCGGGCAGAGAAAGTTCTTGACAGATACCTCTTGCCTCATGTTGGCACTGAAGAAGAACATCGGCTGAAAAAGGCCTATTATCTTGGACAGATGGTCGAGAGACTTCTGGAACTAGTATTGAGTAAGCGAACCGCTGATGACAAAGACCACTACGCTAACAAACGTTTGAAGCTCTCCGGTGACCTTCTTATGTCGCTCTTCAGAGTGGCACTTTACTCTCTGACGAGGGATATTAAGTATCAACTTGAACGAACTGCAGTCCGTGGCAGGAAGCCCAATATTCGCACAGCGGTAAGGGCCGATGTCATTACACAACGACTGAAACACGCTCTTGCAACTGGAAATTGGGTGGGTGGCAAGGCTGGAGTATCACAGCTACTGGACCGTACAAATTACATTTCATCATTATCCCACCTTAGACGTGTTGTTTCTCCATTATCCCGTTCACAACCACACTTTGAAGCAAGAGACCTTCATTCCACTCACTGGGGCAAAATATGTCCCAACGAAACGCCTGAGGGCCCCAACTGTGGTCTTGTAAAAAACATCGCCATGATGGCCTACATTTCGGTTGGCACTAACGAAGATGCCGTTGAAAGGGCTATTCTGAAGGCAGAAGTAGAGCCAATTGAGAAGTTAGAAGGCAAACGAGGGAAGAAATGGGCTGATGTATTTCTAAATGGACGACTTCTCGGAGTACATCCTGCACCACAAGTACTGGCAAAAACCATTCGCCAAAAGCGTCGTGCAGGCGAATTGGACCCAGAAACTAATGTCGCCTATTATCCAGGAACGAATGAAGTTCAGGTAAATTGCGATGCAGGTCGAGTTAGACGTCCTCTAATCATAGTGGAAAATGGGAAGAGCCGCCTTACAGATGAGCATCTTAGAATGGTCAATGATGGTGAGTGGGGTTTTGCTGACCTAATGCGGAATGGGATTACTGAGTTCCTTGATGCAGAAGAAGAAGAAAATGCCTTAATTGCCATGGGCCCTGAGGAAATTGGCCCAAGGACCACCCATATGGAGATTGTCCCCGCTACTGTACTTGGAATTAGTGCAGCTCTTATTCCGTTCCCAGAGAGAAATCAGTCACCAAGGAACGTTTACATGGCTGGAATGGCTAAACAGTCCGTTGGTGTTCCTGCCTCCAACTTCAAGTATCGAGCAGACACGCGATCTCATTTCTTCCACTATCCACAAATACCCCTTGTCAAGACAAGAGCAATGGATTCTATCGGTTACGAGAAGCGACCTGCCGGGCAGAACTTTGTTGTAGCTATCCTCTCTTTTGAGGGCTATAACATAGAAGACGCACTGATTATGAACAAAGCCTCCATAGAGCGAGGTCTTGCTCGAAGTACATTCGCCCGAGTCTACGAGAGCGAGGAACGAAAATACCCTGGTGGTCAGGAAGATCGATTTGAGATTCCTGATCGCAGTGTACGAGGGTACCGTGCATCCGAGTCCTACCGAAATCTCGGCGAAGATGGTATCATAGAAAGCGAGGTAGAGGTTCAAGGTGGAGATGTTCTCATTGGCAGAACTTCACCCCCACGATTCCTCGAGGAATATTCTGAATTCGAAATCGCATCACCAAACCGTCGGGAAACTTCTGTGGCGGTTCGACATGGAGAGTCCGGTGTTGTTGACAGTGTTATTCTCACAGAAACTATTGACGGTAACCGTCTTGTCAAAGTGAAGGTACGCGATCTAAGAATCCCTGAGCTTGGTGATAAATACGCATCTCGCCATGGTCAGAAGGGAGTCATTGGATACATCGTACCACAACAGGACTGTCCCTTTACTGAAGATGGTGTCGTACCTGACCTAATCATTAATCCACACGCGATTCCGAGCCGGATGACCATTGGCCAGATATTGGAGATGATTGCAGGCAAGGCATCAGGTGTATCTGGGATGCAGCAAGACGCAACACCCTTCTCCGGTGTGACGGAAGATGAGTTATTCAATCTTCTCAAGAAACACGGTTTCAAGTATAACGGTCGTGAAACCATGTATTCTGGAATAACTGGAGAGAAGCTCAAGACTGACGTCTTTGTTGGCGTTATTTACTACCAGAAGCTTCACCACATGGTGGCAGACAAGATACACGCCCGTGCTCGTGGACCCGTGCAAATTCTCACTCGCCAACCTACTGAAGGCCGAGCTCGCGAAGGAGGTCTTCGTTTTGGAGAGATGGAACGTGACGTGCTCATCGGACACGGAGCAGCAATTCTGCTGAAAGGACGGCTGTTAGACGAGTCTGACAAGAGCAGCATGCTGGTCTGTGAAGAGTGCGGATTGATTGGCGTATATGACAGAAACAAGGACCAATACTATTGTCCTATTTGTGGCACTGGCGCCAAGATTAGCAACATAACAGTGTCTTATGCATTCAAATTGCTTATTCAAGAGATGATGTCGCTTGGTCTGGCTGCCAGACTACGACTCAAGGAGATGATCTAAAATGATTTTTGGAACGAGTACAAGGAAAGTAGATGAAATCGAATTCGGTTTGTTATCTCCTGAGGACATCCGAAAGATGTCTGTGGCTCAAATAGTAGTAGCTGACACCTATGATGAGGATGGTTATCCCATTGAGTCTGGTATTATGGATCCTCGGCTAGGAGTTATTGACCCAGGACAACGTTGCAGGACCTGCGGAAACCGAGTAGGCAATTGTCCGGGACACTTCGGGCACATTGAGCTTGCTCGTCCTGTGATGCATGCCGGCTATGCAAAGGTCATACACAAAGTTCTCCGCGCAACCTGTAGAGAGTGTAATAGAATCCAGCTCAATGACGAAGAGATTGAGCATTACAATAGACTCTTCAAGAGATATCCGTCAATCGGTCAAAAAACCGCTAACCTCTCCAAAGAAATCCTGAAGAAGGGCGCAAAGTCCAAGGAATGCCCACATTGCAAGGCTGAACAACTCAAAATCAAGCTTGAGAAACCCACTTCAATATATGAGATTAGTGAGGCGGGGTCAATTAGGCTTACACCAATAGACATCAGAGAACGTCTTGAAAATATCACTGATGATGATTACCGGCTTCTGGGAATAAACCCTCAGGCCGCACGGTTGGAATGGACTATCATGACTGTCTTGGGTGTACCGCCCGTCACAGTACGACCTTCAATCACTCTGGAGTCAGGTGTGCGGTCAGAAGACGACCTTAGTCACAAACTCATTGACATCATTAGGATTAACCAGCGGCTGAGAGAGAATCTCGAAGCCGGAGCTCCTCAGTTGATTGTAGAAGACCTGTGGGAGCTCTTACAGTATCACGTTAGTACATACTTTGATAACTCACTGAGCGGAATTCCCCCTGCTAGACACCGATCTGGACGTGCTCTGCGAACCTTATCTCAGCGACTAAAAGGCAAAGAAGGCCGTTTCCGATCGAATCTTTCAGGAAAACGAGTGGACTTCTCTGCACGTACTGTCATTTCTCCTGATCCGAACTTGAGTATGAATGAAGTAGGGGTTCCAGATCAAATAGCTACGATATTGACGATACCACAACGAGTAACTGAGTGGAATATGGAGAAGATGAGGGAACTGGTCATTCGAGGACCGGACCGTCATCCCGGAGCGAATTATCTTATCCGTTCTGATGGCAGACGAGTAGACTTGCGTTTCGTTAAGGACCGAACTATAATTGCAGACACCATCGAGCCTGGCTTTATCGTAGAGCGACATCTCAGTAATGGTGACATTGTTCTATTCAACCGACAGCCATCATTACACAGGATGTCAATCATGGCACACGAAGTACGTGTGATGCCATACAGGACATTTAGATTGTCACTGTACGTCTGTCCCCCATACAACGCAGACTTTGACGGCGATGAGATGAATCTGCATGTACCACAATCAGAAGAAGCCCGAGCAGAAGCACGGGTTCTCATGCGCGTACAGGAGCAAATTCTATCGCCACGCTACGGTGGACCCATTATTGGTGCACTCCAAGACTACATCTCAGCAGCATTTCTACTGACACGAAAGTCCAGTCTATATACCCTCAATCAACTTAATCAGCTCACCGCTGTATCAGGGTTTGATGGAGAACTCCCTGAACCTGCCATAAAATCTCCAGTGGAGCTTTGGACAGGCAAACAGATATTCAGCCTCTTCATACCCGACGGGATTAACATCTCCTTCAAGGCCAATATTTGCCGAAAATGCAAGGAATGCAAGATGGAGGATTGCGAGTATGACGCATACGTGGTAGTTCGTGATGGGCAGCTCATGTACGGCGTAGTAGACGAAAAAGCATTTGGAGCTGGTGAACCAGACTCACTCTTCCACCGTATTATCAAAGAGAAGGGGTCCACAGCAGGCCGAAAGTTCATGGACTCAGTCGGCAGGTTGCTGATTCGCCTTATCACCGACCGCGGCTTCACTATGGGACTTGATGATGTCACCCTTCCACGTGAGGCTGAACAGAGAATCAAAATCATTCTAGACAAAGCCAACAAGAAGGTAGACCAGCTTATTGAAACCTACAAGAGAAACGAGCTGGATGCCAACCCTGGTCAGACTCTTGAAGAAACTCTTGAGCAAAGAATCATGGCTACATTGGCTGAGGCAAGAGACTCAGCTGGCGCTGTTGCAGGAGAACATCTTGGACTTGAGAACTCTGCTGTCATTATGGCACAAACCGGAGCTAGGGGCTCTCGATTGAATCTCTCCCAGATGGCTGCTGTTGTAGGCCAGCAGGCTGTTCGTGGCGAACGAATCATCAGAGGATACATCGGTCGTACCTTACCACACTTTGAAGCAGGTGACTTAGGTGCGCGGGCCCGAGGATTTGTGAAATCGAGTTACAAGGATGGCTTAGACCCGATTGAATACTGGTTCCACGCTGCGGGTGGACGAGAAGGTCTGGTAGACACTGCAGTTCGAACATCCACTTCAGGATACATGCAGCGCAGGCTGATGACCGCTCTGCAGGATTTGAAAGTAGAAACAGATGGAACTGTACGTACTGCTCCCGGGAGAATTGTACAATTCAAGTTCGGCGATGATGGTGTGGATCCGAGTAAGTCAGACCACGGGCGTTCGGTGAACGTAGATATTGCCATCGAGAAGGTTCTTGGAAAAGGAAGGATGAAGTAAGGGAGTTCTTAGATATGGCAGAGAGCAAATCAAAAATCAAGAGCCACATGGAAAAGCGGTTCAAAGAGATTAAAGAAGAGAAACGATTGCCTCCGAGAGTTCAGATTGAACTGGAGAATAAGGTCACAGACTTGGATATCACCAAGAAAGAATTTGATGCCATTTGTGAGAACGTGATTGAGTCTTACGAACGCTCACTGGTTGAGCCAGGTGAGGCTGTAGGCACGGTAGCTGCGCAAAGCATCGGAGAACCGGGCACACAGATGACGCTCAGGACATAAACAAAGCATTCCAAATTGCTCTTCGCGTCTCTATTCTCTTCATATTAATGAAGAACAAATGGCTTGGACCCCGCGTTATAATAGCACTACCATTTTCAGCTATAGGAAACGGTCAAATTCCTAATGAAACACCAAGGCGAAATGAACAGGCCCTAGGATAATGTAGTTGATGAATACCATGATCTGCTTCTAATAACTCGCAAACGATAGTGCAGAACGTTGCTTAGTGAACATAAGACCTTCTTCTTGTGCTGGTCATCAAAAAGTGGCAACTCGTTGTGCCGGTTGCGATGATGAAAACACCATTCCGTGCATATGATGCTTTTATTCATGTATTGTATGCATATGGTTGGTATTTCAATTCGTCAAATAGCTCTTTATCCCCAAACCGCTCATTACGATGTTATGAGTTCTCAGAACCACTGAGGGTATACCTTTAGTATCATTGTAACCAACACAATCCACAGAGGTTAATCTATCAATGACTCCTGTGTGTAAACTCTCCGTAATCTCCTTGATTTTCCCAAGTCCACCCTTAGACTTGGGATTATTGTGCCTTTTTAGACACAATCTGGACAAATTGAAGAGAAAATAATGCACCCGAGTGGAAACTCTGTCGGCTTATCTCAGGACAATGAGAGGGGGCTTTCATTTGGATAGGAATACAAATGCGGAACGAACTCTATTTGAACTTCGTGCTAGTCATGAATCAGTTTTGCTACTGGTTCGGTTGGTTTTGGCAGACTCCTCCATCAAGAATATGGAGTGATTACTATGAGAAAGCTCCGAGAATTCAATGAACAAGGTGATAAGAGAAGCAAATTGGAACGCCTCAAAAGGAATATCCACTCTTGTATACTGACGGAAGAGGAAAATCTTGCATTACTTGACGAGCATAGCCGAGAAGAGAGTGTACCAAGTTACAGGCAAGACAGAAAAGAGGGTGAGTCAACTGGTCAACATAATGAGATACGAGAAGTCACAGATCAGACTGCAAGCAAAATCAAGGCACAATTAACAGATGGCAGTGACTCGTTCTATTATTCAGAAGTTGAATCTAAAGGAGAGCTAGAAAAAGAGCCTTCAATATCAGAAAATTTCACACGAATTAGAACACAAGACGATCCGACCATGACTCGCCTGTTGAATAATACCATTATATCAAAAACAAATGAACGCATTAGAATATCTATTCCTAATCCTCTGGGAGGATTCACAATTGAGCTAGATGGCAGTTCCATTGAAATTGATGAAACAATAAGCGAAAAGAAGATTCGCGATATTTTTAGAAAGGCTCTACACCAATGCGACCTGACATATCGAAAGAGGAAGCGAGGCGGTTCCTACTATGTCTATAACAACGGCCTCTTTGATATCCACGAACAAGAGTATTTGCAGGAATCCATGTCCACAGTGCTCAGACTACGACATTCTTATTTCAAAACTGTTGAATCCATATTAACTAGTAAACCACCATCATTTCTAGGTAATCACTGGGGCTCATCACTCTATTCGCTTTTGGTTGAACCATTAGAAGGAATTCCTTCAGACCTTCAAAGCAGACTTTATGCAGACTTTGTGAATTCACTTCGTTTGGCAATCAAAAAATCAAGGAATGAGCCTGCGTCGTTATCAATAGAGAATCTGTCTCATGACGAGTTAGTAGAATTCGCCAGTTCGTATTCAGAAGAAGATGAAATACTACATAAAAACGAATTCTATTCCCAATTATCCCGGTATGAAGAGCCGGAAATAGTCTCGTTGAAGAATCAGGGAATCTTCTCGATTAATGAGGTGTTTGAAGATTTGTTGGATTCATTCATCCGCCCTTCTAACTCCCCATTTGAAGAGTCCTTATTGGATGAACTTTCCTCTTCCTTTCTGGACCGCCAATTGTCAGCATTATCATCTTGGGAACGAGCTTTCGGAGATTCACCAAATTCAAAAAGAAGCAATTTCATCTTACGAGCCTTCAACATGGAAATGTCTTGGACAATAAGCATTCTACTGAGTGCATTTTTCCTAAGAAATCGGGATTTTGCGCAATATAGATTCATCTCGGAATCTGAGTGGCTGAATAACAGTCCGCAGGACTGTTGGGCAATTATAAAAAGACGCATTGCGAGGTTCTTGAGAGCAGAATGGAGAGATTGGGTTAGAAATCCGGTTGATATGCGTGGTGTGCTAGAATTTGAAACACGTTCACGTTTCAATGCGTTAGGTGCATATAACGACTTCTTGTTATCAACAAAAGAGGGTTCCGACCTACTTAGTCCATCTAACCTCACTTCCTTTTCTAAGGCAGATAGGAATGTCCGAAAGAAGATACTTGAACAGGCTTGCTCGACTCATCGCATATTCAGAAAAGAGGTTTTTGACCCATTCATCCAGCATAAACTTTCAGAGAGCAAGGCCATTACGAAGTGGTGGCATTTGATGAATCAAAAGCCAGAAAGCTATATTGGCTTCACCATAATGCGGGCATGCCACGAGGGCTATAGAGAGTTTGTAGCAGTTTATGTGCCCAACCAAGGTGTTTGGATTTCCGGCAGAAAAGAAGAATCAAACTGGACCCCGATTGGCAATATGGGAATTGGGCAAGGCAAAGGAAATAGTCGCAGTGCTGCGAGTTCTGACCATTGGTCTTCATTTCATCGAAATACCACTTATGGACTTCCTCGAGCATGGTATTTCTCGGAAAACGATAGCGGAAAGTTCCACGTCGATTTCTTAGCGATGGCCTATCCACTTGCAGAAGCTCTGTTTACAGCCAAGGACTTACACGATGCTGAGAAAAGGCTTGCCGGCCCGAAAGAACGAAGGTTGATTCAAAGTTTCTTCGCAAAAGACCGAAAGGAAGACTCTCCATCAGTTGGTGAAATGGTCCTTGTATCGGCTGATTCACTTGTATCGTCCGCAATAAGAGAAATTTCAGTAAGACCAAACAGGCTAGAATCAGGCGCCTGGATTAAACGAACTCCAGAGATGATTGACCAAGGATACAGTGATATAGTTAGAGGAACAACACAGTCTTGTTCTTCATTATCCGATTTCGTATCGTACATTGAAGATATTATCTATCGACAGGCCTACCATATAACAGACGCAAGACCCATTCTGGATTCTTTCATTGAAAAGGGCATTCCCAAGAAAGTAGAAGCGAAAACGCTCCTTGATTATCGAAAGGAAAACCTAACCGAGTACGATTTGGCTAGAGTTGCAAAAGCTCTACTTCCGAAGCTAACTTTGGAAGGGAGATACCAAGACCTCCAAGAACCAGCCAAGGAAATCGCTCGGGTATGGGCTGCTCTGACCGAGCTTCGAATTCAGTTCCTCATGTCCTCAATTCCCAAATTTGACCAGATGAACCCAGTTGACTTCCTAACAGCCAAGACTGGGATTCTGAAGGCGTCAAACCTACTTTTCCCCCTTCGGGGAGAGATCGCAGCAATATCTAAAGACATACAGAACGCGAAGAAATCAATACGAACTGGTGGAAAAACAAACCAACGCAAGCTTTGGATTATTCGAGCTCATAATGCAATTCAAAATGGAACGGATACAAGACTGCATCAAGTTCTAACAGAAAACGGTGTAAACAGAGTATCCGATTCCTATGAAACTGAAATTCGAATGGACGGGTTGGCTAATCCGACATCCGGACAGATAGACAAGCTTGTGTATATTGAGAGAGTCAAAGGCAAAGAAAGTCTTCTTCTAGCAAAATCCATTTCACCAAGTGGAGGAGAGAGCCGGTTCGTTTTGGTTGTACAAAGAAGCCATCTTGGGTCCATTGCTGGGGAAGCTGGAACGTATATTTGCCCCGAGATTGACTATGACATGAAAGGCATTGCAAAATGGCTTGCAAGGACTGGTGATAAACATGCAGATAACATTTGGAAACAAATAGAACATCAAAAGACCGCTGCATTCTGTAATGATGGAATAACTCCTGATGAGATGACTCAGATTAAGACAGAACTAGGGTCTCTATATGAGAGTATTTTCACATTATTCAAAAAACACCCTTCCGCAAATATTTCCGAATTTACTAAAAACAACAGTATAACATTCTTCCAAGTTTTGAGGCTACTAACTAGCACAAGTTATGTTACTGACCCGCGCGCTCGTATCATAGACAAAAAATCGAGATTAGGCCGGCCAAATATCAACAGACAGGGATTCAATTTGGAGGTGGAATCAAGTCTTTTGGGTCAGTCGTCAGAACATTTCTTTCCTTTTGTTATATCTGTTCTATCTGCTATGAGTCCAATCGCAAGACGAATTCATGACACTTGGGTAGGTACTCGTTGCTCGAATGACAGGCTCCTAGTGGGCACAAGTTACGCCGAATCGTCTCGGTGGCCATACGATATTGTATACTTCTATCCCAGCAGTGAACAAAAACTGACATCTCTGCAGCTTGAATCAACTAGTGCTGCTGATTTTCAGCTAGGTGGTTGGGGAGGAACTCCAATGGCAATCAACGATCTTCTCAATAGAAAACACCAAGCTCTAGATGAGGGAAGCATAAAGATGATGCATTTTCTTTGTTGTAAGAAGAAGACACCTACAAAATCCAGAGAAGAGCCATTCAACTATTTACAGGGACGCGTAATGAAAGTCACATACGATCATCGCTTACCAATAGGTCCCTTGACAGGTCAATCACACGTTTTGTTACAGGATTTAAAGAAGCGAAGGTATGCCTCGTTCTCTCGTATATTGGGCCATCTTGAAACGGCGGGGGAATACTCTTGGTCAGACGAAGTCACCCAAGAAATGCGTGATGCTGCTGTGGGGTTAACTGCTCCAGAACAAGAATTGCTCTTCGGAAATCTTGTAAAACCTAAAGGTGGAAGTCCGCGGTCAAGGCCGGGAATGCCCAAAATATGGGTTCCAATGCTATTGCAAAGTGCACCCGCCATAGGACCTAGACTCGATAGATTTGTTAATACCTTGAATGGGTTTGATGCGAGTATTGCCAGTGGTCTTTGGTATTCATATAGACCTTTTATGTGACATCTCCAATTCTATTTGAATGTATTTTTGGAGGAGTCCTAGTATTGTATAGCAATGATTTTTGCATTTTCAAAAGATATCCTAATGCATGTTATTGTGCTAGAATCAGACATGATATTGCCGCCGTTATTTGTCTAGATACTATAGAAAAGAAACAAGAATGAAATGAAGAATATATCAAAACGATTATTACGCTAACTATTCGGCTGTTGATGATGTGAACCTCTATGCCAAATAAGAAGATTGAGGACTACCAGGCCAAACGTTTCGAAGAAATGAAACAGGAGAAGAGGCTGCCCCCAAAGGTCTTGGATGAACTCATTGAAAAGGTCAGTAAAATTGACGATATATCAAAGAACGAGTTCGACGCTATCTGCACTACCGTCATAGAGTCATATGAGAGGTCCCTAGTTGAGCCAGGCGAAGCAGTAGGAACAGTTGCTGCTCAGAGCATTGGTGAACCGGGCACTCAGATGACATTGCGCACATAACTACATACATTTCGTATGTAGTGTGTTATTCACTATGCTGGGGTGGCTGAACTAAGCGTTACTCAGGGACTTCCACGACTGATTGAGATTGTGGATGCCCGGAACAATCCGAGCACTCCAACTATGAAAATCCCTCTTGATTCAGAGATAGCAGGCGATCGGAAGGGAGCAAGAGACATTGCACGAAAAATCGAGATGGTACGGGTTGAGAGTGTTGCAAGCAATTTCTCTATAGACCTTATCCGACAAGCCATAGACATTCGACTAGATCCCGAACTTATGGAGGACAAGGGCCTGGAGGTCGAAGGCGTTGCGAAAGCAATCCAAGATAAAATCAAGGCCAAAGGTGAGGTAGAAGCAGGCGACAACGTAATCTATGTATATCCTGCAAGCGACACGCTTTCTGATTTACAGCGATTGAATGACAAAATCCGTGATATTAGAGTCAAGGGAATCGACGATGTTACTCATGTGGTCATCAGAAAAGAAGGCGATGAGTATGTTCTCTATACAGAGGGCTCCAATATCGAAGATGCCTTGGAGATAGAGGGAGTCGACCCTGACCGCGTTCATACAAACAATCTTCGTGAGATACACCAAATCTTGGGCATCGAGGCCACCCGCAATGCAATCATCAAAGAAGCTATGGACGTTCTCAATGAGCAAGGAATGGACGTCGATGTACGACATATCATTCTAGTAGCTGACATGATGACTGCTGATGGAACTATCCAGCAAATCGGTCGACATGGAATCTCTGGCTCGAAACACAGTGCTCTTGCCAGAGCAGCCTTCGAAGTTACTGTCAATCATCTGCTAGGCGCAGGAATTACAGGTACGAAAGACCCTCTCAAGGGCATCACGGAAAATGTTATACTGGGGCAACTCATTCCTCTCGGAACAGGCTCAATAGACCTCCTAATGAACCCACACTCCAGCGGAAAGTGAGATACTACGACGGAAGGGTTAAAATGGCAATAAAAGAGGTCCCAAGTGGCTTTTGGCACACCACGAGCCCACTAATAATCGAAACGAGGTCACGAATTTGAGCCTGAATCAATCTATTGAAAGTGCAGTGAGTACAGGAAAATGTAAGCTGGGTGCAGCATCATCTATCAAGGCTGTCACAGATGGTGAGGCAAAACTAGTTGTGGTCGCAGCCAACTGTCCGGAAGAACAACTAGCAGACATCGAACGGTATTCAGAACTTGCCAATATTCCTATCCAAGTCTTTCCAGGGACGTCCTGGGACTTGGGAGAGACAGTGAATAAACCGTTCATGGTTTCAGCCATTGCTGTAATCGAACCCGGTGACTCAAACATTCTAGAGTCACTCTGAGGCGACTATTGTGAGCAAAGTCAAGATCTCCATGGAAGATATGAAGCTCATTGCATCATTTGAGCGTATCACTGGAGCCTCAGCTATTGATGTTGTAAAGGATGAAGATAGCGAACGGATCATTTTTGTCGTGCCGAGCAAACAACTAGGAAGAGCCATCGGTAAGGGCGGTAGTAATGTGAAAGCTGCTGCCAAGCAATTTGGGCAACCGGTAGATATTGTAGAGATGGCTGATACCCCCAAGGAGTTCATCTCCAGTGCACTTGCCCCTGCGCGGGTCAAGGAAGTGAACATCTCCGAACACAAGAATGGCGACAAGATAGCCCATGTCAGTGTCGAAGAAGATGACAGAGGCATTGCTATTGGCAAAGATGGCAAGAATGTTGCACGAGCACGTATCCTAGTTAGACGCCATTTTGACGTAGATAACGTCGTTATCGAGTAACTAGAACCGCTCCGTTTCATAACGCTTTTAAGCATACAAGAGCCGCGGAGCCTGAATACGTGCAGAGCTAACACCACATGGTGAGCTCCGCATTATTTCACCCAAATCACGAGGAAGATTAAGTTGACCGGTTCGAAAAGCCCACTTGGCGAATTTGCAGGACGCGACCTTAAGCGCAAGCGCCAGAAGTTCCGCTGGAAGAAAGCCAGCTACAAACGTCAAGTCCTCAAACTCCGAAAAAAGACCGACCCCATCGAGGGAGCTCCACAGGCGAGAGGCATAATTTTAGAGGTTGTGGGAATAGAGTCTAAACAGCCTAATTCAGCCATTCGCAAGTGTGTAAGGATTCAGTTGTCCAAAAACGGCAAGCAGGTGACTGCTTTTATCCCAGGAGATGGCGGCCTCAAATACATTGACGAACACGATGAGGTCATCATCGAGGGAATCGGTGGAGCCACAGGCGGGGCTATGGGTGACTTGCCCGGTGTTCGATTCAAAGTGGTGAAGGTGAACGGCGTCGGCCTTGAGTCTCTGATTTACGGTAAGGCCGAGAAGCCAATCAGATAAAAGCCTCAATCTCTACACAACAGACTGGTCCTAGCAGTTTGTATGAGCTTAAATTCTGCTGTCCGACTATCAGTGTATGAAACAGTTTCTTGACTGCTTGATAATAGGAGAGTCTCTCTCGCTTCACAAAAAAGGCAAAGGTATTATCCGCTTGTTTGTAAGATAACCTGGGATGAGCAACATGAACGTCGAAGAATCGATTGACGGTAAGGAGTATACAACCTGGGAAGAGATCCGTGAGGCGGTCAAGCGCGTTGAACAAATGAATGCGAATGGCGAAAACGTGGTAGTTGAGCTGAGGGAGAGTAGTAGCAAGAGGACAGTCAACATTGGTCTATTCAATGAGGAGGAGCTGGAAGACTACCTGTCGTGTGTACCAAGACGTTCGATGATGTACCAGCATCCAGATTCAGAAGAACCCCTGCCAACCACTGTACGGGCAATCATCATCGATGCAACCGATTATGACGAACTATGACTTCTACGATATGAAACAACGCGACCTTGATTCCAGAAACCGAAGAGAAGATGTTAGGCAGCTAAGAATGGGGTAGCTGGTTTCACTTTGTGTGCTAGAGCAGAGGGTTAGCTATGGAGGATAGTACATGTACAAACTTGATTCTAAAGAACTCCTCTCAGAAGATGGCCTTTCTGTGTCACATCAGCATAGGCCTGATGATGATGAGTTATTCCAAATAACCAGCTGGCTTATTAGAAGTTTCACAGGTAGAAACTGCAACGTGTTAGGAACACGCTTGGCTAATGGTAGGGTGTAATGTTCAAAGATGCCCCTTGTTGATCCACTCGTGCCTAGGTCAACCCGCTGTCCGCCCACTCTATGCTATTAGAAATATGCATTAGCAGGCTTTTGTGACCCTCATTTTAGGGAGATTTATATCGCAATATATTGAACAGGCACACACCCCGCTAACACTTGAGAAAATTATGATATAGCTGTTCATCTGCTGTGCTAGCAGAGTGATACTAAGTCAATGTGGAAAGGAATACAATTCCTGTAGGTGCGGTCATTAAGATGGCTGAACCGGCACATGGGAGCCCAGCACTTTTGATATTAGGGTTGAAGTCTATTAAGAACGTAAGACAGCTGGCACATGAGAACCATCCACAAACAGAGAGTTCATGGGTGCTCTTCAGCCTTTTCGCTTTCATTATCTTATAAATGGGTTCTAGTAGAAGACTATGAATTGACCAACTTGGGGATACACCTAGATTATCCATTGTGGATGGACTTCAGGATGAAAATTACGATAACGAAGGCAGGATTCTGACCATACAGTCATGCATTATTGAACGAACTCTGATTCGATCTGTGGTTTCTTTCAGTACCCTGGGGCATGTAGTATACCCATCAACTCCAGAAACCCTCACATTGTACAGAAATCAGTTTTGGCTTCCTTTGTGGTGCTTAAATATCTTCTAAGTGACTAAACATTAGGAAAAGTAGGTGGTCGTATGAGAAGGAAACGAAAAACAGTTCTTATCTTCATAGCAATATTCTTGGTTACGCTCCTTCCTGTCGGAGCACTTGCGGCTCCAGATGGACAAGGGGAAGTAGAATGGATGCAGGCATCCTATCTTCATGGGATTGGTTACAAGGGAAACGGCGTGACTGTAGCCATAATTGACTCTGGTGCAATCAATCATGAGCTATTCAATTCATCTACTCTACAGGAGTACTATGAAATCTATGATGATGGAAACAATCTATCTGTGCGAGGCACAGAATACTGGTATAGCCCCTATATTAGCGACTCGTCAGGTCATGGTACTGCCATGGTGGGCGCCATAAAGAGAATGGCGCCAAGTATAACGCTGCTGATTTATGAAGCCAATGCAGTCGGACAGTATCAAAACAGTGAAGCACACGCTAAGGCTTTCGAGCATTTAGCGGCAAATCATGAAAGTGACGGTGTTGATATTCTAAGCTACAGCTACGGCACGTTGAATCCCGAGGGACAGCCAGATGGAGTTAAGAGCTCAATTGAGAGGTCTATCAACACCTTGGTGAACGAAGGAGTTGCTATCTTCATCTCGGTAGGGAACGAAGAAACAACTGAGGTATCTTGGCCAGCAAGTCTTGCATCTAGCTACGAGGGAGTTATGAGTATAACGGCAGTCTACGATGCAGAGAGTGCTACAGATAACAACAAAGATGAAGGGGAGTGGTGGGCAAAATCACAATACGAAACGGGCAAAGTTGAGCTCGCAGCTGTAGGAGTGGATTTCTACACATCCAATTTCACGAGTGGTTCCGCATATTCGAGCGAAAGCGGAACAAGCATTGCAACCGCATCTGCAGCAGGATTAACAGCATGTTTGATTGAGCACTATAAATCAGTTCCTGAGGATCAGAGAACTACCATCTCTCCATCATTTATTGAAGGTCAGCTAGAGGATAATGCCAACGATTTTCAGCAACCACCCGAGAAGGTTGGCTCAGGTACTATCAGAGCTAAATTGAGTATGGTTAATTGGTACGATCATTCAGATACCAAGACTGCAACCTATGGCACAGTGACGGGCGGTATTCCTGGAGATGGTTCTGCAACCTTTAGTGAGTCCGCTTACAACACTTACACCTCATGGAATACTGAAGGGTTCTACAATGTTCCCCCAAATGGTTGGTCAGCAGACTGGGGATGGTCCTGTCAGAGCTATGGAGGACAATCAGGTTCATGGGCGAAATTTGAATATGATCTATGGAATACTGGGGATTTGGTTTCGGATGATTATGATACCAATCATGCCAATAAAGTCTATTTGGAATTCTATTACAAAATGGCGTCATCAGGCGGCTCCTTGAAGGTATATGCGTATGATGGTTATAATTGGGACTTGGTTATGACCTGTACAAGTAGAAACTATTGGTACAAAGCCACATGGTCGTCAACAAGCCAGCAATATCAACTGAATACATTCAAAATCAAGTATGAAGCAACAGCCACAGGAACACAGTTTGTAGGTGTTGATACACACAGAGTGAGGACAAGATACTATTGTCAGAAGTTCAAGCATAGTTTCTCCTTCACTGGATTGGACTACAACGCCTATGACGATGCTCAGCTACAACTTAAGCTGAGCTCTCGCAGTGGAACCGAGGACCTCATCATGAAGATTGGAACCCAGACATGGACACTTCCAGTGGGTTCTGAACAAGCGGTCGACGTCGGCGACTACATCACTTCTGTCACATTCACGATAGTGATTTACGCCTCCAAAGAGTCTGCTGACTATAGTTCGGATTCATGGACTTTGAGCTATATCCGAATCCGAGTTCTAACATCGGACTGTGATTTCTACTCTCCGTAGCGTATTACATCGTGAATCCTGTGCTTACAAGACTCAAGCAGAAAAGAGCATTATATGCTCTTTTCTATCCATTGTATTCAATAGGATAGATGTGGATATTCCATCGTACTGAAATAATTTACAAATGGGGCCTAGCAAGAAGATGATGTCTTCAACAAGTAGCAAGCCAATGAAGTGTTTCAGCTTAGTTCTAGGTATCATTCTACTTCTATCAACCAATCTACCTAGCTTCAATGTAGAAGATAGTACCATGTTTCCAGAGGTTTCAGGCAGAAAAGGCACAAACTCGACATTGATTCCCTTCCCTTCCGCTGACCTTGGCTTGATGTATGGACGAATCTATGAAAACAGGGGTCAAGTTTCCAATTCCGAGGTACTTTTCTATGGTCATACTTCTAGGGGATTCATTGGGTTTGGAGAGAGCAAGGTCTTGTTTGAACCGCTCAGAGATAGAGGAATCCAAAAATCCATCGAAATTCCTGGTGATATAGTGCCCAACGGGCTAGATGAGATTAACGGCCCAACGAATTTCTTCCTGGGCCATGATCGTATATTTAGAAATGTGAGAACTTTTCAATCACTGGTTTTCGAAGATAAGAATCATGGATGGGTTCTTCATTTCCGAGCCTCCAAGCATGGCGTGATTAGTCCTTCCCTATTCGAATCTAAGGAACGCACCCCTATGTTGCAAGATAGTGATGAAGTCACTGAGATGAAGCAAATACTCGTTTCTTTGAGGTCGATGCTAATCTCTAATTCCAGTTTCTCATCAAGACACACGGAGGACATAGACCGGACCGAGCCCACAAACAATCCGCACTTCTACTCAACTTATCTTGGAGGAACCGATGATGACATAGTCAGTGATATTGTTGTAGATGCGAATGGAAGTATCTATCTGACCGGTGAAACGAAGTCCCCCGACTTCCCAACTGAAAATGCTCTCGACTCACAACAATCCACAACGGATGTATTTGTTACGAAACTAAATGCCACCGGAAATGGAATTATCTACTCAACTTTCATCGGTGGTGAAAACACTGACCGGGGGACCTGCATAGATGTTGATGATGAAGGAAATGCCTTCGTTGGAGGAGAGACCTATTCGGAGAACTTTCCCAATTGGACTCAACCTGACATAGGTGATTTTTCCAGCAACATTTTTCTCCTGAAACTGAACAGCTCTGGAAATGGCTTAGAGTTCTCCACGGTCTTGGGTGGAGATAGCACATTTGACGATATGACTGACCTTACTGTGGGGCAAGATGGACATGTGTTTGGAGTGGGTTATACTACTGGTGGTTTTCCCCTTCTCAATGCATCCGATGCATCAGCTGGGGGCGGCTCGGAAGGCTTTCTCTTCAAGTATAATCCAACAGATGAAGGACTGCTATTCTCTACATACATTGGGGGAGAAGGGGTGGATTACCCCTACGGTGTTTGCGTGGATTCCAGTGATAATATCTATGTCACGGGCTCTACAAGTTCAGAAGATTTTCCCATGACTGCTGTCATTGATTATACCACAAATGGTGCGTTGTCCTGTTTCATCACAAAGTTCAATGCCTCCGGGGGATTGATTTCGTCTGTGCTCACGGGAGGGTCCGACGACGATTTTGGACGGGCAGTGGCAATCGATTCAAGTGGTTCCATCGTTATTTCCGGATATACAGAGTCTGAAGACTTTCCCCTAGAGAATCCATCGGATGCTCAGTTTGCAGGTAAAAGTGAAGGGTTTGTTCTGAGAATAGATGCGTCATTTGACAGTCTTGCTCTCTCTACATTTTTTGGTGGGTCTGGGACGGATGAGATACTAGATCTTGTCATAGACGCTGAGAACAACATCTATCTGACAGGATTCACCAACTCCTCGGATATTCTTGTTGTGTCTCCTTACGATGAGAGCTATAATGGCAATGTCACAGATGCTTTTCTTTGCAAGCTGACTGCGGACGGTCAAATTGCCTTCTCGACCTATATCGGAGGCACTGGAGAGGATGTGGCCGTGGCACTGGAGCTGGGACACAATGGCAGTGTTTTTCTTGCTGGATGGACTAATTCTGCAGATTTCCCAACAAGCGTTTCCTTGCAGGACACCTACCATATCGGAGCCGAAGATGGATTTGTTCTCAAGATACATGACTTGACAGACGGGGATAATGACGGCATGCAGGACTGGTGGGAGGAGAAATTTGGGCTGAGTCTTGGCATCAATGATAGTCTTGACGATGCAGATGGAGATGCATTGACCAATCTGAGGGAGTTTCAGAATGGTACTGACCCAACCAAGTGCGATACTGATGAGGACGGCATGCCCGATGGCTGGGAGGTGAGTTATAGTCTGAACCCTCTCATCAATGATGCTTCCGATGATCCTGATGATGACTTCCTCACCAATGTGCTGGAGTATCAGCATGAACTGAATCCCAGAAACAATGACACAGACAGTGATTTCATCCCTGACGGGTGGGAGGTAATATACGGACTGAATCCTCTAGTAGATGATGCAGCCGGTGACTTAGACAGTGATGGTCTATCCAATGTCGAAGAGTTTGTGCGTGGCACACTTCCAAACATATCAGACACAGACTTAGACGGTATACCGGATGGCTGGGAGGTTCAATTTGGATTTGACCCGCTTGATGATAACATTCCTCTGCTTGAATACTTCCTCTTCTATGTTGTTAGTCCTCAAGTTCTCATAGTAGCTGTCTTAGGCGGTCTTTCGGCCCTTGCGTTTGGAATCAAGTATGAAAAACATAGGAGAAGGAGAATTACTGAAACAAAGGCTGATGAACGTGAAACTGTTATCGAAGAACTGAAGAATGACAGCACCACCTCGGAGTTCTAGATTCTTGTGAATCGAACCTTGGATTCTATCGAGCTTCTGTCATGACACACTTGCATAATAGGAAACAAAAACATGAGAATTTGATGCATGAGTGTAAGGATGGACGAATCAGAGAACGTAATCCGTCCCATTTAGTTGAGCTACTTGGGAGTAATTATTGTACAACATACCAATTTACCACGATATTCTTAGCACCCCCTCGAATTGAAACCGCCTAATTCTGCCATTCGCAAGTGTGTAAGGATTCAGTTACCGAAAAACGGCAAGCAGGTGACTGCTTTCATCCCAGGGGACGGTGGGTTGAAATATATCGACGAACACGACGAAGTCATCATTGAAGGAATCGGGGGAGCCACAGGCGGAGCCATGGGTGATCTTCCGGGCGTGCGTTTCAAAGTGGTGAAGGTGAACGGCGTCGGTCTTGACTCTCTGATCTATGGGCGGGCTGAAAAGCCAATTAGGTAGAAGAAGACTAAAGGCCAAGGTAATACTCAGCACTGACTATTGTTGCCGTCACTGTAGTGGTTAGGCGCTCTTTCTCTTCAGCGTCTGCAAACATCATCGATCGTCTGCTCAAAGAATTCAAATATTTCTCCAATCCCTCCTCATTGAGAAGTGCGATGCTGAGTGCTCGCTTGGAACTCACCTCAACCAATCTAAGTATGACATCTTCTCCATTCTGACGCCTCTCCTCGACCCGCGAGAGAGCTGCTCGAACCTCTTCCCATGTTGTATACTCTTTACCATCAATCGCCTCTTCCACGTTCATGTTGCTCACCCTGTAATATCTGCAAATAAGTGAATAATCTTTTTGCCATCTCTCTTTTTTCTAGCTAAGAAATCAACCCATGCTGTTATGAACTCCCACTCTTTTCTATTAAAAATTAACAGAAAAATTTATTATATAAATAATGTATTCGATTGTGAGGGCATCTAGTTTGAAGCAAAATCGAATAAAACAACTAAGTCTGTGTATTCTAACGGTCCTCGTTCTTTCAACGAGTGTTCCTGGAGTGATAACCACTCTGGATGCTGTAGATATGAACGAAGCAGAGTGCCGTAATTGGTTTCGATGAGGCTATAAATGTGGCTGATGGTGTTTCCTTCACAGAAGCATTTTGGGATGCTCTTGATGATGGCGATACGGTTGCCCAAGCCTTCAGTGATGCAGATACTGAAAAGCCGGATATTGGAGATGCAACTGTTATTCTAGGTAGTACAAGTGTCACACTGACCTAAGTTCAGTTTAGAACATAGAAACTTGAATAAGAAGGCGTCCATCATATCACACAAGTGGTGTAGGTGATGTTTGGAATATTCAAACCAAGAAACCATGTGTTAATTGTCATCGCAATCGTGATGATTATTAGCACTTCTCCTCCTTCTTCATCCTTAGATTATCTACCAGATAACACCATCTTTGGTGAGAGAGATCACTTTTCATCATCTTATGAAATAGGTAGTCCAATTTTCCATTCATCGTCTATTGGGGGTTCTGATCGAGATAAACTTGTAGATATTTCTGTAGGAGAAGATGGATTATATTATGCTTTAGGCATGACATGGTCGGACGATTTTCCAGGGATGGAAAGTGGGGGCTATCAGAATAATGGTGCATCTGACTGCATTATAATCAAACTATTCAAGAATGGAACTCAATCGAGTGTAGTATCTATGGTAGGAGGTAATGATACCGATGTGCCAATTGCATTAGATATCGATAGTGATGGAAATATATTCATCACTGGATATAGTTTCTCACATGATTTTCCAATCGTAAACGCAACAGAAACAACAGTATATGGGCAAAAGGCAGATTGTTTTCTCACTGTCATATCGTCTAATGGTACAATCCTATATTCAACAGTGTTTGGAGGAATATCTTCTGACAGTCCAAATGACATCATAATACTTCCAAATAGTACAGTAGTTGTCTCTGGTACAACATCATCTCATGATTTTCCAACAATTCCGAGTGTTGCCAATAGTCATCAAGGAAGTTCTGATATCTTTATCACGGTTATTGATTGGCAGAATGACTCGATAGAACATTCTAGTCTTGTTGGTGGTTCAGGAACTGACCAATGCCGTGATTCCTTAATCGAACCTGATGGAGGTCTTCTCATATGCGGGGTTTCATCCTCATCTGACCTACCTCTTCAATCAGTAAGCATTGGTCCTAGAGGTTCCTTTGATAGTATCATTATGGATTTCAACCTTGATTTTGACCTCCAATCCACACTCACAATAGGAGGACAAGGAGATGACATTCCCTCTAAGGCTGTTCTTACTGATACAGAATTAATCATCGGAGGGTCTACAACATCTCAAGATTTCCCAATTACCCTTGATGGTATATTTCAGGAATTGAATGGTACTTCAGATGGTTTTCTAACAAGACTTAGTCTGGAAAATTATAGTGTGATATATTCTTCCTATTTTGGTGCTGAGGGTGAAGATAGTATTGTATCCCTGTCAGTCGACTCAGCAAATGAGATATACCTCATAGGCAATACGGATTCAACATCATTCCCAACCTCAGGTTATCTTAACTCATCTCACTCAGGTCAAGAAGATATCTTCGCATCCAAAATTAGTGTGACAGGAACAATTCTATTCTCCAATCTGATAGGTGGGTCAAATATCGAAATACCAAACTGTTTGGTTCAGGACAATAATGGTACAGTAACGATAGGTGGAATCACAACTTCGAACGATTTTCCTTCAGTTAACGGACAAAACTCTATTGGAGGATATTCTGATGGTTTCATTTACATCCTTGGAGATTGCGGTGATTCAGATGGAGATGCTCTTCCAGATTTTATGGAGAATTTCTTAGGAACTGATAGATACCTAATAGATTCTGACAATGACAATCTTACAGATTACGACGAGGTCCATCTCTATGATACAGATCCAACAAACCCAGACACGGACTCTGATCAGTTGCCTGACGGCTGGGAAATTCAATACGGATTCAACCCGAATCTAAGCGATTCCTATTTGGACCCGGATGAGGATGGACTTTCAAACCTACTCGAATACAATATTGGAACAAATCCTTTAGACTCAGACTCAGATCGGGATGGATTCCCTGATGGATGGGAATATGAACAAGGATGGAATCCCCTTGATTCCAACGTTCCATTTCTTGAATATATTGACTATTATTCCCTATGGATTATAGGGGGTTCGCTAGTTATTATTGGAACTGTTTCAATCCTTTACCTTCGTGATAAATACATTCTGAGGAGTTTAGATATTCAAGAAGATAACAATAAAGATGATATTTCTCATATCATGAAGGCATTAGTTGAGGAGTCTGATTGATTATTCAGATTACGATATCCAATACAGCAAGCAAAGACCACATTCTTGAATAATTTCTGGAATATGATAGCTCTTCATTAGCTGTGCGAAATTTGATCTATTTAGCTTCACGTCCAAAGCTCACACCAGTCATTTTCAACTCCTGAAATATTACTCCTTTATCAGGAATATCAGGTAGACAACTTAATCCACCTCTTCCATGTTCATGTTGCTCACCCTGTAACATTTACAGATGAGTGAATAATCTTTTTTCCATCTCTCTTTTTTCTAGCTAAGAAATCAACCCATGTTGTTATGAACTCCAATGATGTCAAGAGAGTTTTAGCCAAACGTATGGTTTCGACTTTGGCGCAATACAAGCAAGATTGCAGGCTGAATAGGGAATTGATGACTGGTAGTGAATTTGAAAAGTCAGGAGGTCTGATTTCGAACCAGCTCCTTCACGACCTGTCAGCTCTTTGTGTGTGTATAACCCTTAGACCAAGTAGGTAGAGAACTCCCGGGCTCATCATAACTACTCCTGGAACCCATAGTATTGGCCTAGGATATGGGGGACTAACCATCCAGTGGATTCGGATTTGTGATTCATTAGATTGAGTGATGAGAATAGTGTACAGTCCAGGAGAGGGTATTACCACCATTCCGTCCCACTCAGTTATGTTCTCTAATCTTAAGGTGGGACTTATGGTCCGTAACGATCCCTGTTCAAAAACATTCAAAGTATCGTTGTAATCAAGGATATACAAGGAGTAGTGCTCTCCATTGTCAGAGTTTGTCCAGAAGTAGAAACTCTCCTGAACAACGAATGACTCAATCTCCCATTCTCCATCGTCAACAAGTCTGCCATCTATGTCCCCACCAAGAAGCAGGAAAGAGAGGGCAATGAATGTGACTCCAATAAGAATAAGCGCCTTAAGGGGTCGTTCAATAGCACCTTTCAACCTCAAACCTCCTTTTGTTTGAACAAAACAATAATGAAGATCAGAGCAATCACGATAAGAAACGCTGCTGTCCCGAGTGAGAAGAGCACATCACTATACTGCAATGCGTCATCAAGACCCATAACAAAATCGTAGCTTGTCTGCATAGGATTAAGAATCCTTGCAAAGTCAATTTGAAAGAGAGGGTTTGTTGCCAATAGTAATAGTATATTCCAGAGAGCAATCCCGCCCACTGCTGTAACAGCACTTCGACCTGATATGACAGCGATGAGCATCACTGATGAAGTGATAAGTGCCAAGGAGGTCCAGAAGGAAACAGTTAGAAGCAGTACTGACCACCCTATTGGGAAGAATGGCACGAAGACTGCCATGGCACCAAGCGCAGCTAGGAATCCTCCTCCACCGATGACCATGATTGCCAGTAGAAATTGGGCAATCATATAGGCACCCCTTCTTATGGGATACGAAAGAAATACTCGTAATGTGCCATCCTCAAAGGCTTTTGCAGTTGTAAAGCCTATCAAGAGAGGGATTAAGGAGTAAAAGAGGATGTTTAACTGATTCAGTATGTTTCCATAGACGGTGGGTGCTATTGCGGTTCGTATATCACTCAGCCAGGCCACCCACTCCGTTCCATCCCACCCCTCACCAGGATAGAGATTGATATGCCATTGCTGAGCAAGAAGACTATTGGTTGTCCATAGAGATAACACGAGGAAGAAGATTAGGATTGTCTCAATGATCGGAAACCAATAGGAATTTGCATATTCAAGTCGCATTGTAGCAAGCAACTCCCTGCCCTCTTCCCTCACTGCATGACCTCCCTATACGCATCCTCCAACGTGCTGGCTTGGTTAACAGCATAGATTTCGATATTCAGTCCCTTCGCCACGGCTTTAACATCAGATTCAACCTTCTCTCTATTGCCTTGTTGAATTTCCACTGTTATTGTATTAGTGCCACTTAGCACGCAATTGTGTACGCCCCTCATATTCCGCACCTCATTCAATAGCGAACGAGGATCAGAGGCGACTATTCGATATGAGTGTGCAGTACGTTTCCTGACGATGTCCAACATTTTACCCTTTTCAATCACCCTCCCCTCTTTAATGAAGGCCACATCATGACAGGCACGTTCAAGCTCAGAGAGAATATGCGATGAGATGAAGAATGATATTCCCCTCTGATGATTCAACTCCATCACTAGTTTTAGAATCTCACTTCGTCCTGCTACATCCAAGTTTGAGGTTGGTTCATCGAGAAACACCAGTTCGGGATTGCCAATGAGAGCTTGGGCAATGCCCAAACGTTGATGCATGCCAGCCGAAAGCGCCCCGATTTTTCTGTTTCCTTCTTGATCCAAGCCAACTGCTGCAAGAAGGTCCTCGGGAGCTTGGGGGTTCTTAAACAGTCTCTTGATATGATACAAGAACCCAAGAGCGGTCATATGTTTCGGGAATGATGGGTTCTCATGTAATATGCCTATTCTTCGTCGAATTTCAATGCTGTCCTCAGATACGTCCAATCCGAAAATTTCAGCAGTTCCAGAATCAGCTCTAAGGAGACCCAAAAGGATTCGTAGGAATGTCGTCTTCCCTGCTCCATTTGGACCCACGAGCCCAAAGATGCCCGGATTCACTTCAATGCTAAACCCCTCAAGAGCTAGAGTTCCATTGAATTCTTTATTCAAACTCTCGGCCATAACTAATGGCAGTCCCATCTCTCTGAAATCTCCCATTAATGTACACCATAATTGTCGTGTTTTAATTCTTTTCTCGCATAAAAGGAATAAATGGAGGTATCACCTCCATTTTATACTACTCATAATACACCCAAAGTACCGGCTCATTTCCAAAATACCATGTATGATCGCTATCAAATATTCCTCGGCCACAATCAATAAAATGTACTTGGAATATTGAGGAAGTTGGATCACTTAAATCTTCCATCCAATCACCTTTCTGATAGTCGCAATATGCCACAAATGTCCAACTACCACTTGATCCCCACCGATATTCGATTAGCAGACTTTCATGGTACGGCCAACCAGGATTGCATCCATCGTAGTCAATGTGCAGTTTATAGGAATCACCATCTTGCGGAATGCTGGTCATCTCAAAGATGAGATCACATCCATAGGTCGTACCTATGTCGGCCTCATTAGCTCGTTCGTTATAACTATCCCACGACCCATATGTTTCTGATGGGTTGCTGTCCTGATAGCTCTCTGAATCTGACCATGCAACTACTGGCATAACAAACATACTCACTACAAGGAGAAAGGCACCCAGTACCACCATGCGTTGTCTTATACGATTCACCCCCTTCAAAGACATATACCCTATTTATCGCCTATCTCTATAAATACTCCGAGGAAAAACGAACGAAAATATAAGCACAATCAATTGGTCGATGAGAATAGGAAAACAACAAAGCTTCTACTGTGATGCATGTACTCTGGTAAACTCAACATGTTCCTGATGATATTGCAGAGGTTGCATAATTATCTGGCACACCTGTTTCTATAAGAAAACCCTCATTCACAGGAGCTACCCACTCAGCCTGCGGTTGACATGTTGACCCTTTTTATGCCCGTCCTAATGGACAAACTGCCGGTTTCATTAAGAATGCGGTTCCTCTATCTGCACATGCGTCAGAATCCAGCTATCCAAAAACGGCAAGCAGGTGACCGCTTTTATCCCAGGCGACGGCGGCCTCAAGTATATTGACGAACACGACGAGGTCATCATCGAGGGAATCGGTGGAGCCACAGGCGGAGCAATGGGTGATCTGCCGGGTGTCCGGTTCAAAGTGGTGAAGGTAAACGGTGTGGGCTTAGACTCGCTCATCTACGGACGGGCTGAAAAGCCAATCAGGTAGCCTGGTTATCAATTCAAGTATTTCATGGCCAGAACAATATGTATGAGCATAAATTCTGTTGTCCGACTATCAGTGTATGAAAAAGTTTCTTGACTGCTTGATAATAGGAGAGTCTCTCTCGCTTCAATATACGAGGAAGTTTAGTTCCCTTAGTAGTTGACATGCATTTGATTTTAACGAGATGTGATGCGTTCTATGATTTTGTGCCCATGGAGTATCAAGCCTAGAAGCGATAGAATACCCCCTGCTATAGTTAAACGGGTATTGAAACCAGTCTTGTCTATTACAATATCCAGCTCGAGATAGTCATCGGTCTTGGCTGTAAAAACAAATGCATAGATATCGGGGGCAGAAATGTCTATCACCTCATTGAAGGATGTCAAATTCTCCTGGACAAGAATCGGTTCAATGATGGAGAGGGACTGGTTCTGCCCCACCGTCTTGTTTGCATCTTCGCCGTAAACAAAGTACAGTGTAAAGCTACCATTTCCGCGCCCGATCTCAAGCTTCACATGAATATCCCTATCTGTTGCAAAAATGACTCCGGCCGGGTTTCCCTCTTCCACATGCAGAGTTCTGCTCTCTATGTTCCTTCCGGCAACAATAGATGACAAAAGCGCAACCAGTCCAATGGTGAGGAGTATTTTTCCAAGTCTTGTGGACACCCTTTCACACCTCCGCTCTTTTGAAGAGATACAGGCTTGCAATGAACAGAGATATTGAGAACCCTAATGCTGTAACCAGCCCCAGAAATACATCTCCTGAAGATGCTGCGCCAGGCAGATCCCGGAGGTGTTCTGTCGCCGCCCGTAGTGGATTCATAACTGAGAGTAATAGCGGTGACACATCTGGGCTCCCGAGAAAGAGATTCACTATCAACCAAAAACCGATGCCAAAGAGAGATGCAATCGAGAGGCGTTTGAAGAAGACAGCTATTACTGCACATACTGCCGCCTGAAGTGCAACCGTCACCCACAGGGAAACAAGTGTAAGACTCAACTCGTAAACAGAAGGAAATCCGGGATATACGGAAACCACGGCAAACAGAAATGCACCTGAGAGCGTCCCAGCTGGTATTAGAATCGCAAACAAAGTTTTGTTCAATAATACTGACGTTCGTCTGATAGGATAGGTGATTAATGACCTCATGTATCCGTCTTCGAAGGGTTTTGCAATGGAGAGAGCAGCTAGTAAGGGCACTAAGATTGCCAGCCATGATGAAAAGACTCCCACCCCATAGAAGATTCTACTAGGAATCAATCCATCCAAGATGATGTTGATTCTGTCAATTTGTCCAACCCCAAATGGCATTGCGGTCCAACCACCCGTTGTGTTCCAAACGATTACAAAGAAGAAGATGGCAACAAGTCCCTCAAGCATGGGAAACCGATAGGTGATATTGAGTTCAATGCGTGCCAGACGAATGACGTTACTCAGTCTGTTCTTCATGTGATCACATCCCAGAAGGCGTCCTCCAGAGTTGCAGCCCGCTCCATGCTGTATAATTCTACGCTCAACGACTGTGCTGTTGCCTGTATCTTGCCACGGACCTTTGTTGAATCACCCGTGACTGTGATTGAGACTGTATTAGGGCCTTGACTTCTCACACTGGTTACGCCTGTAATCTCCCGTAACTTAGATACTATCTTACTTGAGTCAGAGCACAAGATACGATATCGATTGCCGGTGTGCTTCCTAATGACTTCTAGTGTTTTGCCTTGCTCGACTATCTTTCCACGATGTATGAAGGCAACATGGGTGCAGGCCTTTTCCAGTTCTGAGAGAATGTGTGATGATATCATAAATGAAACCCCTGATTCTCTATGCAACTGCACAATCTGGTTCAGAATCTCCTCCCGCCCCGGTACATCCAAATTAGCCGTTGGCTCATCCAAGAAAACCAGTTCTCCATCAGCCGCGAGGGCGAGAGCAATGCCCATTCGTTGTCGCATCCCTGCTGAGAAGTCACCTATCTTGCGATGGGCAGCATGGCCTAGCCCCACCATGGAGAGCAACCGATTAGGATCCTTGTCACTCTCATAGATTCCAATAACTTCAGATAGGTATTGGTGCGCACTCATATGAACAGGTAGGGAAAGATTCTCGTGCAATACGCCGACCCGTTTCCGTATCTCCAATGACTTTTTTTGAGCATCAAGGCCGAATACATGAGCCGAGCCAGCAGTTGGTTGGATTAGCCCGAGGAGAATACTGATCAAAGTGGTTTTTCCTGCTCCATTCGGCCCTATCAATCCAAAGATGCCAGGTTCAATCGCTAGATCCAATCCATCAAGAGCTCTAATGGAACCGAAGTTTTTGACAATTCCGTGAATATCTATGAGAATAGTCCCAACCAATGAAGGGTTTTCCTCCTGTTTATCAGTACAAATGAAATCAGTGTCACTCAAATCCATGTTACTTACTCCACGACCTCACGGACCTGTTATATGTGCTTCCAAAGTTACATCTCCTACATACCATCCCAAGTAGTAAACAGATACCCTGTACTTTGTATAGACGTCGTTGTATATATCGTAGTAATAACGATATGTTCCAAGGGACGTCTTTATTTCATCGTATCTAGAATCACCTTGACATCGGAGAGATACAGAGCCCAAAGTATGACCGGCTATAAGGTCAACATATCCATAGTGTTTCTCTTGATGGAAATAGTTACTGCCTGTTGTATAATATCCCGTCACACTACAATAGAAATACCCACTCATTCCACTTGCATCATCGGAATCGAATTTGTTGTCGGCTAATGAGAACTCTTGTGCTGGAATGAACTCAGCATTTATTTCATACAAGAAACTACTGGGGCCAATGTAATGAGTTTGCGTTATTAGCGATCCATTTACAAGCTGAGCTTCAATAGAAAGCTCAAATTGGTTGTCCTCAGTAATTCTTGTTGAGCCACTTAAGTATACAGGAAACACAAATATCGTTAATATGAGAAATGAAAATAGTAGTATTTTGAACCTCAACTTACTTTCCTCCCAGCATTCTAATTAATGCCTTAAAAAGGCGTATAGTTGTTTCGCTATATAAATTCACCGAGAGTTTTTGGCTAGACGACAATCAGTAATAGATAAGAAGGGTCATATTGAATGACCCTGTCCTGTTCGATAGATTTCAAGGAGGTTCTACATATGCCAGCAGAAAAATATCTCCAACATAGATGAATCCATAATAGATGTCAGCGCTCATAGTTGTTCGTGCATAGTCGGTTACTGCGTCATAATAAGTCCAACTGCCCACTTCGTCATATGTATCATCATATTTTCCACTCCTACATCCGACAACGAGATTTGTTGCACTATGGCCCGGTGCCAACGACATAACGGCCTCGTGGTATTCCTTGTAAAAGTAATGGTAACCATTTCTATAATAGCCTGTTACAATTACATTGAAGGAACCTGATGAACCACTTTCTGGATCTTCGTCAGAAGTTGAATCACTAACTATGAATTCTTTATTTGGAGTGAATAGCGCATCCACATAAACTTTGGAAGACTCAACTCCCACTGTTTTCAAATTATAATGCATCTTGCCATCATCTATTTTGCAAGAGATAATTATAGAAACTTTCTCAATATGATTATTGCTTTGTACAAAAGGAAAGACCAAAGATGGCATGATAAAAAAGACAAATACTAGAAGAACTGATTGTTTTTTGGTTAACAGCATCTCTCCCATCACCTAAACGTGGTTGAAAACCACATCACAGTATTCTCCCCCATTATATTTAAACATTTATAGAAATACATTTCCAAATAAAAATTTGATGTAACCTAGATGTGCCGTACAATTGATTAGCCTTTTTGCATTGTAACAAGACGACATATTCCGACTTTCTTCCAATCTTTATGCTATTAAGAACAAGAGATTGTTAGCAGGTTTTGCTGAATAGCTATGAGATAAAATCTCTCAACACCTCTTGACAAGTAATTATATCATAAATATCTCTCATTCTTGGTGGACCTTTATCTTCTGCTCATCAAAAGCAAATCTATTTTCATTATACGGTTGATGGTATGACAAAAGGAGAACTCGAATACTTTGAGATACTATCCCTCAATTTACCAACTATGATATCCCTTTGTATCTGGATTATTTTTTCAATGCATCATAATCTAGGTACTCCAAAGCATATCTATTGACTCAACCTAACTATGCATTTCAGACGTTGAGTTCAATTCCTTTAGAGCTGATATCAAAGGGGATGATATTCATCGAGTGCATGGGCCCTCGCATCTTGACGATTCTCAACCGCCGTTCTACTGAGCCTTCAATTCTCTCGTACAATAGTTTGATAATTTCATGACAGGCACGTTCAAGCTCAGAGGGACTATGCGATGAGATGCGAAAAACGGCAAGCAGGTGACTGCTTTCATCCCAGGCGACGGTGGACTAAAGTACATAGATGGGCATGATGAAGTCATCATCGAGGGAATCGGTGGAGCAATGGGTGACCTGCCAGGCGTGCGTTTCAAAGTGGTGAAGGTGAACGGCGTCGGCCTTGAGTCTCTTATCTACGCTAGAGCGGAGAAGCCAATCAGGTAGAAGACCAGATGAATCACAGTTCACCGACTATAGCCTGTCGTAATCTGTTGCGTCGATGATGATTGCCCGGACAGTGGTTGGCAGGGATTCCTCTGAATCTGGTTGTTGGTACATCATGGAACGTCTTGCCCCACGAGACAGGTAGTCCTCCAGTTCCTCCTCATTGAATAGGCCCACTTTTACGGCCCGCTTTGTACTACTCTCCTTCAATTTAAGAACCACATTTTCGCCATTCTTTCGCATCTCTTCGACCCGTCTGACTGCTTCCCGGATCTCTTCCCAGGTTGTATACTCCTTTCCATCAATCGCCTCTTCCACTTTCACTTTGACCATCCTAATCGAGAGTATGAGAAAGATAATAACTCTCTTTCCCTTTAGTAATCAATTCGCTGGTCCCACAGAAAAAGACCCTGCTAACTAGAGCACATTGAGATCGTATTCTAAAATAATCTGTAGAAGATACTAAAGCGCGTCGAAAGAATTATTGGTCCCGAAAATTATATCTTATTATCGTTATGAGGATGTGGAATTGGGCGTGATTAAAGATGGCACTCAGAACGGGCAATGCTCGCTCATTGATGGAGTTGATTGAATGAAGCGAAAAGTGGAAATCTCTGCTGAAGAAATGGAAAAAAGAGCATACGGGTGGCTAGAGATTTCAGACCTCGGCAAAATACGTCTTCCATCAGAACTCATTCATGACTACAAATTGGAGGTCGGAGAATGGTTTCAAATACAAACAATAAATCAACCCATAGGTAAAGCAATCGTTTTGCTTTGGAAAGTCCCAGAAACTGGACCGGGGTCAGAGGTTTATCCATGGGGTGGTTTCCTTTTTCCGGACGAAACTGTGATGATACTCCTTCCTTTTATGCTATCACTGAACCTATTTCCGGGCGATAAGCTGCTCGTGATGAAGAAAACTCAAATTGCCGCGATTGATATCATACCGTTTTGGGCAAGCGGAGTATTCTATGATATTGCCAAAAAATCATCGAATATACCAACGTTTACCTGCCAATGAACGCAGAATACGTGGATGCTAGCACCTTTGACAAATTTTCGTTTCCAGTTCATTCCAAAAGCTTTAAACAATGATAGCACCGTGCCGAATTGATACGCTTTGAAATTTAGTACCGAGCTTAACAGTACATATGCGGTCGTCAAAACAAACGGCACCACATTAGACTTGTTGATATGCGGCAGAGCCGAGAAGCCAATCAGATAGGTGTTAGAGATGTCAGAAGACGAGAAGACAGAGGCAGAAACCGAGGTTCCTGAGGAAGAGGATGCCGTTGAGGAAGAGAAAGAACCTGAGAAGCCACATATTCTCCCTGATTTACTATTATTCAACAAATGGGACTCTACCGCAGTGGAGTTGAAAGACCCCGGGCTTGTGAGATATATCTCCTTAAAACCCGTGATTATTCCACACACTTCTGGTAGACATGCCCGAAAACGGTTCCATAAGAGCGATGTTCCCATCGTGGAGCGATTCGTTAACAAACTGTTGAATGCCGGTACTCGGAAAGAGAAGAGGAATCGTGCCGGACGTAATGCTGGTAAGAAGACAATGATCATCGGTACGTTGAAGCGAGCCTTTGAGATGATTGATTACCGAACAGGACTCAATCCTATCCAAGTACTCGTCACTGCTATCGAGAATGCTGCTCCAGCAGAGGAGACCACTAGGATATCCTATGGTGGTATGGCTTATCCGCGTTCGGTGGATGTTGCACCGCAGCGAAGGATAGACCTAGCACTGAAGTATCTGTCAGTGGCAGCAGCACGAAACTCTCACAAGAGCGCCAAGACTTTTGAGGAGTGCATTGTAGACGAACTACTGCTCGCTTACAAGAATGACTCAGGTAGTTTCGCTATCTCCAGAAAGGAAGAGCGCGAGAGAGTGGCACGCTCAGCACGATAATCACAGTTGAGCACGGGTATTTCCCGTGCAATCATAATCTGATTTCTAGTCTATTATCTTAACATACTTTCGATTGTTTATCATAGGGCAAGACGGAGGCAAAAGACGAATAACTATGAACAACTCCACGCAGAGCTTGAACTACAATGACTAAACAAGCTCTTATCGCCTATGGAACACGATACGGCTCCACTGCAGAAGTAGCAGAACGCATTGGGGAAGCTCTCTCCGAAAAAGGTCTGACTGTAACAGTACTCAATACTAAAGAAGAGAGTGCGCCGACAAATCTTATTGATTTTGATCTCGTGATTGTAGGCAGTGGGATCCTTGCCGGGAGATGGACCAAAGAACCCATTGAGTTTTTGAAAGAAAACAAGAGTGTTCTGGCAGACAAGGATGTTGCTCTCTTTGTAGTATGTGCATATGCGGCTAATCCAAAAACGCGTGATGACGCCTTCCAGAATTACCTTGTGGATGTTGGAAGGGACCTGGATTCTATTACACCAATCTCTCTAGGATTCTTTGGCGGAGTCATAGATTTTAGTAAGTACAATTTCGCTGTCAGAGCTCTGATGAAACGGATGGTCAAGTCCACTACGGGCGATGAAGAGGTCTCCGAATTTATGGATTTGCGGGACTGGGAGAAAATAGAAAGCTGGGCCAAGTCACTTGTTACAGAATAGCCAGCCCATGCGGCATTCCAAAGAAACTCTCTTGAAACAATTCAAGCACAACTCGGATATGCCTGATTATGATCGCCTTGAGCGGGATGCCAAGAAGGATGTGGAAACTGCACTTGATATCTGGTCTGATATTTTACAACATAGAATCGAGGTCAATGTGCAGTGTACCTAAGCCAAGGGCTCTTGTGTCAAACCATGGGACTCGCCGGCGCCAATTCGGCTCTTGAATCAAACCTCAGACAATCCTATTGAAACATGGGCATGGAATCGATCAAGAATCATAGGCGAACTCGAAGCTCAAAATCATCATCAATTAGCCAATCTCTATACTAGGTTCTATATGTCGTCTTGGACCCTCTTTCTCACCAAGTTCTCGGATCTCCAAGCCTTCAGAGAAGTTGTGCGTAGCGGTTATTACTTGCTACAAAGGTGTATCCAAGAGATGAAACAACCCTCTTAATACAGGAGATGGTGCATCCTCTAGGAACGGAATGGGCAAATGAAAGTCAACAGGAGAGCTTTGGCTTGGCTAGCAATCTTATTTACAACGATTGTATGGGCATCATCTTTGATTCTTGCAAAGATTATCTATCCTACAATCACACCTATTCTCTTTGTGGCTCTTCGATATACTCTGGCTCTTCCATTCCTCTTTCTTCTACTCATCTTCAAGAAAGATGATGTCAAGGTCCCCCAGTCCACCAAATGGAGCGTCATAATAATTGTTGGTCTAGCTGGGCCATTTCTTTCACAAGTTCTTCAATACATAGGATTGAGTCTGACTTCTGCATCAGAAACTCTGCTCCTCCTAAATCTAAGTCCGGTCTTTGCCGTTATCCTTGCAGCACCTCTAATTGGCGAAGAAATCACTCTTCAAAAACTGGTTGGGTTGATACTGGCAGTTTCTGGAGCGACTCTTATTGTGATTGGAAATCTTGATTTTCAGATTGTTAGCTATGGCAGAATACTTGGAGATTTCATTATCGTAGTATCTACTCTTCTTTTTGCTATCAATGGCATTGCTGGAAAGGTCGCAATCAAGACCTCCGGTTCGTTATCAGTAACTTTCTACAGCACGCTAGTGGCCGTCCCATTTATCTGGCTGTCTGCATTCTTACTAGAAGACATCACAATCCTATTTTCTACTCCCATTTATGTCTGGATTATCATCTTCTGGGTCGCAATTGTGAACACCGTCATCGCATTTCTGTTCTATTACGAGTCCATGAAATACATCGAGGCATCAAGAGTCCAGATAGCGTTGAGCCTAATCGCCGTCTGGGGTGTTATCATGTCATCTATCTTTCTTGGAGAATCAATCACCTTTCCACAGATATTTGGAGGCATTGCAACTATTCTTGGCGTGATAGTAGTCCAGCGCAGAGGACGTCAAGAACAAACCATACGACCTGTCCAACCTCCCTCATGAGCCTGTTTTTTTCCCTCTCGGTGGTAACAATTTGTGACCTATTTGCGTGACCCTGAAACGTGGCTTTGCATTATATACTAACCTTGTTCACTATTTCTTAGAAACAAAATGGCTCTAACATCCAACAACAGAGTTGTACACGAGAAGAAGAACACCACAAGAAAGGTCCAGTCAATTGATGCGCTGACCTATGCATACCAATACACTGTGAGGTGAAAACAAAAATGGCACTGGCTAAGGAAACCAAAACTAAGTATCCCAAGAAATCCCAATCTACAGAGGCAATCACTCAAGCTTACTTCAGGAGATAGAATCCAATGATTCGTCACAAGATATTCGCTGATATATCTGAAGAGTTACTCTCTGAATTATCCCACAATGATGACGAATTAGCTGTCGAAGAAGTGCTTGCGTTGGAAGCAACGTGAGCACATTCCTCCTTTTTCCAACTATCTGTCTAATATCACATATCCAATTTCTTATTGCATAAGTATAATCTTTCTGTGGATATTCGACATGCTTATTGAAGGAGTCTAGTAAGAACAGATCGAATCCAATGAAAATTGAGTCAATTAGATGCCTCATCTTCGATATTGGAGGCACTATAAACGGTCCACGTTTTGATGGAGTTGACTTTCTACGCTATTTCTTAAAAGAGGCTGACTTGAGAAAAGCAAGCAATCTGCCTGCACACAGACTTAGAGCGGCACAAGAGAAAGCATCGTCTTGGCTAAATGATTACATGATTGAGAATAATGTTCCCCCAAAGTGGGAGATGATATTCCCTAAAAAGATTCGTTATTCCGGTATCATTTTGGAATCGTTGCGGATTGAAGAGCCCCCTGAACGCCTTGCTAGCGCATATGATAGGAAGCTGGAGTTTGCAGTAGAGGAGATTGGGGCGGTCATGGCAGAGAACTGCAAGAGCGTATTAGAAACCCTCTCTACTCGTGGTTATCATCTTGGAATCGCCTCAAACAGATTTGGTGACCCGTCCGGCTATTTCAGACGCCATAGCCTAGAATCGTTCTTTGAAGTTATTCAGTATTCCTTGGTACCTGGCTATCGAAAACCCTCACCCTATATGCTACTTGAAGTGGCTGAAGAACTGTCAATCAATCCTTTGAAATGTGCTTATGTCGGCGACACAATCAAGTATGACATCAAAGCCACAAAACGGGCGGGAATGCTACCCATTCTTACCACTGAATTTCAGCAGTCTTCTGACGGCTTCTATTCTGATGAATGGTTGACGGTTTCAAACCTCTCTGATTTGATTACAATCTTCCAATCGGGAAAATAGAGGGCCCAATCACGAAACCGACCGTGGTGGCTGTGCTCTACGTGTCGCCACGTAGACCATGTCAGAGTCAGTAATCAGGCCCAGTAGCATACTGCTTCTTGTTTGATAAATGTACGTTCTGGTCGAATTGAATCGTCTTTGCGCATTTTCTTCTGGAAGTGGGGGGGTGACAACACGCAATCTCCATTCATAACACCCGCAAAGAAGTGCTTGGCGGATACAGAAGCAATTCTTTTCCTCTAGTGCGCCTATGCCCCTCCTATAAGCCATTTGGCTAAACGAACCTGTCGAAATTATTAAAAGCATCGCACAACGTGGCTTCAAAAAGCCTTGACCACTCCTAGTGGTCAGGCCTTCATAAAAACGTGGTGAATTAGATTGAGTAAGAAAGATAAAGAACACCTCAATCTGGTCGTCATAGGGCACGTCGACCACGGTAAAAGCACTATGACGGGCAGATTGTTGTACGAGACAGGTGCAGTAGACGAGAGGACATTCCAAGCACACAAGGCTGAAGCTGAGAAACTTGGTCGTCCATCCTGGGCTTGGGCGTTCGCCCTTGACAGGCTTAAAGAAGAACGAGAGCGCGGTCTAACCATTGACATTGCGTTCTTCAAATTCTTGACTGACAAGTACTACTACACCATTATTGACGCTCCTGGACACAAAGACTTCATTAAGAACATGATTACTGGAGCATCGCAGGCTGACGTAGCTCTGCTTGTTGTTTCAGCCAAGAAGGGAGAATTTGAGGCTGGAATCGGCCCTGGCGGCCAGACCAAAGAACATGCTTACCTTGCAAAGACACTCGGTGTCGATAACCTGATTGTGTGTATCAACAAGATGGACGACGAGAGCGTTGATTACAGTGAAGATCGTTACAAAGAGGTCAAGGAAGAGGTAATGGGCTTCCTGAAGAACATCGGATTCAAGACAGATCAAGTGGAATTCATTCCCACTTCAGCTCTATCCGCTGCTAACCTCAAAGAACAAACTCCTGACTTGACTCCATGGTACGAAGGAATCAGCCTTCTTGAGGCCCTGGACACTGTTGAGCTTCCTCCGAAGCCCATCGACAAACCACTGCGAATACCCATCAATGACGTCTACTCTATCAAGGGCGTTGGTACTGTTCCAGTTGGTCGTGTCGAAACTGGTGTCTTGAAGCCTGGAATGAAAGTCACATTCATGCCTCCCAATAAGACCGGTGAGGTCAAGACGGTTGAGATGCATCACGAGATGCTCGATGAGGCTGTACCTGGTGACAACATAGGCTTCAATGTGCGCGGAGTTGAACGGAAAGATCTTGGTCGCGGAGACGTTGCCGGACCTACTGACCAACCACCCACAGTCGCAGCAGACTACACGGGTCAAATCATGGTCATTCAGCATCCGACCGCTATCACTGTTGGTTACACACCGGTCATTCACGCTCACACTGCCCAGATAGCATGCAGGTTCGACGAGCTCCTGCAGAAGCTGGACCAGAGAACCGGTCAAGTCACACAGGAGAACCCTGACTTCGTGAAGCGCGGAGAGAGCATGATAGCAAAGCTAGTCCCTCTCAAGCCGATGGTGATAGAGCCGTACAAGGAACTCCCACAGCTCGGACGCTTTGCGGTCCGGGATATGGGTATGACCGTCGCAGTCGGTGTCGTGACAAAAGTTACACCTCGCGAACCAAGCAAGAAATAGTATAGTAGATGTAATTTGGGTCCATGAAGTGGACCCCTATCTATTTTTTTAATCATATTCCAGAAGTACAATGTTGAATCTACAAACTCAAAATGGATAGGAGAAATAGTTACTAGCTCGACAACTCGGAAATATGCCGACAAGGACACCTTGCTAAATTTCACTGAGAAGATTCTAGGACTTGAATTCCTTCTATAATATTTGTTAGCAATCCCTCTCAATAGTATTTCTACATTGTATTCCACATATAAGACATCTCTAGTAAACGGCTCTGTAGAAAAAGTCCGCGGGGTTGGAGTAGAGAAGACTGAAATAGCCATTGAATCGACACTCGAACCTCATATTCTGACATTTCAAGATTATGACAAGACCCGATTTAGCATGTCGATGTGAATTATTCTACAGAGCCCTAGTAAACTACATATAGAAAGGGTTTCCAATGGACTATTGATTCTAAGACTAGTTGTGATTGGAGGAAAAAAGGATGCTACTTCAAGAATCAGTTATTGGTCTTGGGCCTGGTATTGCAATCATACTTCTCATTGTAGTAATTTTCCTATTGATAGTGCATTCAAAGAAATCCAAGCCTTCATCTGACTATGATTTAAAATCTGAACGTTGGCTCAAAGAGGAATCTCCACTCACAACATCACATAAGACTGAATTAATCGAAGCAGTGCATATTGCACTGATGTTTCTGTTAACAATCCCCTTCTATCTGTATGGTGGGAACATCCTTTATGGTTATATTCTCTTCTTATTACCCGATGAGCTTGTAGCTCTTGTAGTGCGAGCTGCCCTTTCAGTCCTAATTGTCGAGTTCTTTTTCAATTGGATTCCGTATCTGGTTTTTCATTTCAAACGATGGAGAACAAAAGGATTGTATATTCTCTTTTCGGGGATTTCCTTTGCAAGTCTAACATACTTCGTTCTGTCTCCCCAATACTTCGAGGGAGAGGCATTCATCGGAATGGGATTTATTTGGATTATCTGTGGTATCATTATACATCTTCTTTTCAATAGGATAGGATGGTACAACAAGAAGTCTAAATAATAGGAGTGCCAAACCTTGCTTCTCAAGGTCCTCTCAAGATTCAAGCCGCTTTGACAGTCTGATTATCAAATACGAGTTTAAATAGAAAACTCCAATCTATACGTTTGAAATCCATAATTCGTAGGAGATGATACACAAATGACGGACTGTAACGATTGGGTTCCAACTGCGTGGTCAGTGAGTAGGACTAATGTCACAGACACCTCTTTAGTAGTCAGCCAGACTTTGTACTGGAGTTCCACAAAAATGGAAACCCTTCAGGAGATGGGCGGTTTCTATCTGTACGAAATCCGCAGAAATGCAGATTACTGGGATTTCCTTCAACCTGGAGCTCTTTGTATATATTGTTTTATAGAAATTTCCACTAACTTCCCAAATCCAGACCCTATCACATTTACGGAGGAAGAAGGTGCTGCAATTTCTGCTTGCTGTCTTCGCCTGCCAGATGATGAAGAAGCACAAGTGAATGTGCCTATTGATCAAATGGAATCAGGATACTATTATGCAAGTTTGAAGATGATTCGTCTTGAAAAGGACAAGCAATTCACCCTGTGGAGTGAATCAGAGTGGTGTTGTTCGTGGCTTTGGTGCAACTTTGGATCTCCGGATTGTTTCCAATCATGTACCATGACTACACAGACATTCACATCATAGGAGGAGATAATTTATGAATAAGAAGATAGGTTCAATAGAGAAGGTTACAGAGGATTTGCAAAGACACGGGCGAGCAGCAATGGAAACTGACAAGGAAATTCTGAGGTTTGCTCGTGCACGTGACAACTATGTCCAAGTGACTTCCCGGATATATCCCAAGTCTATTTCTGAGCTTGAACAATATAGAACAACCTCACTGAAGCGCCTCGCTTCCTTGCCAGGAGGGTATCGACGGCATCATGCAGCTATCACTCTGAAAAAGATGATGCCTATGACTCGTGTAGATGAAATACAATCTACGGCTGGATTGGACGTATTCGGGATAAAAATCCAAGGCACACACGGTTTTATCACTATGTCCAAGTATCCAATAGACGTTTCTTGGATTACTGAAGCCGAAGAGGTGACGAGGAAAAACATGATTGAAACAGAAACCCTTGAAGAAGGAGAACGATTTTCCCTTATAGAGGGAGTGGTCGCTGTATACGTCAATGCAACACATGATGCATTAGAAAAACTACTAGATGAGGATGACATATATCTAATAGATGTAGGGCCTCAAGAACACATGGATAACCTGGCGGTAGTATCTGCAGGTACAGAACATGAATGGAAACCAGTATTGGGGCCACTGTTGGATATAGCTCATTACATCAATAAGCATTCAAATACTGAATAATGAATCAAATTTCGGCAATTCCCTGCTATTTTCATACAGATGAAATCTAGAGTTTTGTGAATTGATAGGATATACCAAAATCATCACACATCCTCCCACAGTTGGGTCGCTTCGCAGTTCGTGACATGGGAATGACAGTAGCAGTTGGCGTTGTCACAAAGGTCACTCCTCGTGAGCCAGGCAAGAAATAAATCACATTGGGGCCAGAGTGCCCCTCTATCCTCTTTTCATTTTCTGCATAATTCTGATTCAACAACTCATATGTATGTACTCACGGTAGGTACAGTCATCAGTGGCATGTGAGCACAATAGGGATTTCTCGACCTTGATCACGGCTGTAAATCAAGAAACTTGGTACTGGCAATTCGTGCCTCGATTTCGGTGGGTAGTGGTGTTTCAGGGTCATCAGGATTGCGTTTCATACTTCTTCTGCTTATACCATTCAACCAATCCTGCAATTCCTTCTCATTCAGGATATTGGTGATAATTGCCCGTTTTGAGCTCTTCTCTCCCAACCTGAGCATTACTTCTTCTCCCTGCTCCCGCCTTTGCTCTACTTCAGCAAGCATCTCGCGTATCTCCTCCCATGTGGTAGCAGTTTCAGAGAAGAACCAGTCCTCATATTCAGGGTCGTTAAGCATCTTGCTATATCATTCACGCTCCGGCTAGATAAACATAACCTATCCGATTGAGTCGAACGGAAAAATCTTGGTCGCGGAGACGTGGCTGGTCCGACCGATAAGCCGCCTACCGTCGCTGCTGATTACACGGGCCAGATCATGGTCATCCAGCATCCAACGGCAATAACCGTGGGATACACTCCCGTTATCCATGCTCATACAGCCCAGATTGCATGCAGGTTCGATGAGCTTCTACAAAAGCTTGACCAGCGGACTGGTCAGGTCACACAGGAGAACCCTGACTTCGTGAAGCGCGGAGAGAGCATGATAGCAAAGCTAGTCCCTCTCAAGCCGATGGTGATAGAGCCGTACAAGGAGCTCCCGCAGCTCGGGCGCTTTGCTGTCCGTGACATGGGGATGACCGTCGCAGTCGGTGTTGTGACGAAAGTTACACCTCGCGAACCAAGCAAGAAATAGTTTAACTCATAGTACCAGAACCGGGTCCAAACGGCCCGCGTTCTATTCTTATTTTATATCACACATTGATTGCCTCACACTGAGAAATAGAAAATCCATAAGAAATCAGTTCCATGTATAACTTGAGAGAAGCAGGTAGTTGGGCATATATCTAGTGGTCCTATACGGTGGGGTTGTCTTATTGACGCTGTACTTGAGCCGTGATAAGAGAGTGAAGCACTCCACAGATCACTCATTTGAAATGGAACAAATGGGGCAAGATGCATTAGAAAAGAAGGCAAGTTATTTGTAGGAATATATTGATGCTACAAGAAAATTACACCATGACTAATTCTTGGTTAACCAGAAAGGCTCTGAACCTTACTCAGCAATCAATCTCTAAAATGTTGTATAATTCCGGTATCTGTTTATGACATGTCAACTCTACTACAAATCTCTCTCAGCTACCTTTAGTTTATGTTCTCCCATCTCTAGACCACTAACTTGAAGAATATACTCGGATATAGGAACTCTACTAGTCTGCGATTTGCGGGATTGTACGGTATTGTCCAATCCCGGTGTTCATAGTCAATTCGAAGGAATATTATTCGCATATCAGCATCCAATATGTGACCACTGATGACGCATGAAGAACACCCTAACAACAGACCAATCAATTCCCGTGGCCTCATACTCCTCTTTCTACTATTCCTGTTAGTATCTCATGGTGCCTTCATTATCTTCATCGGGCCTGAAAATTTAGCTCCGATGATTCTAATACTCTCAGTGCCTATATCACTATCAATCGTGTATTGGATAGTAAGAAGGAATACTTGACAGCTATATCAATCGGCAATCATAAAGCAACATCCGGTAAGATTTACGAACTAGAATCCCGTGTAACTCATGATTCATGAAGGAAAAGCTGATTATGACGATTTTCCCTCAAGAGGGGAGCCAAATTCTCTTCGTTGAGTTCTCTTTGGAGCACATCTATTATCGGCGGCAATTCTGTTCTTCCTAACTTTCTCTTACTTGCACCCCAAGTATTCTTTCCCATTTCTTTGGTCCCCATCCCAACGCTTGTCTTCTTGTTGTATATTGCATACCGGTGGGCATATGGAAGGCCGGTATTAGGCTATGACACGCATCGAGATCAAAGAATTCTTGACGACATGAGAAAACACGCTCTTCGCGCAGAGAGAGTTGGAGGCCTTGAAGTGTACAGATGCCCACAATGTCAAATGTCCTTTGAACTTGTTAATGCACCGTAATTAAAGATGGTTTAGTACTTTGTCCGCATTATGGAGTACACTAATAGTAGGATAACATATCCTAATAATTAAAAAAACTCGGGTGCCCAGGAGCTTCATAACTATGGTAACTTCTCATAAAAAGGAAAGTGAAGGTGGCTCAATTCAAGCCACCGTCTTCTATGTTGTTGACTATTCTATCTTGAGATTGTCTTCAATCTCAATGACGCCTGCAGTGAATTCAGCTGCATTAATCGTAGATCGATATGCAGACCAGCTGGGTACCGTGCCCGTTAGGGTCACTTCCCCATTCTTAACCCTGACATTGACATCGTCAACATCAACATTGAGATTTCGATCTAATGCTGAGGTGATGTCTTCAGCAATCGCCTTATCGACAATACTCTCTGTTGGAACAACAGCAATCTCGTTTTGAATATCTATGACTCCATCAACATCGCTTGCCAGTTGTTCAGCACGAATCTTCTTCCAATATGCGTCAACAGATCCTTCTAGCTCAACAAATCCAGCATTAACCTTGGTATCAACATCTGTTGAGTCTATGTACGTATTCCATAGGAGTCGGTTGTCGATTTTCGTTTTAATGGTGTCATCTGTCGGTACCTTGTAGGTTGTGGGGAATTCGACTTCAATCTCGTTTTCCACACCACTTACACCGTCAATGGTCCAAGCATCAAGGACTGCATCCTCTCGTGCCCTATAACTGGGCACATTTCCGGATAGTTTCACGGTACTTCCATGTACTTCAACTTTGATGTCAGAAGCATTAACACGGTCATCCCAATAGAGTTGGTCAACAACGCGTTTCTTGAGTGATTCTTCTGTCTTAGTCATCTTGAAAACCTTCATGCAAGGACACCCCTCGCATCATGTTCCTATTATTTGCACAACTTTTAAAATTTTGCATATAATGCACACAAATATTGTACTTATGGTGCAAATTATTACAAGCGCCCTTTTCTAAACCAAGTCTTTCCTGATTTCACCTTTCATACTATACATAAAGAAATTCACACTATAACTACACAGAGGAGAAACGAGATGCCACAAACAAAAGTCATGGACATATACAAACAAGACTATGCATCTGTGAAAGAAACTGATAATCTGTCTAAGGGGATCAATCTATTCGAGGAAAAACGAGTACCCACCCTTGTAGTAAGAAATGCAAACGGAAAGATTGTCGGAATGTTGAGTAGGAGATGGATAAGGCGTTCAGCTCTTGATCCATCGACGACAAAGGTCAAGACGCTTACTCGTTCTCCACCATCAATTGGAATTCATGATGATATCACCGAGGCAGCTCGATTAATGATTGAAAACCAAGTTATGAGATTACCAGCTTATGATGGCGAGAAACTAAAGGGCTTTGTCACAGACGAGGACATATTCAATCATCTCACCCAAGAGGACTGGGGCAAAACCCCTATTGAACAAGTGATGACTCGAAACCCTGAAACTGTTAACCACGAAGACTCATTAGCAAAAGTAATGACGCTATTTCGGGAGAATGGATTCTCCCACGCGCCTATTCTCAAGGAAGGCGTCCTTCAGGGAGTCGTCAGTATCCAAGACATAATTGATGTAGCCTATGGCCCACGGAAAAGGCAAAGCCGTGGTGAACGGGCTGGAGAGAAGGTTGACCTATCCGGTATGGCAGTATCGAATGCTTGGTCAACTCCGGTTATAGAGGCCAAAAGGAATGAAAGACTATCCGATGCGTGGAATAGAATGAAACAGAACGAGGTTTCATGTCTAATCATAGCTGAAAATCGAGTTCCTATCGGCATCATAACAAAGAAAGATCTGCTAGAACCTATCGCACAGCGGTCAATGGAGTCCCGCCAGATGACATTGCAGTTCTCGGTCAAGCCAGACATCAAAATATCAGAGGGTGCACGTCAGTCAATGCTCAAGGATTTTGACTCCTTCATTCGAAAGTACAAGAAACAACTAGGATTGGGTAAACTCTTTGTCTACATGAAGGGACACGGGTCCATGAAGAAGGGAGACCAACTAATTCACTGCAGGCTTCAATTTCATACAAGTGTTGCACAATTCTATAGCAAGGCAGAGGCGTGGAGTGCTCAAGAGGCATTCTCACTTGCCCTAGATAGACTTGAGCGCCGAGTAATTCAGAGCAAAGAAATGAAACTGGATCAAAAGCAACGGTGGAAGCATTTTGACCGTTTCATGGAGTCAGAACTGTAAATTCAGCAGTTTGCAGGGAACAGAGGAATGGCGCTGAGGGAGGGATTTTCACGCCCATTGGAAGTCAATGGGGCTTTCGAACCCTCGCGCGCTCACGGCGCACCAGCTGTCAGCCAGCCCAATCTATCGGCGTAGAGCTGATAGCAGGCTGGCTCCATACCAGGCTAGGAGACCTCAGCTCGAATCAGAGCGGTCAATACTAGTCACTTAAACATTATCGTCTGAAACTGGGTATTCTTGGTTAGCCTTATAATTGGTCGGAGATTTGATATTAGAAAGTCTTACAATATTATATCGGTGGTGAGTAATGAGCGACTTCACGACTGAGAGTATGGTCAAACGATACTTAGGTTTTGCAGTGGCATATTGTATAACAACAGCAATGATTCTGCTTGGCCCAGTCTTCATACTAGAAACAAGACTAGTCACGTTGCTTTACTTTCAATTGAGTGGATATGACATCTTGGTACTATATTTCCTAGTCCTTCCATTCCTCGTAGTATTTGCCCTTGATTTCTATTCATTTGGGATGACATTGGGAATCATGACGGAGAAGAAGTCCCGTGTTCTCTTGGTAATCCCCACCTGTTTCTTGATTCCTGCATTACCATGGGTCATTCAACATGCAGCTGCCCACGAAGCATGATATATTGGGTTAAAAGGAGGTGCGGCAGCCCCACCTCATCGTATGTCGGTAGGCGCTGGACTGAACAGTGCAGTTCTCAGAGCAGCTACCTCCGGGGCTCCACAACCCCCCGTTAGTGCTGTTCCCGCCAGGACCTGACACGGTTCCGAGGATTAAGCTACTCACAGCAATCCTACGATTGCTGCTGTAGCAGAAGCGGACTCCAGAGACCGCTCATCAACGTCCCGCAGCTGGGTCCAACGATTTTCCGGTTCATTCTCAGTGGTGGTTACTGGCTCCGGCTATTGCCATACCGGTTACAGGTCGCGGCAAACGACCCAGCCCTACCTGCCGCAATTCAAGTTCAAGGCTGATAGCCCTAAAAACATTATCAATTGGATACAAATAGAGGCTCAAACAAACGCGCCAGCATCACGTCTTATCCTCACAATCTCTTCAAGTACTTCAAGCTCTGATGGTGTCAGGTCCTCTTTGAATTTTTTACGGATTGCAAGGATGTGCTTGTCCGGCATGAAGGTATAGAGCACCTCATCGCTTTTGACTTGGCGCCCAATTGTAGGGCCTCGTATTGAAACAGCAACCTCCATGCCTTCTGTAGCCTCGTCTATGTTAACACTGCGGTCTTGAATCTGGTTGATTATGCCGACTCTTTTACCCTCACTATTCATCAAAGCTACTTTAGGTCGTATGACGCCGTGAACTTTGACCCCTACAATTGCAGGTTTACTCTGCCTGAATACATAGTCTGGGATTAATTCAATCTTGCCTGGCCTGATAATGGAGCTCAATGATTCTGCCTTGGCTTGTTCCTTCTTCACAATAAGCCATGCATTGTAATCGTCATAAAGCCGGTAGATGACATCGCTAAGAAAGACCTCAACACCGAATTCTGCAGCCAATTCTTCAATGTCTGGTGCAAATTTTACATTAAACCCTAGAACTACTGCATTTAATGGGTCTGTGTCCCCTGCTGCACTTGCCTCGATGATGTCCCTCTTTACGATGGGTCCAACGTCGGCTAATCGAACCGGTACATTCCGTTCTTGTAGGAATGTAGAAACCGCCTCCAAAGACCCAAGAGTATCCGTCTTCAGCACGACACCAGATTTGTCAGTTTCTATTCGAATCGAGCTTACCTCATCCCGAATTTTCTGTTTTATCGGCTCTAGATTCTCTTTGTCCCAGACAGCATAGACCGGTGCTCCTGCAACAGCCCCCTCCAAATCCGGTGCCACAATCTTGACACCTGCTGCAGCATGAACCTCTGACACGTTGGTGAACCGTTCTTTTGGATCTCGAATCTCATCAAGTTCTCTGGGCTGCAAGAGAGCTCTAATCTTAGCCACCACAACGTCTTCGAGGCCTCCAACTACAATCGTGTCATTCTTACGAAGAACCCCATCATAGACGATAGTGTCCAATGTAAGCCCCAGTCCTGTTTCTTCACGCACTTCAAGAATGGCACCTTTTGCAGGACCCGAGGTGACATGCAACCGCTCTTTCAAGAACTGCTGAGTGAGACCAGACAATACCATCAGAAGTTCCGGAATCCCATCTCCTGTTATGGCGCTTGTTGGAACAATAGCTACGTTTTTCCTGAAGTCTCTCACACGGTCAAATCTTTCTGACATAATATCGTTTGCTGAGAGTGCTCCCACAATCTCGTATATTCTCTTATCAATCTCACTCTGAACAGTCTTTGACTGTGCTTTGATTGACTGTGTAAGAGTCATGTCCGGTTTTGATTTCCAACCCGGAATCTTATCCAGCTTGTTGGCAGCTATCAAAAAGGGAGTCTTCCCAGAACGGAGAATCTTGAGTGACTCGTAGGTTTGGGTAAGTGGCCCCTCCGTGATGTCAACAACTAGGATAGCTATGTCTGCAATAGCTCCTCCTCTTCGTCGAAGATTCAAGTATGCCTCGTGACCTGGTGTATCGATAAAGAGTAGACCATCAATTGTAAGGTCTCTTGCCAAATTTTTCAATAGGCTACCGCAAATTGATTTGATAGTGTCTGTAGGGAAAAACGAGGCGCCAATATGCTGAGTAATTCCTGCCGCTTCCCGACTTTGTACTCCTGTACCACGCATTTTGTCAAGTAGTGATGTCTTCCCGTGGTCAATGTGACCCAACACAGTAACTATAGGGGACCGTAATTTGGTATTCTCTGTCAATTCTTGGCACCTCACAGAAGACTATTTTCGCTGAAAATTCCTAATCTTATGAAACTGTCGTTTATGTAATCCCCTCTAATTAGAAAAATACATTGTCATAACGCTAAAATAGAAACAGGCCGGCTGGCTGAATTGAAGCCAAGCACGCTTTGCTTGAAGCCCGTGCAAATAGAAATTATTGGTGACAAAATTGGAACGATCGTTAGTAATCATAAAACCCGATGGAACAGTGCGTAGGAGAATAGGAGCTCTAGTTATCAAAGCTCTCATGAATCGTGATTTGAAGGTGATAGCTTTCAAAGAGATGAATGTCCCTGAATCTCTGGCGAAGTTACATTATGACGTCCACAAAGACAAACCCTTCTTCCCTTGGCTTGTTGATTTCATATCCTCTGCCCCCGTTATTACTATGATTCTCGAGGGAGAAAATGCAATCGAATCTATTCGAGATGCATTGGGAGCCACATTCGTGCAAAAGGCAGATCCCTCATCATTGAGGGGGAAATATGGTGTTTGGGCGGGAATCAATATTGCTCATGCTTCAGATGCGCCTGATACCGCTAAAAAAGAGATTTTGCTTTGGAAAAAGGAGGGCGGACTTGAAGAAAGGGAAGATGCTCAGCAAATGGCACTTGAATACGTCAAGAAATATAGTACCAATGAGAATGATTACACAACGGAAATCCGAAACACTGTCAAAACGGCTATCGAAAAAGAAGACACCTCAAAGGATGTGTTGCAGCGCCTTATTAATCTGTTAAGCAAAGATGCCGCAGATATCACAGAAGAGGAAATCAACAAACTAGCAAATGTCGTCTTTGATTACATCAAGGAGGAAGTTGAATAATAAAAAAATTGGCAGGTTGGTCCCTTTAAGGCCACCCTTTGTATTGTTTCTAGTCGGGATAAGACCCCATGGAATTGGGTCTACTTCACTCGCTTTTCTAGCAGTCCGAATGGACCAATATTCAGATGAACTTAGCTACCTTTCTCGAAATTTTCTGTCCATTTCGTATCCCGGGGCTTCATCCGACGTTTCAACATGGCGGTCTTACATTTGTTGGAACAGAACCAGTGCACTGTCCCATCCTTGGTACGGACGAAAGCGATACCCGTTCCTGGTTCGATGTCCTTCCCACAGAATGCACACTGATTTGTACCTACCATTGTGATAACCGAGTGGGCCACTTGCGGGTAGCTTAAAAACTTGACTCTAAAGACATCTGGAGTATGTTTAAGGATCTACAGAATGTAAGAGTATGCGGATTCGTAGATAATCTTTCAATCAAACAGAATTGAACGCTTGACTCTACTCATTGAGGTAATCTTAGAGCAGAAATAAGAAACAAGACTGTATTCTCCTGTCTTTTAAATTAATCTAGTTACATCAAGATTTCAATAACTGAATATGATGACTACAGCTGCCAGAGTGAATGTACCACCAAGTGGTGATGCCAGATATCTGGTCCCTCTTGTGACGAGGGGCGACTATAGGGAACTTGAAGCCGTCTATGGGGACAAGGCATACCTCTCACAGCAGAGCGCCCACTGCATTTATGACCTGGGAGCACACCCGGTATCGAACCAAAGAAGGGGCTCCAAGCTCGGTTTCAGGGAGATCGGGGATACAAGGAGTTGATTAGGGAGTACCAATCAAACCATGAGAAATGGAAGCGGGTTCATGAGTATGGAAAGAGGGGTCTGGTGGAAACTGTTCTCGGCATGATGAAGGTGAGGACCACGGAGAGTCTGAAATCACGAGGATCAGAGAACAGTTCGATGAGCTGTTGTTCAAGGTGGGCCTTCACAACATTGAGCGACTCAACTTCCTTGAGTGTGATAGGAGGTGACTTTTTTACACAGTGCCTATTGTAGAAGAAGACATATATTCAACATGGACTTTTTCTATTTCGGGTTAAAATAATTCGTAATGGAGAGCAGTGTAGAAAATGAAACTAAAGAAGAAAATGCCAATTTGCTTCTTGATGGTGTTATTCATGTTTCCCTCGTTTGCTTCAGCCTATAGTAATTCAGATTCACCCACTTATGCATATGGCGATGAAGGCACGTTGGGAACAGGAATAGCAAGTGCAGCAGCAGTCGAAAGCACAGGAGAATGTAAAGTCTATGCAGACTCGACTTGGCTTCAAACGGTCGCTGTTGCAGGAGTCTTTGGATCCGACGATGAAACAGGTACTCGCACATGGACAGTTTCCATAGATGCAGAACTTCAGGCATACATGACTAGATTGTTTGGCTATGCAACTATTACAATTCAGGTTGTAATTCTTGACGAAGACTATGAAGAGATTGAATCCTTAACTGTTTGGGAACGGGATTGTGTTTCGGTCAATCCCCAAGAATTCGACGGAGCAGAAATAGACGAATCTGATACATTTGCAGCAACAAGTGATGCGAGGTATTTTGGTGTATGGTTCTATGCTTCTGTTTCATGGGGGGCCACAATTTGTCAAGATTCTGAACATACGGGATCAGGCTATCCTGCTGTACTCACAGTTAATTCAATAACATGGAGTTACTGAGTCATAATTTGAATCTGTGGTCTTTTTACAGATTCCATTTTTATATAATGGTAATCCGGCTCAACTATCTTTAATCATCCCAAGGTACAACTGCAGGTTCAATGCCCCAAAATTGGTCAATGATGAGCCCCAAAATCATGAAGAGTGGAATTGGGCCTGTAAGTCCACCTCCAGCTTGCATTGAAACACCAAAGAGGGAAAGGAAAAACAGAGGTAATAAGGGAATCAAAGTCAGAACTGCTGAAATTCTAGCTCTGTTTTGGGTTGTTTCAGCTCTGTGATGTCTAACAATCTGAATTGCGAAAAAATAATTAAAAAATGCAACTATGAGTGAGTTCAAGAAGGCGTATGGATCAGGAAAGCCAAAAAGGCTGGATGACTCACCTGAAGCATAACTCCAATCTCTCAATACCCAAACCGCTGCATATATTTGATAGTAATGCCAGCCTTCACCAATCTGGATAATGAAACCATATGGCAACATTAGTAGCATCATTAGTAAAAATAGGATTATTGTAGTAGTATTATTCTCGGTTCGAAAGAAACTCCCTGAAGGCTTGATCAAAATCCACTCAAGTTTTCAGAAACTCTGCAAGACTTAAAACCCTTTACGCTGTTGTAGAGATTAGAAACTCTTCGGTTTTTCCAGCCCTAACTTATTTTCATCATATTGATGAAAAGCAGACTGAATAACCTTCCCACTAATCTCATAGTAAAATCACAAGAATAAGTGAAAAACGAATCTAATACCATTACTTCTACTTCACCGATAGTTTACAAACTCATCATAGATTGGATACTCCACCATAAAGAATGAAATCAAGTACACATGTGTCAAAATGGAGATAAAATAGGAGAAGAGCTTGTAGCTCTTCTATGGCTGTTCTCACAGGCCATCTGAGGAAGCTCCAACCACTTCTAGCGCCTCCTCATCTTACGGGCTTCTCGCTCTGTTTCACGAAGTATGAGTATGTCTCCTTGTCGGATGGGCCCTTTCACATTGCGAGTCAGGACTCGACCTTTGTCACGTCCTTCTAGGATTTTGACTCTAACCTGCGTGATTTCACCAGTAACTCCAGTTCTTCCCAGAAGCTGAATTACTTCAGCGGGGATTGCAGGTGTTGTGTCTGTATCACTCATGGTTCTACTTCACCCGATACTATTTCCTAAGTCCAGCAATTTTGTCGACGACATCATCAACTAGGTCTTTGGCTTTTCCTTCAACCACAATTGAAACTGCAGCAGTTGGCCTTTCTATGCCTACTGCACCACCCAAATCCTGCTTGCTGGGCACATAGATGTACGGTGCTTTCTTATCATCACATAATCCAGGCAGGAACATTGTGATCTCTGGAGGGTCTACATCCTCAGCTATCACAACGATTTTGGCGTTACCTCTTTCAATGCTTTTTGTTGTCTCGTTAATCCCTTTCTTGACTCTGCCTGTGTCTTTGGCAATTTCTAGGGCTTGGAGTGTTTTCTTTTGAAGCTCCTCAGGAGCTTCCCATTCTACAAAACTTGGTTTTGGCATCACTGTCTACCTCAGTTTCTACTTCATTGGTACTCAGCATTCACCTGAATACGAACTTGTCGCAACCATTTGGGTTGCGTCTTTTTTCGCCTAGTCTAGAATTCTTTTAAAACTGTCGAACTGACAGAATAGATCCTAGTATCCTACACTTTCAATAGCTAAAAGTATGTCCTCTTCTTTTGCATGGACATGTTTGAGGACAGAGTATCTATTGCGCTTATTCATGATTCTAATTGCATGATTGATATCATCTAGAAATAACTTCATGGTCAAATCCATTTGATCAAATGTAACGGGCATTCCTTCTTTATTCATGAATTGCAGAATTTCTGTAGAGGAATACTTTCCATAGTCAGCCTGCTCCAAAAAATGGAGACTAAATGGAGTTGCGAATGCAACTTGTAAGCCGTGGAGATTATGATTACGTCTGTCCATGGCATGAGAGATTGCATGTTCGGTTCCAGAGCAAGGTCTCGAACTACCGAATTCACTCATTGCAATACCGGCATCAATAACGGACCTAACGAGCACCTCTAGCGAGCTGTTGGCTAATACTACCTCCAAAGCAGTTTCAACGCTGGCATATACATCAGAATCATACTCTTCGTCAGCGTAATCTCTTGCAAGGCGCCACTCAGCAAGACTTGACGCCTTACTGATAATATCTCCCAATCCTGAGAGTCTAAGCTGGGAAGGAGCATCATCCATAACATCCAGGTCTGCAAGAATCAGCTTGGGTCGTTTACATTTCTCTGAATAGCGATATCCGTTATGCATCACGGATGCCACTTCACTGGCTATTCCATCATGAGATGCTGCGGTGGGGATTGATATCCATTCGATGTCGGAATTCCTTGCTATAATCTTCGCTTGATCAATACTTCTGCCCCCTCCAAACCCCAAAATAATGTCCGCGTTGACCACATTCTTGGTATTCTTGACGTTGTCATCATCAATGATTAGCCACTCAAGTTTTTCACCCACAACGGATGAAACTAATTCATTGTACTTTTCATAAAGTAATGTATCCGTTACACAAATTGGTTTACTATACCCTTCAAGTATTCCATCAAGTCTTTCTATTGCCTCCCTTGCGATGATTACTTCACTGGAACAATTGGAGGTCATGAGTTGCAATCCTTCTAATGATTATCACTATACGCGACGAATTGTTAGCAGACGTGGTCATTATTAACATTGACCAAAAGAAATCTTCAGAAACAGATTGCTATGGCAGGGAACAAAGAGCGAGTGTTACCTCTGAAATACTCTAGCTGATATGTCTGGAATCTTCCATTTCCTATAGACGAGAGGAGTCAATACATATGACCCGTTATCTCAAGGTTGCGCTCATGGGTTCAGGATATGCAGGAAAATCTACCCTCATACGTCTTCTGACCGATGAAACCACCAAGCTACAAACAAATTATACCCCTACTGCGGGGATGGACTGTGGAACCATTACACTGGACAGTTCTACCAAAGTCACTCTTGTTGAAATGGGCGGTCAAACGCACTTTGAGTTCATGTGGCCCGATTTGATGAGAGGAAGTAAAATGGTTGTTGTAGTTACAGAAAGCACACCAAAGGCTGTATTAAGAACTAGGCAGCTTCTTCAAAAATACAAGAAAGAACTTGAAGGGGTTCAAGTCATGGCCATCGCCAATAAACAAGACCTCCCAGGTTCAATGAAACCGGCATCTGTACAGGATTTGCTGGGAATTCCCACCTATGGAATGATTGCTATAGACCCCAAACAGCGACTACATGGTTACAAATTGCTAGTAAGCGGGCTCAGAGAGATGTGCGAAGTAGCGGCTTAGACTAGCTCTTAGATTCTATCAGTCTTATGATAACTCTTTTAAACAGACAAAGGTCTGGACGATTGCCCAGGACACGGGCGACAGAGCTGGTTGAAGTATACTCACCATCTAGCGAGTCCGTCCGGGACTAGTGTCTTTTGGGTGTAACTACCACCACGATCAGGTGAGAATATGGAGATTACAATCCTTCACAAAGATGACAGAAAAGTCAATTTCCTCTTAGAAGGCGTAGACGTGGCCTTCGCGAATGCACTTCGCAGAACCATGTTGACCCGCTTACCCTCAATGGCAATTGATGAGGTCCTCATACTCGAAAATACAAGTGTTATGTATGACGAGATGTTGGCACATCGACTTGGACTTATTCCACTGACAACAGTTCTAGAGGACTACAATCTTCCAGAAGAATGTGATTGCGAAGGAAAAGGATGCAGTCTCTGTCAGTGCACACTCACTCTGGAGATTGAAGCAAGCGATGAAGACAAAATCGTCTACTCTCGTGACTTATCTTCTCAGGATCCGGAGGTAGTTCCAGCCTCAGGCGACATACCTCTTGTAAAATTGGCACCACGTCAACGACTCATTATTGAAACATATGCAAAACTTGGCAAAGGTGTTGATAATGCGAAGTTCCAACCGGTTTCCACAGTTGCATACAAGTATGTACCAGTTGTGACCGTTGACAAATCAAAGTGTGACCAATGCGGAGACTGTGTAGAGGTCTGTGCGAAGAATATTCTGAAGCTTGAGGATGATACAATAGCCACACAAAACACGCTAGATTGTAGTCTTTGTGAGGCATGTGTAGAAGAATGCGAATCCGGGGCCATAACAATCGATACCAAGAAGAACAGCTTTCTATTCAAAGTAGAGTCTACAGGTGCACTTCCTCCAGAAGAAATAGTGGAGAAGGCCGCAGAGCTGTTGATGGAACGAATTCAAGTGGCGCTAGACTTTGCTAATTCACTCTGAGGGAGCAAAAATGGTAAGGACTGGACCAACTGACCCTAATACGCGCGCGTTAATTAATGTGCTAAGAAAGACTTCAACGGAACATGATACTGGAATTTGGAAACGAGTGGCTGAGCTGTTATCTGCACCAACAAGAAAACGTGCCACAGTCAATGTCAGCAAGATCCAACGACATACAAACGATGGTGACACCATCGTAGTACCCGGAAAGGTACTCGGCTCAGGAGTTCTAACGAACAAAGTTACAGTTGCCGCATTGAATGCGTCAACATCTGCTAGATCGATGATTATTGATGCTGGCGGTTCTCTGATTTCAATCCACGAGTTATTGAATCAAGCTCCCAGCGGAAAAGGAGTAACGATAATTACATAGGTGATTGAGATGAGCGACGATAGCATAATAGTCTATGATGCCAACAATATGGTTGCAGGCCGTTTGGCATCGAAAGTTGCAAAGGCAGCATTACTCGGAAAAAACGTGGTTGTTGCTAATGCCGAAAAGGCCATCATCACAGGTGATAGAGATACTGTGGTAAGGGCATACAAAGAGAAATTCAATATCCGGACTTCATACAATCCCCGGAAGGGCCCATTTCATAATAGACGGCCAGACAAAATGCTGCGCCGGATAATCCGGGGAATGCTACCTTATCCCAAGCCTCGTGGAAAGAAAGCATTCAAACGGATTCAAGTATACATGGGCATGCCTCATGAATATGAAGAAGAAGATAAAGTAGTTCTTGAAGGTTCTAAGTACAGAAGTCTGACAATGAAATACATCACCATTTCCGACCTTTGTCATGAACTAGGTTGGAGAAATCCGGAGGTAGCATAGAATGCGTGTAGTAGTATCAACGGGAAAGAGAAAGACATCAATTGCAAAGGCCACAGTAAAGGATGGCAGGGGACAAGCTCGCATAAATGGAAAGCCTCTGGAGATAATACAACCTGAGGTTGCAAGAATGCGAATGATGGAGCCTCTTATGTTGTTTGGAGATGCATGGAAGAATTACGACATCAAAGTCAGAGTAAGCGGTGGTGGATTCATGAGTCAGGCTGATGCTGTCAGAATGGCAATTGCTACAGGTCTAGTAAGGATGAGCCAAGACTTTGAGGCACGATCTAAGATGCTTGAACATGATAGAACCATGATTGTTGGCGACCCCAGACGAACCGAGTCAAAGAAGTTTGGAGGACCATCAGCACGGTCCAGATATCAGAAGTCTTACAGGTGAGGAGAAAAAAAGGATGATTATTCCAGTTCGGTGCTTTACTTGCGGCAAAGTTGTTGCCGACAAGTATGAGCAATTCAAACGTGAAGTGCGACAGGGAGAGGACCCAGCAGATGTACTTGACAAGCTAGGCCTCGAGCGTTATTGTTGTCGTCGGATGCTGTTGTCTCATATAGATATTATTGACAGCTTCATAGCTTTTGCAACCACTGAAGCTCGTGCGGAGGTAAAAGATTTTGATTAGTGAGAGTGATTTGGGAGAAGTTGACCTTCTAACTCCGATGGACAAATACCTAGCAGCTGGTTGTCATATCGGCACACAGGTCAAAACTCAGGACATGGAACCTTTTGTGTATAGACAGCGCCCTATAGGCCTGTATGTTTTGGATGTGAGAGAAACTGATGAGAGAATTCGTACAGCTGCAAAGTTCATCTCTCGATTTGACCCAGATAAGGTTGTTGTGGTTTCCGGACGTGTCTACGGAAAGCGACCGGTAGAGAGCTTTGCCAAGTTTATTGGTGCACATGCTTTTACCGACCGATTTGTTCCTGGTACGTTAACCAATCCGAATATTGCGGGTCCCCGAATTTACATTGAGCCTGAACTTGTTATCTTGACGGATCCTCGAACCGACGAGCAAGCTCTATCAGAGGCTGCCAAAATTGGGATACCTGTAATAGCTCTTTGCGACACGGATAATAATACTACTAATGTTGACCTCGTGATACCTTCGAATAATCGTGGTCGCAAGGCACTTGCACTGGTGTATTTCCTATTGGCTAGAGAGGTTCTAAGAGAAAGGGGCGATATCCCTGTAGATGCAGAAGTTGCATTCAGTACTGAAGACTTTGAACCGCAACTACAAAGGATATAGCTTTAGCCTAATTAGCGATGGAGATGACGCCATCGGCGGCGTCAACCTCTACTTTTTGTCCGGTTTTCAATTTCCCAATATCCACTTGATCAACAGCAGGAATTTCTGATATTATACAACCAACAGCCACAACGGGATCTGTTGCCTCATTTATGATTGCCAATGGGGCCTTACCTGCCTTACTGAGGGCATAGAGCACATAAGAGCCCACAGTTGACCCTTTGCCTGTCGGGAACACTAAGATTTTGCCCGACACGGATTTCCCTTCCAGCTCATGACCTTTTTCAACAATCACGCCTGTTTCAGGGTCACAACCTCCATAGAAGGAAATATCTTCCGAAGTCATCAAGACTTCTCCTTTGGCTTTTCCTTTGAATATCGTTCTACCCTTCATCTAACTGCCTCCTCTAGGCATTCTTTAACAGTTCGTATTCTAGTACGAAAGTCATTCTTGCCTCGCGCATAGAAACAAGCTTTTGCAGAGTCGGTCATTAGGCCTGTGAAACGTCCTTTCAATGGGGCGACGGCACAACATGCATCACTAACGAGATATGCTCCTGCTTTTTCTATAGTATCATAATATCCCATTTTTCTTGCAAGGTCCTTAGTTGGGCGCGCAGTAGTAATCCAGACTGTTTTGCCTTCCGCTACTTTCCTGCCCTCAAGCATTTTTGCCACTTGAGCAATCTCCTTGATGCTCGCATGGGGACAACCGATGCTGATGAAGTCGACATCTGCATCCTCATCATCAAGCTTTACTCTTGCTGAATCTATGTCATCTTGCGTCACAATCTCCGTTTCTTCAGGAATGGTAGTTCTATTGGGCGTGATGCCCTCCATATGATAGATGGCCACCCCTCCGAATGTGGCCACAGATGCACCAAATGATTTCAGTTCCTCAGTCGTTGCATGTTCTATTCCTGTGATATAGGGTATCTCATTTCCCGTTCGATCACCGATAACTTGTCCTAATAGCCCAAAATCATCTGTGTTATCAATATTCGCCTCGATTGAATAAGTAATCTCCGCGTTTCGATTCTTATCTAAATGAAGACCATATTCGGCAGTTCGCCCAGTAAGGGCTGCTGCCAGAGCACTAGGTCCACCCTCTCTATTGGTCCGTGCCCCTATGATTGAATTCGCAAAGCATACGGCTGATGACTCTGCCCATGCAATATGCTCGCCATAATGCGGAAGGTTACCAATGAGATAGGGGGTGCAGGTACAGGTGGTCATAACTCCCATTTTGGAAAAGGCATCAACCACTTGCTGTTGATTCTCAGCGAAATCTTCGCTTATGCCATGTTTCTTCCACTCTTCAAGATCCATGCCTGCAGGATTAAGAGTAGTGAGGACTCGAGTCTTTCCATCCTCTGCCATTTCATCTAGGTACTCAAGACCTGCTTCTCCGAGATTGTGATAGGAAACCCCCGCAATCTGCACGCTTGAAATCGGTATGAGACGCTCAGCGCCATAGATTGTACCCAGAGTTGTGATAATTTCCATGGCTTTTCTTGTGGCCTTTCCATGATCTCCGTTCAGCATGGCCTTCTCTTCGGCTGTTAGCTTAAGTCCCATTCACAATTACTCCACATATTTGTCCAAGTCCACTTTAGGAAATTCTGCCTTTTCAAAGCTCTTTCCTTTAGACTCCAAAACCTTTGTACAATCAAATCCAACTTTTGTGGTCATTTTGGTTCCCGGCTCCGCGCTGGGGTCAAGGGAACTGCCAGGTTCCTTGTCTTTAATCAGGAGATCCACATCTGCCTGAAATCGAGTAGCCATAGCCCACTCACGCTCTTGTTCATTATAGACGTCAATGTCATCATCATACACCCAGACGTGTTTGGCGCTTGTGTGCCCCTCAAAGGCAGCCTCCATGGCTTTGATACCATCATCTTCATTCTTTTTGTTGACTTTTACTGCAATGTGAAGCCAACTTGCACCACCTGGCGTAATATTCACGTCAATCACATCCACACCGCGTTCTTTCACCTTCTTGTACACCGTCGGTTCTCTCGGCATGCCCATCAGAATCTTGTGTTCTGCTCTTCCAGGCAGTAAAGCTTGCCACACCGCGTTCTTCCTGTGAGTTATTTTCTTCACGTGAAATACTGGTTCCTGTCTTACAACATCGACTGTTTCAGTGAGATCAATGAATGGCCCTTCGTCATGCTTCTCTTCCAAATAGACAGTTCCTTCTAACACAAATTCTGCATCAGCGGGAATAAGCAAGTTAGAGGTCTTCGCTTTTGTTACCTGAATCTTCCTAAGAGCATTGGCAATCTCTAGTTCATCTATCCCAGTTTCTACTGATGTGGCGGCAGCAATAAGGACCTCTGGGGTATTCCCTATGCACATTGCTATATCTACCTGCCCTCTTTTCTCAAGAAACTTCGAGAAATCCCGCCCCCTAACGACTCTAATCACCATCTTGTCCTTGTCAAATTGCATTCCGCGATGAAAGTCCAAGTTCTGGCCATATTCAGGGTCTGACGAAACAACCACCCCTGAAGATACGTAAGGACCTCCATCGGCCTTGTTGTGAAGCAGAATAGGAATCTTATTCAGGTCCACCTCATTCTCCACAACTTCTTGACAAGGTGCATCATCCACAATCTCTGGTGGAGAGCGGTTATCGATTGCCGCACTCAACGTTGGAATAATATCTTCTTTCTCAATACCGAAGTATGATGATACTTGGCCCTTTGTACAAAATAGATTACCTGCCACTCTATAGTCAGAATCGGTCAGATTCTCAAAAATCGCTGGTCTGGGCTCGAGAGCTTTCAACACTCCAGCAATCTCATATTTCTTCGATATTGGTTTTCCAATCACATTCAACTTTCCTGCGTTTTTTAAATCCTTAATGTAGTTCTCCAAAATCAATAATGACACCTCCTCTCTATCCGAAAGTAGTTCGCAAGACTGTCGCAGCCCCCCGTCCCTCTAGTGCAGCTGCGATTTTATCACCAGCAGGCTTGTTCGGCGGAAGCGAAATCATGTTACCGCCTCTCCCTGTACCTGTCAGCTTTGCACCCAAGGCTCCATTGGTTATGGCAGTTTCAACAAAATCATCAAGCTCTTTGCATGAAACGGTCAGTTGCTGTAACAGCTCATGGTTTCTACTCATTAGTTCGCCCGCTCTTTTGAGATTGTGCTGCTTTAGAGCCTGCAGGCCATCTTGAACGAGTGATTTGTACTCATCAGCGATATTATCAAACCACTCAGGATTCTCTTCTTTCTTTTGACGAACATCTCCCACCACTTCCGTCGTACTTGCAGTGAGACCGGTTGATGCGATAACAAGACTCACGGGCTCATCCAACTCAATTCTTTCGAAAGTTGGAAGCCCACCATCAAGATCTCTTTCATACCATACCAGCCCGCCATATGTCGATGCAGTGTTGTCAATCCCCGAAGGGGTTCCATGATAGCCTTTCTCCCCCTCATAAGCTGCTTCGTTTATTTGTTCATCATTCAAACCAAGGTCAAATTCATCATTCAGGGCACGTGCAATCGCAACGCAGCTTGCGGCGCTTGCTCCGATACCTGAGGCACATATCAAGTGTCCTCCAAGTTCGATATGTATACCTTGTCCCGAAACGTCTAGTCCAACATGGTTAATGATATTGTTTATCGAGATCTTCTGTTCATCAAGCTTCTTTTCCTTGTATCCTGGAGTAGCTGGTCTATCATCATCCAGACTCCATCCTGGCATATCTTTTCTCGTGATTTTCGCCACTGTTTCTGAGTCTATGCCCGCAGCTAATGCGGGCAGACCGTATACAACAAAATGTTCACCAAAAAGGATGCTTTTTCCACGGCCTTTGCCAATTCCCATGTTATCACACTCGATATATTGAGTCTGTCAATTGCCCGTAAATAATCGCCTCTTTTGAACTCTTCCTTCGACAAATCGCTAAATATCTTTAAGGAGGCAATAACTACTCTCTTGAGGGAAAACATCTCATGCCATTGAGCAGGAATATCAGATATGTCAATTAAATTGGTGGACTTATTTTGTGGTGCAGGTGGATTCTCAAGAGGATTCATTCAGCTGAATCCTTCGCACCATATTGCCATCGATAACGATCAAATCGCTTTGGAAACTTTTTCTTTGAATCATCCGGATAGCATGACATATCAAACCGACATCAGTACTCTCCACGCCAATCAAATCATCTCCATTCTTGATGGTTCGCCCGACATAGTTTTGGCTTCTCCTCCGTGTGAAGAGTTCAGTTTGGCGAATCCGAAGAGCGCGGAGTCTGCCATAAATCGCATCTATGGTGATGGCAGTGCTGGGCTTTTGCTTGATGCAATTCGGCTTATTGGCGATTTGAACCCGTCTGTCTTCATTATAGAAAATGTAGCAGCTGTTCTCAAGGGTGATGGGGCGAATGTAATAAGGTCCGAACTAAGAAGAATTGGGGTGGATACAATCCACTTCAATTTGATTAGGTGTCATCATCACGGAAACCCGTCTAAACGGTTACGTGTATTTATCAGCAATAGAAAGATTCGACTGCCCAAAGCGTACGCTCTCCCAGTCATAAATGTAATAGGTGACCTCCCTCCACTTGATGTAACCGCTATTGTTTCACCTCATGATTGCAAACCCAATCACGTTTTTGTTCCTGTGAGCAAGGCCAAATCAAAACGAATCCGACGAACTCGCTGGGGCTATGGAGCAAAACGGATACGTGTGTCTAAGAAGCGTACGCTCAAAGATTGGGTTCGTCTTCATCCCAAGCAAGTATCAACCTCAATAATTGGAAAGTCTAGATACATTCATCCTTATGAAGACAGATTGTTGACAGTAAGAGAACACGCTCGATTGATGTCATATCCCGATGACTACATTTTCAAAGGGCATACCCATAGTCAGTTCGACCAAGTTGGGGAGAGTGTTCCCCCGATTATTTCACACAAGATTGCAGAGGAGGTAATGACATAAATTGGCCAACAATTATGACAATGTGTTTATAGTATTGCATAACGTGCATGCAGTATCGAAGGTGATAGAAACCGCCCAAGTTGTCTATGGGCTTGGATTCAAGAATTTTGTAGTTTCTCGTGCTGCTGGCTCTGCAGCTCAGACAGGGGTCCCAGACGCAAATCGCTTAGCATTGAAAATGAAACGTAACTTTATCATTCTCCCTGACCTAGTTGACGTAAAGGAACTACTAGATATTGAACAGCCCCTACTCGTTCCATCTCCTGTACTAACCAAGGAGCGACTTGACCTAGACAATGTTAGTAATGATATCAAATCAGGGGGACGTATTGTTATTGTGGTATCAGGGAGCAATAGTTCGTTCTCCAGAAAAGAAATGGATATGGGTATTTGTCGTAGTTTGCATGCTGATGTTGATATTGGACCTGCAGGAACAGTTGCAATACTTCTGTATCATAGCCTAATCTGAAGTTATCAAAGAATATCTGGTATGAGTGCTTTTGAGCCTCTCAGTTTTGCCACTAGCAATGCCTTGAGTGTTGTTGTCTTAGAAGGTACCATATCTAGTGGGCTCACTCCCATTAGTTTGCATAATGCTGTAGTAGTTGTTGCAAGTCGATTGCAAGTGGGACTTACAAATACATTCTTTGTTCCCAATCGATTCTCAAGGAACTCATGTGTTTCTTCGATTGCACAATCGCCAGCAATCAATACTCGGCCATCAATGGACTCGAGTTCCATTTCGTCAAATCCCTTGCCCATGACAATTGAGAAACCGCCCTCGCCATCATAGTCATAATAGAGCAATTGGAGTAGCATTCTGACATTAAGGTCACATCCCTCTGCACATAATCTCTCTCTTCCCCGAAGAATTCTCACATCTTCGGGCATCTGATCCAAAATATCACAAGGATACCTCTTCTTGAAACGTGTAAGATCACCAATAACTTCTATTTTTTCGAGTCTTCCTTCACCCAATCCATCTTCAGAAACAAGTTTTAGATGCTTGACCTCCCCCAAATCATAGCCCAGTATTCGAGATGCAACCACATCTGTGGCCAAGGTATCACGCCCTGCTACCAAAATGCCGAGTTCTTCGATTGATTCACTCAGAAAGGTCTGCAAGGGATAGTGACCATTAAACACAACATGCGTGCCGTCAATCAGCGTATAGTCCGGTTGCACCAGCCTATAGAAATCAGCAAGTCTTCGGTGGAGATTATAGTTATGCTGATATCCACGGTCCTTGTGACGTGGAAAGCCCATCTGGTTCTTCACACCGAGTGTCACGGTCGTCATTGAATGGGTCTTGAGTTTTGGGACCGATATGTATGTATGTTCATCTGATTTGTCAATTAGCTTATCAACAACGAGCTTAGGGAACTCTATGGGGTCGTCGAAATTATCTAGTGTGACTTCCGTTGTACCCATTTCATCCAAATAGAGCGGTTTTGCTCCTGTCCTCTTACAGACATCCTTGTACCCCGTGAACTCGAACACGATTCTGGTCATATTAGCCTGTGTCGAGTTTTCCATGAGGTAGATATCTTCTGCTCCCTCCTCCTTCAGGTGGTTGATTAGACACTCGAGAACTCTAGGATCTGTATATGCATATGGCTGAAAATCAATACCATTTGGCTTGATATACACCTCCCCAGATGATTCGATCAATTTGCGTGCTTCAATGGTGTCTTTGAATGCCTTAGTTATGGCGGCCTCAAGGTTCTCTCCTATGTCTACTATTGTCACACGAGTCATGTAGATTCAGTAACTAAATGGGATTACGAGGTGAAAAATGTGGTGGGCCGGAGGCGATTTGAACGCCCGATCCCTTGGATCCGAACCAAGAATCATACCAAGCTAGACCACCGACCCTGTGTTGAACACAATCGCCTTAACTAAGGATTTAATGATTTCGTTAAAGAAACGAATCTGAGAAGCGGGACTGAAGTTCCTCAACTGAACCAAGATTGATGCCGTTGCTGCTATATACGGTGGCAGACCGGAGATTACTACAATTATTCTCAAAGAGAGGCCCAAGGAACCGAGCATTAGGACGATTTATCTGAATTCCTAGAACAAGTTCATTGAAGCTGGGGAGTGTTACCATAGTCTGAACTCCCTTTTTGTCAGAGTTGGGCAGACCCGACTTGCTCCTCACGCACGTTCTGTCCAACTTTGATTTTACAAATACAGGCATTGATTTGGCAGAACGAAGTTTATCTCTTCTTTCAAGATTAGGGGTGGAAACCACCTTCATCCTTCTAATTGATGGGTGATTATGACCAACAAGCATAAGATTGCAGTTGAGGAGTTCTGGTGCAGGCCAAGCATGCCCATGAAGTAGAGCAATCTTCTCTCCAGCTGTTTCATGAATAACCCCTCGGATACTTGATAGTTCGATTCCCCGTGGTAGCAAGTTCTTCAAATCACCATCGTGGTTTCCCGGAACTATTGCGATATTGGTTAGTTGTGCCAATCCAGCGATAAACTGTGGAATGACACTCCAATTATAGTGCTTGTCTGGTGAAATTGTATGCTTAATGTCGCCGAGCAGAAACAAATCGGTTACATTATGTGAGTGCACTAAATCTTCTATCCTCTCAAACATGGTGATATTTTGTGGAGGAAAGCTGACATTTGTCCTTTCCGACAGGGCGACTTCGTAACCGAGATGAATATCAGCAATGACTAGAGCTGTTGTTTTTCCCGAGCTAATTAGCATGGCTTTATCATCAAACAAGAAATTCATTGTGTCCACTTCCTCTGTTCCAGATATTTTTAAACCGTTCTTTGGTTAGTTTTTCTATATCTATGATACTCTCCCCGTACGAAGAAAAACGGATTGGTAGGACCACTCTCTCTCAGAGTGATATTCAGTATTTTCGCCAACGTTATGGGAAACGATTCATACGTGCATTGCGTGCTGTAGAAGAAGATAGAGTAGTCCAGTATCATTTTCTCCCAAGCGATTCTACTACATGGATTGTACAGGGCAGTGCACGGCAATATTTGACCATTCCAGATACCTATTGTACCTGTAGAAGCTTCTATCAAGATGTTGTTATTGCAGGTGAGTACAAGTTCTGTTACCACTTACTTGCACAATCGATAGCTGAAACCAGAGATCAATTCATCACTAGAGAATCCAATGATGCTCAGCGTCGTGTTTTATATGATAAATGGCGTCGAACGGACTAACATAGTGTACTTTTTTTGTTCTGAAGATACATTTAAAACTCGCTTCAAAATTGGCACGCTGACTGAGCAGGAAGGTCGCGACTAGCCAATGATTAATCGTAAGAGAATTCCTAAACTACTTGCAGTGGCAATAACTCTAATGATATTCATATCAGGAGTTCAGGGTACAGCTAAAGCTCAAGACACCGAGCTAGACCCCATTGTAGTCATGTATGAAGCCAGCCACTCTCCACAATTTTCAGCAGATAATGCTGAGAACGGACTCAAATTAATGTTGGATATGGTCAACGAGTCAACACGCTATCTTCTGCGGGTCAATGAAAATCCCCTCAACGATACTATTCTTCAGAATGTTGATATTCTAATAATAGCAGAACCTGATGAGAGTACTGAGTTTGAAAATGAAGAAATTCTTGCCATTGATGAGCTCCTGACTAATGGCAGTTCGCTCTTTATTTTAGGCGACCCCAGTATCGATCAAAACTCAACCTATTGGAGCAATCAGCAGTTCAGAGATTTAGGCGAAAATGTTGCTATCAATACCTTCCTCGATCAGATGAATATCACAACAGTAAGATTTGGCCTTAATGAAACACCATCTGGTCGAATTTTCAGTGACACCATGTTTGATTACGAGCAGTCATTGAATTCAACATACCCCTCTATTATTCAATTTGACGCCACCACTTGGGATACGACCCATCCAATTTTCAAAGACATAAATTCAATAATCTCCATGACAGCAACTCTCAAACCAATCGATTTAGTGAGCGGTATCGCCCATGGATATGAGTCCTCTTTTGCTCAATATCGGCGTGGTCCAAACACATTCGGAAACCTGACATTTCCCAACATGTCTTTACAAGAGTTCCAAGAAGCCCCCAAATCATATTCCGCTATCAACGGGACATTCCCTTCATGGCTCTCTGCCTTTCGATATGGTAACAGCAGAATTGTTGTTGGAGGCTCTGCATTGATGTTTACGGGGCGCAAACTAGACTTCCCGGAGAGCGAAGGCGAATGGTTCTATCAGGCAGACAATTCTAGGTTATTCATGAACATTCTAAGCTGGCTTTCATACGACTTTGTGAATCCAGAAAGCCCAATACTTCCTATGCTGATTATCTCATCGGTCATTCTTTTGATAGGAGTAGCTTACTACCTGTTCAAGAGGCTAAGATAGCCGTTCACCATTTCGGTAATTTAAAATCCTGTTTCTGCAGGCTTTCTTGAATTGCCCGTTTCAGCTCCCCCACACCCTCCTTTTTGCGAGCCGACATTGCTACAATATGTGGCATTTGTGTTGGAACTGCTTGGTGTAATTTATGATACAAAAACGCAATCTCCTCATCTCGATGCCTAGGACTGACCTTGTCGATCTTATTCGCAGCTACAATAACTTCAGGGGATATTTCCGACAGAAAAGAATAGAATTCTATGTCTATTGGTATTTCTCCCCTCTTTTCCCACCGCTCTACCAGTTCTCTAAAGATTGCAACATCTATAATCAACACACACAGACCAATTTGATTGCTCCATTTCTCAAGGTTTCTGACAATCCGGGTCTTGGTATGGTCGATACGTTTCCTACTCTGACCTGACATATGTCCAAAACCCGGAATGTCGATGAACAGAACAGTCCCCAAATCTATGACTTGTTCGGTATGAGTGCTACCTGGTTTTTTCCCGACGCGAACCCGAACCCCTGTGAGAGCCCTGATTACACTACTCTTACCAACATTACTTCGGCCTGCAAAAATGACAAGAGGTTTTCCGGATTCAATCCCAGAATGGTCGTGTACGCTCATATTCTTGTTCCGCCTTTGCAATCGAATGCAACAGTGTAAGCCTATCGGTTTGCCCTGGTCTTAGAACTCTTGATGCTGTTGTCGGCCCTATTCCTCTTCCTGCCAGTGCTAATAGTGCCTTTTTCCCGTATTGTGCAACAAGACTCGCAGTGAGTGACGCATTTTCGAATTTCTTTCTCTCCTCACTTGATAATCCTTCTCCAGCTTTGACCTTTCGCAATATCGTAGGTAAATCGCGCACACCCTCCCTAACGGCAGCAACCATCTTTGAATCACAGACTGGACAGGCAATCTCATCATCAAGCGTAGAGATGGTTCGTACAGAATTCCAGTCATTTGTTGCCATACAGACTAATCTAAATTTCCTTGATAACAGTCGCTCTTCCAACAAACGCAAGACCTCATCCTCATCACTGATCTCCCCCATAACCTCAAAACGTGTCTTCTCTTCAATTATCAGCCGGGCAAGCAATGAAGGCTGTTTCCGTTTAGAAACCGTGGTTTGAATCTCTCCGGTCGCAATTTTTTCGAATATCTCAAGCATGCGCTTTTCATCAAGCTTCTCCCTTAGGATTTCTTTCATGGCTTCATCGAAGACTGGTGATGTTTCAAACACATCGATCAGCCGCCTAACTGGGATTTCCTTAAATTTGGCATTCCTTCGAATAATCCCCATTCGTCTTGCCACATGAATGAAGCGTGATGCAAATGTCTGTGTCTGTTTCACAGCCAATCTCAAAATAGTAGAAATTTGGGTACGTTCATAACTGCCAAAGATATCTATCAGATATTGAGAATCGATTCCACCACTAGCTGTAAGAAGTATTCTATAGGGGTCACTCTCAACAGCCACCTCCTTTCCCAACCTGGTTGTCAGTAATGCGGCCAGAACAACTCCCACTGTGTCATTTGTTTTTGTTCCAAAGGGAGCATGAAATACAAGCCCGTCTGGGATAGATTCGATTATAAGATGAGTTTCAGTAGGTATCGAACCTAGTTGTCCCTTCGCCGTTGTAACTGTTTCAACGAGATAAATCGATGATGTTTCATTCATCATATAATTTGACTCTATCCAACTCGATATTTGATATGATAAATCAGCGATACGTTTCCAAACATCGGCTACTTCCGTGGCAACCTCAAATGGAACCGGTATCATTTCTCCTATCCACCTTGGAGCCTCAACCTGAGTGTCAGTCACAGGGGCGCAAAGGACCTCTTCGCGTTCTTCATCAATTGATACAACACGCCAAGGCCTTCCTCTGATAACAAAGATATATCCGGTTTCCACGCTTTCGGTCACAAAATCTTCATCAAGAACTCCTATTCCGGTTCTCGTGGCAATGTCCACAGCTCTAACTTGTTGGACATCGGGTATTGTACTCAGATGCTCGTAGTAGTAAGGTAAGGTGCCCCCATATCGTTTAACCAGCTCGCCATCTAGTAGAAGGAAGCGGCGGCTTACCATGAAATCCAACAATCTATCGAGTTCATCTTCATTGACTTCTCTGAAAGGATATGCGCCCTTGATAATCTTCAGCAAATCATGCTTGTGAATTTCTCCTGTATCCAACAAAACTCCACTTACTTGCTGACAAAGGACGTCCCAAGTTTTTTGGGGGATATCGGCCCGTTCTACTTTGTTAATTCGAGCTCGTTTCAGTATCACGGCCGACTCTGTTAGGTCGTCCACATTCATTGTGGAGATGATTACCCCTTTTGAAACCCTTCCAACCCCATGTCCTGACCTGCCAATTCTTTGAACCGCCCTAGATACTTCTCTGGGTGAAGAATATTGAATGACTAAATCCGCCAATCCAATATCTATTCCCAATTCAAGACTAGATGTTGCAATGATTGCCTTTGATACCCCTCCTTTTAGTCTATTCTCCGCACTCAATCTCACTTCTTTTGAGAGCGATCCATGGTGGACATCAAACTCGAATGGAGGCGAAATGGTTCGCATCTTCGCTCCCAACACTTCAGCGAAAGAACGAGTGTTTGTAAAAACAAGCGTGGTCTGATGGCTTTGAATAAGGTCCTTGATTCTTTTTAGCCTCGCGGTAGAGTGTGGTGGATATGAAATACGTCTAGCTAGCTCTATGTGCTCGCTGCTAGGCTGAGGCATCTCCACATTAAGGTCCATATCTCGCTCTTGATATCCAGCCCATAGCGTATGGATTTTACTCCCACTGCCTCTAAGAAGCAACGCTATCTCATTGGCATTACCCACTGTAGCTGATAGTCCAACTCTCTGAATCCTGTTGCCAATCCAATACACTAATCGTTCTAATGCAAGTGATAGCTGAGTTCCTCGTTTGCTTCCTGCCAATTCATGTATTTCATCAATGATTACTGCCGAAACGGAGCGGAGATGGTACTTCATGCGTTTTCCGGGCAGAATTGCCTGAAGCGTTTCTGGTGTTGTGATGAGTAGATTTGGGGGTGTTATTGCCTGTTTGCGTCGGAAATATTGAGTAGTATCCCCATGTCGTACGGCAACAGTGATTCCCAAATGCTCACAGAGGTCCTCTATCCTCCGGAAGACATCCCGATTCAGTGCACGCAGGGGAGTAACATAGAGAATGTATATTCCAAATAGCTCCTCATTCAGGCTTTTTTGGTAGAGGTTATTCAGAAGTGGCAGCAATGAGGCCTCTGTTTTTCCACTTCCGGTCGGAGCAAGTAGCAATGCAGAATTCCCACTAAGAATCTCGTGAATCGCCTTCTTCTGGATCTCTGTTGGTTTAGTGATACCTTCTCCAGTAAGATATTCAACTATGTCCCCGTGAAGTGACTCGAATCCATTCATTTTTCTTCTGTCCAGCGACGAGATATCTTGTTTCATTGAACAAAACCTTGATATCAATTCGGAAGGTGATGTCGCCTTCTTTTGAAATTTTGCTCAACTCACTTACGTATTCGTCGACAAATAGTGAATCGCGTTTCAGCTCGTCTACTATATAGTTTGTACTCTATCAAGATTAGAAACGTGAGAAACCACATTCTCGTAGGCTAATTGGAGTATCTCATCCGTCCTTAATAGCCATCCTATTCTTCCCCGCGGTCTTCTCCATATACAGAATACGCAAGGATTATGACCAAGGCTACGATGCCCAGTGCGTTTAGCAAGATAAAAAGCACCGATTCGATGAAGGTTGTTTGCATGGGAATCGCTTCTGCACATTTGGACTGGTCTTATAATCATTGCTGAAGAGCTGGCCTTGTACTAGTCCTATGCAGTTTCCGCCTGGCGGGTTTCATAGAATCTATCGATAAAGGAACCGTATATATCAACAGGTTCAGTCAGCTCATTGACCTCATCAATTGTCATCTCTAGACCACACGATCCGCACTTGACAGTTGCCATCACTTCTTTACGATACAAGTCAATTTTGATGGCAGTATTTCCACATGAAGGACAAGGATAAACATCAGGAATCCTCTTCTGTGGTCTTCTCCTGGATTTCTGTCTTCGTCTTCTTCCCACGTTCGTCACCAAACTTGCCTATTTCACACTTAGAGCTCGAGTCTAGGTAGAAACAGAGCAGTTTCACCCGCGAGAGTGTTGATTTAAAGATTATGATACCTATTTAGCTCCAAGAGCAAAGCTTTCATATCAGAGTCCCATTCCGATTGCTTAATGCCAGAGTTGTCGAACAATGCCAAATGTGTCTTGATGATCTTGGAAAAGGAAGGATCATTGACCACATCAGAAATCCTAGAAGTCGCGAGGAAAGAACCCTATTCCAAATACTGTTCAGACTGCGCGGGTGGGGACTCCTTTGTGGCAGCGGCTAATCATTTAGTAAGCAAAGGCTTAGTCGAAAGGAAGTTTGGCAAAGGCGGGTATCACTGGGAACTTATCAAGGAATGATTGCAATGAACAAATGGGAAAAAATCAGAGAAGAGTTTCCAGCTGTACAACGAACAATAAATGGCAGGAAACTAGTATATCTAGACAGTGCATGCATGTCTTTGAAGCCCAATTCAGTAATTGAGGCGATGAACGAATACTACATGAAATATCCCGCTTGTGGTGGCAGAAGTATTCATCACCTTGGTGAGGAGGTTTCTAATGCTTATTCAGCGGCAAGAGAGAGCTTTGCTCACTTCATCAACTCGCCCAAACCAGAGCAAGTCATATGGACCCGAAACGCCACCGAGTCATTGAATATAGTTGCCAGATGTATCGACCTTCCCGAAGGGTCAAAAATAGTAACGACAACCCTTGAGCACCATAGCGGGTCACTTCCGTTTGTTGAACGTGCATATAGAGATGGCCTTGATATTGAGATTGTTCCAGCTCAGGATGATGGAACCTTCGATATAGAGGATTGGAAGGAGGCTATAGATGGCAAAACAAGGCTGGTTTCAATAGTACATTCATCTAATGTCACCGGAACTGTGGCACCTCTAAGAGAGATAATAGAGCTTGCACGTGACAGAGGGGCTCTTGTTGTATCAGATGATGCACAATATGCCCCCCACCATCCTTTGAATGTAAAGAGATTAGATGTCGATTTTTCCGCCATATCAGTACACAAGATGTGTGGTCCCACAGGAATGGGTGTCTTATATGGCAAGGAGGAACACTTACACAAAATGGAGATGTTTCTCCACGGTGGGGATACCGTTAGCAATGTCCGTCTTGAGAATGGAAAAATAATACCAGAATATCTACCCCCTCCCGAGAAATATGAAGCAGGTTTGCAGAATTATGCGGGAGCAATAGGAGCGGGTGCCGCAGCTGAATTCCTGCAATCTACTGGAATGGAGGCTATAGAGAAGCATGAACGTTCCATATTGTCCGACGTGTTATCGGAGATGCGGGATATGAAACATGTCCACATTATCGGGACAGATAATATCGACATAAAAACTGGTCTGGTGACTTTCTATGTCGACACTGTTGCATCTGCACATGATGTTGCTACATTTCTTAGTGATGAATTTGCCGTGATGATTCGGAGCGGGGCACACTGTACTCATCCATTCCATTATCAATTAGGACTCTCTCTAGCAAAGGGCACAGCCCGAGCAAGTTTCTATCTGTATAACAATAACCAAGATGCGGATACATTTATCGAGGGCCTAAATACGCTAATAGATGCTAGTACCTAGCCCAACAAATGCTCTATACTTGCCTTCATCTTCTTCACTTCATCCACTGGATTGGCGAAGGAGAGACTGTTTGCTCCAATGTCTAGAGAATCTTTATATCGATTTACGCTTCCTCTAACGACAACATAGGTTCCCAGCATCTTATCCATCTTTTGGTCGATTGGTGCACTCTCATTCTTGGTTTCCTCAATCAATTTTTGAGCCTCTTCAGCGGTCATTTCCAGAAGCTTCTCTCCCGCTTCTCCAAAAAGTGTGGTTCTGATTGAACCAGTACCATCGTCCACTGTTATTTTGTATAACATCCGGTACTCCGGTTGTTCCACATCTTCACCGCAGCTCTTGCAGCTATAGTTTCCTTCCTCGTCCACATGGAGCTTTTTCTTGCAGCTGGGACACGCCGGATATACAGGACTAACTTGCCCAACTCCCACGATTATGCCACAAACTTCAACATTTTGACCTTCAACTGTTTCGTCTATATCCACAATAGACGTCCTACCCGCATCTCCTATCGGACGTGATGGGGCCTCTGGAAGCTCGAGGTCCTTAACTTCTGAGTTTTTTGGATTAATGGATATGTCAGCTAATTTTCCTACTCCAAATTCTATGGCATCTCTATAGCCCTTCTTTACATATCCATGCTCAATACGGATTATATCCCTCTCGGTCAAGTTCTGAATCTTTTCAACATCATCATCCCAGAACGCTGCACGAATAGACTGTTCGGATTCGTCAACTACTATCACATTTTGTACTCGCCCAGTGGAATCTTCGCGCTCAAATTCAGTAACCGGAAATACTCGGAACACCTTCCCCTCCAAATCAACATCCCTCATTCCCACTGTCATTTCATCTATGGTCTTTCTACCAAGTGGTTCTCTACGAGGTGCCTCAACCGATACGGCATCAATTTCCTCATCAATATTTCTCTCGATTTTTGAAGAGCGTCCACTATGAACTTCCAGCTCATCCGATCGGCCCTTTCTCGTGTAAGCTCCGGTTATTCGAATGACCTCTCCCTCTTCAACCCCCTCCATTTGTTCCGCAAGGTCATCCCAAAAGACTAAACGAATACTTCCTGTTTCATCAGCAACAATCATACTCATTACTTTCCCTTCGCTACTATCCGACTTCCGAGTGAATGTAGATAGTGGGAATACCCTCTTGACTTCAACAGTCAATGTGATATCATATTGCCGATCTTCTAAACTGTCAATATTCATTGAATCCGGTGTATCTATGTCTAGGTCCAAATCAAGCTCTTCTATTTCATAGTCTTCTAATATGCGCAAACCGCCCATTCTGCCAAGATTTAGTTCAATTTGATCTCGAAGTCCTTTCTTTGCATATGCACTTCTGAGCTGTACCACATCACCGATGCTTACAGCTCCTTCGGAAACCGCCTTTGTGACATCATCCCACAATGCCACCCGAATACTCCCTGTCTTGTCCGCGACAATGATACTAGCAACTCTACCTTCTCCGCCATCCTTTCGGGTGAACTTGCGAACTGGACCGATATGAACAACTTTAGCTGTAAGTGTTACATTTCGATTGTTCTCTGAAATATCCTCAATCTTTTGGCGCGCTTTCGGAGAAACCTGCTGAAGATCAATACCCAATTCACGTGCCACAATCATTGCTGCTGACTCTTCGTTGATGATTTCAGGGCCCAATTCTTGACGTTTCTCGTCAATTAAGTTCAGGACTTCTTTCCTATCGTACTCGGGCAAATGTTTGAGTATTGCCTGAATGGTTTCCTCCAATGTTATCATTATCAATATCATCCCTGAGGCAAAGTGGTGGTGTACCTCACCACTAGTGTTATTCGTATATGCTTTAAAGCTCACTACTCGTGAGAAACGAGAAATACACCATCTAAAGACAAAATGTTAGCCAATCCTGCGTTAGTGAAAATTGCCTTCCTTAAGGTTCAGAATATCCGAAAAATAGAATACGAGTCATACTACAACAAGAGTGAATAGAAGTGAATGATTCACGGCCCCCTCTTCCAAAACATAGTATTAGCTATAAGGATTACTTCGATTCTCTTAGTGAACAGATTGATGAGATATACAAAGTGGCCGAAAAAGCTAGAGCTACGGGATGGGACCCAACACTAAGAGTGGAAATCCCAAAGGCACACGATGTGGCTGCACGTGTGGAGGCTACTCTTGATGGCCCTGTTGGGGTAGCTAACCGTATACGGGAGTTACAGGAAGAAAATTCTCGAGAAGAGGTAGCCTTTCAAGTCGCTAAGGAAATCGCCGAAGGAACTCTAGGAAATATCACTGATAAGGAAAAAGCGGCTGATAAGGCAGTACGTGTTGCATTGGCAATTCTCACAGAGAGCATCACTGCAGCCCCACTTGAAGGAATATCCAAAGTACGGATTCACAATCCCCAGGGGACTCCCTACTTGGCACTTTATCTTGCAGGTCCCATTAGGGCTGCAGGGGGCACAGAGGCGGCTGTAACAGTCTTGGTTGCCGATCATGTTAGACAGGTTCTTGGTCTACCCGCGTTTGTTGCAACAGAAGAAGAAGTTGAGCGTTCACTGGAGGAGGTTGAGCTATATGCTCGGTCCGTTCACCTTCAGTACCCCGTTCATCCCGAGCTTGTGCGATTTGCGGCATCACACCTGTCCATAATGCTAACGGGGGACCCTACTGAAGAGTTCGAAGTGTCTGCTGGACGCGACTTAGATAGAATTGAAACCAATAGGGTTCGTGGGGGCTCAGTCTTGGTGCTCAATGATGGTGTGGTAGGCAGGGCATCAAAGCTGTCCAAGATTGTACATAGCCTTGATATATCTGGTTGGGAGTGGCTAGATGAACTTGCCACAAAAATGTCAAAAGCTGACGCAAATGAGTCTGAGGAAACAACCACGAAGGAACTGGAACCCAAATCTGACTATCTTGCGGATGTAATTGGTGGCAGACCTGTATTTTCTCATCCTTCTAGAATAGGCGGATTTCGTCTTAGATACGGGCGGTCAAGAAACACGGGGCTCGCCGGAGTTGGTGTTCATCCTGCAACAATGCTCTTGGTTGACGAATTTCTCTCCCCAGGAACACATATTCGTACAGAACGGCCCGGTAAGGGATCAATCGTAGCTCCGGTTGATACCATTGAGGGTCCTGTAATTCTACTTAAAGGCGGAGAAGTCAGGCAGATATTTTCCTATACTGAGGCTAAGGAAGTAGCTGATAAGGTTGAAAGAGTTCTATATTTAGGGGACATTCTTGTTGCCTTAGGCGAATTTCTGGAGAATAACCATCCACTTGTACCATCAGGCTACTGTGAGGAATGGTGGTCACATGATTTGGAGAATGCATATGCTGGGTTCAAAAGTGCTGAGTTGGAAACACTTTTTCAAAACACATCCGTTTCAGTCGATGAAATCAACGCCCTAATTGAATCCCCCCTCTCTCTAATTCCAAGTCCCAAGAAGGCTCTCGATATCTCCCTGGCACTTGATATCCCCCTTCATCCAAGATATACTTGGCGCTGGCAAGCTCTCTCACTTGAGGAATTTCTCCAACTGAGAAACTGGATTTTATCCTCTCTTTCAAAATCAAAAAACAATGAAGAGGAATCCATCACCTTACCTACTCACCCTGATAACAAGAAACTTCTAGAAAAGCTGGGAACTCCTCATTCTGTAACGGACAAAAACAATCTACTAATTCCAACACCTCTGGATGTAATATTAAGTCAATTGGGTGATAGGAAATCGAATCCAGGTGGGAAAACCCCGCTTGAAGCTATTAATTCGGTATCAAAAGTCCCGATTCGGGACCGAGTCGGATTCTCCATAGGGGCTCGCATGGGCCGCCCCGAAAAAGCTGAAGTTAGAAGAATGCGCCCAGCAGTTCATGTATTATTCCCAGTGGGCCGTGCAATGGCCAGTGAGCGTCGAATTGAGCGTGTTGCTGAGGGTGTTGAATCTGTTAGCAAACTGGATAGCTTTGATTTGAGCAACCTATCAAAGCAAACGAAAGAAAAATCTGGCATAAAAATCGAGCTTGGAAATAGGCAATGCCCCCAATGTGAGGCAAAATCATTCAAAACCAAGTGCCCGTCTTGTGGCGCACATACAGAAACCAAACTATTCTGTTATCACGGAGCACCTGACAGTTTGTGCGGTCTCCCTTTGGATGAAGAAAAGGGAACATGTCCGCGGGGTCACAATCCAAATCTACTACATGGAACAGAAGAAATCTGGGTTGACATACAGAGTGAACTGAATCAAGTAAAGGAAATGTTAGACGAACCCCAGACCTATGGCTTGAGAGGGGTTCTAGGACTAACAAACGATCTAAAAATCCCCGAATACTTGGGCAAGGGTGTACTAAGGGCAAAACACGATGTTTACTGCTATCGTGACGGAACGGCTCGATTTGATGCCACTGATGCGCCGCTAACGCACTTCACACCAAACGAAATAGGTGTGCCCTTCTGGAGATTAAGAGAACTAGGCTATCATACAGACTATGACGGAGAGCCGCTGACTTCCGATAGTCAAATTCTAGAGTTGAAGGTACAGGACATCATCATCCCTGAAAAATGCGCAGACTATATGATACGAGTTGGAAACTTCGTAGATGACTGTTTGGAAAAGATATATGGCCTTGAACGCTTCTATAATTTCTCAGCAGCAGAAGATGTTATCGGTCATTTGGTTATCGGCCTCGCCCCTCATACATCTGCTGGAATTATTGGGCGAATAATCGGTTTCACCACAGCAAGTCTTTCATATGCTCATCCTTACTGGCATGCAGCCAAGCGTCGCAATTGTGATGGAGATGAGGATGCCATCATTCTAGTTATGGATGCATTAACAAACTTCTCGAGACACTATCTCCCAAAGGGAAGGGGCGGTTTCATGGATGCGCCGCTCGTCCTCTCAGTGATTCTGAATCCTTCAGAAGTCGATGATGAAAGTCATAATATGGAGGTATGCAGACGGTATCCTGCCCATTTCTATGAAATGGTTGCAGAGGCAAAACATCCTAAAATCGTTGAGAGCCTAGTAGATATCATAGCATCCAGATTGGATTCAGAAGCTCAGTATGAGGGATTCGGCTTCACTCACAATACTTCGAACTTCGATATAGGCCCTGTAAACACTCGTTACAAGACTCTTGGTAGTATGGTTGAAAAGCTTGAGGCTCAATTACAGCTTGCCACACTAATTGATGCAGTAGACTCAAAGGATGTCGCTGAAAGAGTTCTCTCTCATCACTTTCTACGAGACATCCGAGGCAATCTCAGAGCTTACTCCACGCAGAAGACACATTGTGTAAAATGCCACCGTGTATACCGTCGTCCTCCACTCTCTGGTAAATGTGTCTGTGGTGAAACCCTATCTTTAACGGTACGAGAGCGAAATATAAGCAAGTATCTTGAGCTTGCTCAAAATGTGATTGATAATCACGGACTTGGAGATTATTTAAAACAGCGACTCAGTTTGATTAATCAATCATTAGACTCTCTCTTCGTTTCCGAACAGACTCTACTTGAAGAATTCTTCTAGGTCACTCATTAACGGCGAGTTTCAATAGAGTTCTATCCTCTATCATTCCAATCAGATTGCCTGTTGCTGATAGAACAGGAGCTTGATCAATGTCATTCTTGCGCAGAACTCGCACGCACTCAGAAACCGTTGAAACTTCACTAACACTGATGATACTCTCAGTCATGATCTCCTTAATGGGAACGTTTGGTAACTTCAAGAGGCGTTTGGTCACCACAAGAAAATCCTTCGAAGTCCAGCCCCAGTCAACCTTCTTATCTGTTCCACTGTAAGTAGTGGATATATTATCCTCTATCTCCACCTCTGAAAGTCTGATATAATCACTTACAGAGATGAGCCCAGAAATACCGCCAGCGTTATTTACAACAACTAGTGCATTCTTGTTGGCCATTTCCATTATCAGATAGGAGAGCGGCAACGGTGTTTGATCCCAGACCGAAACTATTTGTCTAGAAACAAAATCTTTGATACTCATTGATTTGTATTTTTCGTCACCCTCCAATAAAGCGCCAAGAATATCAGGAATGGATATTAGGCCCACAAGCTCATCATTATCAACAACAGGCAATCTTCTATATCCCTTCTCCAGCATCATTTTCGCCGCTGTTTTAGCATGAGTTCTTGGTGTGACTGTATCAGGGTCTCGCACCATGAGCAATGCAAGCTGATTCTCATCAGCCTTCTGCAACAAGTCTGACCTGGTAACTATCCCTACCAGTTTTTTGTTTCCTTTCTTGACAACGGGCAGCCCATTGATTTGCTGTTCGGCCATTATTTGTAGGACGTCCTCTCTGGTACCAGGTACTGATACATATACAACATCTGATTGCATGCACTCTTTGACCAACATTAATGACTACTCCTCTGCCGGATTAGGGTTGAATATAGCGTACTTCAATATACTTTCAAATGAATACGCTCACTGCATAATTCTTCGGAACATGGATAGAGTGCTTGGGAGCCTTTTATGTGTATCCTTCTTTCAATCCCCAAAGACCTCAACATAGCGTCACCAAGGGTTATCCTTCAGCCCAAGAAGGAAGCCAATTGCATTGGAGACCCAATGGACTCCCAAAGTCATAGCAACAAGAATGTAGACATAAACTGCAGCTGGTTGTATAATGGGTGATACGAAGATGAGCGCCATAATGATGAAACCAATCTGGTCCAGTACTGGTGCTGGGTTACCGCTTTTCACATCAATTCTTCTCTTTGCAAACGATCCAACAAGATCGCCCATAAGCGCACCTAGAGAAAGAAGAAATCCGGTAATAGGATCAATAAAGAGCAGGGCTTGCATCTCTGTAGTAACAACAACATACTCCATCAACACTGGCAAAATATGGGGTGCAACAGCACCCTGAACAACACTTGTCAGAGTCCCTAAGAGGACCCCAACTACAAAACCACGTATGGTCTTGCCATCCCCCAGAAGCCGATGGCCATCCCGAAAAACCCTGCGTCTGTCGATGGGCGTGCCGCCCCCAAAAATAACTGGTGTAGAATTTGCTATCCATGCTGGAAGCCCAAACCAGATGGCAATTTCCAGCAGAGCGATTTCTTCATACATTCAGATTATGGCTCCTAACGTGGTTCTGATTAGATTTCATTTCACTCTTTCTACTGCGTGGTCGTTGCTAGATAGACCGTGGCCTGTGATTTGAACAAGACCTTTTGATGGTTCACCATCAGGCACAAGCCTCTCAAGAAGGCGTTCTCCTCTTTCCGGTCGGGTTCTCATCCTCACTACCACATCAGACCAGTAATCGAGGATGTTACTTGCAACGGGCTCAAACCTATTCATCCCGTTCATACTGGCTGTAACTTGGTTTAGTGCAATCACTGCTACTTCCTTCTTCTTAGCTAATCCCTTCAAGAACCCGCAATGCCTATTTAGTTCCCGATGAGCCGCATAATTGCTTTTCTTATCATCAAGAACAGTCCTGTATAGTCTCGTTAAAGTATCAAACACTAATAGTTTCGTACTGGGTCTCATGTATAGCCCTAGGTCTTCAATTATTGTTCCTTGGTCATCAAAAGAATGTGGAATCAATATCTGGAGTTGAGATTTCATTTCCTCCATGTCTTTTCCTGCAATTTGCTCTAGCCGTTCAATAGGTGACGTACTTTCAGTATTGACATAGATGACTGCCATATCCAATCGTATCGCATTTCTTACGAACTGAAGTGCCAGTGTAGTCTTCCCTGATGCAGCTTCACCAAATACATGGGTAAATAGTCCCCCGCGAATCCCGCCGGCTAGAACTTTATCGATTGCATTGACCCCAGACGGAAGAATCAAATTATAGGTCACCACGCTCTGAATTATACCGCCAGAGTGATAAGCCTAGCTAAGAAGGAAGAAAATGTGCAAACATGTGATGTAACAATCGCAACTCGAAACCCAAAAACATACTATCTTCTAATTAGAATCCTCAAAGCATTAAATCTGGAATTCGTTACATGTACTCCCGACTCTTGCTTGGCAAATGATTCCAAAGTAGTAGTAACGACTGAGGGAGAATCAGTCAAGACTACCAATGGTACAGTGATTTCGGTTGAAGAAGAACCAGACCCTGTGATTACCTCTGTTAGAATAATATGTGCATATTTGAACATCAGTGCCCCCAAGGAAGCAATAATCGGGGTAGATCCGGGTATGAGATTCGGCGTAGCACTGGTAATAGATGGGAATGTTATCTATACCAAGACCTTGACATCTCCTCCCTCCGCCGCAAATCTGGCAAAGAAACTAGCAAGACATATTGAAACAGCATTTCCTGAGTCTAAACTCTCTTTTCGTCTTGGTACGGGTTCCCGGCTTTATGGGGCGCTATTCTTACGCAGTCTGGGGAATTTGAAAAAAGATACGAAGATCGAGCTGGTGGATGAGAAGCATACCACTATTCCAAACGGATATACCAAAGATCAGCTCTCTGCTATCCTTATTTCAGGACGGTCAGGCCGCCCCCTATCACCAGATGACTCGCGTCTAACAACCAAGCGAGGCTATGTTCGGTCACTACGAAATCTTGTCAGACGATTATCAGACAACAAGAGAAGCATGACCGTAAAAGAGGCACGTAACGTTTTGCAGGGAGAATTATCTCTAGATGAGTTTATTGACAGTGCCTCTAGGAAGCAAAGAACTCAGAAATACGGTTAGATAACAACTCAGGACTATTTGGAATCACCGAAGTTACTTCTTCTAGCCAAGATGGTAGAAACCTCCTTAGGTACGGTGTGGCAAATCGTTGATCTAGAAGAATGATTGCGCCGCGGTCGTCAAGTCGTCTAACCGGCCTCCCAGCAGCTTGTGTGGCTCGTGTGACAGCCGGTAGAACATAGGCATAGTCCCGCCCACGATTATTGAAGCGTTTATCAAAATACGCAATTAATGCATCAATACGAGGCATTGGTTTCGCATAGGGCACACCTACCACCACCACACACTCCATGGTTTCACCTGGGAAATCACCGCCCTCAGAATTTCTCCCTCCTTGCACTCCAAGAAGAACCGCGCCTTTACCAGTTGCCCTGCTCTTGAATTCGTTTATCATTTGGTCATTTTCCGAACTTCTCATTCCCTGTTCTTCAAGGAAAAGCTTCTTGTCAAGTTTCTTCTCCAGACCCATTTTTAGAAGGCTTCGACCTATATGGTAACTAGTTGTAAAAATGCCTGTATTTCCCGGAGTTGCATTTGCAGCCGCTGCACAATGCTCAACCATCCGTGTGTACACATCTTGCCCTCTGGATTTGTAGGATGTATCAACACCATCTACAATAACTCCAATTCTATTTTTCAGCGCAAACGGGCTTTTGAAGGATGCTCTCACAGCAGAGTCTTCGAATCCTAACATCTCTGAATATGCCTTAAGAGGAGAGAGGGTTCCTGAAATTGCTACTGATCCCCTAATCATCGATAAGATTGGTTGCGTTACCGATGTCGGATCCAACGCGTCAAGGTCTAACGACACTCTTCGACTCCTTCCTCGCATTTCCGATTTCAAGAGAAACGCATAGTCAACACGTTCGCTATAATCAACCCATCTCTGCATGAATTTAGCCACACGGAATATTGTGGAACGGGGAAATTTTCCTGCCTTTAAGAGCCCTATCTTGATTTTCGCGCCTAAATCCTCCATATGTGCTAGCGGCTGTTCCTCTTTCCCCACCCCTGAATTTTCGAATGCTTCAGACATTATCCCCTCTGGCTTGATAATCATCTCCTCATTATTTTCCATTTCACTTGAAAGGTCAAGTATGCACTTAGCGAGTCCTCTACAGAATTGCTTACTAAGCGTATCATTGTATTTGGTAGCTTCTCTCATAGCCTGTCTGATTATTCCCAGAGTCAGGGAGTCACTGGCTGAGTCTAACGCGGTAGAGGGCACATTATGGGCCTCATCCTGAACGAGAATAACATTCGAAAGCCGTGTTTCAATCTCAGGAATGAAAGTTGACATTATGAATGGGTCGAAGACATAAAGGTAGGAAAGTGCAACCACATCTACGACCTTTGCTAGTTTCTTCGCCAGCTCATAGGGACATAGCTTTCTCTGCTTTGCTATTTTGATGATTTGAGGTGCACTAAGCACCGTTCTAGCGATTCTATCAAGAAAAGCATAGGGATCCAATCCACGTAATCTCTCATAGAAGGGGCAGCGGTTTTCTGCTTTAAGTTGACCACAGACTTCACTCAGTGGTATTGAGGAATCGATATTTTCCATTATGAATGGATTAATGCACATATGTCGCCGTCCACGAAAGGACACTCCTGAAACAACACGCTCACCGTCATCGATTGCAGAAAGCTCTTCGATGACCCTATCAAGCTGCTTGTGAGTTCTAGCACAGTATAATACCTTCCCCTCATTCTCCTTGACCCATGGTAGGACCCCCGCTAATGTGACACACGTCTTTCCGAATCCATTCGGTGCTTCACAGCATACATTTCGTCCTTCTCTAACTCCCTGATTTATGGTCTGCATCATGTCCTCTTGGCCTTCGCGTGGGGCATCATAAGGGAAGAAATCGATGTAGGAAAGCTCATCAGTCATATGGGATTCATATTTTGGTTTTATCTAACATTGATAATCATGTTGTTTTCCAACGCGCTTTTTTCCTTTAGATGCCTTCTTTTACTTCAAACCAAGACACTTTTCTCCAATGCAAGGTAAGTTTCAATAGTGAATACCATGCCTTTCGAAGACATTGAAGAATTTGAGAAGGAATTCTCCGAAGGCAAGCTCAAAATCAGAATTGTAGAGCTAGAAAATGGCTTGCTTATCCTCCTATCGGACTCCGAAAAATATCGAATTGGCCATTCAGCTGCAGCCATACCCCCTAGCCATACACGCCCACAACCAACCTCAACAGGCCTCTTTTCTACCGGTCCGGCCTCTGTTCTTGTCCGCACCTTAGCCGAACGAGTCGCAGAGATAACTAGGCAGATGGTCATGATTGTTGCAGGAGTTAAAGACATGGACCAAAACACTATGATGGAAGTAATGCAACTGCTCAAGAATCACTTCGTTCAATAAGGTAAATTACAACTTCTCGCGCCCAATCCCCAAGATCCTCCTCATCTATCACCTTTTCAAGATATTCTTTCCATTCAATCTTGTAAGCTCGTTTCCAAGCAGCAGATGCGTCTTCCAGGCTATGTTTTGCTTCAGCATGACATTTGCAAAGATTGCCTTGTTCAAGAGCAGGCCTTAAACATATATCACACTCTTTAGTCATTTTTTCTTCTCCTTTTTGGCCCTTTGTTTCTCCAAGTTCTTGAGGTCTTCCTGTCTACCGGGACAGTTAGCCCAATTGATACAGGTTTCCCAAGCTCGTCTTCCAGAAACTATCTTCAACATTTGGTGGTCGCAATAGGGACAATCTTTGTCTAGTGGCACAATATGCCCCTTTTGGGGAAGTGGGTATGTCTGAGAGCATTTATCCTCCCTATAGTTGGAGCATCCTATGAATCGTTTTCCACTCTTTGGCGATTTTACTATGATAAGTGTACCATCTCCACAACTAGGACAAGAACCTATTTCTCTCTTCTCCCTCCAATAACCCTTGAGGCCTCTGACAAGCTTTTCACCAATCTCTTCTTCGTTCTTTTCGAAAGGTTCCAACAATCTCAGCAGGTCTGTCTTTGCCTTAGATAATACGATTTCCTTCTCGATGTCTTCTTGTTGTATTTTGTCCATATCCGTTTCCAAATTCCGTGTAAATTCCACGGACAGCAAGTCAGGAACATAGTCCTGCATGGTTTCAAAGACAGCATATCCTAAGTCAGACATCTCAAAACGGTCAGTTAGAGTATACCCTCTTGATTTCACAGAATCGACAATGCCAGCTCTTGTAGCCTTAGTTCCTAGCTCCTCTTTTTCTAATTTTTTCAGTAGTGATGATGGATTGTATCTTGGCGGAGGATTTGTTCTTTTTTCCTCCATCTTTACATCAAGTATTTGCACGATATCTCCCTCTTTCAAATCAGGAACGAATTCGCCTTTATCAGCAATGAACGGCTTATAGATTCTCATCCAGCCCTCCTGCAGAACGCACGATCCCCTTGTGAACAGTGTATGCTCTCCACAAACAAAATCAACTCGCATACTCTCCTTGTCAGCATGTCTATCGCAAGAAGCCAGAAATCTTCTCACAATCAAATCATAGATCTTCTTCTCTGCAGATTTTAGTTTGCGCTCTGGTTTATCTCCGGTGGGATGAATTGCTGGATGTGCAGGGTCTTTCTTTTTTCCCTGTCTAGGAGTAACTCGTCCACCATCCAATAAGGAGCTGACAATCTTACTGTAGGTTCTCTGTTTGCCAAGATTAGTGATGATTTGCTTAACGTTAATAGATTCAGGAATCTGCTGACTGCTGGTTCGTGGATAGGATATTAGTGCGTCCAAATAGAGTGCTTGTGCGATGGCAAGCGTTCTGCTGGGTTTATAATCAAAATGACGGAATGCTTCTCCTTGAAGATCGCTCAGATTCAAAGGCGATGGTGGAGGACGCTGATATGTTCTCCTGCTTACTTCTTTTACTTCTGCGTTCTTCTCATGTAACGCGGTGACAATAGACGTGGCATTCTCTAGTGTTTCTATTTGCTTCTTAGTGTATTTTACTTCAAACTCCTCTCCATCATGACTCACCATTACCTCAATGTCCCAGTAGGGTTTAGGTACAAATATTTTGATTTGACGATCCTTCTCTGCGACAAATGCCAAACTGGGGCCTTGTACGCGCCCTGTTGATACTATCTTAAACCAGCCTGAAGCAGCCTTCACAGATAACGTGAGAGCTCGTGTTAGATTTATTCCATATAGCCAATCAACCCGATGTCTCACCTCTCCGGCATGAATCAGAGGGAAATCAAGATGGGGACGTGCATTCTCGTATGCATTTTGTATGTCTTTTTTCGTCAATGCAGAGAATATCATTCTCTTGGCTTCCTTTGGTTGTACACCGCATGCATACTTCAAGATAAGATAGCCTATCAAGCTCCCCTCAATATCATAGTCACATGCGACGACAAACTTGTCAGACTCGGCCGCCAAATTTCGCATCAGTGTTATCAGATATTTTGATTTTTTGTCTTTCTTGGAAACTTCGTACTTTGGGACCCATTCCATCTCTATTCTAGGGTATTTCCATCCCTTCTCTGTCTGCTTCAGTTCATAGAGGTGACCTAGACCATAAGCAACCACAAGTACATCACCATCGCGACGGCTTTGAAAGTACGTTGCTCCTCGCTTCTTGACTTCCTCTGGGCTGCTGTTTTCGTCCAATGCCTCTGCAAGGCGCCTTGCTGCTGTTGGTTTTTCAGAGATTATCAATATTTGTGACAGAGTATATCCCTTCTAGATGACTTTTGCACATTTCGACGTGGTACACTTCTGCATATCACGATATTCTTAAAAGCAGACCGCCGAAGGAAACGTCTTGTGGTCCTAACATGAAGCTATGGTGGCCAAGAAGAATTACAAAACCTCGAGTCAGACTGAAGAGACCGAGATTCACCACTCCAACTCGACCTCCCGATGTGGTTCTATTTGGGGTTCTGTTTATCGTGGTGCTATTCATCCTTGGCGGTAACATCTATACCTTGGTTAGGTCGCCCCCAGCTATTGCCGGTGGCTCCGGTGGTTCTCCAATACTGATATCACCAGGTATCGACTCTCAATTAGGGTTGGAAGGTATTGTTGCGTCCGTTGTCATTCTAATAGGAACCATAGGCCTGGGGCTTATCTACTATGCTTCAAAGTATGTATTCCAGCCGGGTTATGCCAACCGTCTTCTATTGCTAGGGATGTTGCTCAGTGGGCTTGCATTTCTCATATTTGGGTACCTCTTCGGGTATAAAACAGGCGCCTTTACGCAAGGCGGCTAAGCTGAAAATGGTGAGGTAGTGCTATATTAACTCATCATCTCATATTCCACATCAGTTATTTTCCAGAGATGCTTGAGTAGGGTCCGTGCGATTTCCAGTTTCTTTTTCTTCCTCTTAGTCGCTCTCATATGGTCGATATACTCTGGCTTAGACCATCTTCCAACAATATTCCCAAAATCCATCCCCGCAAGAATCAATTTGGATGGTTCGTAATGTGTTGCAAGATAACAAGCCCTATCCCCATCTGTGAACCCTCCCCACAAGAATACATTAGGTAGCGGTTCAACTTGCGTGCTACCAAGAACCGTTTTCAGTATCGGCACACATTTCTCAACAGCAGGTATATTATCTCCGTGGGCATGTACTACCGAAACTGCTCCCTTATTGGTTGCCGTTGCAATATCATCCAAATCTCCATCGAGATCGGTGACAATAATATCCGCTTGAACACCTTCATCCAGTAGAGCAGTTGTAGCCCCATCCGCTGCAATGAAAGCTAATCTATCAAATGGCACTTGTTCTGCAATTCTTTCCAGATGACTCTCTAGCGAAGGGCCTGCTCCACAGACTATCACGATTCTTCCTTTGATTAACATTCTCAATTTTCCCAATAATGGTTTGGAATTTTGTCCTGCCAAAATTGAACTAAGAATCTGTGTTGCTTTCCTGTCATCTTCAGGATTAAGGCCAAGCTCGGATACAATCTCATTGTATAATGGTTGCCATTCTGACCATTTCATTGAATCACCTTCTGAGAATTCGTTCACTACCTACGATTCATCCGCCTCTTCTTAGTTTCTCTCCAATTCTACATGCCACAACCGTTTCCTTCACATCATGAGTCCGTACGATGTCAGCTCCATTTGCTGCTGCTATGCTAGTCACGGCGATGCTGCCCTCTAATCTTTCACTAGGGTTCTCCTGATTAAGCAAATAGCCGATGAACGCCTTGCGGGACACTCCAATTAGTATTGGCTGACCAAGGGATTTGAACATCTCAAGTTCTCGGATTATTTCATAATCTACGTCCGGGGATTTTCCAAACCCTATCCCAGGATCTACTATTATCTTACTTTGCTCTATATCTGCTATATTGGCGATATGAAGACTCCTCTTCAATGCCTGTAGTGATTGCTCAACTGATTTACATGTACTTGCGCATGATGACATTACCACGACAGGGATGTTTCTTTGTGAGACCACCTCTGCCATATTTTCGTCTCCTTGAAGACCAGAAACATCGTTTATCATAGAGGCTCCAAGTTCTATGGCGCGCTCAGCCACTTGAGAAGATGCTGTATCAACAGAAATAGGCACCTCTATTGAGTCAGTAAGTACCTCCAATGCATATTCGATTCTCTCCATTTCAAGCTCCGTTGACACCCGTTCGGTATCATAGTAAGCTGTTGGTGCCGTAGAAACCCCACCAACATCTATGATACTCGACCCCTCATCTATCATTTGCCTAGCTTTCGCAACTATTTGGTCACCTTGGACTTCTACGGATTCGGCATAGAATGACTCGGGTGATGTATTTAGAACACCCATTACGCGCACTGGAAAAACTTCACCTATGCCAAGTGTGTCCACGTATACAGTATTCTTGTGCAAAGACAACAACTCCAACAAGACGATGGACCCATAGAATGAAATAAAACCTATTCACTGTTCTCCTGACCCGTTGATACAAGGTGAATTTCCGTGAATAAAGAATTCAAACGAACACAGCTCTATGAGTGGCACAAGGAGCACGGCGATGTGATTCCTTTTGCTGGCTGGGAGATGCCCGTGCGCTACACAGATATTCGAAACGAACATATGGCTGTACGAGATGCTGTTGGTATATTTGATACTTCACACATGTATCGCTTTTTTATTGAAGGACCCGACGCGGCTGATTTTCTGCAGACTCTTACTACGAACAATGTACACAAGCTTTCCATAAATGATGGTCATTATTCAACCTGCTTGAATGAAGATGGGGGTACGCATGATGATTTGATGCTTTACCGAGTGGCTGAAGAAGAATACATCTGGGTGACCAACGCTGCAAATGGACCCAAAATTTGGGAACACATGAACGCTTACACCGATGATTTTGAAGTAAACCTGAATGACCGCTCAAGAGAGGTAACAATGGTTGCAGTTCAAGGCCCAAAGGCTGTTGCATTATTATCCAAATTAGCTGGTTTTGATGTTGGAGAATACTCACGGTTTACCGCTAATAGAGTTACGCTAGCTGGATTTGATACGTATCTCTGTAGAACTGGATACACAGGTGAAGATGGCGGTGAGATTCTGGTTCTTGATACCCCCTCAACAGAGGAGGGCAAAAAGCGGGCAGTCGGCTTTTGGAATGAACTATTAGAGCAGGGCAAGGAGTTCGGAATCAAGCCCTGTGGACTCGGTGCTCGTGACTCCACACGTCTCGAGGCTGGATTTGTTCTCTATGGACATGAGATCGATGAAGAAACATCGCCAATTGAAGCGAGAATTCCATATGCTGTGAAGTTCAAGGTCGATCCTCACTACATTGGATATGATGTTGTCAAAACACAAAAGACAGAGGGTGTCGACAGAACACGCATTGGGTTTGAGATGATTGACAGAGGCATACCCCGAGAGGATTATGATATGCTTCTGTCCGGCTCGAAAATTGGAAAGACAACGAGTGGGAGCCTCTCGCCTGTCCTCAGTAAGGGTATTGGAATGGGATATGTTCCGCCGGATACGGTGGAAGAGGGTGATACTATTGAGATTGATATCAAAGGCAGAATCCGTGAAGCAAAGATTACCCAATGGCCGTTTTATGATTCTAACAAGTATGGCGCCACGCGAACCGACTGACAGTTAGATGCATTTAAAGGGACTGAATAATCCATTCAAATTCGTTGGTGGAATAAGATGTCCGAAGGTCAGGACGTAAGAAAAGACAGGTCTTATAGTGAGGAACACGAATGGGCTAAAGTCGATGATGGAATTGTTGTGATTGGCATCAGTGACTATGCTCAGAACTCTCTGCATGAAATCACATATGTAGAAGTCACAGAAGTTGGAACAAAAGTAGAAAATGGAGATGAATGCGGTCTGGTTGAATCTATGAAAGCATCATCTGACATTTATACGCCAGTAAGCGGCGAAATAGTCGAAGTTAATGATAAACTTGAAGACGCGCCAGAGATTGTGAATGAATCACCCTATGAAGAGGGTTGGCTGCTGAAAATCAAGCCATCAAATCTTGAGGATGAAATGAGTTCACTCATGAGTGCAGAAGAGTACGAAGAGTTCATCAAAGATCTATAGAGCAATACATACATTCAATGCTTGGGACAAGCCTATGCGGATTATTGCAAGGCTGTCCGAAGCTTCCGCATTTCTTTTTGGCAGATGTTGGCAAACTAAATGGTATTTGGCAGTCTATTTCATGCCTCTTTTCTGGTTGGTACAGAAATGATTCTATCCGAAACCCTTTTAGCGAATATGAGATTGCTCCGCTTAACTTCGAGTCCGAACGGAGAGAGCACACCGAATGTCCAAATTCAATAGATATAAGCGGTCCGCGGGTCGTTTCCTCAGAAAAATTTTCCGAAGGCCAAAGGCGGAAATTAATCGTGGGTCCGTAATGATAATGGTAGCATTATCAATCATTTTCATATCTGCACTCACTCTAAGACTGGAGCCATTAATCAATGCTCAGCCTGTTGTACGAGCTTTTGACCCATGGTTTCAACTACGGGTAACAGAGTATGTGACGGAGAATGGTTATGCCGCATATTTCTCATGGTATGATTATACAACATGGGTACCTTTTGGACGTGACATGACGCAAACTAGCTATATTGGTGTGCCATTCACCACTGCCTTCTTCTATTGGGTAGTAAATCTATTAGGAATCGAAGTATCAGTAACGTATGTTGCGTTGATTGTTCCTGCATTCATGGGTGCATTAACTACTATTGTTGCATTTTTCCTTGGACGAGAACTATACAATAACACTGTTGGCATGCTAAATTCCTTATTCATGGCCTTCATGCCAGCCTTCATCCAGAGAACAGTAGTTGGATTCTTCGACAACGAAAGCATAGGAATCTTTGCTATTGTGCTCACTATGTACCTCTTTATTCGCAGCATTCGACGTGAATCAAGTTTATCCGGGGTTGCTGCGGGTTTGTCCCTAGGCTACCTACTTGCGTCATGGGGCGCTGCAGATTTCATGTTGGGTCTCTTTGCTCTCTACGGCTTTACTATGCTCATAATAGGAAGATACAGCAAGCGGTTACTCACAACTTTTCTACTAACGCTGACTCTGGGTATGTTCATCGGTTGTCTTGTACCACGAAATGGTTTCGAGAGCCTCACATCGTTCACATACCTTGCACCAATAGGTGTGGGGGTGCTCCTTACAGGTTACGAAATCTGGCAAAGAATAGGCTCACTTCGCGAAGCTACTGCAATAAAAATTGCACCCCACTTGAAGTCAATTCTGGTTGGAATTATCACCCCAATTGCAGGGATGATTGCTTATGTGATGTATTCAAGTGGATTAGACCTCTCGATTGTTACCACAGCATCTAATCCCTTTACAGTGATTGGAAACAAATTCCTTAGTGTAATTAACCCATTTTTCCGTCTTGATCAGCGGATATTCGCATCTGTGGCTGAGCACTTACCAAGTCCATGGGGAAGCTTCTATCAGACATTACTGATACTGATATTCTTCTTGCCTTTGGGAATGTATTTCTTATTCAGAAGAGGCAGGGACGAGGACTATCTGCTTCTCCTGTTTGGCATCACTGCCGTGTACTTTGCAGGAAGTATGATTCGGCTTAGTTTGATTCTTGCACCCGCAGCTGCAATCCTAGCAAGTATAGCAGTCAATGGAATTTTGAGTCCATTCGCTAAGGTTGTAACTCAGGACTCGGTCTTTGAGCGAAGAAGATTCAGAATGAGTTCATCTCTGACATCCGAGCATGCCATTGCTGCATTCGGTTTTGTTGGTTTACTCCTGTCTGTGAATCTGATTATGGGGGTTTCTTATGTGACAAACTCGGTGAGCAACCCCGAATTTGCGCCTTCTCAAATCACGTCCGACCAGCAGTTTGGTGATTGGCAGACGTCCATGAACTATATCAGGAACGTTCTACCTGATGATGCAGTTATTGCCAGTTGGTGGGATTACGGCTATTGGATAAATGGTGCAGGCGAGGGACAAACGATTGTTGATAATGCCACTTGGAATCGTACGCAAATCGCCTTGATGGGGTACGCATTGATGGCGTTGAATTTCACAGAGTCACTGAAGACGTTCAAGCTCTGGAATACAACACATGTATTGGTCTATTGGGGTCACACCAGTTCTGGTGTTGGCGGCGATGAGGGTAAATGGCCATGGATGGTAAGAATTGCCGAGGATCGTTTTGGCAGTTCAGTCATAGATGATGCAACCTATCTTGGCGATAATCCTGCGACCGACCAAGAGGAGTCAGAATACACCCAGGATGCATTCTTCCAGTCCACTTTGTACAAACTGATGATGTATAACGAGCCCACATCATTAGAGTCTGGACAACAGCGTGGGTTGACTAATGAGCGGTTGGGATGGGATAGGCAATACATCGAAAATCCGGATAAGCGCTGGGTAAATAATATTCCACAGACTCTCCACGGTGCTTTCAAAGAGGCCTTCATCAGCTATGCATATGGATTTGTCAAGATTTACGAGATTGACTACACAATGCTTGAACAGTACAATAACCGTACTAGTTCAGACTGGCGACTGGAGAAAGACTCGCTCTCTCAAGTATCAATTGACGGCAGCCTATCTCCACAAGAAGAGGACTTCCAGAGTTTCGATACTGTGTTTGGCGGTGGATATGATGCTACTGTCTACACACGTGCAAACTCAACTCATGTCTATTATGGCATCCAAATGGATAACTACACTCTTGCAGAAGACGCCTTTGGATTGCAAATATCCCCAATTGACAGTACTTCCGTATCAGACATTCGCGCTGTTAACTACCAAGGGAAAGAGTATTTCGATGGACATATCGACTACTATGGCGACTGGGTGGCTGATGCTCAAGGGGCAAATGAATCTGAAGCGGCAACTGGCGAAAATGTGATAGAATTTCTACTCCCACTGAATTCGGAGGATCCAGATGACATACCTCTCTCGCCTGGTAATAAGTATCAAATACGATTTCTCTTCTGGAACAACATACAAACTGGCGAACCAACTCTCAATAGTGACTGGACGGTCTTCTGGGTTCCTGTAGAGCTACACTAAATCAAGAAACAGCGGCTTAGAATCATAGCCGCTCCACTCCTATTTTTTGCCTACTTATTCTGAGATTAGTCGTTTTGCCTTCCTCTTGGCTTCACGTCTATATTTTCCATACTTGTCCTGAGGAGAAAATCTCGGAGGCGCTGGACTAGAAACTTGTCCTCCACAATAAGGGCATTTATCTTCTTCGAGGGTATATTTGTTGCATTCGGAGCATTTGAATAAATGCGGCATATGTTTTACCTACTTACGAGTAAACTTGAAGGTACCATCATTCTTCTCAATGAACTTTCTAACAGTGTCCAGTATGTCTTCTAACAGGTCTTCTGCTTCCCTGTAATCCGGACTCTCGATTCTGAGTTTGTATCTCGGGGAACCAAGTGTGTAGATCTCAACAGACGATTTATCCTGCTTCTGCCCCGCTTCAAGTCCCTTCTTGAGTCCCTGTTTTATCACATTGACTCCATCTGGTCCCGGAACAGTAATAGTCATTTCACCATCTATTTCAATCGACGGAATCTCTATTCTTTCCTCTGCAAGTTCAGCTACCTGTTTGAGGTATTTTTTTGGTGCATCTACCTCATCAAAAACAGAAACATCTCCGTCTGCAGCTGCTTCAAGGCCCTTGTATATTTCTCCAAAATACTCTTGAATTGGCCATCCAACCTTCTCATAGGCCTCTTCTAAAGTCATATCATTATTCTTGGCAACAAGCTCCAGCAGTCTTTCTGCTCTTTGTGCCCTCTTCCACTCTTCGTTCTTGACCCTCTTGGCTTCTGAAGAAACTCTTCGAAGTGAACAATCAATATGACCCTTGACCTCGTCAATCTTAAGAACTCGTACAACAACCCGTTGGTTTTCTGCAATATGGTTACGGATGTTTCTAACCCATGTGCTTGAGACCTCTGAAATATGAATGAAGCCCTCCTTGTCCTCATATTCTGGAAGCGTAACATATGCCCCATATGGGGCTACTTTCGTTGCCACGGCAACCACATATTCATCAGGGCTTGGCCATTCAGCTCGTTTCAAAACCATCTCGGGAACCTCCACTAGGATCTCTGAAAATCAGAATCCTATTGTAGCGTTTCTACCTCTCTTGCGATTGGCTGAAGCTTTGTCTTTCCGCCAACAGGTTTTGCCAGCACTTTATCACATTTTAGGCATTTTACTTCTGTAGAAGCATTGCCAAAAATAATCTGTTCATTCTCACAATCCAGACATTTTACCTTCAAAAATCGTGAGTTGGGTTGTTGAACTATATCTCCTTTGGTCACTATTACCACCAGTCTGTCCGAGGTTTCGATACTGCCTTGCCAGCAGAAAATGGCCCAAACATATGGACACTTTAACGTCGGAACAAGGTTGCATTATAACTCTATCGACACGCCATTCCGTTGACGCTCTGAAGAACGTCTACAGGCTTGTTTACTAAACTCTGGAAATCTCAACCTTCTTGAGTCTCATACCATCCGTTTGAATGGTATATCCACACTCTCGGCATTTGAGTTTGAGTACCGTCTTCTTCGTGGTCTTGGCAAATCGTTTCTGAATAGGCTTTGGGAATGACCCGTATCCTTTGGTCTTTCTCTTCATCCGTCTAGCACCTTGGGACATTGGGCTCTGTGCCCCTTTCTTTCCGATGGATACAGAATGCTCTGTGTGTTTTTGACAGCGGGGGCAATACCTATTCATCACAGCAGGAACTTTCATTGATACTCACCTTATACGAATGGAGTGGTGTCACTCGAGATGCGGCATTCATGTATGTTCTTAATCTTATCGTTTTGCACACCGGCAAGATTGGGATATATCGATATGAAGCGCCTTACCTCTGAAAATAGAGGTATCAATTCAAAAAATGTTGGGATAATTGGCAGAAGCTGGATTTGTGTTTACTAACCCCACAACTGAAGTTGCTGTCCAATATGAGAAACCACGGTAATGATTACCAAAATAGCTGCCATTACAACTACAAGGGTTGGCCCAACTTTAATTCCAGGAGTTTCGTCCTCGAAGAATCGGATCAGTCCTGCACCACCAGACGGCATTGGACCGGAATCTCGGCTGCTCTTTCGCCGTGTTTTTTTCTTCTTCTTCCTCTTAGCGGACTTTGGCATTCCGTGTGTGCCTCCTAGACTTAATCTGAATCCCGCTCTTGCGTTTTTAATCCTTTCCTATTGCCATAAAGCAGAACATCAAGATGGCTATAGACAGGCACAAGGTGATTCCGAACATTTTGGGCAGCCCTTCCCATATTTCATCCGAAAGGCTTGTGTCATATCCACTTGGAGTAGATTGGCTAGGGAGAGCACCCAGGCAAAGACGTCTGCTAGTTCTTCCTGAATCATGTTTTGATTCTGATTTTTGCCAACCGCCTCACTTAGTTCTGCCAGTTCTTGAAAGGCACGAATAAGAGTTCCATTCACTCCTCTCGCAGTATCTCTCTCGAGATATATCTCACGCATAAGATCTTGTCCGTCACTTATGTTCATAATTACACCTCAAGAAAGAGGTGACCCGGTCTAGCGGGCCTTCATTCGAAGCGGAGGTGCTCATAGGCAGGAGTTTCGGTATCAAATGCATAGTGTACCTTCTGATATTCCTTCCTGAACTCGGAAACCTCTTCTGCCACCTTCTTGACATCCTCTTCTCTCATGACTACACGATAAAGGAAATCTGCAATATCCTCCATTTCGCCCTCCTTCATTCCTAGGCGGGTTACTTCACTAGATCCAAGTCTTATTCCGCCGGGTTTACGATAGTCACGACCCATCTTCTTGTCCCATGGTAGCAGGTTGCGATTGATGATTATATTTGCCTTTTCAAGTTCCTCTTCAACCTTTCTTCCATTCTTCATGGGTGTATCAGCAACATCTACCAGAACAACATGTGACTCGGTGAAACCCTTGTGTTCTGCGACGACTTGGAAGCCCTTGTCGTATAGTGCCTGTGCAAGGACCTTCGCATTCTTCAGAATCTGGTCGGTGAAGTCTTCTCCATACTCCATCATCTCTGCAAGAACCACTGCCAGGCCTGCAACATTATGCAGATGATGATTACTCATGAGGCCTGGGAATGCCGCCCTCTTGATTTTATCCGCCCATTCTTCTTTTGCCAAAACCATTCCATGCTGGGGGCCTGGCAAGGTCTTGTGAGTTGAAGCAGTCACGATATCGGCGCCTTCCCTCAACGGATCTTGAAATCTTCCAGAAGCGATAAGGCCTGAAACATGTGCTGAGTCATATCCAATGGTCATATCATATTCATCAGCGATTTCTCTGAACTCTTCAACTGGGTGTGGAAATGGAAAAACACTTGCACCAAAGAGTAGGAACTCGATCTTATTTCCATCCTCGAAGAGTCTTCTAATCTGTTTCTTGCTTGCGTCGACATCAATATTGAATTCCTCTTCGTCGAAGTCCCAGGTTCTTACCTTATGTCCACGAACTGCTCCTGCAGTACCACCCAAGCTTCTCCGCGCATGAGAAATATGTCCACCATGCGCGATTGCCAGTGCCATCATCCTATCTAATGGTTTCATAGATGCTGTGTACATCATCAAATTAGCAACAACACCTGAGATTGGTCGGACGTCCACAAAGTCAGCTTTGTACAGCTTCTTTGCAAGGTCAATGCAAATCAATTCAACCTCGTCAATATACTTGCATCCTGCATAGACACGTTCTCCCGGCCACCCCTCTGCGTAGCGGTCTCTAAAGTCGCAGACCGTTGCAGAACGTACGGCTGGGGATGATACGTTCTCAGAAGCAATCAAGTTGATAGTGTTACTCATCCAATTATCGTGACGCTTTATTAGATCGAAAATACGATCATAGCGCTCTTTGTGCTCTGTCACTTTCTTATCTCCTCTTTCGAAATCTCAGTGGAACCTACACTAATATGCATGGCTCTCCTTTAAAATTGATTCAAACAGGACTCATTCAAAAACTTTTACTCCCATATCCCTGGACCACAAGATATCAGAAACCCGGCACTATTACTTTTTGGCCACAGCGTCTATAGTCGATTCTGAACTGATGACGAAACAATTGGGCATTTATTACCCAAGTGGCGCGGCAGATCCACGCTCTTGTATCTGAATATTACTTTCTGTTGATGGCTAAATAGGGTGCTTCGTCATTCTCGGCTTATCAGATTTCATAAAGACAACATGCCCTACTTGACAGATTTCCATATTGTAGAGTTAGAACACGTGTTCTAATGAAAGATAATCCACGGTCCAAATCTAGGGTAATCGATTTATGCTTACAAGATCCTTCTATGCATATGCCGGATGAGAATCAGGTAGAAACTGTATGTGGCATTCTGATTGTCGAAAAGGAAACTCAAGAGGACGCGGTCAACTCTTCTAATGCAATGAAGGATTGTCCACGTTTAATTGCGGTGGGCACGGACCAGAATAGATACTATTGTGTTTTCATCGTACCAACAGATAAGACCTGGTGGCTTGAGATACCCGAGGCAAAGCCAGAGCTTCTTCGCGCTAAAACCGTCAAGATGTATATTACCGAACAGCTTGTCTATCCTGAGGAGTATGAGTTGAGATTGCCCGCAGAGATATCAGAAATATCGCCCTGTGGATCCAATTGTTCAACATGTCCCATGATTGAAGAGAACGATTGTCCTGGTTGCCCAGCTACAATTCACTATAAAGCATGAATCTACGTAAGCAAAGCAACTCCAATATATATGAACTGAGAATCATAACATTGGTATGTTATCTACAAGGAGGATAATGTCGTAGTCAATATTGTGGGAAGCTCAGATTATTCCGAAACCTCTATAACCTAAAGCCGCAAAGAACCGAACACTCGTGGGCCAGTGGCTCAGACAGGTAGAGCGACAGTACATTCAGAACTTCTCTGATGTGTTGATGCTCTTAACTTGTTGGTCGTGGGAAAACGATTCATTTCGAAGCGTTTCACGAATTCAAATCCCACCTGGCCCGCCAATCTTGTTTCAAAGATGCATCATCCATTTCATCCCTTAATGGACTTCCACCTGATTCATGGTCCTACATGTTGAGAAGGTCTTTATCTTCGACTCAATCGAATCTGCCCTGCAAAGACGATGACACCAATTGTTGATTATCCTTAAAACAGGAATTGTACTATCTACACTGGTGTTGCTCTTGAAGATTCGGGCGTGGTTAAGAAAAGGATCACGGTACAGAAGCTTGTTTATGGGTCTATGCATAATTGTGCTTATTACAGTCCCAGTACTAGTCTTCTTCTGGTATACGGAGAGCTCAAACCTATCATGGGACATAGAAATTGGCGATGAGTTCACATATGAGGTATCATATCTATCGTTTGACAACGTGGACACCCATCAATGGGAAACAAATCCTCTTGGCCATGAACACTGGCGTATACCTGACAATGTTACAATCCTTGTGAAGATCAGTTCTCTACCTGACATTCCAGTTTTCCTCACGTCTGATAGCTTTGTGAATGAGATAGTCAAGTTTCAGAAGGTAGAAGTCATGCTCACAAACGGGTCGTCGCTTCCTGATAACACAGGAGTCGAGGTGACAGACTCGATATCCAGCCTGTTTCTGCCAATTGGTGGCTGGGGCCTATTGGATCTATTCTATCTCGACTCTGGACTATCAGAGCATAACCTCGTAGAGGGTCAGGAGTATCATTCAAAGATAATATCGTCAGATGTCTTTCTCTTTGAGTTCCTCCATTATGTGTCATTCGCTTCTCCAGGAAAAGCCCATCCCGGGGGGACTGGCGGTGGATGGCGAGGGAACATCTCAATGTTGACTGGCGTGCCCGGTCAGATACTGGTCCTTAATGCTGCTCCTAATTATTTCGGGCAAATCCGCATCAATGCCATGAACCTGACCAGAGTAAACTGACTTTGGTTGGAGTTTCACCATTTCCATGGCATTGTTCCTGATTTCATAAAGACTGAGGAATATAAGCAAAATGCCTATCGTCCACGAATCAGACCCTGTTGCCGACCAATTGGGACTTAATCGGATTTCGAAGATTCACAACTTGTCTATTGGTTAGCATGCTTCCCCCAGAATCAACGGGATGATGAAACACACTCCTATATATGGCAAGGTCAAAATGACAATGAATATCACATAGAAGGGCAAAATCGAGAAGCCCCACCAGAATACTGCCCGCACAACGGCATAAGAAACAATTATGACAACTTCCCGTTTTCTGTGTTTCTCAGTTGCATTGGTCATTCCCCAGAAGCCACCAAGAAATCAATAGATAGACTCCACCTTCATTCTATCAATTCGATATTATCTGGAGATGAGAAATCGTTTCTCTAGCCTCAGCCATTATTCTGTCCAGCAGTTCCTTGACAGAGGGAATATCCTTTATCAGACCTACTCCTTGTCCACAACTGACAACGCCGCGGTCGGTATCTCCATGCTTATACATCTCTTGTGCTTTATCGCCGGAAGCAGCTTGGATGAGTTTGAAGAGGGGGGCTCCTTGGGATTCTAGTTCAAGTACATGCTGTGCTGCCTTATTGTCCCATAATCTGTGTGTGTTTCCAACGGAACGTAGAGCCAGGCAGGTATCAGTTTCTGCAGCTTCAACGAAAGCCTGCTTGAGATTGTCATGAATGGGACATTCTTTTGTGGCCATCATCCGTGTACCCATGATTACTCCATCAGCACCAAGTGCTAAGATGGCGGCAACCCCTCTACCGTCCGTTATTCCGCCTCCGGCAATGACGGGAACATCTACTGCATCAATCACCGAAGGGGTCATTACCATTGTTCCGATGTCCAGTTTTCCAGTAGCTCCACCATTCTCATAGCCAACCACCGTTATCAGGTCTGCACCTAAAGACTCCCCCTTTTTCGCGTATCTTACTCCAGCACACTTGTGAATCCAAATAGCTCCACCATCCCTGAATTTTGGAACCAAATCTTCCGGGGCTTTATGACCACTGGTTTCAATAATCTTTACGCCCTCTGCCAACGTGGCATCCACATAGTCTTCCAGTTTGTCTTGGGGCATCAAAGCGGGGAATAAATTGATGTTTACTGCAAATGGTTGACCTGTTAGCGATTGTGTCTTCTTGATTGCATCTCGTAACTCATCGGGAGATTTGTAATTTGCACTGGCTAATACTGCACAGGCCCCAGCATTACTTGCTGCTGCAACAAATTCGGGATTAGAAATTCTTGCCATGGTCCCGGCGATGATTGGATATTTACATCCCAAGATCTCTGTAACTTTCGTCTTTATCATTTGTCTCACACACAGCTTTCATCAATTGATTGCTTGCTTATAGATAAATATCGTCATGGATAGACCATCCCAATTGTGTGAGAAGAAACAGTGCTAATCGATTGGGGATAGCCATGCATGGTCGTGATTTCTTGTTCCTGTAGGAATAGACCAATGCAATCGTGAAGTTTCTATTCCTTCTTTCTCGACTTGAACAGCTGGTAAACTGCGGCTCCAGCCACAATCGCTCCCACACCAACTATTGCTCCCAGAACTCGAGGTGCATCCTCAACTAGGTGTTCTATCGGATGTGTCACAGGATTCTGTTTATCTCTGTGAATCTCCCAGTAATCTCCAAAGTCATAGGCATGTAGATTCATACAGGCACAGCGGTACTGAGCCAACATCCCCCATTTTGGCTCGCCTAGAATGGTTGGTCTAAAGCAAGAGGGCAATTCCGGTAAATCAGCTTTTGAGAACCTCTTGTTCAGATTATAAGGGGCATTCCTGAAAATCTCGTGGACATCTACCATCCAATCACACACCATGAGATGCAGCATTCAGCTTGTTCATTTGAGATGCTGGAATGAACCCATATAATCCTCTGCATATTGAATACGTTTCTATTAAGGCGACGAGCCCCACTAGGGACGCAAAACGATAGGCTCGTCATTATATACTGTTGTCTGAATGAAAACCAAAGAACTACTCATTTTGGCACTCTGGGCAGATTCCCTCTATATTGAACGTACTGTTTTCCGGAAGAAAGTTTCTTTCTTCCGCGATTTGAGTAACTAGTGCCTTGATACCTTGCGACTCGTGGTCTATGATTTTTCCACATTTCTTGCAGACCAAGTGAACATGAAGATTGATAGTCGGGTCGTATCTTGTTCCCCCCTCGGTCGTTGCGAGTTCTTGAGCGAGGCCAATATCTGAAAAAAGTTGCAATGCCTTGTAGACGGTGGCTAAGCTGATTGAAGGATCCTGTTCTTGGGCGTACTCATAAATCTCCGCTACTGTGGGATGGGACCCTGCATTCCATAAGGCCTCATAAATCAGGATTCTCTGATAGGTGGCCCGATAACCACTATCTCGAATTGTTTCTGCTATTTCTTCTCTATCTATAGCCATTGCATGTTCGAGATGGTGCCGAAACAAATAAACGTATTCGTTACGGAAAGTATTTTTCTGTAGATAATAAGACTTAAATAATATTAATTATTGATAACTCACAAGTTAACAGACTTGAAGAACCTACACATTGAGGGCATGAGAATTGGAGTGGGGGACCAAGTTTGTTGAGATTGAGATATATCCATTATCAAGGAGAATAGAATTATGGAAGAAACACAAACCGTAGAGAAGAGAATGCTCTTGATTGGTGAGAAGGTTCCGGATTTTGAAACGGAAACGACACACGGTCCAATCAAGTTCAGCGAATGGGCGAAAGACAGCTGGGTAATCTTGTTTTCACATCCTGCTGATTTCACTCCGGTCTGCACCACTGAATTCATGGCATTTCAAGACATCTACCCAGAATTGAAGAAACGAAATGTGAAGCTAATTGGATTGAGCATTGACAGCCTTTACTCACACATATCATGGGTACGAACAATAAAGGAGAAGCTAGGCAAGGAAATTGAATTCCCAATCATTGAAGATCTTAGCATGAATGTAGCAAAGAAGTACGGGATGATTCATCCAGCACAGAATGCTACCGCTGCTGTTCGAGCAGTCTTTTTCATCGATCCTGACTTTAAGCTTAGGGGACTGATTTACTACCCACTTAGCAATGGGCGAAATATGCAGGAGTTCCTTAGGATTATAGATGCGTTCCAGACCAGTGACAAGCATAAGGTGGCAACACCCGCAAATTGGCAGCCTGGAGATCCAGTCATTGTTCCACCACCCAAGACCCAAGAACAGGCAGAGAAACGCCTCAAAGAAGGCTATGACTGTGCTGATTGGTTCTTCTGCAAGAAGAATCTCGAGTAATTATTTGAACACTAATGAGAGAGGAACGTGGGCTCTTTCCACGAACCTCTTTCTACTTTGTTTTAATTCAAATTTAATCTACAGGGCTACTTCGACAACTGCCTAAAGCAACATCGGCTCTCTCAACATACTTATAGCCCTGCAATACTCCCATCAAAGACAATCTCTACTCATAGGAGGAATAAGAGCATGGTATTCAATCCGCTTGGGCCTGATCTTCAGTTAGTCTGGGATATTATCGCTTTTTTCATCTCATTTTTCTTGGTACTAGTTGTTGTGCAAATAAACGGTGCCATTGAGAAGAGTGGGAAACTATCAGCAGATGTAACCAGAAAAGTCGTACACATCTTTGCAGCTCCCGTATTTTTGACATCGTGGATTCTGTTCTCGGGGGGAATATTCAGTCGTTGGATAGCAGCAATGGTTCCATTGATGTTTGTTCTACTCTTTGTCGCTATTGGGACAGGGAAAATGGTCAATGAAGCATTTGTTGGCTCGATGTCACGTACTGGTGATCCTAGAGAGCTATTAGGTGGAACCCTGTATTATGCAGTTATGCTAGTAGTTGTTACTATCCTCTGGTTCTATGTTCCCACAACTGGAATCGGCAATGCAGTTCCCACGGCTTTCATTATATTTGGATGTGTTGCCGGAGGGGATGGCCTTGCAGATGTAATAGGTCGGAAGTATGGAGGTACGCAGAAGTTTGGAATTGGCGGGGCTGAGCGTACAGTGGTAGGCTCTATAGCAATGTTCGTTGGCTCATTCCTGTTTGGCTATGTCCTACTTGCCATATTCTCCATCGAAGTACCTACATTCGATATTGTTGTATTATTGGTACCCATCTTGATACTGAGCTTGGTGGCTACAATAGTTGAAGCCCTTTCTCCGAAAGGGATCGATAACTGGACAGTTCCAATCTCAATTATTTTCGTGATAGTGCTATTCACCTATCTGGTTCCGAGTTGGTGGCCATTTCCGCTACTGACAATATGAACGGGTGAGCGCCCATGAGCAAAAATCTAACTGTGCTCAAATTGGGCGGCTCTCTCCTCACGGACAAATCCAGGCCTTATACGCCAAGAACAGAAGTCATGAAGTCTGTTTGTGAAGAGATACACCAGTGCATGGATGATGGACTCCTCGACTCTTTGATATTGATTCAAGGAGTGGGCTCATTCGGGCATCCACCAGTTCTTGAAAACAGACTTCACATGGGATTCAAGGGGCAAGACCAATTGATGCCGCTGTCTCATACCCAATCGACGGTTGGCAAGTTTCGAGCAATGCTAGTGGAACAACTCCAACAGGCGGATATCCCTGTCTGTCTTATGTATCCCTCATCGATGATTGTTGCTGAGAAAATGAAAATGTCAAGATACTTCTTTGAACCATTACGTGGATTCCTATCTATTGGGATGGTTCCCTTGCTAGGAGGCGACATTCTGATTGACTCACTGAGGGGGTTCAGCGTAGGAAGTGGCGACCAAATGGCTGTTCTCATAGCCAAGGAACTCAAAGCCAAGAGAGTCATTTTTGCTTCAGATGTGCGAGGCATCTTTGACTCAGATCCCAAGATTAATCCTGATGCTGAGCTCTATTCTGAGATAGATATTGGAGCGATTGAGAGAACTCTAGAAGAGATGGGTAAGTCAACTGTGATTGATGCAAGTGGTGCAATGAAAGGAAAACTGAAGTCTCTCATCCCCGCAAGGCCCTTGCTTGAGGCTGGCCTTGAAGTTTCGGTAATCTCGATGATGGAGTCTGGAAATCTGACAAACTATCTCAAGGGAAAAACATCTAGGTCCACCCAAATCGTAAGTCGGTAGTCAACCGTCATTAGGCGGCTCCCAAAACCATGCGATAGGTCTTCAACAGAGAGTCCACATGTTGCCTTATGTCGAATCGCTTCTCCACAGTAATCCTAGCTTGGTGACCTATTTCTTTCCTCAGCTTTTCATCTCTCAGTAACATATCAACAGCCTGTACAATCCCATCAACATCTCCAGGGTTCACCAGAATGCCATCAGCTCCCGAGTGGATTATCTCGCTGGGCCCATAGACATTCGTGGTGATGACTGGAGTCTTGCATGCCATTGCCTCAACAATCGAGAGCCCAAATGGTTCTCTCATTGATGGATACAAGAACACTGTAGATGAATTTAGGATGTCTGGCACTTCCTGAGCTGGAACGACCCCCAAATAATCAACTGTGCCTTCTAAGCCCCGTATCTTGAACTCGTCAAGAAGATACTGCTTTCGCGAGCCCTCGCCAGTCAGGACGAACTTGAGCGCACCATGTGATGCCTTGAGCCTAGATAGAACCTTTGGGAAGAGACGAACCGACTTCATGTCCTCTAATCTTCCCATGAAAGCCAAATCCCACCTCTCTGTCTTTCTCTCCGGGCTAAAGACATCCAAATTGATGCCCAAATACTGAGTCCGAATGGGTAAGAGAGTTTCACTCTTTCTAGCCTGTTTTTGTAAAGCCGTCTTGACGGTATCACTGACAGCTAAGATTAGGGCAAAGGGCAAGGCACGGAAAAGCATCTCATAGTCTGTGGTATTTTCACCACTAGGCAGTATGAGTGGCTTCGGTAATCCATGAACTGTGATGATGACGGGAGGCAGGTCGTTATCATGTTCATCTGCTATTTTTGACAAAACACGATTGAATACAACATACGTGCTATGACAATGAATTATGTCAGGTTGTTTCTTCTCAATGAGTCGCCATAATTCAGCAGTAAGGAGTTCGATGTTTTCCTCCAAGTCGCGTGGTTTGAAGTAATCATCTACCAATGAATTTCGTGTCTCTTCTGGGTGCGCGAGAAATTCGTATTTTCGTGCTTCTAGTAGGTTGCCACGAAGGTGATGAATCTCTGAAGAACCTCTTTTTTCACGTGGAGGCAAATTCCTATTTGATGCCTGTGCAACTATGTCTATATCGTGTCTTCTTTCGTGAAACTCCTTCGACAGATAGTAGAGATAACTCTCATAACCTCCAATTCCTGCGGGGTTTATACTGTCGCATACATGTAGAATCCGCATCTATCTGGCCTTCCCAATAAGGGGGAGTTCTTCCGAAACTTAATCTTTGTTGCAGATGGATAAATGAAGTAGCCAATGAGCTAGGTACGTATCAAGAATGCCATTTCGCGACCGTGACATCATTAGAGACTATTCCAATCGTATCTACGTGGTGCTAGGTCATATTCAACCGGCAAATCATGTAATTTGTTTTCTAAAATACGTACCCAGCCCAAATGGGAAATGGAAACAGGATGGCGAGTCGTTTGAAAGGGTGTTTTGGGGTAGCGTACAATCAGTTGATTCTGGAAAGAAGCTGGTACCTCAGGATTTCATCAAGTATGATTTGCATTTTGGTACTGAACTCTTAGAGATTCCAATAAGTCGGATAAAGGCACATTATCTACCGGAGAAAAGGCTGGCGACCATATTGGCTACAGACTCCAACGACCCGCTAGAACAATCAGTCAAGACAACAGCGATCGCAATCAATGAGTCCCTTGGAATTGGATTTGAGTTTCTAGGGGTTGCAGGCAGCATCCTCTGGCATGCTCATAACACAAGCTATTCTGACATCAATATGAATGTATATGGGCTCGAGAACACCAAACAGATGCAAGAAAGATTAGATGAGGTGTCGGACTCCAATCCCGATATCCGTCCTCGAAGAAAAAGCGAGTGGAAGAATGCAATATCCAGAATTAATCGGAGAATTGCCTCCTTATCATACTCAGATCTGGAACTGCTCTTTTCGAGGCGAAAGGCAATCTATCATCAGGACAGGTGCATAGGCATTTCTTCTATCTTGTATCCGAATGAGTCGCCAATTCCATACGGTTCAGAGAAATACAAGACAGTTTCATCCGATCCAATTCGTGTACAGATGCATATTGAAAACGATGACTACGGTCTATTTCAGCCAGCCCTATATATTGGGAAATCGGAGCCAGTGAGAATGGCTGAGAATGAATCAATCACTCGGATAATGGTATACGATGGGGCTTTCGGAGGAGTTATCCGAAAAGGGGACTCAGTCGAGGTATCAGGTACACTTCAAGAAGTTCAAGCAATGAAACAAAACAAAATGACAGGGGACCAAAGGAAATTCTACCAGCTCATGGTAGGTACGGTTGAAGGTGCTGGAAGAGAGTTCATTCGCCTGATTGAATGATTCTTTCTCGACAGCATTGAGAAGAAGAACTTGGCATGAAAGATGAGATTGAATCCAATGAGTCAAGAATTACCCTATGTGGGTGTTGAGAAAGAACACGGGGAAGAGATACGAAAAGCACTTCTCGAACAAAATCTTCTGAATACATCGTTCCGTATCATTTCAAAGAGCAATCGATTGTTTTTCCCACTCAAAAGTAATTATGAACGAGCTGAGAAGCTACTCGCCGAAACCTCCCATTCTCTTGTCTTTGGCACAAGAGAGTTCGAGGCGATTGCTAGCGGTCCTTCCTCCCTAGTTGAAGCCTTGAAGGATGATTTGTCTGAAGATTTGTTGGAATTAGTTCCTCGTGCCTATGACTTGATTGGAAACATAGCAGTGATTGAAGTCCCAGAGGAACTTGACCCATTTAAGGAGCTAATCGGCCTGCAATTTTTGAGAGCACATCCGAATTTCGAAACTGTTCTGAATAAGAAAGGAGCCATCTCTGGGACTTTGAGAACAAGAGAATATGAGCTGCTGGCTGGAGTCGATAAGACTGATACCATTCATACTGAATATGGTTGCAAGATTGCAGTAGATTTGGAAAAGGCGTACTTTAGTCCTCGATTATTGGAAGAACATCACCAAGTAGCCAAGCAAGTCCGTGATGATGAGCTAGTAATTGATATGTTTTGCGGCGTGGGCCCTTTTTCACTGCACATCACAAAAAGAACTACAGCCGGAGTTATAGCAGTTGACATAAATCCTGAAGCCATTCAACTTCTGAAGAAAAGCATCGAGCTTAACCAACTCAAAGGCGAATTACAGACTGTAGTTTCAGATGCACATAAATTCGCTCAGACATCGTTGCCACATATCGCCGATAGAATAATCATGAACCATCCTTCCGGAGCTGAGGGATTTATTGCCGATGCTTGTCAGTTGATCAAACCCGGCGGAGTTATTCACTATTACGACTTCATGGCTGAGCCTGATCCAGAAGAGAAGATGTTGACCCGGGCTAGAAATCTGATAACAGCCAACAATAGAAAGGTGATTACGATTTCACGCGTAAGAAAGGTACGTGATAGTGCTCCATATGAATATCAGATGGTGGCAGATCTTAAAGTCCAGTGAGATACCTCAATTCGCAGTCAATCTCAACATCATCTCTTGCGATTCTGTCGATGAACTTCCGACTCAAATCCGCTGCTGCCTTATCAGCACCCACCATCAACGTCCTGTCACATTCGTACTCACTGGTTCTAGTTACCATGCTAACAGAGTCTTGGTAAGTCAAACCCGGAGACCCATGTCCAATGACTACCTCCTTTATACTGCCAACTCTCATTTCGAGTTCAATGATTGTCGTCCTTTTTGTTGCCATCTCCATGACCTCTTCGGATAGGCCATTTGGTGCAATTGAACATCTCACTCCTACTATACAGTCCCCACTTGGAGTCAGATTGGTTTCCTTTGTTATTTCCATTGTTGATTTATGGGTCCCTACGATATTTTCATGTCCTAGTGCAGAAAAACTGACTCGAATCATACTCATTATTATTTCTCAACGCTTTTATCAATCCAGCCCTTATTAGAAGTGATTCATATGAGTGAGCATGAGTTAGCCCAGAAGAAACAACAGCTCATCAATAGCCTGAAGAAGAGAGGATATCTTGAGAGTGAGGATGTAATTCGCGCATTTGAGCAGGTTCCTCGGGAGGAATTCATTCCCCATGGAAAACGAGGAATGGCATATCGTGACCATCCATTACCTATTGGGCACGGTCAGACTATTTCTGCCCCCCATATGTGCGCAATAATGTGTGAAAGCCTTGACCTTGAAGAAGGGCACAAACTATTGGAGATTGGTGCTGGTTCGGGATATCATGCCGCCTTGTGTGCAGAAATTATTGCGCCATCTAACTCATCAAATCCTGGACATGTCTTCACCATAGAAATAGTAGAACGACTCATTGACTCCGCCCGTGAGAACCTTCAAAATGCTGGTTATTCTGACCGAGTATCACTAATCCATGGAGATGGTGGGCAGGGGCATCCTGAGGAGGCACCATTCGATAGAATTCTAGTTACAGCAGCAGCACCGTCAGTACCCCAGCCATTGATAGAACAACTGAGAAATGACGGCCGGATGTTGATTCCTGTTGGTTCGCGAGGTTTCTATCAAGAGCTCATGATGGTCGACAAAAACTCAAGCGGTGAGATAAGCAAGAAGAAATGGGGTGGGGTTGCATTCGTTCCCTTGACTGGTGAATTTGGACACTAAGTCACTAGGTGCAACGGAACTAGAGTGAGTTCGACTTCATCACCGGTTTTCAAATCTAGTTTTTTGCGAATATTCATGGGGGCAATGACCTCCAGAATATCCTTTCCATGATGAGTTCTTTGGGCAAGCACAATTGCAGCCTCGATTTTTCCGTTAACAAGCACTCTATAACAGATTACATCGCCGAATGTTCGTCCTTCTTCTCTAAAACCTTGCACAACCAAAGGTGGAGAATGCTTCATTCTACTCACAGCCTGCTGAGACTTCTCACCAGAAATTTTCACGTTGAGGGTGCCGAGATACGGTTTGAATCCTAACGATTCTTCAAAGCGGTCAGAATACATATCTACATAGTATGCCCCTTCTCCGAGTCCTCCTACGATAGTGCCTTCGATTCTAATCTCGTCCTTAGGTGGAGCAAAGGCGATCTCAAGGTTACTAAACACTCGTGCCAATTGGTTTCGCCCTTTCTCGGTGAGTCTAATTCTCATTCCACTAGCAGTATGTACTCGCACCACATATCCTTCTTCGAGACAGGTCGTAATCCGTCGCGATGCAGTTTGCTGGCTTACACCTAGGTCATCACCCAATTCACTGGTCTTTACTAGAACACTCTCATGAATGGCTCCTTTCATTGCTAGTCTATACAACGCAAACCAGATTTCAGGCTGAATCAATACAATCGGTCTCCAGTGGTTATGTTTCTACTTTTTGCCCAGTTGATCCTCAAAATGTCCTAGCTGCTCTATCAGCTTCTCTTGTCTCACTGCTGTGGTGACATCTCCTCTAGTTTTTTCGACAATTCTCCGTGCAACATCAGACTTTCGTCTTAGATTGCGGACGAGCGAGTCAGGAAAATCAAACGTCTGCAGTTCCTCGAGGATATCCTCCATCATGCTTAGAAGTTTCTTAGCGCCCTCCACGTCATCGCTTCTCAGCAATTCCAGAGCGGCACGCCTCAATTCACCTATCGTATCGGCAAGTCCAGTGAGGTAAGGCCGCCCTGGGATATCAAATTCTTCTGGACCTGTCAAACTGTTTTCCTTAAGAATGGAAAGAACATTCACCGCCTCAGTTAACTCCTGGTATGCTGTTTCAAAGTACTTCGAAACAGTAACAAACTTGCTATCTTTGGCTAGCTTTCTTCCCTCCTGAATCAGTTCATAAGCTTCTTCCACTTTCTTCTGTGCATCATCAAAGTGACCACGATGAGACGCCTTTATTGACTGACCACATCTTCTAACCGCACCTCTCGAAATAGGTAGAACCTTCTCTCTAACCTCATCATCCGCTTCTATTTCTTTCCTGATTGGCTCTAGTAGTTGACTTATGTCCATCCTTTTTCCCGCCGTATCTCTATCCGAGCTTCTTAATTTGTTTTCGCCGCGACAAGAGCACAACTTTACTCTCAACCTGTTCATCCACAAGATAATATCCAGTCAATGCAGTCAATTTCTCTGAGAATGCCCTGATGTCATTGTGTGAAGGGGAATTAGATATAGACAATCTTCCTCTTGATGAACCGAGATTCATGTATGCTTTAACCTCCACAAAATCAGGTTCTCCAATAAGTATCATCTCAGCATAGGAACGCACATCGTGCATATTTTTCTCTGCGACCATGGTAAGACGATTCACAGTTCTGCAATTAATAGTCTGCAAAAGCTCTTGACTGTGCAATAATCTATGCCACGCGTCTTTAATGAGAGGGTGAAGAAGTTGTTTATGGGTCTCCTCGTCTGGAGCGGCAATTGTTACGTATAGTTGAGTAGGAGGCGTGATTTCTTCCAGAACCTCAGGAAGAGTTCCATTCGTGACCAGAAAAGAAGTCATGTCTCTATTATCAATTTCATCTATCAAGTCGCTTAGACCCGGATAGAGTGTAGGTTCCCCAGCCAGTGAGATTGCGACATGATTTGGATTTCGCGCTTCAAGATATCTCTCTTCGCTCACATCAGCACCTGCTTCCGGATTATACCCACCAAGTGAACGAAGATTTGCCATCATTGTTGCATCCAACAACTCCTTTGCAGGGAGTGTGTCCTCTGATTTTACATCAACTTGATTCCAATGGACTGAGATGTCCGCCGGAGTCACCCTCCAGCAAAAATCGCATACTTGTGTGCATTTATCGACTACAGGTGTCATTTGAAGGCAACGATGTGATTCAATACCATAGAATCGTTGCTTGTAACAAGTATCTCCATTCAGAAGGCTCTTTTTCTGCCACTGACAGGCTTTGAATGCACCACGCTCGCCCAACAGATGGTATCCTTGACTGAGGAGCCTTTCTCGTAGTTGACCTGGCATGCTGGCATTCAAGGTTTTATCAGATGCATGACTTCTCGCTGGCTATATCAGCATTTGGCAATGTGCGATTTCTATGTATGATTAGTATTCTTCCAGTTCTTTTCCTAGCAATTCTTGATTGTACCATGACCCCGTCATGAGCCCCCTTCGTGAGAGGTCACCCAATTTCGACCTTATGTGATCAGGTAGCCTTCCTGCAGGTTCATGCTCAAAATCGCTACCTGGCAAGGGCATGAAAACGTGCCCATGAATTTTCGCACCCATATCCGCCAAGTCGTAGCAAAGTTCAATACTCTTCTCAAGGCTCTCTTCAGACTCCCTTGGAAGCCCAAAAATCATATCAACATGGGGAACGAACCCGCACTCTAAAGTGCAGGTCACGGCCTCCATCCCCTCTTCAACTGTGTGATGCCTATTCGAAAGTTGAAGTACTTCATTACTACCGCTTTGAATGCCTATCTGTAGGCTGTCATTTGCCACATAGTTGCGGAGCATCTTGAGCAGAGGACGATTCACAAACTCTGGTCGAACTTCAGATGGAAACGATCCGAAATACAACTGATCCAAGCCATCTACAGAGCTGGCCTGATATAAGAGCGACTCTAGTTTTTCCGGATTTGGTTTTGCTCCCCTCCCTCCATAACATAAAGCATTCGGAGAAAGCAGCCAAGCCCTCTCAAAGCCACTTCTTTTCACTGCCTCCCGTAGCCAATATACAATACTATCTACACTGCGGTGCCTGACGCGTCCACCCGAGAGGAATGGCGTAGCACAAAACTTGCATCGAAATGGGCATCCCCTAGTAACTTCTATGGGACCAACCACATTCATTTCCAATGCAAAAGGCGGATAGAGGTCAAGTTCAACCGGCGAGAGATTTCTTGGTGTTGGTACTTTCCCTGTAGTATCAGTCACTACTCCCGGAATATCACTCGTATCGCGTCTATCAAGTATTCTCTCGAGAAGAGCTGGAAAAGCATACTCGCCCTCTCCCACGACCACAAAATTGAATCCCATCTCAAGAGTATCTCTAGGCCGTGCAGTGCTGTGTGGGCCTCCGGCAACTAATATGACTTTGTTGCCAAAATTGTTCCTAATCTCTTGCACTTCATCTTTGACTCGTGGAACTTGCGTGCTCATGACAGTGAAAGCAGCTATTACCATCCCATCATTCAATCGGTCTGCGATGACCGAGTCAAATTTTTCCAATGGGGCCTCAACATGTAGCTCCTTAAAACGGTCATCTATTTCGATAGCACCTAATAATGCAGCAAGGCTGTATCTTGATTTGCGATGCGCTCTAAAAACTAACGAATTGACTGTCAACTAGAACACAAGCACTACTCTTCAATGTTTTTTTCTTCAACGCCATCTTCAGTAATGACCATGAGTTGAATATCTCCACCGGATTGGACATCTCTTGCAATCCCTGCACGAACAGCACTCACAGCTAATTTCTCAGCCTCTTTTACAGTCATCTCTGACTCGTATTTCTCTTCTAGAACACCGAGTGCGGTTCTGGTACCGGTACCTACAGCAGTGTAATCTTCTGTCAGTAGTGATCCACCCATATCTAACGAGTACAATGCCGGGCCATCATCATCGATCCCAACAATCAGAGTTTGCACAAATAATGGGGTGAACCTTCTCGCGTAGAGTGTATTTGCAACCATCTTTGCGAGAGCTTTGACTGAGATACTCCTCTCTTGTTCGAGTTCATAGAGTTTAATCTGTGCCTTGAGTCTGTTTACTAACATCTGATAATCTGAAGTCAACCCAGCGGATGCAAGTACAATTGAATCAGTGAGTTTGAATGCTTTAATGCCTTTTTCAGTAAGAACCATGGTACCCCAGCTGATAAGGGAATCCGTAGCGACTACTAAACCATCCTCACATTTTATGCCCACGACAGTGGCACCTGTTGGCAGACTCATTATTGTTCATTCCTCGCTCTGGTTTGACTTCTACAGTTTAGGGGCTGTTCCATTCCTTTTAAAAGATGTTCTATAACCTGTTCAAGTTGAAATACATACTCTATTGGATGTTGCAAAAAATGTCATCACTTAATCCGTTCAAGGATATCCCCGCTATTTTAACAGCTGAGGAGATCATAGAGTATGCACATAAGCACTCAAAGAAGTTGAGCATGAAGAGTTCCTATCAACTCCCGAAGGTGGATCGCACAAGAATCCGTGAAGTTGCAAGGCTTCAAGAGTTTGTCAAACTAGTCAAGACAAAACTGAAACAAATAGTTGAGGAGTTCCCATCACTCGATAACCTGCACCCGTTCTATATAGAATTGACTGAGATCCTTGTTGGAATTGATAAACTGAAGCGCTCACTAGGAGCGGTTTACAACTGCATTGGACCCATCAATGACATCGCAGATAATCATCTAGAAGCCATCAAGCTGTCCAAGGATTACAAACAAATGAAATGGAGTCGCAGCGCAGCAAAAGGGAGAATTGCATCTATAGTAGAGAGCACATCTGAAAACATCGATTTCATAATCCACGCAAAAACCACGCTATCGAAACTCCCGGGAATTCTTCCAGACTCTCCTACCATTGTATGTGCTGGGTTTCCAAATGTTGGAAAATCTACCTTGGTACGCCAAGTTTCCACCGCTGAACCAGAAATTGCCTATTATCCATTCACCACCAAGAAAGTAATCATTGGTCATCTCAAAATAGGGGAGCATCTGGTTCAAATTGTTGACACTCCTGGCGTGCTAGACCGTCCGATGAGTAAGAGAAATGATATTGAAAAGCAAGCAATAACGGCACTCAAGTATCTTGCTGATGTCATAGTATTTCTGATTGATCCCTCTGAGGCATGTGGATGGAATATTAGAGACCAGATGGGTCTGCTCAATGAGGTCCGGAGAACATTCCCCCTTGTACCAACCCTGACAGCTCTCAATAAAGTAGACATTACCCCTGAAGATAAATTGAAGGATGCCCATGAGTTATTGCCAAATGTCTATGAAATATCAGCCTTGAGCGGTGATGGAGTAGGAGTTCTCTTGAGAGATGCAACAGGAGAGGTAGATGTTAAGACAATGGATGAAGCCATAGAAGAATACTTGGAATCAATCAAGAAGGGTGATCCCAACCCCTTTGATTGAGAGAATTCCCGTACCATCTGGCTTTGTTTCAAGCTTATTTTCGATACCTAGAATTTGTTCAGCCACCCAGATGTTAGTCCTAAGATGCGACGAAATCTCAGACACACCAACCTTACTCGTCCCTTCTGCGATTGCCAAATATGGTACAAGCATATCAGCTAGATGAACATCGACTGCCATGCCTGCTGAGACCTCTTCTAGCAGACGTTGAGCTGCTTCTTCTCCTACTATTTCAGCCCTCTTTCCTAGACTATCTGCACCCAATCGATAGCCGTCTATAGATTCGGCCCAAAGAACAATGCCACTCCCTGCTCCTAAATGAGGGTCACCATTCTTGGGATATGTTTCAACCCGAATGTCTATGTCGTTCATGCCTTTCTTCTGTAACCTGTCCTCTGCTGACTTTGCTTGTCTCTGCGCTACGTGGCTTGGAAGACGAACACAGTGCGATACCCCTCGTATATGTTTCAAATCTCCAAATTCAACCATTTCCAGTGGTCTAATGTGTTCAACAGGCTCAATAGTGGCTAACACTTCACCGCCACCTCTGGGATAGTGTCCTCTACGGTGGACATCAAACTCAGTCCTCGGTCCCATCATCTCCAAAGCCCAAGCAAAAACATGGCTAATATAGTCCATTGGGGGACTCCATGCAACATCTGTCCCTCCCGTAAGATCGAATTCCACGGGCTCAGGTGATAGAACTGCGGGTGGAAGCACTGCTTGCAGAAGCAAAGATAGAGATCCAGCTGTTCCAACATCTTGGCTGAATTTTCCATGATTTCGTTTCTTTGGAACAAATTCTACCTCTTTGGAGCCCACCTCTGCACCTTTGATTTCTGCGTTTACTAATTTACCTGCCAGCTTTATGCCGGCCAAGTGTTGTCTCTTCAGTCCTGGTTTTGGTCTGCCTGCGCGAATATTAGTAATCCGAATTGAGTTCATGGTCAAGGCTGCAAGGGAAATGGAGGTCCTCAGAATTTGTCCACCGCCTTCTCCATGGGAACCATCAATCTCTATCAATCTCTTTGTCCTCCATACTTGATTAGTACTGCAGTCTTTAGAAACCCTCCTCTCTCGTATAATGGACAGTGCCTAATGCTTATTTGTGCGGTAAGGCCTCTTGACTACGTGAAAAAATGCGTTCAGTATTCATCGGCCGCTTTCAACCATTCCATAAGGGGCATCTACACACAGTCAAGCAGATTATTGAGAAGGATGAAGACCTGATAATTGTCATTGGAAGCTCTCAATATTCTCATACTCCGAATAATCCCTTCTCAGGGGGTGAACGCGTGATGATGATCAGAGAGGCTCTTCTTGAAGCTGGTCTTCCTCTGGATCACATAGACATCATTCCACTTTCTGATATTCACATCCATCCCCTTTGGGTATCCCACCTCAAGAGTTTCGTTCCCTACTTCGATAAGGCATACACACATAATCCATTAGTGAGACGCCTGTTCACGGATGCTGACATTCCAATCGACGAAACTGACCTGTTGAAGCGAACTGCTTACAGTGGCAATCATGTGCGGGACCTTATCAAATGGGAGAATGACGAGTGGGAAGCCCTACTTCCAGATGCAGTCGTTGATATAATCAAGAAAAACAAGTTGGATGAACGCATCAGACAGATTGGTGACACCACTCTAAAGAAATAGAATCGCGTAAGACAGACTTTAAATAAGGTTTCATACCGAGACAAAATCGGTGGACGTTAATGCTAGGTGAATGCGTTCCGAGTACTAGTTAGTCTTGTTCTTCATCCTAGTCAGTATGATGCCTTTAGAAAGAATCGCACGGAGATGATTGTATGAACGGAAGTGAATCGAACAACGATGAGAAGCAAATCATTTTCAATATCAATAAGGAGGAAAATTTTCCTGATTGGTATACTGAAATTTGCAGAGTAGCAGAATTAGTGGACATCCGGTATGGCGTGAAAGGCTTTACTCCGTTCTTACCGTGGAGCTTTATGTCCATGGATATTATGTTTGATATCTATGAACACACACTGAAGGGAAAGAAACACCTTCCCATGCTATTTCCTACGGTTATCCCTGAGGGAAATCTAACAAAGGAGGCAGACCATGTTGAAGGTTTCACTCCTCAGGTATTTTGGATAAAAGACATCGGCGAGGGAAAGGAGTTAGAAGAGCCTTTGGCTCTAAGGCCCACTAGCGAAACAGCTATCTATCCACTATATTCCCTCTGGGTTCGTAGTTGGCGTGACCTGCCAATGAAGAGGTATCAGAAATGCTCAGTCTTTCGTTCAGAAGTCAAGAGCACTCGTCCCTTTTTGAGAGGCAGAGAATTCCTCTGGATCGAGAGTCATAATGTCTTTGCTACACATGAGGAAGGCAAGGCACAGGTCATGGAGGACCTTGAAACCACACAAGAAGTTGTGACTGGAGAATATGGAATCCCCGTGATGGTCTTCAGAAGAACCCAGTGGGACAAATTCCCTGGTGGACTGGATACCTATGCTGCAGACACCTTAATGCCTGATGGGAAAGTGATACAGTTGCCCTCAACCCATGACTTGGGTGACAACTTTGCTCGGGCGTTCAACATCACTTATCTCGATGAGAACAATGAGGATGTCTATGCCTTCCAGACCTGTTATGGTCCAGCGGTTTCTCGAATATACGGTGCTATGATTTCAATCCATGGCGACGATAAGGGACTACGCCTCCCATTCAAAATTGCGCCCTATCAAGTTGTCATCATTCCAATCTTCACAGAAAAGACCGAGAAGAAAGTGATGGATTACTGCCATGACATTGAAAGCAGTCTGAGCGAGGCTGGAATACGAGTTCATCTTGATGATTGCGATCAAACACCTGGCTGGAAGTACAATTTCTGGGAGATGAAAGGAGTGCCTCTCCGAGTTGAGGCTGGTCCTCGTGACATAAAGGGAGAAAAGGCTGTGGTATTCCGCCGGGATACTATGAAGCGGGAATCCGTTTCAGTGGGAGAATTGTCAGATCGAGTGAAAGAATTGGGTATGGCAATTGATGATAATCTTCGGAAAATAGCAGAATCGAAATTCGAAGATCTTGTTGTGGACGCGGAGAAAATTGGTCAAGTTAATGACGCTCTGGATCGTGGTAAAATCGCTCGAATCGAGTTTTGCACTACTCAGATGGCCGGTCTTGCTTGTGCTGAGTATATCAAAGACAAAACTGGTGGAGAGATCAGGGGTACTCGAATTGATATTGAAGAAGAGCCTACAGGTGTATGTCTTGTATGTGGTAAGCCTGCGCAAGAGATTGTTTACATAGCCCGATCCTACTAATCCTATGCAAAGGGGCGATTTCAAACACGCCCCTTTTTCTTTTTCTCATAGACCACCGGTCTTATAGCCAGATTCAGAAATCTAATCTAACTGAGGTACCATACAATGAAAGTCTTGGTTCCCTATCGAGAGGAAATCGCAGACACCATCCAAGCAATACTTGGGAACGAAGCCCAAGTAGTGAGGTCAGAAAGAACGGTGCAAGACATGCTTGAGAAGGGATCAGATGCAGTTGCTGTAGCCTCTGGACGAGTTCCCTCTGAGTATATTAGGCGAGCTAAACATCTCAAGATGATTCAGGCGTTTGGCGCTGGAGTGGACAAAATAGACCATGATGCAGTACTTAACAGAGGCGACCTTATAGTCTGCAACAACCATGTGAACGCCGACGAAGTGGCGGAGTACGCTATAATGCTTCTCCTAGCGGTTGCGAAGCATATCATTCCCAGCCATGAAAAACTACGAGAAGGCGACTGGAGTCTTGGATGGGGAAGCGACCATCCTAACACAGAGATTCGCAAGAAACGACTCCTCATAATTGGGTTGGGTAGTGTGGGCGCCGCAATTGCAAAACGATTACAAAGGTTCGATCTCAAAATCACTGCTGTCACTAGGACTGGCGAATCAGACAGCGAGCAGATAGTGGATAAACTCGTATCTGTGGAGGAGATCGAAGGCGTTGTTCGGCAAGCCGACTTTGTCATCCTCTCACTTCCTCTCACAGACGATTCAGAAGGTCTGGTTGATGAAGAATTCCTGTCTTGGATGAAGCCGACCTCCATTCTTGTCAATGTGTCTCGTGGGCCAATTATCAAAGAATCAGCGCTGTATCATGCACTACAGGACAACAAGATTGCAGGTGCTGCAATTGATGTATGGTGGGAATATCCCAAGGAATGGGGTGGCACTAATAAATTGCCCTCCGAAAACTATCCTTTTCATAACATGGAAAATGTTGTTTTATCGCCTCACAGGGCGGGATATTCTGAACATATACACGAGGAACAACTGAGGTTCGTAGGAGAGAATATTCTCAGGTTTATTCGGGGAGAAGAACCTGAGAATCAAGTAGACCTGAAACGAGGGTATTAAGCAAAACTTCCTCTCATTTAGAGGGGATTATCTACCCCTCCTCCCAATTAGTAATTTGAAAAATCATTAGGCGGGAGCATATTGTTATTCGCTTTGTCCAAGAGTCAAAACTTTAAGGTGGACCACGTTGACGACAGATAACAGTACAAAGATTGGGGACGGCACAGTGAGCATAGAAACTCTCTCAGATATTCCCGGCGTAGGGTCTAAACTAAGGAAGATCTTGGTTGACCACTTTGGAAGCGAGGCAGTCGCTCTCAAAGTGATTCTTGATTTCCGTGTCGATCTTGTCGCATCTGTACCAGGAATAGGCGATAAACAAGCGGTAAATATAGTGAAAGCTGTCTATGAGAATCGTTTTGGTGTAAACTCATATGATATCCTCCGTAGCCCCGACATTAGAAAAATATTCGATGATCTGCTTGATATCATTCGTGGGTATGCTAATACTACATATGCAAGAGACAAGCTCTTTCTATACTTCCCACTCCCTCCTGAACGAATTGATGAGATTTTGAAACGTCAGAAAACATTTGCTGATGCCGCCGATATGGCCAGGAATCTTAATGAAAATCAACGAGAGTTGTTGACCAAGAATCTGAGCAACGTGCGGAGTCTATATTATAAGATAAAACCCCGACGCATCGAAGGTCGAGTAGTCATCACCAATGACGAGAAAGTCTTCGACAAGCTAATTCAAGAGGGGATTGACAAGTGGTGCCCAGTCTATATTCTCACTGAAGGAGAAAACGCTGTTGACTATGCTCAGGGGTATGATTTGGTCTTCTACATCGCACCCTATGGTGACTTTGACGAAACCTTAGACATGCTGGACAACGTTGAAGTATTGGGAAAGGATTGGACATTATCCGATATTCTTCCAGAACAGACTATCAATTTCTATTCGAGAAACTACCGCGTGATTGATGCGGCTTGCAAACTTGCAGATGCTTTCGAAAATCTACCTCTTAATGATTCTACGCATGATTACACCAAGAATCTAGATTTCAAGAGTCTCACACAGGTAGGGGACCTGCTGAAGCTAATAGACGAGGATGGAAATGTAGCCGCACAGGTGAACAAGGAACTCGACCGATATAGGCATGCAGTGAAAACATTTCCAACAGCAATGGCAGAAACGGAAGCATGGCTCAATGATGAGATCACCTCCCGTATATCAAAGAGTGAAGTGAAGCTCGGAGGCCAGCAAATCATCACAATTCTTCAATCTGCTGACATGGACGGTGCAGATGGTGGTGCCATGCGAAACATGCTTCCTGCTGAGATTGTTGAAACCTTTTCATCAACAGCCAGAGAGGCAGAGGATAAACTCGTTGAGATGCTTGGCTTGACTGCGCGTGAGGCAGATTGGGTCACTGGAATCGTGAGTGAAGACATCTCTTTACCCGTAAAGATGCTCGCACCTCAAATCAACGACCTCGAAGATAAGTTACGAAGGCGATTTGCAGATCTCAAATTCACCACTATCAAGAAGGTGGCGGGTCAACTAGATGACCTACAGGGCACTGTAAACGAAGCAGTCCAGACGCTACTAGAGTTCGACCTATATCTGGCAGTGGGCCTATTTGCAGCAGACTATGATCTTCATACGCCCAATATCTCGATGGAGTACGAAGGCATCGCGATAGAGAACGCACGAAACACCTTCTTGGTTGAGAGTATGCTGAGGGGAAGGCACGGAAAAGTGCAACCGATAGACTATGAAATTGGTGTAACTCCTCTTGCACCCAAAGGTACGAACGGAGAAAATTGTGCAATCTTATCTGGAGCTAATAGCGGAGGAAAAACGACGACAATTCAGACGCTAGCTCAAGTTATTACACTTGCTCAGTCAGGTTTTCCTGTTCCTGCTGAGAAATGCTATGTAAGAGTGTTTGAGGAGCTGTACTTCTTCTACAAGAGCAGAGGAATGGTCAGTGCTGGCGCCTTTGAGGCCACATTGAAACAATTTGCTGAAATTGTAGTGTCTGATAAATCGAAATTGGCGCTATTTGATGAGGTAGAAGCGATAACTGAGCCAGGCAGTGCCGCTAATGTAATTGCTGGCCTCATAGAGATTCTGCAACGTGATTCATCAAGTGTAACCGTCATCTGTAGCCATCTCGCACAAGAAATTCAGGAGGCTGCATCCGTTCCAGTCCGAATAGATGGTATCGAAGCCAGAGGTTTGGACGAGAATCTGGAACTCATTGTGGACAGGAGCCCGAGATTTGGTGTCTTGGCACGTAGCACTCCCGAACTGATTGTGGAACGGCTCGCTAAACTATCACGAGGAGAAAAGAAGCGAGTGTACGAGAAGATTCTTGAAAATCTCATGAGGGATCGGGTGTAGGACGAATTAACCAACAATGAAATGGATGCATCTCAAGTGAAGGTACTTGTATTTGGCGATACGCATATGCCTACTCGCACAAGCTCGATTCCATCTGAGTTTTTTCAGCATATCGCAGCCACCAATTATGACCTTGCGTTGGTGACTGGAGATCTTGTGCGAGAAGCTGACATGAGAAAGGCTCTTCCCCCTCTGCCGAGAACAGTGATGGTGAGAGGCAATATGGACTATTCTAGCAGCTCTGAAAGCTTTCATCGAGAGCTGTTCCTTGAAGCATTGAATATACTACTCATACATGGAACCCAACTGCGTCCACGTGGAAACATAGAACAGCTTTGGGAGATTGCAGACAATATTGGTGCTGACATTGCCATTCATGGCCACTCTCACAATGCTGCTATTGACCTCCACAAGTCCAAATTATTTCTTAATCCTGGCACACTCTCTGGTGCTTCAGGTGGTAGTGGAGGACGTACTGACGCAAGTTTCATGGAGCTCGACCTCAAGAAGAAAGCCGTAGATGTAGTATTATTCAAGACCAATTGGAAAGTCATGAAGCGCTCTTCGCTCTCCTTTGTGAAGGAAGATGGAATGAAAAAAAGAGAATAGCCAGACCAAAGATTAGCTGCTCTCTCCCCACGGATCCACACTAAGAAGAAGACGATATAGCTGTCTAAGTATCGCCGTAGCCTTTGGCATAGCAGCCTTGACAAGCACACTCGAGTTTGGTTTATTGCCGGGTTCCTTGTTTTTTCCTAGAATTGAACTCCTCAAGCCGGCAAAGACACCTCCTTTCTTTTTTGATGGTACTTCCGTTTCTTCAGCAGCCACCACCATTTCTTCCCTCGGAATAATGTCTCTGGTAAATCTTAGGCGCTTGAAGAAACTCACGAGGGTTTCTCCAGTCCATCGGCCCTTATGGTCCTCGGATACCTTCGTCGCAACCATCCCAATGGCTTTCTTTCTGAGCTTATCTGAAACAATATCTTGTACTGTTTCCGCCAGTGAGCGATTCCGAGGGGCAGCTATTCCTATTGAGATCATCAGCATTCTAACACGGTCAAGAAGCATCCCTGCCCCCGCCTCTTCGCTTGACAGACCCCTCATCTTAGTACGCCAATCGTCATATGCGCTGTTTATTTGAGATAGCTCTTTAGGGTAGTCTATGAAACGGCAAAGTTCCTCCGGCGGTAATAAGGGACACCAAATCATAGGGGTTCGACTGTCATTAGCTGACGAGGGCATGTACTAATGACAACTCCAGACTTTTTTCAGTGTTATGAGTCTGTATTGTTATTGTGGCACCACCCTTACTAAGCGATATTTTCTCGGAATGATAACAGAAGTGAATCATCAGCAGCTACCGCATTTACCATTTTTGATAAGAATACTTCTGCACTCGTCAATTATATCCCCAAATGCCTGGTAGAAGTATTTGGCTGCTTCATCTCTCCCTTTTTCCCCCTTTTCTGTGAGTGTATAAATAATCTCTCGTCCGACTCGTTTTCCCTTGATGAATCCCCCCTCCCTCAAATCCTTGATTGCTGGATAGATGGTCCCAGGACTGGGTTTAGTCCCACGGCGTTCTTCAATTTTCTCTGCAATCTGTTGGCCATTCAGAGCTTCCTTTCCAATTTCCCACAGAATTTGGAATGTCAGGAAGCCCCTCATATCGCAACAGTCGGGAGGGCAGCATAGTCCCTCATCTGATTCAATCTCAGTTGACATTGGGCACAATACTCCGCATGGCCATCATTTAATGTACGTATACCATTCAATACCGTTATATACATATTGGATGCCCGATATATTGGATGCCCGATAAAATATTACAAAGTGATGACTCATGTCCAAAAAGAAAAACGTACGGGAAATGACTACTGACGAAATCAAACACGAAGTAAGGAAGGCATACTCTATAGTCGCCGGACGTGGCACGCAATCTTCTAGTCCTTGCTGTTCTAGCTCCACTGATTCTGAAGAGTCAAGTTCCTCACAATCCAGCTGCTGTGACTCTCTGAGAACTAAATCTGGACAGGACTCCAAGGCTGATTGCTGTGGTACATCTACAAGTCCACGTGCAGCAGAATACGCCAAATCCATCGGCTATGATTTATCTGAGATTCCAAATGCAGCAAGTGGATCTTTTGCCGGATGTGGAAACCCAGTGGCATTAGCAGGACTCAAACAGAGTGAAGTTGTGCTTGACCTAGGAAGCGGCGCAGGTTTGGATGCATTTGTTGCAGCAAGGAGAGTTGGAAAGACCGGCCGTGTAATTGGCGTGGATATGACTCCTAAAATGCTGGCAACTTCTCGTAGGAGTACTGCTGAGATGGGGCTTACCAATATTGAGTTCAGGGAAGGCGATATCGAGGACCTGCCAGTCAGAGACAACTCTGTTGATGTGGTCATTAGCAACTGCGTGATCAACCTTGCACCAGATAAAGCAAAGGTGTTCAAGGAATCTTATCGTGTACTTCTTCCCGGTGGTCGACTTATGGTATCCGATATTGTCTTGAACGAAGAGCTTCCCGAGGAAGACCGTAACAATATTGCAAAATACACAGGATGCATTGGTGGAGCCATCATGGAGGAAGAATACATCCAGCATATTAGAAATGCTGGATTCGAAGAGGTAAGCGTTGTTGAAAAAGAAAAGTGGGGACAAGCTGCCAGTGTTAGAATCACAGCATACAAGCCTAAGACTTGAACGAGATATCAGATAACACCTGTGATTTCTTATATCTCCCTACACGGAATGCAACCGTTCATTGTAAGTTGGACAATCTTGGACAGAGGAGTGTTGGCCTCCCAGAAACGGCACTGGGTTGTACTCCCTGAAGGTCGTAAGATGACCTCAGAAGCCTATGAAGGAGCAGAATATTTAAACACCACAACTCAAGCCGCTCACTCTTCAACCAACTATGGGTCACATGTCCAACTTTGTCCAAGTTTTCTAACGCTGTCAGGACCCCCTATCTCTGTCCGTTACTCGGTCATGTTATCCCCGGCAAGCTGCGGTCATCGAAAGCAATCTTGGGTTTCTCGGATTGAATTCGACCAAGAAGGTGAGTATTATCATCGCAGTCGGATAGATTCTATGATTAAGGGGCGAGCATACACCTCATTCAGCTCGAAGGAAGACTAGCCTCTTACACTCTTTTCAACGGGTGTGTATTCAATGTCGAATCCAAAATGTCTGGGGCCAAACAGTGATAATCCCCTCTCACTTCTCCAACGAGTATCGTTGGCTATACCAATCACCTCTACGTGACGGCCGGGCGGTAGCTGGTCCTCCCAAGGAGTGAGGCCCTCCGCAGTTTCCGCATCCACAACACAGATGAGGTCGGGGGACGTGACAAAGGGCTCTCCATCTAACCATGAACAAAGGTACTCGTTTTTGTACCAGACACGCATCTCTGATTTCTGTGTATCACTGGTCGGCGACGTTCCATCTAGGAACAAATCGCCTTCTACAAAACCTCCTGCGTCAACTCGCTCGCATTTTTGGATTTCTCCCGAGAAGAGTCGGTATCCCTTCTCACAATCGATTACTGCATCAACTGTGTTGCCTTTTGATTGCCGCGCATCGTGAACTGCCTTACCAAGGTCAATCGAACGAGAAACAGAACCAGGGATTGCCGCTTGTTTCCATTCTGAACCGGAGGCGGGACACCTTGCCATACCCACTAGTCCTCCCGATGCCACAGCAACCTGGCGGGCAATCCTCTCAGCCCTTCCATCATTTACCACTTCTTCAAGCATCACAACATCGCCAAAAGGAGAAACAATTGACATCGGTGTAATGGAGAGACCTGTGAGGTTTGTAGTTGAGCTCTCTATTTCCGGTTTTGCCCTGCCACAACAGTCCCCGTCAACAGTGACAAGTCCGAGTTCTGCTGCAACATACATGGGAGCAATACCGTTAGCTGGACCGATTTCAGAAGCAATCAGACCAAAGGGTTCCATGTCGACCGCCGATATGAGCCGTTTAGCTGCCAGAATCAATGGGTCCTGCTGGATGCGCTTCAAACCGGCAACCGACTGACGCATCTCTTCTGATACTCCTCCCCCAACTGCGCCAACAATGAACACCAGTTGGTCTTCAGGAATATCTTCGAGCGAAACAACCTCGAATCCATCCCCCGAACCGTATACACTCTTAATTCTCTCTCGAGCATTTGCTTCGCTTCCTCCGCCTCCACACCCCAGAATCTTTGACCCGGTGATATAATACTCAAGTTCCTCTCTTGTCAGCACCTGTTTTACCCAGTTGCGGTAGTATGGGCCTGTCTATTTCACGGTTACGCAGTGCTCCCCGAGGGACTAAATATATTTTGCACTCCCGAAGTTACAATTTAGGTCCGCGAAAACCTCCAGGCATTGATATTATAGCGGTCAAGAATCCTATATTCCTGATTCTTGCCTTCACTGATATTGTCCTGATAGTAATGATGCCCCTCCTCAGGAAAAGCAGGATTCCTTTCTTCGTGCTATTCTCTTTGCACATCCCTATGGCTTCTGAAGCGGTCTCGTATCGGGTTGCCGTATATTGTCTGTACCACTGGTTCCTCGTGTCGTATGGCATTGGCGTTTCTATACTGTCAATCCTTCATCTGCCCCTCTTGCTTACGTGGGATCTTCTTAATACCACGGAATCCTAGAGTACTCTAGGAAACTAGATTTTACTCTCAGCATGCTCTCCTACAGCAATCTTAATATTGCAATGCTTGTGGTTGCAGACTAACGGTGTTGCCGTGGCTCAGTCGTGATGTGGGAGCCCCTAAGGCGACCCAAGTGCATGATAAGCTGTTTTCGCAGTTCTGCATCAATATCCGCATCCCGTATCTTTTCCTTGAGTTCCATTCTACTTATGCTTAGCATCCTTTAACACCAAAGAGTGACAGGGTCCTCCTTTATATAGGACACGAAAACCTCCCGGGTTCCCACCCTGCTATACTGAGGGGGCTATGATACCATGAACGTGATTCAGTGAGTATGCATTCCCATCCGGATAACGATCCAGTTTCAGATGTGCAAGAGGACGAATTGTTGCAATCCGGTGAGGTTATTAGGGCAAAATACCCTAATAATCGTGCCGAGATGTTACAAATGACCCAGTTAGATAGGACATATGATCAGATGCTCATAAAAGAGGTCGTCACCCTCGAGGAGGCAAAAGAGATTATTGAGCGAATCTCGAGTCGTGCAACTTCAAAGAGGCATGTCGTTCAAGACTATCTGACCCCCCTCATTGATAGAGGGAGAATGGAACGGGTGAGGCGAGGGCTCTACGTCATCGGAGTGCCCGATGAGAGTGGTACTCTAATGTTCCCCACGTCTCAAGGAATGAAGAAACAGAATCCGGACAAGTTCTTGATAGGCGTCAAAATTCGCGAGAGCGGATTCCTGAGCCATCATACTGCCCTAGAGGTTCATGGGGCCAGCCAGACGTTTGGCTGGGGGACGGTGTATGTTAGCGTCCCACGAAAGAAGAGGTTCTTGCCCTTTGAATATCGAGGAGTTCATTATACCCCGGTTTCAGCTAAGAATCCTTCATTGGGCGTTTCAAGGGTCAAGCACCGTGGACAGGCGGTCAGGGTCAGCACACCAGAGCGCACCTTCATAGACTGCTTGGACAGGATCGAACTTGGAGGAGGATGGGAGGAAACCTTGAAAGGAATCTCTCAACTCAGACTCAGGGACTCCGAGCTGTTCGTCAAGCTGGTTACGGAGCGGAATAACCAAACGCTTGTTCGAAGGGTCGGTCTTGTGTTCGACCGGCTCAATGAAGCTGTCAGTAATTATATCTACATGCACAACATTGGGTGGGTGCGGAAGGAACTCCAAGGGCTTCTTAAGGGGCAGTCCATGTACATCGATAGAGTACTAAAGGATACGACCAAAGAAGAGATGACGCACAACAGAGAATGGCGTATCTACTATCCTCATAATTTCTGGGATTTATATGAGAGAGGGGTGTAGGAATGACAGGGTGGAAGGATCCTGAGCCTATACATGAAGACGTCCGTGATGTCGAGGATGTTTCAGACATGCTGGATGCACGTACTATCGAACAAGTGCGCCACCAAGTCAACATACTTGAGGAAATCTATGCGAATGCATTCATGAAGAAGCGTCTAGTGTTAGGTGGGGCAAACGCCCTTCTTTATGTACACTTCGAGTCTGTCCCTCGTATCATCACTCGAGTTCTGACATCCGGGATGCAGATGACAGCTATCCCAAGAGTGACGTCTGATATCGATGGTGACTATCATATCCCTCACCAAGGAATCATCTATGAGGATGACCGGAAGGAGTTCGAGTCAAAGCTCCACGATATCCTTGTCAAGCATGGAAACCTACAGATTCGCGAGAATGATAGATCATTCAACCTTGACATCAAATACCGAGGTGATTACATCCGGGATGGGACCTTCAAGGTCGAAATCAACTTCATGCGCAGAATCCCCGTCCTTGGATATATAGAGGGAACTTTCAAGGACCCTGTATCTGACAGGACATTTCCCGTCAAGACCTATCCGAAGGAACAAGCATTCGCGAACAAATGGAGGACCATGGTCTCGAGGAACAAGTCCTCTGACATCTTTGATGTGTGCCACATCTCCCAAGCCGATTTCAACCGGGAAGAGTTCATGAGGTGCGCTGTACTTGAATGCATGCTTGAGTTGCGGCCACAAGGAGAACCAGACCCCACGGGAGGGGACATCCTTCAGAGGGTCCTCGGGCTCGATGTGGACAAGAAGGTCAAGAACATGTTCAGCCTCGAATATCGACCCAAGGTCTACAAGGGCTCCTATAGCGTCGATGACCTCAAGTCGATGAGTGAGCCTGTAATTGAGTTCAGCCACGGGATTCTTGTGGAAATGACAGATGACGACAAAGCAGCCATAGAGCGGTTCTTCACGGACAGGGATACAGCGATACCCATGCTCATCCGAGAGGTCTTGGAGATGATCGACCCTGACCACATATTTAGTCCAATGGTACACGAGCACCCTCAGCTCCACGACCAGCTACAGCGGTTCCGGTCCGATTCTAAGGGCATATAAACAACTCACCCTTCAGAATATGAAGGACCTTGAGTGAACAAGTATCCACACCTAGGCACATGGAACATCCTTAGTGCTTGCTCCCCTACGACCGAGAGCGTGAACTCATACTTCTCTGATACTATCTCTTTCTTCAATAGACCCAGTTCCTAGAGAACTATCTGTAAACGACTGATTGATTGGGAGATGCTGATAGGTATTTTGAATCTCGGGAGAGAATAGTCGTTTTAGAAGCAAAGCCGTCGAAGAACAATCAATTCTGTACTGATTTCAGCATTCATCAACTCTTACTGCCGTTAATGTTGGTGGGACGCATCACCAAAAAGCAGAGTAGTGGGATATTTTTGGACTATTCAATTGGCAGAGCTGAGGGACGGGCAGTAGTGAATTACAGAATGTACCACTACGACGTTCCGGGCAACGACTCAACAATTGATCCGTATAGCTACAAAACACGGCTATCCAAGCGGTACTCGATTACTATTTAGAATGCGTTCGCAAGAGTAAATGATGGATGGCTGCCTTGCATAAATCCTCATTCCTACCTAAGGGGCACCCTCTTAGTAGAATATAGAATCAGGCTCGAAATAAATAAACTGTTAAGAAAGTGAGTTCCATTGGGCTATCAGAGATTCTGCAGCATTTCGATTTCATCTAGCCAAAGAATTCAGTATGCGAAAGAAACGAATCACACAACAGAACAATACAGAACCAGAATTATTAATCGACTGAAATTCCCGTCACAGAAGGCAGATACTCCTCTCTAAAAGAGGATTACAGTTCTATACTAAATGTTGTTGGCCAAATGCTGCCAGCAAAGGAACGTGAGCGCTCTGAAGTATCTCGGCAGCAAGAACTAAATCTTCAATGGACTCTTCTTTGGATATCCATTTCGGCAGCAGCTATAGTTGGACTAATCGAGGTTATTTTCGAGGCACATTGGCGAAGGATGGACGGAAAACCTGTTCTTAGAGGTCATAGAATGGGTCGATCAACACCGCAGCCAATTACTGATTCTGGAAAAGATAAGGAAACCATTTCGCCAGAAAAGAAGCAGCTTGGTGGCAAACCAACAAGGCAAAAGAAACAAAAAAATGAAATTAACTGAATATGCATCATTAGTTTCAAGAGCCATTTATGAACTAGCCTCCCTGTGCCTTCATTCTCAAACCAGCAGATAGAGTATGAACTAGACTCTCAAGGCCAATTCGAGTGCTTTGATTGAGCATCATCATACTCTCCTACAGCAATCTTAATATTGGAATACAAAAGGTTCCAGAACAACGGTGCCGCCGTGGCTCAGTCCGGTAGAGCGACAGCCTGTTATGCCTCAAAATCCAATTTTGAGCCGCAGACAGTTGTTGGTCGGAGTGCAATACATTCCGTATTGTGCGGCTAAAGGTTCAAACCCTCCCGGCGGCGCTTATTTCCAATTTTGAGCCATTATAGCCCCCTTTTGTAAAATTTAAAGCATTATGGGGCGCTTATAGCTTCGCATATGATGAGACTGCTTTTGTCATCTCTGAGTTATTCATCATTCTCACTATCCAATCTCATAAACCGAAGTTCTTTTTCCCATACCCTTCTACTCATTTTTTCCAGTTTTTTCTTGTATTCCTCGGTCTTTTCATCCTCAGGAACCAAGTAATACCATATTTCGTAACCATCATCTGTTGGGACATATGAAATATCTAGCATATCCGATATCCATGGAACCTTATCCACTACGTAGTCTGCATCCTGTAGCTTCTTGATTGCATCCTCTTCTTTCATTGATCCGAGTCTTCCATTCCCCTCTGATTCATAAAGCATTTTGAGAAAGGCTTGCTGAACGGAAGAAAGATTCTTGAGCCGCGTTCTCTCCTCTTCGCTTGGAATCTTTAAACACCACATTCGTCTAGAGCTTGGCAAGTTGTACTCGCCCTCTGGATAGGCTACCACCTTTTCCACAATCCAGTGTTCCAATGAATACTCGATTGCTTCCTTAGCGGAAACCTTTGGCGATTCGTCTATGATTTCAAATATTTGGGTCAATCTCTTTTCCACTATGACAAGTGGCATCGGCTCCGGCCCTTTCTCAGTCAATAATCCGATAAGCTGTTCTATATATTCATCTCTCAAAAAACATCATTCCTCCATCCACCATTGTTGTACCCTTATGCCTCTGCCTTCTAATTCCTGTATTGCGTCAAATACATCTTCCGGATGCTTTGTTAACATCTTTTTCACTATGTTTCTCTTCCTTAGGTCATTTAAGGGTGCCAAAATACCAAGCTTCACCGTTTCATAGATGTCCTTGGGTACTGCATACCATGCAACAGACACTCTCCCTGTTCGCTTATGAAACCGAGTTGTATATGGCTTGATATCAATCTCAATGCCAATAGCCTTCAGCATTCTTCTCCCACTCGTAATCATCCGATTTGGATTCTCCATGATTATCTTCTGCAAGGTTCGTGCGGAATCGGCTGTTATGGGCTCGGAGGATCTCGTAAGATCCTCTAGGGTTCCAAGTGCTAATGCCCAACAATGTTTCTCAGGATTTCCATGCTCCTTTATCAAATCAATTTCCCGCTGGCTAACCTTGGGAGGTATACCATACTTCAGAGATTTACTACCTGGATTCAATGCAACTGTATGATTCCAAGTTATACTTGACATATCTACTGTGCCATCTTGTGGTATTAAATCCCCAATAAATGCTGCAATGATTTCCCATGATCCATCGGTTACAATGGATGGAAGTCCCGAATTCTGCACCACTTTGTCTCCCGGCAGAAGCCCGAGATATTGCAGAGCAATTCCCAAGGCGGATGGAAAGAAGGTGGCATAATAGTTCTCATCCTCATTATGTTTCGGATTCGGATGAATATCACCAAATTCCTGTAGTCCTTGTATCACAATTCGCACGCGTCTTATATCGGGTTCATAATAAGATAACGCCCCCTTCCAATTCATGTTGCAATCACTTACAACAACTGCAATCAATCTGGCAAGAGCGAGCTTCAGCTTGTGACCTTCCGGAAATCTCGGGTTCTCAACCCCTCCACTCCCACTGTACTTGGTCATCTTCTCTATTAGCCCCTCCAAATCTCTCAGGGGTACTCCCATAATGGTGTTGATTAATTCTATATGCTTACCTTCAATCCGTCTAATCTTCTTGCTGATGCATGCTCCTTTGTCAGTCTTCGGAGCCAATTCCCGCAAGAGTTTCTCAATATGCTTGTCAATTTCTTTGACGCCCCAATCCCCCTCGGGATCTATCAGCCGACGAGCCCTGTTCAAGTATTTGGAAAATGTTGGTTCATCTCTGAAGTAGTAGTACAGGCTGCCATAGGGAAGGGTGAGGTCCTTGATTTCCATATCCCGCTTCCACAAATAGAACCGCCCGTCAATGAAGGCCATGCGCAGTTCAAATCTTGTGTCGGCCTCGTGCGTATCTTCTGAGAGGTCTGCTCTCGCCTCTCTCCACTTCTTCACCAAGTCATCGATGCGCTCCAATCCATCCTGTGAGAGGTCCTCAAGCCTCTTCAGGTCCGCGTAGACGATGCTTGACTCCGTATCAGAGAGCCCCTCCTGCAGGGCGTGAACAAGGTGGTCCAGCGTATCAGTTGACCATTCCCGATGATCCATGCCCTCGAAAATCTCTTCCAGCCTCTCCCGCGAAACCTCCCTGAGGTGATTCGCCTCTGCATCCCCCTCTCCAATACCTCCCTCATCCACCATGTCCACGAGTTCCTGCAGGCGTTCCTCCCGCATCAGCCGATAGAGACGCTCCAGGAGAGAGGGCGCCTCCCTGTCGTGCAACCAGAAGGACGCATCCGAAATCGTGTACCCCAGCTCCCGAGCCACCTCCACATGACTCATCTCCTCCAGTTCCTCCTCCGTGTAGCGCTCCCGAACCCTCCGTTTGAACTCCAGGTACTCACAGGCTATCTCGTACGCAGACTCGAAGTAGGGGTCGTCCCTCACCTCGGGATGGTCCTCGATGGCTCTGTCCAGGTCCTCTTTTGTCCTGATCTCCTCCCGGATTGCTTCCTCGAGCTCTTCTAGCAGGTCACGGATACGTCTGGTAAGTTCCTCCTCATCCAGCTCCTTCTCGTCACTGTTCTCTCCCTCATCGAGTTCTTCCTGTGCAACCTTCTTCTCGCTGACCTCGGTCGGGATTGCTTCAATCTCCTCTCTCTCCCGTTCCGACCCGCCTGTCTCTTCCTTCATCTCCCGCCTGCCCTCTGAGCTGGGTTCAGGGGTCTCTGCACGGATATCCATCTCCGTCTTGGAGTCTTGTTCCCCTTTCTCGACCTCTGACTGCTCTGAGTTCTCCGATTCTTCGGTGGTGGATGTGGATTCCTTCTCTTGCCCCTCCCCATCTGGTATCTCATCAGCAATCTCCCTCTGCTGTTCAACTTCATAGGCTGGCTCCTCGGCTTCAGTGGAACTGTCTTGTGATTCCGTTTCCTCTACTTCGCTTGCTGTCTTCTCTTTCTCGATGTCATCTTGAACTTCAGGCTTCTCTGTGCTTTCCTCCTCTTCCTGCACAAGTTGTGACTCCTGCTGGGTCACATAGACTGTACCATCACCACTCTCATGATATGATTCTTGAGCATGCCCCTCATTGACTTCTCCCTTCACGTCTGAGGATTCCTGGTGGCCATCTTCCGCCTCGGGTCTCTCGCGGGGCTTATCGGCCTCCCCTACTTCCTTCTCAGAACTCTCCGACTTATCTGATGCCTCCCTGATTTCTCTGCGGATTCTCTCTTCATCTCGTAGCTCCCGCATCATCCGCCGGACGCGTCTATGGAACTCCTCCTCTTCCAGTTCGGAGAGCATCTCCTCTATGTCCTTCTTCAGTTCCTGAAACCTTGATTCCTCGTGTAGTGCCTCTCTGAGCTCCTCTTCTACGTCGTCAGTATCTTCTGATTTCTCCCTGTACCCTTCGCGTTCTCTTCCCTCAATCCCCACCACGAATTCCTCTCCTAAGAAAGCCCATCAATCAAGGAGAGGAGGATGTGTTTCACCTCGCTCTTCGATTCTGGCACACCATAGGCTTCTCTTGCCAGGGACACGAAGCTGACTGCCTTTTCCAGCCATGATGTTCGCTCGATTTTCGCGGTTTCCAATGCCTTGCGGACCAGTGAGACCAAGGCATCCGGCTCCCCTTCCTGTGCCAAGGCGACGCGCACTCGCCAGATATCTTCAAAGCCATCAGTACGCAGGATTGTTTCTAATCTCTCGTTCTCAGTTGTGGGCTTGCCAGCAACTCTAGTTTCCACGATGGGTTCAGGCATAGCCTCAGCAGTATCCTTCATGATTAAACGTTTGAAAATATCATCGGGAAGAGGAGTGAACTCATGCCAATGGGGATGTCTCTCGTAGACGGTCTCCATGGCGTCGTAGACCATTTTGTTGGTGACGGGTACGCTTGGAGGTTTCTCCACGAAGAAGCGTTCTAGTTTGACGAATCGGCAATTCTTTGCCTGTTTATGGTGCTCTGTAAAGACCACTGCCTCACCTTTCTTCATACCTGCAATATGCTCAATCTGGCCGTCGGTCAGTCCCATATGCTTCCCTACAAGGGTTCTCTCATATTCACTATTCAGAGCATGACAGATGGTGTTCACTGGTAGTTTCACAGCCTCGCGAACGAGTTCGCCAGGAAGCTGTTCCAGCATGACCAACCCTAATCCTGTGCCTCCAGCCACTCTGAACATCTCTACAAAAGCCAAGCTGGTCTCATTCTGCATCTGGGGAGCATCAATCTGTTGTGACGAGGAGCTTCTGAGAAGGTTATGTGCCTCTTCAAGAACTAACAGATGTCTTACCACCTTGGTGGGGTGCGCCTGTTTGTATTCACTGATTCCACAGGCCAAGATCCCTGACAGGAATATCCGGTCTTCTTTCGAGAGTGCATCCATCTCGACGATAGTTGGTTTCGACAAGAGCTCAGCAAAGGATACGCCCCTGCTCGTGTTGAACATATCTATAATCACTGGATTGGTCAGCATGCTCTCAATGCGCGACACTAGCGCCCCATACATATCTGCCTGCAACTCCTCCCCATATGGAGTGCGCTTCCGTACATCCAACACCGCGTCCACGAGGTCCGTGAGTAGAACTGGCCGTCCCTTTGTTTCATTCTTTGAGTCCCACCCACAGTTCTCATAGGCTGTTCGAATCATCCGCTTCGTATGCATCTCTAGTGTTCCACCGTTGGGCATGGAGGCTGAGAAGGCGGTGACAATCCGACTGATCCATTTGTTAAGCGGAACCCCGTCTGGCACATTGAATGGATTTATTCGGAAAGGAGCTACCTTTGGATTTCCTGCAGTGAAAATCCTCAATTCCTTGAAGATCTGCAGAAGCCGCCTCCAGTCCTGAGGCTTGTAGGGAACAAGGACAACGGGTATGATTCCTAAGTCGATTGCCTGCGCGATGACACTCAACGCGGAACTGGTCTTGCCCGAGCGCGTGTTGCCATAGATTGCCAGGTGCGAATCTAGACCGTTCGGAGGAAGCCACGAAACAATATCATCGAACTCCTCTCCTCGAACGTCCAGATGTTTCCCAAGATAGATCTTGTTTCCTATGTGATGCCATTCGACACCTGTCTTTACTTTGGCAGAATTTCTTGTGTGTGTTTGTTTTGGAGCGGGCCTGAGCTCCTTGGTGGCCTGTGAGAACCTCTCTCTCTTTACTACAGGAATCCCTAAATCCACTTCAGGTAGCACAAAGTATGCTGCCACCTCATCAGGAGTCAAGAGGGTGCCCTCCTTGGGCGGTAGCCCCCTCAATACGTTGGCAACTTCTTTTCGCTTGGTCTTGGCATCCACACTGAACTCGTCTTCTTCACTCAGTGGGCGGGCTCCGCCAAGCAGAGATCCCATTACTCTTCTTGCTCGTTGGTCCGCGGTTTCAATCTCTCTATCCCAGCAAGTGACGGTGACTGATGTTCGTGCAAGATGTTTATTGGAGAGTCTTTTGATTTCTCGCTCCAACTGCTCAGATTCTCTTTTTGCCTCGGCATCGATAATCGTCTTGGACTCTTGACTGCGTCCCGAAAATAGACTGTCCTTTTCCTTGGATATGGTTGTGTGAGACCGTTCCACTGCTGATTCATATTCTCTCTTCAGCGAGTCAATCGATCTGTTACTCACTGAGGCAGGGACTGCAAAGATCTGAATGCTACAGTTATCGCTCTTCTTTAGAAGGCTGACCGCTCCTTCGAGAATACTTGACCGTGGAACCTCTTCATCCAGTGATTGCGGAATGCCCATTGCATTCCACATGGACCCGTTCTTCTCCTCAGGAAGAACGAAACCTCTGTAGGGATTGTCCACCGTGAAGCCATACTCGGGTAGATTTGCAGTTAGGGTGTTTTCAAGCGTTTCCAGATACTGCTCTGTAGTTTCAGCATCGTCTGCCCAAGTTAGGAACAGAAGCCTGATGTATTCTCCACGTGCATCATATCGTATCGCCACAGGAATTGAGGACAAAATCATCTGTCTAACGATATTATGCATAGCCACTGTTCGCTTCTTTCTCTCCACTGGGTCCTGTTCCTTGGCTATCAGAGTATGTGGAACGGCCTCCACTCTCACCGCAGCCACCAATGGCTCAGTCTTCCTGAAGATGCTGGTGATGGACGGAGGAACTGAAATCCTAGCATTTGAAGAAGTGGAGATAGGAACAGGAAGTGCCCCTTGCTGCCCTCCTTGACTCTGGAGGTAGAGGTATCCACCAAGGACCCCACATGCTCCCGCTCCGAGGACGAGTGCATTCAGTCCGGTCCCAACGATGGGGATTGGTATGACAGACAACCAAAAGAGTCCACCAGCAATTATGGCACCAATTCCTACAACGAAGCCTGCTCCCCATGAATACAGCCACGCCCTTACATCCTGAGTTCCAATTAGGACCCCTGCGCCATAGAGGAAAGCGAGTCCCCCCAATAACATCGTGAACCCTATCCAATCAACAGGGACGATTCCAACAAGCAAAATCAGATACAGCAAACCAAAACTAGGGATTGCTGTCAGAATGAGCATCCCCACTATCCTCATTACCCAGACGACCCATGAATCAGACTTCTCCTCCGTCATATGACTACTTCCCTACCTACTGCTATTCTTCGAGTTCACGAAGAAGGCGTGCGGGTGGCGGCATGGTGTGTATGTATGTGATACAATTATACTAAAGTCATGTGCTGGGTGGAAATTAGTCGTCTTTGAACTCAATTATGAATATAAGACACATAGAAGGTTTTATCGAATTTAAGTAAGTCTAATACGATTCATAAATCCCTTTACCCCGCTCATATTGCCTAGATGACGTATTCATCATCGCAACCGGCACAATAACTTCCTACTTTCTTACTTGGAAAACATATTGAAAACCGTTTGCAGGATGCTTTATTAATTGCCAAACTTAGAGGGGCATTTGGTGGGGACAAAAGATGAACTCAAATCTTACCAATATTGAAGACATTGGGAAAGCCGTAACGTTACTCGGATTAGTTTCACTCATCGGTGCGGCTGTATCATACATACAGATTATGAACTTGGCTCTAACTCTGAAGGACACGGGAGTAGTTACGGACATGACTCCATATTTACTACTCACATTGGTACAGCTTGCATTGGTTGTAGTTTATGCTATAGTCATCATGCTAGCATACGGAGTAATGAAGAGAGTCCGAAACCAATAATCAAGATTAGGTACTTCTCGTCAGGATAACTGTGTAATCATATCCTGCGACATGACTGAAGCGCCAATAGTACTCGATATAGTTCGGAAGTCCTGTTGTTCGATTAACCAGACCATATGTGGAAGAATAGTAAGAACCATGGCCTGATCCCGGCATTCTCCACTCACGATACAAGCTATACTCTCCGGTGAGCGTTTTCGTCCCATTGTATTCATATTGACTCGGGAACGGCGATTCTTCATTATATACAATCTCCAGTTTCGTATCAAAGAGTGACTCTACGAATGCCCAGTTTCCCACTGGAAATATCAAGAATGACACTAAACCCCCAATCGGTACTTGGCTATGTACACCATTATCTGGGCCATCCAGAAAACTCGCATTCGCCTTTCTAGGATTTGCTATCTCTTCTATGAAGATTCGTGCGGTGATGTTATTCGGAAGGTCTGGTCGCTGACTATATCAATCACAATCTGAGAATTATTTCAAGGAACCCAATCATCTACTATATCACCATTGCCACCAGTTTCATGGATTCTGAAGTCATAGATGACAGTAGTATCGGCGATATCCGCCTATTCGAGTTCATGACTCTCTTCCTTGGTGGGCTCAAGAGGATTATTCACAACGAGAATCGTGATTCCAGATGCTATGATGATAACTGATATGATCACAGCCAGTACATATCTTCCGTGTTTCTGCAAGGCCCTCAATCCACACCAGTAGTGTAGAATATGCATATCAGTCTAATCATCTCCGTGATATTGTGACAAGACGCAGTCAATTGTCCGCTTTCGAAGACCCAATATCCTTTTGACGAACCCTCCCCCTCTTTGGTGGTAAGATGGAAATAAGAACAATTGCTCGGAAGGTAGCATACGTGATCTTCTGGTATGTCATCTATCTGAACCTCGTATTGTATATCTTTATCCCGAGCATCTTCAGTCAATTGGAGTATTAGCTTCTCATTCTGGTAATGATTGCAACTGGGGCTATCGACACTGTTTTTCGTCAGTTATCTGAGAGGGGAAGTGCACGGGACAAATACACTCTACTTATGCTGGTGTTATTCCTTCTGAACCCTCTCCTTTGGATTCTCGCTTATTATGAAAAAAACCTCATAATCTCCACATTCATTCCTCTTCTGGATACAAGGATTATCAGCTATCTGGGGCTCATCATCTTCATAACTGGCAGCATCATCTCAATAGTGGGACGAATGCAGTTGAGGTCATTTGGAAGCGGCTATATAGTGATTGAGGAGCGTCATGAACTTGTACAGAGTGGCATCTACTCTAAGATTAGGCATCCTATCTATCTGGGCGGTCTGATTGGTGTACCTGCCATGCTGCTGGTATTTCGATCTCTGTTAATGCCCATTATAGCACTCTTAATCTACTTCATAATTCTTCGATGACGAATGGGAAAAGAAGAAGAAATGTTGAAAGATGAATTCGGACCCGAATATGTCGAGTATACGAAACAAACAAGTAGACTTATTCCTGGCATATATTAATGAGGAGAGAATTTTGCTTTGAACCCTGATATGAGCATCGATAAAATTGAGGATGCAGTCGATGAGTATTCAGATTTACTAAAGGAAGCTGGCATAGAAGCTAACGATGTCAAACCTCAAGAACTCGTAGACTATTTTTCTGGAACCCCTCCGACAGGGGATACGACAACACTACATGATGTGGTTTCCCATAAATGGCTATTTTTACATGAGATGGTTGAACTGAAGCACCTCAAACTGAAGGGCCATGAGATTTCGACTTCACTTCTATGGGATGCGCAAGAAGATGTTCTAGGAGCACACATCGCAGCAACTGCAGTGGAACTGAAACTGGCTCTAAAACACGATAATCGCGAATGGATTAGGAAAAGAGTGAAATCAGTTTCATCTTGGCTTGAGGATTCTGATTTTCCCGAACGCTTTCGAGAAGCCTGTGAGCATTTGTTGGACCATTACTCAAAAGCATGATTTCAAGGCAAGAATCAGATGAACCTCAGGTTACCACTCTTACCCGTTTATTATGAATGTTCCTTGGCACTCAGCCAAATAAGAATGCAAATACGTTATCCAAAACCATCATGATGATGAACCCGCTGAGAAGGCCCCATGTGGCAATCCTTGCATTACCTCCGCTGTGACTCTCCGGTACCATCTCGTCCCCCACTACGAAAATCATGGCTCCTGCTGCAAATGCAAGTCCATAAGGCAAGAGGAAACGCGAGAAAGTGACAATGGATACCCCAAGTATTCCTCCTATCGGTTCAACGAGTCCTGTGAGGAGCGCTAGTCCTGCAGCTTTCCTTCTAGAATATCCTTCGCGCACCAGTGGAGCAGCCACAGCCAACCCCTCTGGAATGTTTTGCAAAGCTATTGCCACAGCCACTGAGGTACCAGTCAGAATATCTCCACCACCAAAGGACACTCCTACTGCTAGCCCCTCGGGAAAATTATGTATGGTTATTGCCATAACAAGGAGCCACACCTTTGAGAGACTGGTTGGAGGGCCTTCAACGCCCTTCTCGAAGTGTGCATGTGGGATAAACTTGTCTGCGACATGAATGAATACCCCCCCAAGTCCAAATCCGAATGCCACCACAGTCAGGACCTCGAGCCACGTATCGATCATTTCGAGTGCTGGCACTAGCAAGCTAAACGCTGAAGCTGCTAACATGACTCCGGCTGCGATTCCTAGCATGATGTCCAGCGTTCTCCTACTATAATCCCCTCCAAGTAACACTGGTATGGCACCAATTCCGGTCGCGGTCCCTGCAAGAAGACTTGCGATAGTTCCTAGAGCAATGGGGTCTGAAAGCAGGAGCTGCATTGCAATCACAGTACTGCTGATGTATGCTCCTCTACCTTATGACCATTACTAGCCATAACAAATAGAATCCAAACAAAACAATTGGTGTGGAAGTCAGAACAACAAGTTTCGGGTAGTGCTATTATGTACTGCCAGAAGGATTCATCCGCGTGCTAGATTATGCTACTTTCATATGTATGCTCATTAGTGCGCGCACATGATCGAGATTGATGTCCATCTCTTTCATTCTGTCCTTATTGGGAAAGTACAATGGTTGCCTCATGTCCCTGAGGTTTGGTACCTTCTTGCAGAGTCTTGTATCTGTGAGCCTTCTAAGTGCATCACCAACTGTCCTCTGTGATAGGTCAACTTCTCCCCGGATTTGCTTTGGTGTCATCGGTCCCTTGTCTACCAACTGATTAAGAACTACGAGTGCGCTGCTTGTGAGACCGGTCATTCTGTGTACACCTTATGTATCGGCAATGTGAGCGAACAAATATTGCCGCTATAAAGCACGGCAAATCCCTTATTAACTATTTTGCCGCATGCAATTATGAAGTTGTAATTCGAGTTCCAATTATCTCGAAAAACTATAACTGGGTCGTGTTTCCCTGACTGACATGAAGGCACTTGATCAGAAGGACCTGCGCATACTCGAGGCGATAGAACGCATGGGCGGAAACGCATCTGCCCCCGAGATAGCTGAGGCTCTAACCCCCACTATTCCAGCGCGAACTATCCGATATCGCCTCTCAAAATTGATGGAACGAGGAATTCTACTACCGACGTTCATTCAGACCTGTGAGCGAAAGATTGGTCTTGGACAGCAGATTCTCGTAGTCCAAGAGAATCAGCAGAAAAGCGAACGACTGGAACAGCTCATTCGCGACCTACCGCTGTTCTATTGGTACGTGCCAACTCATGGAAAATTCGATGGTCATCTCATTCATAGTGTGTACGATGTAAACGACAGCGCCACCGTGAACAAGATAGCAGAAAGCATGAAGGACAGCGGATTCATCCATGACTACTATACATTCGATATTCTTGACTATCGCACCAAGAAGGTTGATTTCTCCAAATATGACCCAGGTGGTGATTGGTCATGGGATTGGATGAACTGGATCAATACATTGCAGGATGAGCTTCAGGAGCCATCAATATCAGCTCGGGCATGGTGTGAAGGCAAGAATCCCATCTCCTATGATGCGGTTGATATCAAGCTGGTCCGGGCATTGAAACGAGATGCTGATATGACCATAAGCGATCTCGTCACATTGACCGATTGCTCTATTGCTGAGGTTCGAGATCGTATTCAGAGACTTCGTGACAAGGGCGTCATAAAGGGGTATAGACGGGCATACGGGTTCGCTGGAGATTTATTGTGGATTTCATGTTTCTTGGATATTCGAGAACATGTTGACAGCATTTTGGAGAAGCTCTTGGAACTACCGTTTCCGGGTGTGCTCCTCCTGAACAGCCCTTCAAAGTTCTGTCTTCGACTAGGGATGACCACTCCTCACCTCAAACGGTTCTTTCAAGGGTTCAAGCAGATCCGGTCCGACATGAACTCCTACTTCTTTCAGTTCCATTTACCTGATTTGATTGACTCAGATTTTCAGGATGTGTTTGAATTCTATAATCAAGAAGAGGGTCATTGGGAGATTCCAACTAACAAATACGTGGCTATGGTAAAAGACCACCAGGGATGAACTCTTGTTTCTTGAACACGGACCTCCCTCTAGCTAACGTTCTATTATCAATAAAATTAGAACACGTGTATCAAACATACAACTCAAACCGGCAAAACCGCTAATGCCCTGGAACACCTCTAGAAGCCGTGGTGGGCCCGACGAGAGTTGAACTCGTGACCGCTCCCTCGCCTGAAGGAAGTCTCCAGACGTACAGGTTATGAGCCTGGTGCTCTACCAAGCTGAGCTACGGGCCCTGGGCTAAGGAAGCCTGAGGAAATGGCTTTAGCGTGTTGATATTAAGCTTACGTAACGGGTCAAGGTACCTATGGCGCACATCAAGTGAATTGACCATTTTGATGTGCGACCTTAAATTGGGCGACAATGATTAGAAGAAAAGAACCGAGGCTCGTCAATGATTCTTCTCTTCACTTCAACATATTGCACATGGTGTAATGTTGTCAAGAGGATGATAGTCGAAGACGCACAAGAGCTGAGCGGTCTGGTTCCGATTCATGAAGTGGACATAGAGAAGCACGAATCCATTGCTAAGGTCTATGGAGTTCTCATGGTTCCGACCTTGGTGTCTGGTTCCAGTGTCTTATCAGGTCTTCCATCGGACTCAGACCTACACTCATTCATTTTGAAGGCAGCTGCCGGATCTGCTGTCGCCTCTGATGGAATCAAGATGCCCAAAATCAGCGGTTTCAAGAAAGAGAAGGCTGAAGAACGGCATAAGATTGAGAAGCATGTATGAAGGCCAGAGGCACAGAAGTTATGTTCCTGACATAACTTTAATAACCGTAGATTTTACCCCCACGAAATAAGCCCCGATAGTGTAGCCCGGCCCAGCATCTAGGGTTTTCGACCCTATGACCCGGGTTCGAATCCCGGTCGGGGCACCATTTTTGGATCTCTATTCAAGCGACAGGATCATATTGAAGTCAGATGCGTCATATGAGTGGGTTAGGGATCCCGAAGAAATTATGTCAATGCCTGTTTTAGCGAATTCCTTGGCGTTTGATTCATCTATGCCTCCAGACGCTTCTAGAAGAATTCTACTCCTCAGATTCTTTTTCTTCAAAACTGAATGCGCTTCTGCAACCTCTTCAGGAGCGAAATTGTCTAACAGAATAATGTCGGCTCCTGCATGAGCGGCATCCAGTGCCTCATCAAGATTGCGCGCCTCACAAGATATCTTCTTTGAAAACGATATAGAACGCTTGGCAGCTTCAATCGCCTTTGTAACTCCGCCAATAGCAGTGATGTGATTGTTCTTTATCAGTACCATATCATCCAATGCATATCTGTGTGAATCACCGCCTCCAAGAGTCACTGCTCTTTTTTCAAAATACCTGAATCCTGGTGTTGTCTTTCGAGTTGCTGCTACTATAATATCAGGATTCTCCTCTCTTGCCGCTGTCACCATCCTATTCGTCTTAGTAGCAATCCCACTCATTCTCTGAACGATGTTGAGACATACCCGTTCTACCATGAGAAGCACTCTTGCTTTTCCTTTGAATTTCATGACAGGGGTTCCAGGATTAACCCAATCTCCCTCAGACTCGAGCAACTCATATTCGAGACCCATGAGTGCCGCAATTGCGGCTGCTTCTTCCATACCTGCAAGGACTGATTGACTCTTCGCAAAAATGGTTGCTGATGCCTCTGAAGAGAGCATTCCCATGGCATTTGTTGTTATGTCTCCTGATCTTATGTCTTCGTCAAGAAACTCCCGCAATTTTTCGACGATCTTTGATGGTGGTTCTTTCATCAAAACACCTCTATCTTTTAGCATACGGGCGTATCATGCTCCCGCTTGATAAGCCCCCTCGGACTTTCCTCACCGAATATTTCTGCTTGGAAGGACAGGAATTCTGTAGCAGAATCCTTCCAGGCATCAGCTGGAAGTCCTGCCTTATTGCAAGTATGTTTCAAGTATTCCTCGACATCCCAATTCCATTCAACTGGGACTTGAGGAAGCAATAATCCTCTATGCATTCCCCGTGAAGCAATCAATCCGTCCCGCCCGATTTTAACCTTTGAAAGTAATTCTTGTGGCTCAGAGTAGTCTATTTTCTGAGGGGGTGTCAATACGCTTAATTCAATCAGAATCTCATCCAATTCATTAGGTCTAACAGGTGGAAATCTTGGATCATTTACTGCTGCGTCCACAGCTGAATTAATTGTGGCCACTACAAGCGGCTCTGTTGGATAGGGTCGACCTATACAGCCCCTTAGCTGCGACTCTTCCCCACTGATTCGGTTAAGCGTCACAAAGACCCCTGACTTGTTCTTCAAGTGGTCTGGAATACCCTTAGGCGGTGCAGGCTTCTCGCTCTTCTTCACATAAAGCTCCACAGTATCTCTCGCCAATTTTACCAACAATTTACCATCATCATCAGAGTAGACAGGAGACAACTTGAATCAACACCTCTAAGATAGAAAGAAACCCTGTTATGTGTTTACGGGTCTCGTGACATTCCTTATGGGAACTGCTCCAGCAACTCCTGGCTGCACCTCGAACTCGCCATCATTGAATACGACCTCTCCACCGACTATAGTTGTCACTGGCTTGGCTTTTGCCACATACCCCTCAAAGGGCGTTCTCTTTGCTTTTGAGTGAAAATTTTCTCCCCTTATAACCCAGTCTTCTCGTGAAAAGATGGCGATATCTGCATCATATCCCTTGCTGAGAACTCCCTTTCCAGCGATTCGCAAGATACTAGCAGGACCCGAGCAGCCTATTCTGAGAAGCTCAACCCATGAAATATTTCCATTAAATACTTCCGTAAGCAAAATGGGGGTCAGCGTTTCCAATCCTGGAATTCCTGCTTTGGCATCCTTGAAGCTAGCCTCCTTCTCCGCTGAAGTATGTGGTGCATGATCCGAAGCTACAATGTCTATCTGACATTTTGAGATAGCCATCTTCAGGGCATTACAATCCTCTTGTGATCGCAATGGTGGCAACATCTTAGCGGTTCCATCTTCCTTACTGAAGTTGTCACGGGACAGAAAGAGATGATGAGGAGTCGCCTCTGCTGTAAGCAGATCTTCTTGTCTGTTATCACTGATCACTTCAACAGTGGAAGCGCAACTAACATGGCATACGTGTATCCTGCAATCCAAGTTTCGATTCGCGTCAAGAAACTGCTTTAATGAACGAACTTCGCTCTCACAGCTATGAATCTCAAAATATTCATCCACTGAGTTTGCCTTGCTCTCAGGTGGCGTCGAGTCTGGATGAAACATTAGGGGTAATCCCCGCTCTTTCGCAACCTTCAAGCACTCAAGTATTCTCGCCCAATCATACCTGACATCATCTAAAGGATGGTGGGGATATACCTTAAGTCCCAGAACATTTCTGAATAGGGTGTCACTCATCTTCTCTGGCTTTGCAGGAATGCCCGCGTAGAATCCTATATTCGTATAGCGGTGTTCTCTCGCCTCGTTTATTTTTTGCTGGAGAACTTGCATATCCAAAACCGGAGGTGATGAATTTGGCATATCTACGACGGTTGTGACACCACCTGCTGCCGCGGCTCTTGTTCCCGTCTCGTAATCTTCCTTCTCGTTCTGTAGAAGACCGCGTAGGTGCACATGTATGTCAATGAATCCTGGGAGAACATATTGACCACTACAGTCAATGATATGATTGGAATCTGGTTCCTCCCCCTGGCTATAAAGACCTTCAATCTTGCCTTTTTCGATAGCGATTGACCTTACTAGCTCTTGCCCCGTGCTTACAGTCAATCCGTCCTTCAGAACCAAGTCCACTGACATCTAGTAATGACGCCCCTGCGACTGAATAGAATAATGTAGTTCTTCCTTATTCAGTCTTTTCAGGTAACTGGAATTTATTCGCCGCAAAGATTGCAAAGTCAGTAGTGCTAATAACTCCAATTAGTAGATTGCCCTCCTCGACCACAGGAAGGGTGTTCAAATTATCTTCTAGCATTCTCTGTGCTACCTGTGAGATTGGTGTGTCAGGCTCGACTAGAGGTGGTTGCTTGAGCATTGCATCAACCACACGGATTTTTCTTATCTGATTTGCCTTGTGTTTGTCTGGAACCTCTACACTGAATCTTGCCATTGCTTGGGCGACTAGCTTTTCTGTGAGGAGTCCTAGAACGCGTCTGCCGTCCGTCACTGGCAGACCTGATACTCCCTCATTTAGCATATCAAGTCGTGCTTTGATGAGTCGATCAACGGGATTGGCAACAAGCAAATTCTCTCTTGTCATTAACTTCTTGACTGGGATTTCTTCGAATTTCTGAATGAGACGGGTGATGTCAAATTTCCCTATAACTCCAACCACATCTTCGTTGTCATCTAGGACTGGGCAGCCACTCATACCCCGTTCAACCATCAGCTTGCATACATCGATGATATCATCGTCTGGCTGAACAGTAATGACTGTACTAGTCATAGCGCTTGAAACATGCAGACGTGAAATCGAAATAGCAACAACCTTGCTGACCCCAAGACGGTCCGCAATATCAGCATACGTAAGAATTCCTGTCAATTTGCCATTCTGTGTGACAACAAGTCTATCTGTGTTATTCTTCTCCAGCATATCCAAAGCATACGATAGTCTTTGGTCTTTATCGATTGTAGTTGGTTCAACCATCATTTGACTTACTTGCATCTCTAGACCCTCTTGTTTTCTGAATTCAATATGAAATACAATAACCGCTGAATTCTTGCTTTTTATCTTCTACATTCACCGCAGAGATATTGGCCATCTTGAAGTGCAAGATCGGTAGAATATTCGCCACAACTGTCGCAAATACCTCCCATCTCCATAATCTCATCTTCTTCCTCTGGGGTGATTTGTTCACCGTTTTGGAGTCTAAGTGACTCTACTAGAATATCAATGAGCTCGGGCGACCAGCGTAATATATCGCGCGACGTGATTATTCCACCCAAAGAGTCGTTCTTCAGGACTACTACTCTTCTAATGTTACTCTTTGCCATTATCCGCATTGCATCTGTAAGACCAGTATCAGGTGTTACGGTAAACAAGGGGGAACTCATAATCTCTCGAGCTCGTGTCTTCTTTGGGTCGCGTTCTTTGGCAATGACGCGTCTAACGATATCGGCTTCAGTTATGATACCTATCGGCCTTTCGCCCTCGACAACCACAATCGAACCCAAATCCATCTCAGACATAGTCCTAGAAACTTCCAAAGCTGTTGCATCAGAGGACATAGTAACGACGCTTACAGTCATTACATCTCTGCAAGACATGGAATGAGAAGGTGTTGACATTCAAATGACCTCTTTACCACTTCAACTGGTACGATTGCATCGAGTTGTACTTGCTTCTTAAATGTGTCTGTACGTTATTCTAACGAAATCTGTCAAAATATACTATTTCATTCAATAATCTTACCATCTCCAGGCGGAAGGACCCTCATAATATCCTCTTGAGTTATCTGTTTCATTAGATATTGGTCATCTTCAGATACTTGCTTTTCAAGAAGGTACTGTATCCTTCCTACAAGATCTCCTTTCTTTACATCTCCTGGTGCAACTTGAACAAAGTAGTCACATTGCGTTTCCACCGCAGAGGGAGGTCCCGACATAGGCAAAATCCCATCATCATCCATAATCAAACCCACTGCGAGTTCTACAGCAACATTTCTGATGAAGTTTTTATTGCCGTATATCATGACAGCTCCAGAAGGAAGATATTCCCCCGATGGGGGTGAAAAACTGACCTGCTCCGGGTCAACCCAATATGCATCACCCGAGAGTATTCCCTCTCGCCATGCTCTAGAAAAGGTCACTGAAAACTGAGCTGCTTCCTGCAAGGTTTTTTCTGTTGGAGGTTGGTCGGGAACCTTGATGATGGTATACGGAGCACCATGTAAAGAAGCGTGAAGAAAAACATCATTCGGATTCATATGTCGCTTGGCAAGTTGTTCATTCGTCCGTGAATCTCTTCCACCTAATACAAGATACCCCTCTGAGGACCTAAACCACCTGAATTTCTCGAACCATTTCCTTTCCCTTACCTTCACTGGGCGTTTCTCTTCAGGCTCTGGTTCGAAGCTTTCCTCAAGATTTCTCAATTTCTCTTTGGTTTTTTCTATCTGCTTCTTGGCTCCTCTAACCTTGGATTCAGCCTTCTTTGCCTGTTCATAGGCTTTCGAGGCATTATCTTGAGGACTCATTCTGATGTCCAAGGAAATATCCTCACCATTTATGTTCAGAAGAATTTTCCCCTGTGAAGGAAAGATGGATTCAATCATCTTTGCTGACTCGATTCCCTGTTCCCTGCCCTTCTGCATTCTCCTCTCAATTTCATCCCATGGAATCCCATCATCACGTGCCTGAGATATAGTTCTGAGTATCTCTTGAATATGTGGGAAGTTCGCGTAGATCAGTTCTCCAAGTCTGCGCATGGTTTCAGATTTTTCATCAAGCTGTTCCATAGCTTCCTCTTGTTTCGAAATAATCTTCTGAAGCCTCTTTTTTTCTTGGTGAAAAGCATCCTCTTCCTCTGCACGTTCTTCTTCCCCAATGTTCACACCATAAAACTCGTCTATTGCTCTACTGTAGGTTTCAAATTCTTGGTGTTCAAGTTCAGCATAGATACGGAATTCAAAGGGTACATAGGAGATACCCTCCCCCTCATCATCCAGAATAATCCGTGATTCTTTTACTCCATTTTCTATTTTTTCAACAAATTCAGCAATTGCTTGATCCAGATGGTTCAAATCATCCTCATTTAGCTCGGAGGCTTTTGTTGTACCTTCGATATTCGCCAGTTCACATATTTCTTCACAGCTTAAGGAATCGAGATTGAGCCCGTAAATCAAGGTGCGAACAATATTTTTCTCTGAATCATCTACAAGTTCCTTCGCAGAAACGCGATTCTGAGATAGAATATCTCTTCCTCGTAGAGGTGGAAATTCGTATTTTGCCTTTGGAACTAGGTCACGATGTCGCATCTTCTTGTATTGTTTCGCAACGAAGATGATGTCGTCAGGATCAAGTAGGATGAGGTTTCCATTTCCAAAGAGTTCTGCAACAAGTTTGTATGAATTCTCCTCATCTCCCACCTCGATTATCACGATTCTGTCCAAATCATACTGCTCAACTGAGGAAATGACTCTGTCTCGTAGATACTTCCTCAGCACAGAACAGAATTTGGGTGGAAATCTTGGAGCAACACGTCGATAGTCAGTAAGATGAATTCTCCTACTCGGTTCAATCAAAAGCTGGGTGGTGCCAATTCCGGGTTTGTAAAGTTTCAGAACGAAAACATCTCCGTATTGGTACACGTTTTTGACAAAAGCTCCTTCTGCAACTTCTTTAATCTCAGGCAGTATAAGTCGAATGTCCACGTTGCTCATTGTGTCCTTCATGCTATCTCTTTCAATCAACCGAGCGTTTTATAACATGTCGATTGCCGATGAGCGATGTCTAGGTGATAGATAATGCAAGCTGTCCAGAATATCTTTCAACGAATTTTCGGCAGATGGTCGGATGACCCTAATGACCAACAATACTATGTCAAGATGACATTTGCATTGATTAGCGCTATTGTTTGCGCCGCTGGTGGACAAGCCTTTGCAGGCACCCGTGGCTTGGTGATTGGACTTCTTATATATGCCATAAGCCTCTATGTAGTTGTCTATCTCGTTGGAATCGATCCCGAGGACCTTGGAGGGCGTCAAAAACTTGTCACCAACACACTCCCCTCGTATCTGCTCCTTTGGGTGTTAATTTGGACAGTACTCTATGCGTTTACATTACCGCCAGAGGTCTTGGACACACTTGGCTCCTTCATGGCTGAATCAGTCATTTCCTGACAGAAGGCAAACGCGTATCTTTTCTCATAAGAACAGGCCTAGTAGTTGTAGCAATAAGTAGCCCCCGAACAAATAGGGAATCAAAGCTGGCTGGAGCTCAGGTTCATTCTCTGATGTATCACGGTAGTAGCGAACATACAACTCACCAACAAGAAGAGCAATAAATAAGGGAACTCCAAATCCGAGAATCGCCTCCAATAGATAAGTGACTACTGTATTCGGTTCAATACCCGGACTAATCAAGGAAATTACGACAAGCGTCTTAACATCTCCTCCCCCTAATGAGCCTATTTTGAACAACAAATATCCCAAGACCAATGCTATCATTAATGAGAAGATATGCAGCAGCATTTGGGAAAATAATCGGCCACTAATGATGATTACGAATAAGGAGATGAATATCTCGCCAAGAATGAGTTTGTTCGGTACTAGCCTTGTTCCCAAATCGAAGAAGGAATTCACAGAGAAGAATACGACTGCTCCGAGAAGAGAAACAATGCTATGGATTCCAATAGCCAGCATGGAAAACTTGTCCTCAATCTCAGCATGATGTATCATCCTATTTAGCCTCATGTGTCAATAGGACAAGACAGATTAGGAACCGATTGGGCAAGAAGCCTGAAGCGGGATGTTGAGTCTCGCCTTCGCAAAGCAATAGTCAGAAAGTGATAGGATGAAAGATCCAAGCCAAGTTATTCAAGATACAACGTTTCGCTTATTGAAAAAGGCTGCAACCGAGCTACCTGCTGATGTCGAGGCCGCCATTCATGCAGCCTACGAACGTGAAACTAATGAAACTGCTAAGACCCAGTTCTCAGCAATCCTCAAGAATCTAGAGATTGCAGCCACTGGCGTTCCAATGTGCCAAGATACTGGGATTATCATATTTTACGTGAAAGTAGGCGACAAGTTCCCGTTTATGCGCGAGATTGAGGGAGCTCTTACTGAGGCTACAAAGAAAGCCACAAAGGAAGTTCCTCTTCGACCTAATGCAGTCAATCCCATTGTAGGAGGAAATTCAGGTGACAATACGGGCAGGAAAATACCATGGATCAATTGGGAAATAGTTCCAGGGGACTCGCTAGAAATTACTGCATTTCCAAAGGGCGGGGGCAGCGAGAATGTATCTATTGTCGGCATGTTGAAGCCCGGCGTTGGTCTAACGGGTGTCAAGAAACTAGTCGTCGATAACGCGATGTCATATATGGGAAAAGCATGTTCTCCCAACATCATTGGGGTGGGTATTGGCGGGGGAGGCGACATTGCCATGAAGGTAGCTAAGCAACAGCTACTCAGGCCACTGGATGACACCCATGACGATCCTGAGATAGCGAAAATAGAGAAGGAACTAGAGGATGCCATTAATGCCACCAAAATCGGACCAATGGGTCTTGGTGGAGAAACAACTGTTCTTGCAGTCAAGGTTGATTATGCCATGCGCCATCCGGCAAGTCTACCTGTTGGCGTTGCAGTTCAATGCTGGGCGGCAAGAAGAAGTACTGCGATTATATCTAAAGAATTGGAAATCGAATATATTACACATCCAATTGAGGAGAGCAAATAAAATGACGGAATATCACTTCACAACTCCAATTTCAGAAGAAGAAGCAAGAAATCTAAAGGTTGGGGATATAGTCTACGTTTCAGGCGAACACGTCTACACAGCTAGAGATGAGGCACACGAACGTGCCCTAGAACTCCATGACGAGGGCAAAAAGCCTCCAGTTGATTTTGAGGGAAGTGTCGTCTATCATGTTGGACCCGTCGCTATGAAGGTAGATGGCAAGTGGAAGATAGTTTCTGCAGGTCCCACCACGAGCATTCGCATGGAGCTCTTCGAAGACGAATTTCTGAGGAAATACAAGCCTCGAATCATCATAGGTAAGGGTGGTATGGCTGATAAGACCTTGAAGGCATTGGAAGAGGTTGGAGCGGTATATTGTAGCTTCACAGGAGGTTGCGGAGCTTTGGCAGCTAAAGGCCTCAAGTCCGTTGAAGCCATGCTTTGGCCCGACCTTGGCATGCCAGAGGCCCTCTGGGTCATCACTGCGGAGGAGTTTGGACCTTTGCTTGTGACAATGGACTCGCACGGCAACAGTATCCATGATGAGATGGACAAGCGCGTTGCTGAGCGAAAGAAAGAGGTCTACTCAAAGATTGGAATTAAAGAGTAAAAATTCTCTATTCTGAACATTCTGAAGGATGCAGGGGCTCCTCTCCTGCATGCTTATTTTTTGTTTTCATGACTAGCCATTCAGTGCAGTCAATATTGGGACCGAAACACCGTAGATGGCCATAATCACCAATATCAGAACTGCAATCAGCATTATGATATCTTGTTTCTCCATGTTATGGACTCCCGACAATTGTACCCTACCGAGTCAAGTACGCTGATAATACATTGGTGTATATCCTAATAATACTAACGTGAAACGCAGGATTGGCGCGGAATTGAGCATTCTACATCAGTTTTGCTTGCTCCATCTATTCTAGTTCCTTACCACCGATGGTCGGGAATCCAATCTACTCCATGAACGGTTTCTATCTGCATGACATCGTCCAGTCAACTTGTCGGGCAAATCCCTTGTCACCAGGCTCTCTCAGCAAGGGTTTCGTCAAAATACAAGATATATCCGCCTATAGTTTCGTGCCCTCAATAGTAAGTCTTAAACGGTTCTTTTTGCCGCGCGATGCTATATCACAAGATAACTCCATTGGAGGACCGCAATTGGACGAATTGCCTTACAAGACAATACTATGCGATGTCCTTGTCGTAGGTGCTGGTGGCGCAGGTTGCCGTGCAGCGATTGAGGCATCAAACCACAACTTGGATGTAATCATGCTTAGCAAAGAGCTTCTCGGCAAGGCACACACCTCTATGGCTGAGGGAGGTTATAACGTATCATTGGGCAACGTGGACCCCAAGGATGATGTTGAAACCCACTTCAAAGACACTATCGTGGGTGGCAACTATCTAAACAACCAAGAACTTGCTGAGATTCTCGTCAGCGATGCCAGTGAGAGAATATATGACCTGGAAGAGATGGGTGCTGTTTTTGATAGGACTCCTGAGGGTAAGATTGCTCAGAGACCTTTTGGGAAACAAAGCTGGCGAAGAACAGCTTATGCTTCCGACAGGACTGGATCGGAAATTATGGTCACCCTCACGGAGGCAATCAGAAAGAGTTCGGTCAGAGTTTTCGATGAGGTCTTTGCAACTAAGATTTTGGTTGAAGATGGGAGAGCCTGCGGCGTCTGTGCGGTTGACCTCAAATATGGCGACTACATTGTATTTCGTGCCAAGTCTATTGTTATGGCCACTGGTGGAGCAGGACGTATTTTCAAAGTCACTTCCAACGCCCAACTTGATGTTGGCGACGGGTATGCAATGGCCTATGAGGCAGGTGCAGAACTTATCGATATGGAGATGATTCAGTTCCACCCGACTGGAATGGTGAAACCAGAGTCGGCCAAGGGGCGGCTTGTAACAGAGGCGGTTCGTGGAGAAGGAGGCATCCTGCTGAATAACAAGGGCGAGCGCTTCATGAATGAGTACTATCCACAGGTTATGGAGCTAGCTGGCCGTGATCAGGTCGCGCGTTCAATCATGAAGGAAGTCATTGCAGGTCGCGGATCCCCTGATGGAGGCGTGTATCTAAGTATTGCCCACCTGCCAAAGAGGATTGTAGAATTTAGACTTGAGAGTATGATTGAACAATTTGGGGACGCAGGCGTGGATATACGGGAAGAACCAATGCAAGTATCACCAACTGCACATCACTTCATGGGTGGCATCAGTATTGATACTAAGTCCCAGTCAACCATCCCTGGATTCTATGCTGCTGGCGAGTGTACTGGCGGGGTTCACGGTGGAAATAGACTTGGAGGCAATGCTCTTGCAGACACTCAGGTTTTCGGTGCATTGTCTGGAGAGAGTGCTGCGGAGTTTGCGAAGGAGCATAAACATACAGGTATCAATCGCGATGTAATCATAGAGGAATTCGAGCGCTTGGAGGCAATGCTCACACGCAAAGAAGGAATTTCCCCTGCGGACGCGAGAGATGAACTCACTGAGCTCATGTGGAACAAGGTCCAGATTTTCCGGAATGAGGAAGACATGCAGGAGGCCGTTAAAGAACTGAAACGCATTGAACAAGAAGTCGTTCCAAAAATCAAGGTACAAGTATCTGAAAAGCGGTTCAATCCCGGTTGGCATCAAGCAATTGAGTTTGGTCACATGGTGATCACGGCACGAATGGTTGCCGAAGCAGCGCTACTACGAAAGGGCAATAGAGGTGCACACTACCGTACTGATGCGGACCCAAATGACAATGGCTATTACAACATAATCATCCAGAAAGATGACAACGGGGAGATTGAGCTACAGAAGAAAGATATGGTGATCACGAAGATCACCCCGCCGTAGGAGGACATGACAATGGCTGCTAATATAATCAAAACAAAGGTACAGCGATATAACCCCGATATAGATGACGCTCCCTATTTTGAGGAGTTTGATGTTCAATTTGAGCCTGGCATGACTGTTCTGGATGCATTACTTTACATTCAGGACAAATATGACTCTGGACTCGCCTTCCGTTGGGAGTGCAGAGGCGGCCAATGTGGTTCATGTGCCGTGAAGGTCAATGGCACAGCACGAATTGCTTGTCGAACTAAGGTTGAGCCTGAAGAAGACCTTGTACTAGAGCCATTGGAGAAGATGCCGGTCATCAAGGACCTGGTTGTTGATATGGCTCAGGTCACTTATCGAATTCGACGTATTCGACCATATGTGGCTCGTGATAAACCACCTCAGAGGCCCGAAATCATCAAGTCTGAAGAGATTGAAACTCTACGTGAAATACGCAAATGTATAGAGTGTAGTGCCTGTCTATCGAATTGCCCGATTGTTCATGAAACATGGGACTATCCTGGTCCAATGATCATCAGGCAGTTGGCTCGTTTAGAGCTCGATCCAAGAGACGTCGAGGACAGAGTAAGCATGGCTATGAATGAGGCATTGTACACTTGTACCACATGCAAGATGTGTGAGGATATTTGCCCCAAAAGCATTAAGATTCCAAGTCTTGCAGTGGAGTTACTCCGAGCTAAGGCTGTTGAGGCTGGATATCCGCTTGCTGAGGGACAACAAGGCTTTATCAATCAAATCAAGGAAACTGGCCGGGCAGTACCCGAAAAAGAAGCTCCCTTGCTCCAAGATATTGAAACTGAAGAATTTCTTGTTGATGAACCTCGTGGACGTGTTGCATTCTTCACTGGCTGTCTCATTGACTACCGAATGCAGGACACCGGTCGGGCACTTATTGAGGTCCTAAACCGAAACAATATCGATGTGATTGTTCCTAGGGAACAGTGGTGTTGTGCAAGTCCTGCATTCCGAACAGGTGATGTCAATACTGGTGAAGCTGCGGCAGAGCGAGTCACCGAGATATTTGAGGGCGTCATGAAACGATATGATTTAGACACTGTGGTTGTTGCTTGTGCAGGCTGCGGAAAGACCCTGAGAGAAGACCATCGTCCTCTCATAGAAGAGAAACGTGGTGAACCACCCAAATTCAAAGTCTATGATCTTGCAGAGTATCTATTGGATGTTGTTGGTGAGCAGAATATGGTCAAGCCAAAAGGCAGAATCAACCTAAAAATTACGTACCATGAACCATGTCACCTTGGCAGAGGCCAGGGCGTTATTGATCAACCCATTGAACTCTTAAAGATGATTCCTGGTGTGGAATATGTTGAAGATCCGCATAAGAATCGGTGCTGTGGTGCAGGTGGCGGTGTCCGGGCTGGTCAACGCGACCTCTCAATGAAAATTGCCAATACCAAGAAAGGATACATCATGGAAACAGGTGCCAACATGGTAACCACTGAGTGTCCATTCTGCACCATCCAACTCAATGACATGATGAAGGGCGAGCAAATGCAGGTGCGATACATTCCTGACTTGCTTGCTGAATCGTACAAGAAAGGCGACAAGAAATAGTCCGCCATGAATTTGAGGGACATCAGTCCCTCTTCCTCTTGTTTCGCTACCTGCCTTTTAGGTACTCTCTCAACATTCTATGTACTTGCAGTGCAGCAAGATCAGGTTCTATCAGATTCTTTTCCACCAGGTCCCAGAGTGAATGAGTGTATATGATGACATGTGATGCACGGGGTGCTCCATTTATCGATGCCATGGCGTATTGTGCGCTTTGAATCAAGGGCCACTCTTCCTTCTTTACATTCTGCACATGCTGTTCAAATGTCGATGCTTCTAAATCCATCATGGCGTTCCAGTAATCGGAAAGATTCTCTTCGAACCAAGCGCGCACCTGCCCTCCATTGGGTGTAATGATTTCGCTCGGCCTTTCATCCCAATCAGTACCCGTTCTTGTTTCAAGAAGCGCAGTTGTTTGGAGCTCGTCCTCATCCATAGCAGAACTACCGATATTCTGTTCCAATTTCCTTACTAACCATTCAATACTCTCTTCACCAACAAGTCCTTGTTTACCAGCTTCAGCAATGCGCTGAGCAAAGATAGCGTTGTGTCCAAGAATTCCATAGTCCACAGTGGAGGTAGCTACTAGATCCTTGACATTCGAGATATCAGACGGGCTAGCTTTGGTAGTAAGATCATCATCACTAGGAAATCCATCGGGCCTCTTACTTGGAATTTTTCTAACAAGGTATTCTGTTAAATGCCAAAGCGACCCTTGAAGAGGGCGTGTGAATTTCGAACTCGGAAGCTCGGTGAGAAGAGACATTGGCATTATGAATGCATGTCCCAGTCCATCTGGATCCTCAGCAGAGAGAGTACATGTCATGCGCTGAAGCCGGACTGGAATGTCTTTTCTTGCAAGATCAGCTGCTGCCTTGTGCGCGTTTCTGTGATTGCGTTCTCTGATTGCTTGTTCATACCGATTCACTGCATTATCTAGAGAATCCATTTCAGTTCGGATGTCATATCTTGGTCCCTTCTCGGGGTCCCAGTGGTCAACTGCGGCAAGATTGCGGACAAGTCGTTCCAGTAGCGCAAATTGTAAGGTCTCTCTCAGTTCCGCAGGAACATCCAAGGCGCTTGTGTTAGGTTTTTCTGAAAGAATATCGGGATGATGTCCAAGATTCTCGACCATCCTATGAATGGAGTAAGTCAGAATTGTTGAATGAGGGGTATCGAATGTACGCTGCTCATGCCATGAAGCTGCATTCATAATGATTGCCCATAGAGCAGACGGCTGGGCCCTGCCAGCCAATTCTTTTGCAGCATTCGCAGCTTCAAGTCCCTTCCCTTTCAAACAAGCCTCCAAAAGATTCATTCTTAGCAACCTCGCTATCCTAGTTATGCATAAAATGCATGAATGCCCATTTATTTCTTAAGCACTCGCACTTAGAAGGAATCAGAACTAGTTAGAGTTAACTAGGATACGATGAAAGACCCCTTGCACACACTACAGGTAATAGTTTCTCCCTTTACTGCTATCCTATCCAGTTCTCTTCTGCAATAAGGGCATGAAACTACCGATTTTGGTGGTGGCCCAGTTCCTGTTCCTAGGATAAAATCCCCAGCATCTCTATCAATTCGCCCGGATAAATCCCTCCCATCAAGGAGGTCTCTTAGTATATTTGCAACTTGAAACGCGTCAACTCCGGACTCCTGAGCAATTCTCTCAATGGGGATTCTACGCTTTCTCTCTATAGTTCGCTTCACTGCCGTGACCGGATCCACCATGGGTTTCTTCGAATCTGAACTAGTTGGATGTGTCATCGTTTTAGATGAAGTCGCAGCTGCAGCATTTCGAGAGGAGGTTGTTTGGTTCTCTCCCTGCATTTGTTTATATCTTGACCGAAGCTGAGCCTTTTTTATGTTATATTCCTCTTCACCTACCCAACCTTTCATGTATTCCAATTCCAAATCCTTGATTGCGGATTCAAGCTTCTGCAGATTGTCAGGAATATCGGACATAGAGTCTATGGCACCTCTCTTCTGAACATGGAGAAGATAATGCTACTGATGATATAAGGAACACGATTGAATACGAATCGATGCTAAATCACAAATTCCTTAACAAAACCATCCCAAGACTGTCTAGGAAGAACTTACTGTGCACGAATTTTCAGCAGCATGCTCAATCGTTGATACGGCTCTAGCAGCTGCTAAGAGCAACAATGCAACAAAAGTAACAGTTGTCAACGTTGAAGTAGGTGAATTCACATTCCTTGTTCCAGAACAACTAGAATTCAATTTTGAGATTGCTTCTAAGAATACTATCCTTGAAGGCGCAGAATTAAGACTAAAAAAGGTCAAGGGTGAGCTCAAGTGCAACGAGTGCGGCTTCCAAGGCGAATCGAAAGTGGACACAAGCATCCCACCTCAAATTGCTGCATTTGCACCTATGAAATGCCCAAAATGCGGAAGCAGTTCAACAGAACTTGTTGGGGGTACAGATTTTATTATCACCGATATAGAGGCAGAAATATCGGCTCAGTCAGCAAATCAATAGCCTGACTTGAAGCAATCAGTAATCTAGATTAGAATCGCATTTAGGACGCCATCTTGACCTGGTCTACTCGTGACCTTTGCTTTTCCTTTTGAGGTGTTAATGATGGTGCCTTTCGTTATGACTTTTCTACGCTGGTAGTCCATATTTGCTGGATTCTTCTCTACATCTTCAATCTCAGCACGATATGTTTCATTCTTGTCTGGGTCGGTGACATTCACATACTTAGCTTGCATAATCGGTTTCTTTTTTGTCCTGCCCTTACTGTCAATTTCTCTTCTCTTTGGTTCTCCCATGACAGTTTCTGTAGCAACACGACCGAGCTGGTGCTTTCTCTTGCCTCTATGCTTTCTAACTCTAGCACCTGTATGTGTGCGTGATGATTTTCTATGCCAGACACCCATTTCAGACTACCTCACTCATAAGACATTGAGGCACCTTGTAGAGATGTTTTAAATCTTGCTTAGTGAACAAAATGTAGTTCTACGTACAGAGCAGTTCTTTCATATACGTTGAGTGAACCTGATATCCTGTTGGAGATAGTTGCATGGCGAAGATAGAAACTGCTCATGGAGCTGGCGGAAAGATTATGCAGCGCCTTCTAGAGGACGTAATCATTCCATCGTTTGAGCACAGAAAAATAGGTGCTATTGGTTTGGATGAGATGGATGATGGAGCCACCTTGCCGCAAGGCGACAGTGAACTCATTGTTTGCACAGATGCCCATACGGTTCATCCCCTATTCTTCCCCGGAGGCAATCTGGGAACTCTCTCTGCTTGTGGGACCGTCAATGATGTGGCAGTCATGGGTGCCCGACCCATTGCAATGACAAATACTGTAATTGTTGAAGAGGGCTTTGAGATTGAAACACTCAGAGAGATTCTTCAGTCATTGAACAGCATCATTGCCCCACTGGATATCGCCATGATTGCTGGCGATACGAAGGTGATGCCAAAGGGCACATTAGATGAGATGATAATCTCTACTACGGGCATTGGAATCTTATATGCCGACCATGTGATAACTGATGCAGGAGCGAAGGAAGGGGACAACATCATTGTCACAGGTCCAATTGGTGATCATGGTACATCCCTCCTGGCGCATCGAGAAGGACTCGATTTCGAAACTGACCTTGAGAGCGATGTAGCTCCCCTGTGGAAGCCGATTAAAGAAATCATTGATGTTGGAGGTATTCATGCTATGAAGGATCCGACAAGGGGTGGCAATGCTGTGGCGCTAAATGAGATTGCAACCAAGTCGAAATTGGAGATTGAAATCGAAGAGACACTACTTCCGATTCGCCCAGAAGTCAAATCACTCTGTGAACTACTCGGACTCAACCCACTCAATATGAGTAACGAGGGGGCAGTTGTTATATCAGTGGACTCGGCTCAGACTGATGAGATTCTTTCTGTCCTGAAGGGCTATTCGGCCACAAAGGATGCCAAGTTGATAGGTTCTGTTAGAAGTGGTCCTGGGAGAGTATTGATGCGTACTGAAATCGGTGGGAGAAAGATTATACAAGTTCCATATGGAGAGCCAGTACCTAGGGTATGCTAGACAAAGAAGCAATTTCCGATAGTGGTGATTGTATGAGAGCTGATATTTGGGTGGATGGTATCTGTTTCCAGAATAGAAAATTCTCGCCAGGGGGATGGGCAGCCGTTTTGAAGGACGACGCATTGGGCGATGAAGAAATCAGTGGAGCATCGAAGAATACGACTTGGTACCAGATGGAAATGATGGCAATCCTGCGCGGCATAAAACTGGCAAGGTCTGTGCTAGAGGAATTAACGAAACTGGTTATTCACACAGATCATAAAGAGTCGATACGGTATGTAACAGAGAAGTACGGAATGTCTTCAGAAACGGAAAAAGGAATCCACCATTATCTGCAGGAGATTGAATGGGCTCTAGGTCCCGTGAAGTTGGAATTTCGTTTGGTCAATAAATCAGACTCACGAAATCAAAGAGTAACCCACCTCGCAAGGCAAGAAGTAGAAACCCTAATGAAAGCTCTCGTTTGATTCTTCTCTCTCGCGCTGCTCTTCTAGTATCCGCTTCAACTTGTGTTTCAGCTGCGCCTTGAGTCGTACCTTATCAGGGTCAAGGCCAAAGTAGTCAGCGAACAATTTGGTAGTTCTGAGGAGTTTTGTCCTACCCTCTGGCTCTGATTTGATGAACTTTTTCTCTTCGAGGTCTCGTACATGTTCGTAACAATGTGTGCCACGCTGTGCCACGAGATCGGACTGTAAGATGGGCTGCTTCAGTGCTATAAATACAAGAGTTTGAAGGGTGGCAAATGATAAGAGCCCCCCAGGAATCAGTCTTGCAACGCGCGGGGTGAGCTCTGGCTTCAGTTGCATTACGTATCGATTTCTGGGAAGCGAAACAACTTCGAGAGCCCCTTCTCGTCTTGAATACTCGTAACCCAAGTCTTCAAGCAGACTCTTTGTTGTAGATGTTGCTTTGCCAATAAGGTCTGCCAGCTCTTCAATCGTGAGGGGTCTACCAGCGGCATATAATGCAGCTTCTAGTGTGAGCATATCATCATCCATTGGTATCACCTAAAAGTCAAGTTGGAGCTGCCCCTCTTCAATCAATAGGTCCTCTCTCTCCTCTTCCGGAGGTTCCAAGAGACTTACCCAAATATACCCCTCTTCGTCATCCCAGATATCTATGAACGCGCGAGCATAGAGATGCAATACTGAGAAGAATACTCTAACAATCTCCTTGCGTGTGTTATTTAGGATGATATCCATGAACTTGACTGTTTCTCCAATATCCATTATTTTTCGTAGGTCTTCCAATACCTCAGCAATGGTTTCTTCTATGTTAGCTCGCGTCGAGTCCATTTTGAATTGCAGCGGTTCTGCTTGTGTCTTTTCTAGCCGTTTGCTTCTGGGCCGCGAACGTTTTCTGACGCCCTTGCTGAGGACCCTGTCCATAGCAACAAGTAGTTCCTGAAGAGTTACTCTCCGATTACTTAGCCTAAATGGGGGATGAATCATAGGAATTTCTATTTCCTCGTCGTCATCCTCTTCTTCCGGTGGTAGTATTCCGAGCTCAACTAAATCTCTAGTTTTCTTCATAAATATGACAGAGGCCGAATACAGTGCACTGCCAGAGATTCTGAAATCGATGTCGCCCAACCTTTTCATTTCATCTAGAAACCCGCTTACGAGTTTTCCTACATCTACATTCCAGGGCTCTACCTTGTCAAGTTGAAGCACATCAGTTAGCAAAATGTAAGGCGGCGATGCCCAGAAGGGGTTTCCTACTTCCTCATTCATGCCGATTCCGCTGCCTCCTCCAAATCAACTGTCACAATCCTAGAGATACCATCTTGATTTGATACTCCTACTAAGATATCCGCTTTTCTGACTGTTGTGTCTCTGAGTGATACTACTATGAACTGCGATGATTTTGACATCTCGGAAATCAGCATCGCTACATTGTGCGCATTTACGTCATCTAATGCCGCATCTATCTCGTCGAATATGTAGAAGCTTGTGGGATTGTACATTTGTATTGCAAAAATCAACGCGAGACCTGTAAGAGTCTTTTCTCCTCCACTCATTGCATCTAGTGTTACTAGGTCTTTACCACGTGGCTTGGACCTAACCGTTATACCACCCATCAGTGGGTGTTCTGCGTTCTCTAGCATCAGAGTTGCTTCACCACCGGGAGATAGCTTCGCAAACACCTTTGAGAAATTGTCCGCAATCTCATTATACACTTGGAGGAATTTTCTGGTCTTCTCTGCTTCTATTTCCTCCATGAAGGCAAGAATCTCTTTATGCTCTTCTTCTAGCCGTGTCTTCTTCTCCACAATCTCATTGTATTTCCGTTTCTCAATTTCATAATCTTCTAGCGCTTTGAGATTGACTGCTCCCATGGCTTCTTGTTCACGTTCAAGTTCCTTGATTTTATCTTCTAATTCCTCTATCTCTCGGTAAGTTAATTCCTCTTTTTCTTGGCGAGCATTCAGTTCTGTTTCGGCATCTCCAAGATTTTGAAGCTCGGCGGCGAATGCCACAATATCCGATTCAAGTCTTGACTGTTCAGTCTGTAGTCTGTAAACTGACTTCTCATTTGCAGTCTGCTCTTCTCGTATCTCTTCATGTCGAAGGCGAAGGTTTCTCAATTTCTCCTTTAAATCAAGTTGCTTGACCCGTTTGTCCTTTACTGCATCTTCAATTTCTGAACGTTCTGCTCTTAGCTTCTCTAGTTCGTTTTCTTTTGAGGTGTACTCCTTCTGTAGTCTTTCTACCTCTTCCTCTAGTCCTGGCAATACTGCCATCAGCGATTGCAGGCGTAATTCCAACTCGGTGGATTTTGGCTCTAACCGTTCTTCAAGCGCTACTCGAAGTGACGTCAACTCCTCATTCAGGACAGCTTCCTCTCTCTTGTATTGGCCAAGAACTTCTTTCAAATCCTTGATATCATGGCTTATTTGAGCAGCATCTGATTTGACTAGTGCCTCATTTGCCTCATCTCGAAGGAGACGTACAGTTTCCCGGTGTTCAGAAAGCTCTTGATCCCTCTCTCGTAGCTCTTCAATTTGATTTTCCAATTCTCGTATTGTTGTTTCTGTAGATGATATCTTATCTCGCAGTACATCCTGTCGTACTATCTTCTCTTCACGCCGTTCTTCTAGTTGATTTACTTCAATCTCTCCTCGATAGTTCTCTCTTGAGAGTGTTTCAATCTCCTTCTCCAGACTCTTTCTCTTCTTTCGAAGCTCGTCCTGCTGAGAGCGTAGTTTATTCAGAATATTCTCCAATCCTTGCAGCTTGTGAGCAATCTCGGGGCTTTTATCTTCAACCTGCAATGCCAGCCCCGTATTGGTTCGTTGATAATAGCCGCCTGTAACGAGTCCCGATCTCTCAACTAGGTCGCCATCCAGCGACACCGCTCTTCGGCCACTAAAACCAAGATGTTTTGCAGTTTCAAAGTCCCTTGTCACGATTGTGTCTGAAAACACAAACTGAAAAGCCGGCTTCAAGTGGTCATCGAAGCTTACCAAGTCGATAGCATAAGAAACGACACCATCTCTCTCTGGTAGGTTTCCATGTTTTCTTGTTCTAATCTTATTCAAGGGGATAAATGACGCACGGCCTACTCGCTCTCGTTTCAGAATATCAATACACTGCGATGCTACATCATCATCTTCTACAACAACGTGGGTGAGTCTGCCACCCCCGGCAATCTCCAATGCCACAGAATAATCCGGATCAATGGTCCCAAGTTCTGCTACTGTTCCATAAATCCCCTGCAAAGATTCAGAATCTCTTAGTTCAAGAACTCTCGCTACTGCCTTCTTTCTCTTCAAGAATGCCTCTTCTGCATCTCTCAAGGCATCCTGCCTCGCCTGTATTCGAATCAATTCTTCTCTCGTATCACTTACAATCTTGGCTGTTTCATTTGCCTCGGAATTGATATTTTTGAGTCGATTTTTAACGTTGGCAAGTGTTGCAGTCCTTTCTTCTTGGAGGGCTTTTGCCTCATTGAGTGCTTGCTTCTTGCGCGGAATCAACTCATTGAGCTCAATCAATTCGCCCTCGGTGCGTTCGAGGTCCTCTTTTGCATCTCGAAGTCCCTCATATGCAAGTCCTAGTTCCTTGTTATCTGACTTGATTGCCGAACGAATCTCTGAAACTCCTTCGTCCAATGAACGCATCTGGTTGTTCAGGTCTTGAAGGCGCTGAGTTGTTTCATAATAGCTCGCTTGTTCCCTTTCAAAGCGGTCCTCCATTCTCGCAATTTGAGCAGATGTACTCTCTATCTCTTTGTCTAGTTTTTCTTTTACATGCTGTTTCTCTTCTATGTCACTCTTTGTACTCTCTATTTGACTGCCAATCTCTTCCAACTCTTGCTTAATTTGATTGGCCTTCTTGCGTTCTTCTTCGAGTTTTCCCTTTTCCCTCTCTAAATCATCTCGCACATGATCCACAGCAGCAGAAGCAAGACCAAATTGTTCTGAAACCTTGGTAGAGTCGCTGCCTGCAATTCTATCAATTTCATTGTCGATTATTTCAATCTCTTCGTCGGTGGTGCTAATTCCTCTTTCCACGTCTTCCAATTCTCTGGAGAGACTCTCTGCCTCTTCTGCTCGTTCTGATAGGGTTTCATTTATCGTGACTACTCTGTTCTGACTTTTTACGACAGTCCAAGCTAATCTATCAATTGCAAGTTCCTTGATTTTGTCGCGTACTTTGTTATATCGTAACGCATCCATCCGTTCCAGTTCCAGCTTTTCTAGCTGTCTTCGGCGTTCTTGAAGCTGTGTTTCCACCTTTCCTAGGTTCGTTTCACTCTCAGCCAATTTCTTCAGAGCACGTTCTTTTTGATCATCATAGGCTGAGATTCCTGCAATTTCTTCAATCAGACTACGTCTCTCTGCAGGACTAACCTTAACCATCTGTGCAATCTCACCCTGCAAAACTAGATTGTAGCCATTTGGGTCAACGCCGATGGTTCCTAATATATCGAGTACTGCTGACCTCGTGACTGTCTTGCTATTAATACGGCATGTGGATGTCCCTGAGTCATCGAGTTCTCGTTCGATCACAACTCTATCGGCATCTACCTGGAGCTTACGATCCTTATTATTGAAATGAAGCTCAACACTGGCCTTTGTCGCCTTAGGAGGCATTCCGGGCTTTGGAGGAGAATAAAGTAGGTCCGAAAACACAGTGGCTCGTAGTGTCTTGGCACTTAATTGACCTAATACGAAAAGTATGGCATCGACCACATTGGATTTTCCCGATCCATTAGGGCCGACAATACAGGTGAATCCCGGACTAAACTTTATCGTGACGGTGTCTCGGCCAAATGACTTGAAGCCTTTGCATACAAGCCTCTCTATGTGGACCAAGACTCATTCCCTTCCATTCGTTTTTTCTCCATCAGTAGGATGGTACTAAACTATCAATATATCTGGAAAATATAATGTCCTAAATATGGTTGGTAATACCTAGGTATCACTTACATCTTATCTAGGTATATCTTCGCAGCATGCGAGTTGCTCAGCAAACGTAAAAAAACGTACCCCTCGCATACTTTCTTTCTTTTCAATCTAATATGGACAATAAGGCGCGCTTCAGAGCGATGCGAATCAATCCCATCTGTTCACGAGCTCCCTCTCCTGCTATTGCCGCCAGGATTAGCTTGACATCTCCAAAAATAATAATGAATCCATCGTCTGCACTAATGCTGACCTCCTTTAACCCTCCTTTGTCAATGGCGTTGGTGAGTTTGGAAGAATCGGATGAAATATTGACGACATGTTCTGCTACTTCCTTATGCTTCACCCCACCTGCAATCGTATGTCCAAACACGACATCTCCCTTGGCGTCACAGACAATAATTCCCTCGATATCAGGGTACTCTGACATTGTTTCCGCAACTATTTCTTTGATTTTTGACTTATCAACCATGATTGTTCACCTTAGGAGCTTGTTCTCAGAGAGATGCTACATGATATATATTTTCTATGCTATTCCTAAATGTACCAAACTACTTTAAAGCGGAAGAGCATACTTGAAGAAAAACGTTGTTAGGAGTCTAGAATCTATGCCAATGCTGAGAACCAGTTCTGAAGCCTTTCCTGCTTCCAAGAAGGTGATGAGCGATATTCCTTATGTTCTTCGGGTTGAATTTGGTGACCTGGCACATGAGGTGCCAAAGATTATTGGAAAGCCGATTGCATGCCAAAAGTGTGGAGGTTTTCTTGTCAGTACCGACCAAATCAAGGAAGATGACAAGGTTGGTAAGCATTTCATTTGTAGCTTCTGTTCCACCCTCAATGTGATTGAGGGAGAGATCGTTGTGGCTGGGGACGAAACCGACTTTATGGTTGAGCCGCCTCTCCAAGACACCGAGAGTACTACCACTGGGGAATCTCCTGTTGGGGGGTCATTTCTCGCCTTGATTGATGTTTCGGGTTCAATGGCCGGAGCAAACCTGGCGGCAGTGAAAAGAAGTCTCACTAACTCTATTGACAGTCTAGCTGCCAATACACCAGATACATTGTTTGGGCTGATTGAATTTGAGAGTAGTGTCAAATGCAGGAATTTGGAGAATGGGAAAGCTATCGAGTTGCCACGAACCGCATTTGCTAGTCTTGATGACATTGAATCTGCTACTAAGAGAATCCTTGATGATGTCAAGCTTGTCCGAGTTGGCGAAAACTCAGAACAATTAAAGAAGCATGTCAGCGCTTTACGTGACCAGGGTGGAACGGCACTCGGACCTGCCGTAGCCATGGCATCTGTCATAACAAAGCATCGTAATGTTGCAAGAGTTGTTCTCTTGACCGACGGTCTCGCAAATGAGGGAATTGGCGCGCTTGAGGGCTTTCAGGTAACTCCTGCAGATAGTTTCTATCAACAAGTTGGAGAAAGATTCAAGGAATTTGGAGCCGCAGTGGACGTGGTTGGAATTGCCTCCGGTGCTGGTATGGAACTGAAGACTCTGGGCCTGATGCCAGAAGCCACTGGCGGACAGATGTATTATGTAACTCCTAACGAACTGGATAGAAGCATCTCTGAGCTTGCGGGTTCGAGGCTTCTAGGGCGTGATGTAGAAGTCAGTGTGATAACGCCGGAAGGGGTCAGAGTGAAAGATGCCTCTGGCGTTTCTCGCAGTGTGGTTGAAGAGATTATCAAACAAAAGAAGAGCAAGATTGGTGTTGTCGGAGAGAATCACGAGCTATACTTCGAGGTTGAGCCCGACAGCAAGATTGAGAGGTCCGAGATACCAATTCAGGTTCAAGTTGCATATACGGATGAAGAAGGAGCAAGACGAATCCGATCCGTCACCTCCCATCTAAAAGTGACTGAAGAGGCGGATGAAATCGTCAAAAGCCTTGACCCCACAATAGGAGCAACATTTGTAACCCAGAAGGCTGGTGAGGAGGCCTTTAGTGACGGTAATAAGGGCAGAGAAAGAGGTATCAGTAGGATTGAGAGCTTCCGAAAGGCCATCAGTACAAAGGCCAATCAGGCACCAAAATCTGGCCAAGCAAAATTCAAGAAGGCAGAACAGGCTCTTGCCGCCGAAGGGGCGGAGATGCAACGGGTTCAAGAAATGATGAAGGCAGCTCCGGAAGGAGCTCCCTCTGCTGCGGCTGATGAGGCATTCACCAAAGGCCTAGCTCAAATGAAACGAAGCTCTAAGCAACTCTTCGATGAGGATGAAGAATAATCGCTTTTGAAGTGGCGAAAAGCTGGGATTTCCGTCACTTCTATCTCCCTTTCTTGTGATACCATAGTAATACTAAGATTGTATATATTGCGCAAACACATAAGTGAATGCGGAGATATCTCCACAAGTCTAAAATACTCAACCGTGGCCTAAAAACTCACAACGGCACAAATGTAGCAGCGGAGATTCTACAGGTTGATTAGTCAGGAAAAGCTGCAAGGGATAATTCGGCAATTAAAGGCACAAGAGGGTGTTCGTGGAGTTGTTGTAACAAACATGGATGGCCTCCCGCTCAGCAGTGACTTAGACGCCGAAACAACGGAGAGCGTTGCTGCTATCATAACGTCCCTTGTAGGAAAAGCATTAGACGCTGTGCGCGAGATGCGAGAGGGCACATTGTCCTTTCTTACCCTCGACACAACAAAGGGCCAAATAAACATCGCACCGGATGAGAAAGAAGGACTAATACTCGTAGTCCTAAAATAGCGTAAATCAAGAGGTATGAATATGAGCGATCCAAAGGTCTTCGACAAGATCCTCACTGAAATCATAAGGCAAGAGAAGGGTATCAAGAAAGTCATTCTGGTTGACAAGACTGGTTTGACCATCGCGAATGTCAGCAAATTGAGCTATTATCCGGTAGACGTTGACTCGATTGGTGCCATTGCAAGTGCGGTCTTCTGTGCCAGTGAGGAGCAAGGGAATAACCTACAGATTGGACAGCTTGAGATTGTCACATCGGAATTTTCAGAGGGCAAAATCTTCGCCTCCGCATGTGGAAAGGGTGTCCTTTGTGTGGTTTCTGAGGCCGATGTGAACATTGGTATGGTTCGTCTCGTCATGAAGAAGCAAGGCAAAAAACTTGCAGATGAACTCGACGAATTCCTGTCAGTAGACACCACGAGCCCAACGAAGGATGAGCTTGACGAGGAAGACCTCAAATCGGCACTGGCAGAGCTAGAGCGCGTTTAGGTTCTCTGCATACTCAAATCATCTTCACATTATATATGGAAACTGCCTGCAGAAATAATCCCATATTTTATCTTTATGGCTTTCAAACGCAACATGTGCGGGAAAGATGTTTCAGCACAAGAGTATTGCCTGTCTATTAGACTTAGCATTGAATCAAAACACCAGTAGTCTTCCCGCCCCACAAAGGCTTTTATGAGACTGGCTCAACACAAGATTTAATCACCTATGCGAAACGATTGGTCGGGCCAGTATTTCGGTCCTATCTTATAGGGCTCTCCTGATTCGTAAAGATAGAGGTGCAACATAGTGCGCAAAGACGACAAGGGTCGCATCCATCTCAAAATAGTATTCTACGGGCCATCCCTTGGTGGTAAAACAACCGCCCTTAGGTGGCTCTATGGAAAGGTGGAGGGTCTCCAGAAAGGTGATTTTACTAGTATTGCGGACCAGACCAACCGAACTTTATTCTTTGACTACGTGCCTATGAGCGCTGGGGGGCGTGTGCTTTTTGACGTTTTCACAGTTGCTGGACAGAAACGGCACAGACATCAACGGAAGGTTGTCTTGCAAGGCACCGACGGACTCCTCTTTGTGGCTGACTCATCTCCAGATCAGCGAGATGAGAACATCGAGAGCTTTGAGGAGCTGAAGATGTTTATGGGTGATGACCTGGGTCGTAACATACCCATTGTTGTTATGCTCAACAAGAGAGACCTGCCCAACCGAATGTCACGCGATGAGATGCTCGACCTCCTAGGCCTTGGAAGCAATATACCAATCTATGAAACCATTGCTACTCAGGGCGTAGGCGTCAAACGAAGTTTTCAGGCTATCGCGAGAGAGGTCATTCTGAAGCGCATGTACAAATAGAACAGTAATTGCGAGTTTTATTGGTTCAAGAACCGCACAAGACCAAAAAAAGGTGGCCTAGCATTGTCCCAAACACCTCTCAATAACCTTAACTAGAAACTTTACGTATCATGTGCAGTGAGTTAGAAATGTCGCAAGGGGAGAGACTCTGCAGCTCATGTGGTAAGCCCGTTCCAATAGGGGCAAGGAACTGTCCAAATTGTGGCCGACTATTTATTGACCGTAGAGCAGAACGATTGGGTGCTGACACAGCGGTTGCAGCTAGACCACAGCAGCCTTTGACCGATACTACGCGCACCAGCACTACAGAATCGGATTCCGACGCTCCATCTCCTCCACCCAAAGATACTGACCCACCAGACGAGCAAGCAGAAACTGATAGCTTTTACGCCATAGCACCAGAATATCACGAACCCTGTCCGAAATGTGATAAAGGCTTCATAAAGAACAACAAATGTACTGTTTGTGGGTATACTCCGCCCTCCTCTGGGGGGAGCTCATGCTGTGGTCCGTGCCCGTGTGCTATCGTATTTATTCTCATCACTTGGATTATCAGCCTAGTGTACCTACTCTAGCCAAGGCGTATGATTTCACAAACCTAGACTGGTGACTGACGAACTAATGCTTTTCAGGAAGCTTCCCATGCCGATAATTCTTAAATAGTGCAGAATGGCAGCTCCGTTCACGGTGGCCTTGTATTTCCTATCATGACAGCAGTTAAAAGCGCATTTTGAGCCTTAACAAGCGAAGTCATTCTCAGAGGGATATACAAGAATAATCCTAGGTGAAGTCAATGAGTCAGACACGTGGTGATACATTGGAAGGTGTTCTCAATGAGTTACAGGGAAGCATTCCCGAGATTGAGGCATGCGCAATTGTTAGTGTTGAGGGCCTACCTATTGTATCCGCATTGCCTACCGATGTAGACGAAGCAAAAGTGGCTGCAATGACTGCGGCAATGTTGACTCTAGGAGAAAAGGCTGCCATAGAACTGGGAAAGGGAAATCTTGAGCAGGTTAATATCAAGGGGGAGCAAGGTTGGTTGCTCGCCATCCAAGCTGGATTGAATGCTTGCCTCACCGTATCTACTACTAGGGATGCGAAACTGGGGCTTGTTTTTCTCGACATGAAGCGTGCTGCGGAAAAAATAGCCACAATGATTTAGTATGGTACGTTCTGTGGACAACACTAACTCTATTAACACAAGAAAACGGGGTATTTTTAGAGGGTGCAAGTAGTTTGAATATAGCAGGCCCTGTCTATCGATTATACGAATGGTGGCTTCATAGGCAATTGAGCAAGGAAGAGGCCCCAGAACACGTTGGTATAATCCTAGACGGGAATAGGCGCTATGCGCGAGAACATGGCCTGGACACCCCATGGTATGGCCACCGCAAAGGTGCACAAAAAGTCATGGAAGTCCTACGCATTCTTTGGGAAGCCGGAGTAAAAATTTGCACATTGTATGCTTTCTCCATGGAGAATTTTCAGCGGAATAAGGATGAAGTTCGAGAAATAATGGAGATTGCAAAGGAGAAGTTTGGCGAGGTTGTGGACAATCCGGATATAAAACGGCATAGAGTGCGGGTGAAGGCTATTGGTCGCGTAGACCTTCTTCCGGAGGATGTGCAACTCGCTATTCGTGCAGCAGAAGATCAGACAGAAGACTATGATCAACACACGTTGAATGTTGCAATAGGATATTCAGGCAGAACAGAACTTGTTGATGCATTCAAATCCATTGGCAAGGAAATACAAAGCAGCAACATGTCCCCAAATGACATTGATGAGAATCTTATCGAGAAATACCTGTATACCAATGGTGTACCCGATCCAGACCTAATAATTAGAACATCTGGTGAGGAACGTCTCTCCGGATTTCTTTTGTGGCAATCCGCTTACTCCGAGCTTTACTTTGCCCAAATCTACTGGCCTGCTGTTCGTCGCATTGATATCTGGCGTGCATTAAGGTCCTATGAACAACGGTCCAGACGGTATGGACATTAGTAGACCAAGCACTGAACAGCATGTTTCACACACCATTATATAGCAGCTTATGAACAACAAAATAATCAGTGGATATTAGGCTGAATGAATGAAAATCTATCCGCGGAGTGTGTGAAAGTTTGTCCAGAACTCCTATTGATGTGTACAGAGGTATTGTTCAGACTCGCCTTGGAGATGAATCATCATCACATATCATTCGATTTGTTGACAGATTCTCAGGTTTGGAATTCGCTGAGGAAGACTTGTCCCTTCAATTCTCTCGCATGATCGGATTGGGCTGTCGTTTGGTGGCATATCTTGACTCTCGTTATGTGACAGGATTGGCAGACCTTACCATTTCAATAGATTTGTTGGATCACTTGGCCACGACAACTAAATGGTGGAAAATGTCACGCAAGGATCCATCTATTGTATTGCGTCCACGTATTCGTGACCCCAGAGAATTCATGAAAGCTTTGTCTGACGTCTCCTTTGATTCGAATACAGAGAGCAGGATTGTTGCCGCTGGCGACAAACTCTCTCGATTCTTGGAGGAGCAAGAGATCACCTGGCCCGAAAAACGGAAAGAGCTCTGCGATGGCATGGCCTCGACATGGCGTATTTTGGCTGGCTTCATTTGCAGAAGCGAAGGCAGAAATACTACCATAGAAGATGATTTCGAGCGGGCTTATGATATTCTCAGAATCCTACTATTCTATGTACCACTCAATGACTTCAAAGCAATTGTTGCTGTGAGAAGGATTGCATCGAGTCCCACGCTCTCAAAGGCTGCTGCAATCAAGATCTCTCCGGGATTCGAGAGGTTATTAGAAACCTCTGTGGCCTCTAGATTGGAGGCGAAGAACAAGGAATACCTCTCTGGATTAATCAGCTCGTCACCCGGTTCTTGTCGAAACATTTTCACTAATTCCCTGCGGCTATTAGCACAGCTTCAGGCAGTAAAATCCAATCAGAGCAGACTGGAAAAACAAAACTACGAACCTATCATCCGCAAATCCATTGAGCATATGCAGGAAATAGGTATTCCGTCAGATTTTGTCCTCGATGAAGACTCGGTTCTAAGGATATTTAAGAGATTAAGACCTGCAGAGGGTCTAAATGACAAGATAGGCTCCCTTATGCGGCGTCTTGAAGGTATGATTGTTGACTCAACAGGAAATCGGGAATTTCTGCTGCAATATTCTAAACTCGTGGCACGAGTTATTTCCCTGATTCTTCTGATTGGAATTGGCACGAAGAATACGAAAGGTAAGATACATGACGAAGACATCAAGAGAGGTCTGATGCATGTTCAGCGTCTAATCAGTGCTTAGAGACCTTCTCTTAGTCTGAGCCTTCGATGAGGACTCTCGCATCTCCTACTAGCGCGCCTTTTCCTTCCTCGTATACAAAAGTGGGGTTGCAGTCTAACTCATTGATTTCTGGGTTCTCGCTGATCATTTTTGACACTGAGAGCATAATATCCACCAACGCATCAATATCTCTTGGAGGCTGTCCTCTGATCCCTTGTAGAATCTTTGACGCTTTAATCTCATGAACCATCTCTCGAGCATCAACTTCTTTTAGTGGAATCAGTCTGAAAGTTACGTCCTTCAGGACTTCAACGAAAATCCCTCCCAATCCAAACATGAGTGCGTGCCCAAACTGGGCGTCTTTCGTGACACCGATTATGACTTCTGTGCCAGCTTCAACGAAATCCGTTATGAACACACCTCGACTCAGGTCGACTTCAGTCCCTTTTTCTTTTCCGTAGGCTTTTGCATTCTTCATAATCTCGTCGAAGGCATTTCTTACCTCTTCCTCATTCTTGAGGTTCAGTTTCACTCCGCCAGCATCAGATTTGTGAAGGACATCCTTGGAGAGAATCTTCAAGACTACAGGATAGCCTATTTTTTCTGCCTCTTCTACAGCCTTATCTGCGGTTTCAGCCGTGCTATACTCTGGAATTGATATTCCATATGCCTTCATAATATCCTTAGCTTCATTTTCAAGGACAAACGTTCTCCCCTCTGAGAGGGCGGTTTCGAATATTTTTTTGGCTTTGTTCATTGTCTATCAGACCTCTTCAGTTACCTCTGCAATCCTCCACGCCTTATTTATGATTTGTCGGAGTTGGCTGTCTTTCTGAAATCCTCTCCGTATCTTATTTCTCCATATTTTGCCAACCCCCATGCGGCTAAGGCTCCTTTTTCCCCGGTGGCATAAGTGGGCACACCCATCAGCTCCATAATTTCACCAGCTTTGGTAGTAAACCCGCCACCCATTGAAATCACAACGAATGGCTTGCCGGACTGTCTTGAGTGATTGGCTATGTGATTTGTAATATCCATTCCTAGACTAGGAGTCTGTAATAACATTCCGACAACAAAGATATCATACTCATCCGAGGATATAGCCTCTTCAAATACTGCATCATATCTTTGGGAATCACCATCTCCGACCACATCAATAGGATTCCTCAATGCACAATACGGAGGTAATCTTTCTTGAAGCCTCTCTTTAAGATCTGAAGAAGGCGGGGGTATTGCTAGACCCAAGGCTTCAATCGCGTCTGTTGTCATAACACCCAAACCCCCTCCATTGGTGATCATCAATACTCTATCACCTTTAGCGGGTGGTTGCATCGCCAACGCTTTTGCCATGTCAAACATATATTCGAAGTTGTCAGCTCGAATTATTCCTGCCTGTTTGTATGCGGCATTTGCTACCCGGTCGGAACCTGCAAGAGAACCGGTATGAGAACTTGCCGCTTCTTTGGCCCTCTCTCCTCTTCCGGACTTGACTACGAGGATCGGCTTATTGGGGGTGACAGTCTTTGCAGTGTCGAAGAATGAACGTCCCTGGAGTGGGTCATAACCCTCAGTATAATAGCATATTACCTGAGTTGATGAATCATCAGAGAGGTAGCAAAGCAGGTCATCATCATCAACATCGGATTTATTCCCTAGACTAATGATTTTGCTGATGCCCAGTCCAAGTTCGGCAGTCCAGTCTGCAATAGCTGCAGCGAAAGCCCCTGATTGAGAAACAAGAGATATGTTTGCGACATTACTAGGCCTTGGTCGTCCACATCTGTGTTCTGGCAGAAAGAAGGTATCAATATGTGTCTGAGTGTCGATAACGCCAACACAATTAGGACCGATAACACGGGTACCATTTTTCTTGGCTATCTCTACAATTTCATTTTCAAGAGCAGCACCTTTTGGCCCTGTTTCAGAGAACCCACCTGAAACAACGATGGCTGCCTTTGTTTTCTTCTTTGCAATGTCTTTGAATACTCTGGGAGTGAGTTGTGCAGGGACCGCCACAATTACCATATCGATTGGATCGGGGACTTCCTTAAGCGAGGGATAGCATGGTACTCCTAGAACGCTGGAATACTTTGGATTTACTCCATAGACTTTTCCTGTATATTGTGGTTTAATGAAATTCTGGACAATTGATTGTCCCACACTATTAGGAGTGGCAGACGCTCCATATATGGCTACACTCCTAGCTTTGAAGAATAAATCAATGCCATCAAGACTTGTATCCGACAATCATATCACCCACACTATTATAGAGTATCTACGGGCATTATGGAACCTCTGCGCTACTTGTAGCTTATTATATGACATCGTAATTCTAATAGCATAACTCTCTTGTCAATGAGGTGGGATTCTTCAGTGAGTATCGACATCCTAGCACAAGGTTCACATATCCTCAAGTCGCCACATGAAGAACTGATTACATGGATGCGCAAAGGAATGCGCAAACGTCGTGAAGTGTTTGGCTCTGATTTATTTTGTTTCAGCCCAACTGGCTACCCGTATGAAATAGCCTCTCACAGTCAGAAGAATGCATACAATTTTGTTTCACTAAGCATCACTGGTCTTGGGTGTGCCCTTGATTGCGAACACTGCAAGGGGCGATTACTCAAGGGTATGGAAGCTACACCTTCGCCAGAAAAACTGTTTTCTAAGTGCCAAGAAATAAAGAATCGCGGTGGTGAGGGTGTCTTAATCAGTGGGGGGTCAGATTCCCGGGGTCATGTGCCACTTGGTCAGTTCTTGAGTACCATTGGGAGAATAAAAACCGAACTTGACCTTAAGGTGGTGGTCCACACTGGTTTCGTTACTCCTGATATTGCCCGCGGTCTCGCGAAAGCAGATATTGACGCTGCTATGTTGGATGTCATAGGCAGCGATGAGGTTGCAATGAAGGTCTATCACCTTGATAACGGAGTTGCGAATATAGAGCGATCTATTGACTTATTGACTCAGAGTGGGATTCCAACCGCACCGCATATCTTGATAGGCCTCAACTATGGAGAATTAGGGGGCGAGCTTGAGGCATTGGCGATGGTTGCAGAAAAGAGTCCCGCAGCAGTCGTTTTCATTATTCTGAATCCTCTCAGAAAGACTTCTATGGAGCATGTCATCCCTCCAGATCCTGAGCTAGTAGGTAGAATCTTGACCATTGCCCGTCACGGTCTTCCAGAAACTCCGCTTCTTCTAGGTTGTGCTCGCCCAATGGGCGACCACAAAATTCGGTCTGACAAGTATGCAATACAATCTGGTATCAATGGGATTGCCTACATTAGCCAAGAGGGAGTTGACTTCTCTAAGAAAATGGGGCTCAATCCAATATTTAGTGATACCTGCTGTAGTCTGGTGCCAGTCATGATTGGTAGAGTTTCTGTCTAAGCAGATTTGCAATCTCGTAGCCCGTGTCAAATATCCAGAGTCCCACTGCAGATTGGAAGAATCCTGGCCATGGAATGGACAAGAGAAGCGCACTGAACTTCATTGTCATTCGATAGCTGAAGAAGCGATACGCTCTAGGACTTACTCTTTCATCCGCCCAGTCGTTTCCCTTCTCATCTAATACGGCGGCTAGCATTAGCGCAATTAGCAAGGTACTCCAGTCCAACCAATCTGTGACAGTGGGCAGACCCAGTAGGAGAAGAACTACTCCAATTGTAACAAAACCAGCCAAAAACTCTCGGCGGTTGACTTTCCCGGACAGAATTACGCCTATGATAATTGCTGAAAACAGTACGAAATCCCACTCGCTATTTGCCATCAATAATCCAAATAGTGTACCAGACACTGCCAAAGGAATCCATGATACATTAGATCGATAAAGCTCATCAAGTAAATCGTCCCCAATTTTCAATGTTAGTCCTGCGAAAAAACAGAGTATGAAATAGATTAGTAGATCGAGCATTGAAACCAACCATATATCGATACTGAATTTTATCTCTATCAAAATAGAGAGAACTTCAAACCATGTACTGCCTCTGCGTGACTAACGCAAAAAGCGTAACTGTCGCCCAGATTTGATCTCCTCAGACTAACTATGATTCATCATTGGACAGATGTCCTAGGATAGCCAACATCATCATCGGAGTGAATCAATCAAGCTAAATCAGGGATGCCTCTGAATATATACTCTCCTCAACATCAAACTGTTTCTCACTGTCATATTATGTAAAGGAACTATCCGCTATTCGATGCGGACCTGTGTGCCGATTGCCTGTCCAGGAAGATTTGTTCTAAATTTGGCACGTACGGCACCGCTATTCCCGTGGACTCCCAGAATCTTCCCCAGAAATTCCTTACCCGAATCTGAGACCCACTTCACCTTGTTGCTGACGAGGCTTGCTGCAGTCGACCTATTATCGATTCCATCAAATACGAGGATCACTTGATTTGTATGTTGCTTATGTTTTCCTCTTCTATAGCTTGTGACAATGCCTTTGCGACCTTTAATCACTTTGTCATCTGACATTAGTAGTCCCTCGTTTGTGCGATTCTCGTTCACGCCTCGAATTTATCATATAAGACTTGCGAAGTGACAGCGTAAACTCGATTCATTGAATACCTGGGCCAACATCTCCGGGGGTGGTATCTTGTGCGGGTTGATAGACCGCTCCTGATGGCTCGGCTGCTTTCTTTTGCATCTCCATGAGAACATCTCTAACTGAGTATCCAATAGGATCAGTCCTTTGAGAAATCTTGTAGAGTGCAAACCATTCTCTTCCATCTCCCTCTGGCCCCTCTCCTTTGAGACCATCAACAATTTCCTTAGCCTTGTCTATTTTGTGTTCGGCGCTCTCCATCCTCTCAAGAATCTGTTCCTCCTTTGCGAGCAGTTTCCTTACTCTGTATGCAACCTGAAGAGAACTCAAAGAGGACAGAATTACAACAAAGACAATTATCGGCAGATAGTTCCAGAATGTTACAATACCCTCCGTAAAGTAAAGCAAGACTGTTATGGCTATTACCAAGACAATCTCAAAGACCACGGCGTCTGCAAGTGCACGAGATAGTTTCGTAATCGTCCACTGATAGTATCTTGAGAATCTACCACTTGGACTTCGAAAGCTAGTTAGATCCGTAATATACTCCTTCCTCCCCTTTCTTGTAATCCATAGCCAAACCATCTGAATAAAGAGGGCTGTCATTATTATCAAGAAGGAAGTCATGCCAAACACTGATTGCATATTCTATTCAAGCCCGGCTCCCTGTTTTAAGCTTGTGGAACACAACATTAACCAAGTTCCGTTTACTTTCGGGAATCCCCCCTCTTCATAGTTATCCTCTCCAGAACACTCTGTGCATACGAAATGCTGAACCCATGTCGTGCAGTAGCCCACATAGAGTTTTTCAGATGCGTGGGTCTGGGCCTGACCCTCCCGGAATGCTCCTGGGCTCACGCCAACACTTCTTCTCTTTACTGACAGAATGACTTATCATGGTCTAGAGATGGCAAGGTCTGTGGTGAACGAATTGGACCGAGTTATTCACATAGACAGTAATCAAGTCAAAAGTCCTCGGGATTTGGTTGACGCAATGAACTCTGTCGGTGTTCTTGGTGCAGGGCGGCTAGGTCGAGCTGCAGCAATAACCCGTGCTATGCTTACTGACAGCGACTGTTTTACCTTTTTATCTCTCTCAGGTCCGATGGTTCCGGGAGGTCTCCGTCGAGTCATCAAAGCCCTGGTGGAAAAAAGGCTAGTTAATGCAGTCATAACTAGCGGTGCAAATATCGTTCATGACTTAATTGAGGCATATGGTGGAGCTCATTATCGAGCTCCTTCCGGTAAGAATGATGTTGATTTTCGACGTTCTGGATTAGGAAGAATTGCTGACATCTTTGTGAAGGAAAAGGACTTCGAAACTTTCGAGAAGGAAACATATAGCTTCTTAGACAACTTGGATGAAGAATCGAGAATCACACTCTCCCCAAGTGAATTTCTTCACAGACTTGGCAAATCTATTGAAGACCCGGATTCAATATTGTTTCAAGCTGCAAGAAAGGAGACTCCAATTTTCTCTCCTGGCTTAATGGACTCTATGTTAGGTTTTCACCTCTATACGTATAGCACAATGAGAGCCCTCTCACTGGACTTTGTCAAGGACCTGCGAATACTAGGAGCCATGGTCAAAGAGGCCAAGCGGACGGGAGCAATGATTCTGGGCGGAGGTCTCACCAAGCACTTCACAATGGGGAGCAACATCTTGCGTGGTGGTCTAGACTTGGCAATTCAGATAACACTTGATAGACCCGAAGGCGGCAGCCTCAGTGGAGCTCCCCTTAAGGAGGGCGTGTCTTGGCAGAAGGTGCAGGAGAATGCCCGGTTTGAAACGGTCATAGGCGATGCAACCATCATTTTTCCCCTGATTGTGATGGCAGCAACCAATTGATTCGGTCTACCTTATATGGCATTTTTCAGCTGGAATGTACCAACCGCCTATATTAAATATGGTTAATTACATAGTGTTAGAGCGGTGGTCAGATGACCGATATAGCGTACAGAAAAAATACTATCTACTTTCAATACTATGTCAACAACTTCAATCGCGCCAAGAAGTTTTACGAGGACATCCTAGGACTGGAGAAATGTTGGGATGGTGGCGAAGAGATTGGATGGGCCGAATTTGAATTACCACTTGAGGGCGCTAGGTTAGGTTTCAACCTTCGAAAAGACCAAGATATCGAAAAAGGTTCAGGCGTTCTTACGTTCCAAGTAGAAGACATTGAAATGACAAAAGAAAACCTTGAGAAAAAGGGAATTGAAACGAGCGACATCGTGGATATGCCCGACATGGTCACATACTTCAATATTCACGACACAGAGGGAAATCCGATTCAGTTTGTGGCTGATCCCCGAATCAAGAGCGAGTAAAGCAATCTTATCCACAATCACAGAATGTTGTGCAATACGAGAACCTTTTCTATCTGTTTGCCTTGCGTTTTCCTGTGAAGAATTCATGCCAGGGGCCTCAACGCTAAAATCTCAACTAGTTGAGATTGTAGGTACAAAATATGTAACAGATGAGCTATGTGATAGACTAGTGTATGCAAAAGACTACTCCATAGAAGGGGTGTCAAGTGACTATGCTCCGGACATAGTCGTCAAGCCCGGAAGCACAGATGAGATAGTACGTATCGTGAAGCTAGCGAATGATACTGACACACCAATCTATACTTGGGGTGCTGGTACAAGCATGTCCGGTAATCCTCTAGCTGTTGAACACGGCATAGTATTGGACATGAAGCGAATGAACCGAATTCCAGAGATTGACACAGCAAATCTCTCTATTTCATTGGAGGCCGGAGTGACCATGGATGAGGCGTATCATGCCGCACGTAAGAAGGGCGTATTTTTTACTCATCATCCCGAGAGTAGCCTCTCATCCACCATTGGAGGCGCTCTGAGTTGTATGGGCATCAGCATCTATGGGGCGAAATATGGTTACGCCTTTGATCAGGTACTTGGACTTGAAGTTGTGCTTGGAACAGGAGAGATCATCACTCTTGGTGGAGAAGCCTACCTCTCAATTGCAAGCCATAACCTGATGAACCTCTTTCTAGGTGCGGAGGGCACCTTAGGAATCATCACCAAAGCTGTATTGAAAGTATACCCAATGCCTACAACGAGAAAGCATGTGAGCATTGGCTTCCCAGATATCGAACATGCCATGGCCGCCTGCAAACGTATTCATTCAGCGGGATGCTGGCCAGAAACTGTCTATGGGTTTGATAGGAAATCACTGATTCAGTACATGGAACGAGAATCCACACCTGTCCCAGAGGATGTGAATTTCGCCTTTCTATTTGGTTACTCTGGAGACCAAGAGATTGTTGAAACCGGATTACATGTTATCATGCGTTGTGGACGCGAATATGAGGGCCAGAAGCTTCCTACGGCTCTCACCGACATGTGGTGGGGGTCCGTAAACATCACAAGAGAAACCTTCGACAAGAGCAACTTCGCTTTATCACACACAGAATATGAACCAGACCTCATTGATGCTTGCGTTCCTCTAAGCAAATTCCAGGAGTTTACCGATTATTATGAGCAGCTCAAGGTAGAATTCGGATGGGATGACCGTAATTTCGGTACATTCATTGTCGCTGCTCCTCGTGGTCCCATCCCATTTGCCATTTATTTCAGCGTTCCCATTGATACTCGAGTAGATGAGGAAGTCGACAAATGGTTTGAATTCAAGGAAAGAATGTATCAGAAATCCATCGAGATTGGTGGAGGGCTTTCAGAGGCTAATGGTATGGGTCTTCGATCTGGACCTTGGGCAAAGGAATACCTAGGAAGTGCTTGGGCCCTGCTGAAGGGAATCAAAGACGTTGTTGACCCAAATAGTATTCTGAACCGCAATAATAGGGGGTTTGACCAATGACCAATCCGTTGCGAGAGTACGAGGATTGGGCCAGGGCATGTATGCATGTACGCTGTGGTCTTTGCAGAGAGAATTGTGCTGCATATAGGCAATTCGAGATGGACAGCTACTCTCCCAAGGGGAGAATCACAATGCTTCATCATTGGCTAGAAGGCAGCTTACAGCCAAGTCAGGAGATGTCTGAGAGAGTACATGCATGCACGGGCTGTGGTCTCTGTGACTTAGCTTGTGGGTATCCTCAAAGTGAGGCGATACAGAGCATGAAGAACCAGCTCTTTGAGGCGGGGTACGGGCCTCCTCCATCATATGCCAAAATCATTGAGAACGCTCGTCAGACCGGCAACCCATATGGAGAATCTAATCGATCAGGAGCTAAGTTCCTGTCAGCACAACCGGAGTCGCAATATACCGATATGGAGCTTGTGTACTTCATTGGATGCACCGAACTGTATCGTGAGAGAGAACAAGTCGAGAATGTCCTTGCAATTCTACGAAAAGCAAATGTTTCATTTGGGCTTCTATCAGAAAATTTCTGTTGTGGTTCTCCTATCTATCGTGTGGGCGATGCAGGTCAAGCAAAGCATCATGCAAGTCAATTGGTTGAGCAATTAGTAGAGAGAGGCACAAAGGAACTCATCGTTTCTTGTTCAGGATGCTACAGCATGTTCTCCAATATCTATGTAGACCTCGTCAAGGTGCCTCAATCGCTGCGGTTTATTCACATTACAAAGGTTCTCGATGAATTAGTGAGGAGCGGCGAATTGAATCTGGGAAAAATAGAGAGCATTGTTACCTATCATGATCCCTGTCACCTGGGCAGACATTCAGGTATTTATGAAGAACCCAGAAACGTAATCGAAACAATTCCTGGTACAACTCTTGTTGAAATGGAGTGGAACGGAAAATTCTCCCATTGTTGTGGTGCTGGAGGCGGTCTGAAGGCTGGACGAGTGGACGACGCTGTTGCATTAGGCGCCATGAGAGTAGGGGAGGCAGAGGAAACCGGTGCACAGATTCTAGTGACATCTTGCCCATTTTGCCTACGAAATCTACGCGAGGGAGCAGAATCCATTAACTCTGATATTGAGATTACTTCAGTAGTTTCTCTGTTGATGCGTTCCATGAACATCTACGATGATGGACTATAGGCAGTTACTCATTGCTCCTCTGAATTCTCAGAAACAACGAGAATAGAGTATTGGCAGTCATCTCGGTACCCATGTCTTGTTTTGGTGATAGACATGGGTCAAGTTACAGTAGAACCCGCTAACCCTGAGGATGTAGATATTCAACGTCTTTGTCGAAGATGCCGTTTATCGCGTCCTGCCCACTCACATAGGAAACGCTCTGAATGCCAGCCCCTCTTGGGCCGACACTCCCAAGAATAGTCGGGGCAGCTCGTTTTAACCTCCTATAATCAACGATTTCTATTCTGGCTACTCCATAATCCTTTTATTCACTCTCAAGTGCGTCACGTTGACTCAAGTCTTAGTAGACTGTAGACCAATTCAAGGTGATTAAAAATGGGAAAACGTCCAGGTCACTGTTATCGAGAGGCAGATCGTCCTGCTTTCACTCGTAAGAAATATATTCATCGTCAGCCAGCCAGCCGGATTACGAACTACGATATGGGCAACCCTGGCGGGGATTTTGAGATTCAGATATCGATGATTGGTCTTGAGAGATGCCAAATCAGGCACCAGGCGCTTGAGTCAGCACGTGTTGCCGTCAACCGTCACTTACTACGACGTGTTGGCAGAAAGAACTTTCATTTTCGTGTGAGAGTCAAGCCATACCACAGACTTCGAGAGAACAAGATGATCTCTGGAGCCGGTGCAGACCGTGTCCAAGATGGTATGAGAAAAGCCTTTGGTAAGGTCATCGGGTTAGCCGCAAGGGTCAAGCCATATCAAGCTCTCTTCACCGTCAGGATGAACAGGCAGCACTTTGATGCAGCTCGAGTTGCTCTCAAAAAGGCAGCACCAAAGCTTCCGACACCGTGCAAGATTCGCGTTGATGAGATGCCTCCTGAGCTTGAGAGGAAGCTTGGAATGAGCACTAAACTTGGTCTTGCTTAGAGTTTCTATCAATAAGTTGGCGTATCTTTCTCACCGTTCCAGTGAGTGTTGTAATTTCTCGCCCAGTCATGTAAGCTCTTCCAAGTAGATTACGGAAGACCTGCTTTGCGATGGGCTTTCTGAAGTTTTTGATAGTAGTCTTGTCTACAATCTCATCAAAGAAGTCAGCAACCAGCATTCGTTCTTTTCTTGTGGCTGCACGGGGATTTGTTGGGCGGCGTGGTGGGACTTCAGCGTAGTTGCTATACAATTCATAGAGAACAACGGCGATAGCATGGCTGAGATTCATACTATTGTAGTCTTCTGAAGTTGGTATAGTGAATGCTAAGTCACAGAGGAGGACTTCTTCATTTGTCAAGCCATTGGACTCTCTCCCAAAGACCAATGCTACATCTCCATCTCTTGTCCCTGGGTCGGGCAAATCTCTGATGGGCACACAGGCCCTTGTCACACTATGATTACTTCCAGTTCTTGCAGTAGCTGCCCATGACGCCTCCATGTCGCTCAAAGCTGACTGAAGATTATCATAGATTTCTGCATTCTCAAGAATATCCACTGCATTGACAGAAAATATCTGCGCTTGCGGATACTCCCTTGGGTCCGTACCCACTATTCTGAGCTTTCTTATTCCAAAATTCGCCATAACTCTACAGGCGAAACCAACATTCCCGGGGGTTTCTGGCTCAACCAAGATTACAGCAACATTAGGAAGACCGAGTTCGTCTACTTCTTCACCTATTTCGAACACCCCAGAATTTTGCTCACTAGCGGTGAGCTAACTGTAAAACATCTCCCTCTTGTAGCGGGTAACTCAATCCCACCTGGCGTCTCTTAATCTTGTCATTCTCTCTAATAATGGTAGCAGAGCGAAAGCGCTCAACAAACAGCTCTACATGGACTTTTCTTGCTGCATCCTCAACCACTGATCCTGCGGGTAGCACAATAGGTTTGTCTTCTCGTTTCTTTCCGGGGATTTTCGTGTAGATTCTTACGATATCCAAATGATCGTAGAATGCCCAACTCATCTTGTCTAGGTTCTCTTCCTCTTCAACTGATGTGGGAACAATCTCGAATCTCTCGCCATAGTTCTCCTTTAGTTCTTCAAATCTTTCTCTTGACCCACTAGCATCTCCTTTTGTTGCAACTATCAGTGCCCTGACATATGCCACACTTGAATCAAGAGCGTCTACAAGGTGCTGATATGTCGCAGGCCTTTGAAATCGGACGATTATGTTGTTGATTTTCCTTTTGCGAAGAAAGTCAATGACTTCTTCTTTGTCGCCCTCGAAGTTCTGAATACCAAAGACTTGGAGCCCTCCAGAACCCACCCGCTCTATTCTAACAGTTGTCTTCTCCCTATTAAGACGAATTCGCGCCCTGTCAAGTTCTCCCATGATAATACCCATTTGGCGTTCGATATCTTGTGACAAATCAACAATTAGTGCAATACAATCCGTATTTCGTGCCACCGAAAGGGACTGTCTGCCTACGCTGGAATCGTAACTACCCTCAAATAAACCGGGAAGCTCCACGAGTTGTATGTTGATATCTTCTAACTTCAACATAGCTGGAGTTGGAATTGGGGTGGTCATGGGATAATCCGCAACATCAAGTTCTGCATTTGTAACCATATTAATCAACGAAGATTTCCCAGAGTTCGCTACACCTATCATGCAAATCTGGCCTGCTCCCTCCTTGCGAACGACTCCCTCCTCAGCACCACTTCGTCTTGCCCGTTCCCTCTCTCGCTCTTTCTCTAAATCCGATTTTAGCTGAGCGAGTTTCTTGCGATAGTAACCTACCATCCGCTCCGCTCCTTTGTGGCGGGGAGCTAATGAGAGCAGTTTTTCTAATTCCTGGATTTTTCGAGGCAAACCCTCTGCGTTCTCATATACCTCTCGTTGTGCGTCAAATTCTGGAGTAACGTTTGTAGGCACAAGGGTTCACCTCTTTCTAGTTTCTGAATGTAGTTTTGCAGGTCAGATTATCAAGCTTTCTTCATGTAACTATTCTCTATGGTCAAAGTATGTATTTACTTCCAGAATATGTCGTTCAGGAGTTGATGGTCGTGGGATCTGCTCGAAATCGATTCCGTCCGGCTCAAGATCGTCATTGAGTGCATACACAAATAATCCCTCTTTTTCCAAGTCGTAACAATCCCTCGGGTCAAATGGGATCCTTGTTGCGAGATATACATTGACGGGGTTCCATCTATTAATCAGACGACTAATGGAATGCCTTCCAACAATGATGCCATTATCCATTGTTCTTTCCGTATGGAAGACTAAATTCTTTGCAACTTCGCTTGCTTTTAGCAAGAAAAACGAAATAGAACGCTCATCAGGAGAAACCCGTCTAAGAGATTCGCCAGGAAAGGATATGACACGTAAATCATCAGACTGTCCGTAGGCTACACTAACAACCACATTTCTTCTAAGATCATGAGAGAGGAACAGCCCTATGTTGACACATCTTGCTGCAGTAACGACTTCTCGGGGATTGTTTCCTGCCTTTACTGAATCTTTGTTGATTGGAAGAAGAGGTAGGATTGCGAGAAAATGCCTCACCATCGTGTTTTCTCTCCATGGACATGAATGAGCCGGACTACATGCCAGGGAATCCAGGCATACCAGGAATACCGCCCCGGCGTCCCCTGCGTGATTTGCTCATTTGTTTCATCATTTTCTTCATGGCATCATACTGCTTGAGCAGCTCTCTTACATCTCTATCCGATGTTCCAGAGCCCATAGCGATGCGCTTTATTCGGGAAGATTTGAGCAATTTTGGCTCATCAAGCTCCTCTTTGGTCATGGACTTCATAATAACTTCAAACTTCTTGAGATTCTCTTCCTGCATCTCGGCTACATCATCAGGTAGCTTGTATTGCAGGCCCAGCATCTCCATGACTTTTCCAAGAGGTCCCATCTTCTTCAGCTGCTTCATTTGTGCCATCATATCGTTTAGGGTGAATTTACCCTTCATGATACGCATCGCAGCGTCTTCATCAACCTCGATTTGAGCCTCACGCACTTTCTCAATGAGTCCCTTAATGTCGGACATTCCGAGAAGACGTCCTGCAAACTTAGTTGGGCTAAATGGCTCAATTGCATCCATACCTTCTCCTGTGCCGATATACTTGATGGGAGCACCTGTTGCTGCTACCGCGGATAATGCACCGCCTCCTTTGGCACTGCCGTCTAGCTTTGTGACAATAATGGATCCTATATCAGTGGCTTCTCTGAACGCACTCGCCTGAGCCCCTGCTTGCTGTCCGAGAGTGCCATCAATGACAAGAATGATTTCTTGTGGTTTGATAGCTTTTGAGATGTCCTGCATCTCTTTAATGAGTCCTTTCTCTTCTCGATGACGTCCAGATGTATCAACCAGAATGAGTTCAATCCCATTTTCTTTCATGTATTTGACGCCGTTCTTGGCAAGTTTGACGGCGCTTTCTTCATCCTGATCTCCCCAGAATGGGATATTGGATTTTTCGGCCAGCTGATTCAGTTGACTATAAGCCCCGGGACGGAAATTATCTGCACAGATTACTCCGCTTCTGATTCCCCTCTTTTGATAATAACGAGCAAGTTTTCCAACAGTGGTGGTCTTCCCTGAGCCTTGAATTCCAATCAGCATTAACACATTAGATTGCCCTGGATGAATAGTCAGTGGAACAGCCTTCTCTCCCAGAAAATGTGCCAGCGTATCCCACACTGCCTTGATGATATGCTCTCTTCTAGAGATTCCCCGGGGTAAGGATTCATCTAATGCTTGCTCTTCAACGCGTTCTGTAATGGCCATTACAAGATTGACATCTACGTCAGCCATCAATAGCGCACGCTGAATGTCTTTCACAAGCTCCTTGATGAGCTCTTCATCGATGACACTCGCTCCAAAGAGTCTCTTGAGTGCCGAATTTAGAGATTTTCCTAGTCCTTCAAGAACCAAGTCGCTTCACCGTGTTGTCCTGTTTCAGTCCATTTTTTATACATATCAAGCTTCGCCTCTCTGTCTTTCTCTCGACATGGGAAGGTTGAAAACCGCGTTATGCCGTAACAAATCAGTATAGGTGATAATTCTTGGCTGCAAGCGAGAAAGTTGAAGGCATCAGGATTGTGAAAATTAAGGAAGGCACAGTCATTGACCACATCCAAGCTGGACATGCATTGGATGTTTTGCAAATTCTGGGGATAACCGGTGCGGAAGGTAGTGTTGTGTCCTTGGCTATGAACATTTCAAGTTCTAGAATTGGAAAAAAAGACATTGTAAAACTTGAAGACCGTTATTTACAGGACTCAGAAGTCGCAAAGATAGCTCTTGTGGCCCCTGATGCAACCATCAACACCATTCGTAGATCCGAAGTAGAAAAGAAGAATCGTGTAGAGCTGCCGGATGAAATAACAAATGTTATCGTCTGTCCGAACAAGCGTTGTGTGACGAACAAAGAACGCGAGCCAGTTTCAGCAAAGTATAAGGTTTTGTCACGCGACCCAGTTAAATTGAAATGTCTATACTGCTGGACTCACGTCACGGAAGAAGACATTATTTCTCAGTTTAAGGACTAGCCCTCAAGAAATTCCTCAGACGATTCGCATATGCTTTTCAACCCACTGCGGAGTTTCATGATTTGTGGGTAAAACGGTCAGTGACAAAATCGCAATCACATGCGATAGTGACTCCCTCACCGGATTCAAAATTGTTGGTGTTAACGAGCTTTCTGATTCCAAAAATCCTCCGAAGCACGACTGGATACGACTTACAGAATGCTCTGAATAATCATCGAGTTTTCAAGAAGAATGGCACAGGCTGTTTCTCCTACCTAGGAATTCACGCGGATATAAGGGACAACATGTGCCTTTTTATCTCATTAGGCGGAAGTAGGGGATATCATGACTGCCGCTGAAGAACTTGAACTGCTTTACGAGAAAATTAGAAGATGTACGAAATGCCCTCTGTATAAAACCAGAGAGAACGCAGTGCCGGGAGAAGGCCCGATAGATGCGGAAGTAATGCTTGTTGGTGAGGCACCGGGCGCAAAAGAAGATGAAACCGGTAGGCCATTTGTGGGAAGGTCAGGTCAGCTTCTAACAGAAATGCTTGAAGAGATTAGTCTTCCTAGAGAAGAGGTGTATATCACATCTGTACTCAAGTCGCGTCCTCCTAACAACAGGCAACCGAGGCAAAATGAAATCAGTGCCTGTCTTCCATATCTACATCGTCAAATCGAATTGATAAATCCACGATTTATTGTCCTATTGGGTGGTGTTGCAGTATCAAGTGTCATCGGGCACCGGAAGCTATTGGACTATCACGGGTCCTTCCACAAGACTGATGATAGAGAATTCTTCATTACCTACCATCCTGCTGCTGCTCTACGATTTCCAGAGTATAAGCAGCGTTTTAGGCAGGATCTCAGAAAACTAAAACACCAGCTTGGTGGAGGTTAAAACAGCCGGTAGAAATTTACTTATATGAGAGCCCAAATTGGCGCAGCAATTCTAATTATGCAGACTCCTTTCGAAGAGATAGTTCTGCCATCATATCTAGAGATGCTCGATAAGGCACTACACGGCCTCTACGCTCTCTCTGTTAGAGGATACATAGTATTCATTCTTGCTGGGATGATTATTTATGCCACATCATTAGGAGATGGAACTGCCAAGGGCTTAGTAATTGCTGGCGTTGTTCTGTATTTTCTAGGTCCCTTTGTTGTCACCTACATGATGAATGTCGCAGGTCTTGGGCCTATTGATTCAGACAAGGCAGAAGTAGTATGGCGAGGTTTGTTTGGCATTGGAGACCTAGACATGCTTAGTCTGTCCCTCATGGTGGGAGATGCCCTTGTTGCTGTCTTATTGCTTGCAGGAACTATACTGTATTTCACGCCATCATCCAAGGAACTGAAGAGCAAGGGACAGTCTCTCGTAACACGCAGTCTAATTCTCTCTCCCGTTCTTATGTTCTTTCATTTTTCAAGTATAATTTAGGAATCATGGATGTCGCTTGGCAAGTCCTAAGACTGCTTCACAATCTACAGGCCACGCGGGTTCAATCTGGACCCTAAGGCGGTTTTTGCCATGACAAAGGAAACCTAGATAGTATATCGTACAATGTCTGATGTCAGCGGACCTCTTCCTATCGTAGAAAGTACTCACGATGTTGCTTACAATGAAGTGGTGAAAATCAAAATCTCTAATGGAAACCTTCTGACGGATACTGTACTAGAAATAGGTGGGGGCTAAGCTGTAGTCCACGTATTCGAAGATACTAGCGGGTTGGATACCGGAGTTACTTCTGTGCGTTTTACACGCAGTACTATGAAGTTGCCCGTGTCAACCCAAGTTCTAGGAAGAGTATTGAGGGAATCTACTGATACCTGTATAATTATGTAAAGTGGCTAGTCTAAGCCAATACAAAAAAAGAAGCTAGAATTGAGTATAAGACCATTCAACAGAAGACGCCTAAATCTCTGAATGGTGGTCCTCTTCTTCCTCTTCGTCCTCTTCCTCCAGGCCATGTTTTAGGTAGTAATCTTTCTCTTTCTTTGTGCCAAAGCTTCGTAGCCCCTCAGACTTCAGTTGTCTCTTAATCGTACGAGCTTCTCCAGTCGTAATCTCACCCTGACTGTTCAGATAGTCTACTATTTCTTCTGCTTGTGAAACAGTATCGCATCTTCTAATATAATCAACAACGTTCGGAACAAAAGTTTCTTTCTTTACTGGTCTTTTTGGTGGATTTGACACATCACGAACCCCGTCAATTTTGAATTCCTTCGCATCGCCTGTTTCCAGCTCTTCTGTAATAGCGGGATACAATTGCCTGAAGTTTTCATCTATATCCATAAATTTCACCCGACTGCATGAAGCAATTTCAGTCGTGGCGTTTCTGTAAGTGAATTCTTCGTTAGCTCTTATAATCCATTTGATGGTGTCCTTTCTTTAGACCTTAATGAAGGCCCATGGGAGTTCACCCTTAAGCCGTTCTGCATCATTTGCAATAGAAAAGAATTCAGTACCTGTTTCCTTCTCTGCTCGTCGCCATCCACCTAATCCTCCATATTCACTGGCTCGTACAATCACTGCACCCAAGGATTGATCTCCAAGTGAAAGTGCCGCCTGAATACGCGCCTTTCGCGGATCAAGCGTTTCCAGAGTTACCTTTGGAATATTATGGAAATCTTGTTCAAGCATCTTGATTTTATTGCGCAAAGAAGGAAGCGGAGGTTGTGGGTACCTCTGCCACTTCGTATGTGCTTTTGGAACAAATGGATTGACGCTGGCAGTCAATTTTAGGTTGGAAGATTTAGCAAGGCTCCTCATCATATTCCCAATTTCACTCACGTCCCCGTCAGACTCTCCTGGGAGCCCAATAATGAAGTATGCTTTTACTGCGTGCAAACCTACCTTGTCTGCTAACAAGACAGCTCTATTGATTTCTTCATCACTCAATCCTTTTCCCATCTCTTTACGAAGTCTGCTTGACCCTGCTTCAGGAGCAATTGTTAGAGTACGTTGCCCTCCCTTTTTCAGCGTGCGTAGAGTATCTTCCGTAACTGCATCAGCACGCATTGATGGCACGGATAAGCTCAATCCCTGATTGATTATCCACTCGGCGAGGTCTGCGAGATCATCCGCTTCTCCTAGTGATGATGCAATAAGTGCAACCTTGTCTATCGGTGTTCTTTGCATGCCTTCTGCTATGATTTCTTTCAGTCGATTTGTTGAACGTACTCGCCTTGGCCTGCATACATGTCCAACAAGACAGAACTTGCAACTATGCCCGCATCCACGACTAACTTCAACAAGAAGTGAGCGTCCAAATACGGGTGCATGTATCGAGTCTTCTGGAACATCCGGTACTAGTTGTGCTGTGGGGTGAAATGAGTCTTCTAAGTTTGCAACTATCAGCCTAGAAACAGAACCTTCTGTGATGCTGGGAACATATATCCCCTCTAGCTCAGCAAGACTCTCTATGACCTCTTCTCGTGAGTTCGAGTTCAATGCAACATCTAGAATGTCATTGATGACATATTCTCCCTCTCCGATGGCAAACGCATCAACAAACTTGGTATACGGCTCTGGGTTTGCACTAACTGCGGGGCCGCCTGCTATGATTATTGGGTCCTGGTTTTCACGACTATCTCTGTCTAGTGGGATTTTTCCCATTCTCAACATTTGAACGATATTGAGAATGTCCTCTTCGTATGTCAATGAGAATCCTATGATATGATTATCAAACAGAGGTCTGCCTGACTCCACTGATTTTACAGGTGAAGGCGTATGAAAGCGGAAGTACCTCTCACAAGAAGTATCAGGTCTCGAATTGATTAAAGCGTAGAAGAGATGTGTCGCGAGACTAGTCATTCCTGCTCTGTATGTTGATGGATACGCGAAGCCAAATAATATTTCAACATCACTTCTATCCTTGATTATTACATTATACTCGCGAACTAAACCGGGTACCAGTGTCGCCTCCTCAATCCTCTGGGTTCAAATGAATAGATTCGGTTTCTTGTCTTGGTCTGACAAGAACATTCTCACCAATATCCTTCTCGACTATGGTTCCTACTCCAGTCCTTGCACCTGTAGCAATGACAACTCCAGGGGAGATTGAAGTACCTATACCAGTCTTCACATTATCCGCAATAATTGCTCCGAGTTTCCGTCTGCCCGAATCCACTCTTCGTTCTTTAACGGTCACTTTTACAGACTCATCATCATGACGGAGGTTTGCAGTGATAGTTCCAGCTCCAAAATTTGAATATCTGCCGATTATAGAATCACCCACATAAGAGAGATGCCCTACGTTGGTATCCTCCATTATTATCGAATTCTTGATTTCTACAGCACTGCCTATCTTGACTCGTGCAACCAACACAGTATGCGCCCGAATATAGCAATTTGGACCCACAACACACTCCGGACCAACATAAACAGGCCCTTCGATGTATGCGCCACTCTTGATATGGGCACTGGGATCAATCACCACACTGCCCTTTACGGTGGCTCCATCTTCAATCTTACCAGCAATCTGACGAACTGCTCCCTTCATAATCAGCTCATTAGCCTCAAGAAGGTCCCAGGGTTTCCCCACATCAATCCACCAATTCTCAATGGTGAAGGCTCCTACTTCACCCATGTGAACGAGCATCATAATTGAATCCGTTATCTCATACTCCCCGCGGTCAGACTTCTTGGTCTTTGCTATTGCATCCCACAATTCTGGGCCAGCAGCATAGACACCTGCATTAACCAGATTACTAACCATCTGGTCTTCTCTCGGTTTCTCTATCAAGTCCTTGACCATGTTATCCTCGACAGAAACCACTCCATAGGCAGAGGGGTCTTCTACGGGAAAGACCGAGAGAGTGAAGCTTGCTTCGCCCTTCTTATGTTGTTTTATCAGCTTCTCAAAGGTTTCAGGCCCCACCAGAACATCTCCGTACATTAGAAGGATGTCATCTTTTCCGGCGAACTTTTGGGCATAGCCGGCCGCATGGGCTGTCCCCATTCTCTTGTCCTGATGGATATATGAAATCTCCATTTTTCCCCAGTCATGAGCATCAATGGCTTGTTTTAGGGCTTGACCCTGGTATCCAAATACGATCAGGACCTCCTCTATGCGGGCGTTTCTCAAGGCATCCAATGTATGGAAAATCAGTGGTTTCCCTGCAATTGGTAATAGATGTTTAGGGCGATTATCTGAAAGAGGTCGCATTCTAGTTGAATCGCCTGCCGCAAGGATTGCTGCCTTCTTCATGGTCATTCAAGTCCTCTGAGGGACGCCACAATATAGAGTTTGTTGACTGCTGTTGTTGCTGTGACAGAAACATTAAATTGCCTAAATCTAACGAACGCCGATTAAATCCAATGCCCCTTTTAATGCGCAGTATAAGACCGCGATAAAGCCGTCCCATCCTGCGATAAGTTAATAAGGGTTGTCGTAGCGTTAATCATGTGTTGGTTAAGATATCTCGGGGAGAGAATCATCAACCAAGCAAAAATTACACAAAAATCAAGGTAGAAACGCGATGATGAGCGAAAAGGAACTCATTCAAGAATTGAAGAATCTTAAGCTGACCAAGAGTCAGAAGATTGTTCTTGATATTCTACGCACTAGTGGAAAGAATGGAGTCACTCCTAAAGAGCTACTTGATGAGGTATCCTTTGCCCCGCGAACCGTTAGGTACGCACTCAGGAAACTTCTGAAGAAGAGATTAATCAAACGAGTACCATGCCTTCAAGACATGCGGCAGTACATCTATCTGCCTGCCTGATAGAAAGGGGTTGAAACAAATTTGGAAGACCAATTAACCAGAAGTCAGAGAGAGATCGTCAATATCCTGAGGACACGCGGCCGAAATGGCATGACCCCTAATGAGCTAATGGAACGTGTTTCCTTTGCTCCGAGAACGGTACGGCATGCCCTCCGAAAACTATTGCGGAAAGGGCTGGCTGAGAGAATACCTAATCTCTCCGATATGAGACAACACATCTACCTACCAGCAGAAAGGTGATAATATTATGTTAAGCAAAGAAGAACTAGAAAATGAATTAGAAGGAAAGAAACTGACCAAGAGTCAGAGAGTTGTCCTGGACATCCTCCGTACAGACGGTAAGGATGGTATTACCCCAAAGCAACTACTTGATGAGGTCTCTTTTGCTCCACGAACTGTCAGATACGCCCTGAGAAAGCTTCTCAAAATGAAGCTCGTCAAGAGGGTCCCATGTCTGCAAGATATGAGACAGTTCATCTATGTACCGGCATAGTAGGGGCAGGCACAATGCTAGTGTCCTTACCCTCATCCCATAGGAGGTAAGACTCTTGCAAGAAATGAAACAACTAGACACACTCAAGATTCTCACCGGTCAGGATGCAATCGATGCTGTGAGAGCACTAAATGACGAGAATCGTAGACAAATTCTTCATGCTCTAAGAGCTAGGAGGATGTCTACCTCAGACCTATGCGATTTTCTGTCACATCGAGATCCAGATAGGGAGTTGAAGCCACAGACAGTGCGCTATCATATTAAAGAACTGGAAAAATGCGGTTTAGTGGAGCAGGACGGTTATGAGCCTGCTGGAAATGGCGACACTCATATCATGAAAAAACTCTGGCGCGCCACAGCTGAAAGCATCTTCATAGCTACTGGTGATATGGATAGTCTTCCTGCTAGAGAAACCTATGACTTAGACAAGACTCTTGATATCATAGGAACCATGAGGGAGTTAGGGTTAGAGCTGAATGAAGAAGAAATGAAGGCAATTGCAGACGCCTTTGTTGAGCGGGAAAAAATCTACATTAAGGGACGAACGAAAGTACAAGAATCTCTTGAAGAAGTCTGCTCGCTTGACCCAATGTTATACCTGGTCTTTCGTAAATTCCTAAGTTTAGTGCAACTAAATAACCAAGATTACGAGCAATATTGGAAAATCAGTAGATATATCGCAGATAAACTAAGAAAAGGATATCGCCACGGAAAAGGCGACAATCCCAACGTCTACTAACATCCTAGTCCTCATTTTGATGTGGGTCATAATCGGGATACTCGGTTGTTAGTAGGCGTCGTATTCTTCCGGCTATCTTAGGTCCTACGCCCCTTACTTTCTGCAGGTCTTCCTTACTGGCAGAGAAGATTTTATCTAGTGTTCCGAATTCTGCGAGAATATTGCGCGAGGTTACTGTATCCACGCCTGGGAATCCTGATAAGATATACTCCAACGCCTCTGCATCAGTTCCTTTGGTTTCCCCACTTCGTGTTCGCAGGGGCCGCTGGGACTTGATTTGCTCAAGATACGCAATTCTGTATAAGATATGGGCAGTTTCTTCTGCGTTACGTGCCCAAATAATGGGGACTTGGATTCTTACAGCAATAGATGCTAATGCACCGTAGAGTGACGCTGGGCTAACAGCTCGTAGACCGGTCAACTGTTCTCCTTCAATCAAAAGAACGGGTCGACGGTAAGCAGTCCTTAGAGTTGTCAACTGGGCAAATAACCTCCCATCGATGAGGGATTGGATGAAGTCATTCGACTCCTTTCGTTCTATCGCCACTTCATCAGACGCAATATAGTCTCCAATATCCAGAGTTTCTCCTGAGATTTTTACCCCCAGCCTAGTCAATTCTCGCGCTACGGAAGTTGAGAGTTCTCTACTATCTACTATGAGCCTGATAGATTCTTCATCCACCCTAGGTTTGACTTTTTCTTTTTCCGATGCTTCTTCAATATCAGAGGCCTCGTCTTCCTCTGCTGTATCAAACTCCTCAAGACTCATTTGTGCCTCATCTTGTTCTGCTTCTTCCAGAGCTGTGGGCATTTTCTTGAGTTTCTTGAGAACACTCCAGTGATAGAACTCATCATGAGTTCCGCGGGCAACGAAAATGACTACTTTACCCGGTGATTGTCGACCTGTTCGACCTCTTCTTTGGATGTAAGGGACAACTGACGGCACACAGTCATAGAATATCACTAGATTGCATTCGGGGATATCGAGCCCCTCCTCGCCAACTTGTGTTGCGACAAGGACATTATATTCGTTATTTCGGAAGCCATCAAGCACTTCTATCTGTTTTTTCTGCGTGAATCCCTTGTCCGATCCTCTTGAACTCTGTCCCACGAATCTGCTGATTCTTACTTCATCCAATTCCTCTAGTGTTTCTGCAACTTCTGCAGCGGTATCTCGAAACCTAGTGAAGACTAGAATTCGAGAATCCAAATCAAACGAAAGCTGTTCGCTGACAATCTCCAATAGTGTATCTGCTTTCGGATGACGATAGCCTTTCGCTATCAGGGCCTGCAAAAGATTCTCAAATTGATGGAACTCAGCTTTGGAAATCAGGTTTTGAACCCCCTTCGAGCTCTTCTTGTTTCTCACTTCCTCATGCATTCCTTGTACATATCTGAAGGTAGGTGCTAGCCCCTGAGTCCCGACAAACTCAATGAGATGTACAATCCTAATGCATGCTGTAAGATTCCGAATGAGGAGGAATAATTTCGGGTTTGGATCTGTCTGTGAGCCGATTTCTCGCCTGACTTCGCCCTGTGCTCTGAGAATGTCCTTCTTAGACATTCTGCGACCATTTGGAAGAGAGTATCCGTAATCCCTTATTGGAGACGCATAGTCATCGAGGAGAGCATACAAAATATCTCGCAATACCTCTATCTCTGATGGAAGTGTTATGTATCTGACATCAGACTCCACGGAAACCACATAGTCACGCACATCTGGGCTGCGCACGGTTCTAACCTCCACATGTGGCAATCGCAGATTTTCACAGACAATTTTGATTTGCTCACTCTCATGCCCTGGTGATGCTGTCAGACCAAGACTGAGTGGCTGCTCTCTTTGTTTCTCATACATCTCGGCAATGAACGTATACGCATAATCACCGACACCGCGATGTGCCTCATCATATACAATCAGTGCTACACCACTGAGGTCGTAGCTTCCTTGTATTATGTCGTTTTGAAGCGACTGTGGAGTCATGGCAATAACTCTAAGATCATCCCAAGCATCGGCTCTCGCCTCAGGGCCGTCCTGTCCTGTGAGGCATGCGATATGGTCATTGTCGATATCCAGTGTTCTCTTCAGAAACCTTGCCTGTTGGTCTGCAAGAGGCCTCGATGGAGCCAAGAATAACACCTTGGCATTGGCATCCTCGACAAGTACCTTTGCAGCTACGAGCACTGCAATTATTGTCTTCCCCAGCCCAGTGCTCAATACAACTAATGTACTCTGCTTTAAGGCAATTTCCGCTAAGTTGAACTGATACTCTCTGTATTCTATCGCTCCCTTTTTGATGAGAGGCCATTCGACAGCAGGTTGTATTTTCGACAACATCAAACACGCACGCTTGTATTGATTGCTTCCATTAATCCTGATAATACTCAGTCTAAAAAGACTCCTACATACTCATCAAAGTATAAGGAGCCAACAATATATGACAACTAAGGAGGCCATGCCAAGTATTGAAGCAGAGCTCTATGAGCTCAGTATGCCCGGGCGTATTCTTGGGAAAGAAGTTTTAGATAATAATGCTCGCAGGATTGGTATTGTCAGAAGTATCAGAATTGCTCTTCATCCCACTAGGTCTGAACTTATTGTGAAAGGAGCAGAAGTTGAGTTCCCTGTTGATTTTGCCAAAGTCGAAGCGGTTGGAACCGTTGTACAACTAAATTCTGTAGTGAAGGATGCAGAAGAAATCGAGGTACATGATGTAATACGGCTCCAGAAAGAAGTGCTCGATGATATTCGCAGTTATCTTGGCGGAAGATAGCAAGAAATTGTGCTTTCGAAGGGATTAATAGCCTTCCACACCCTGCTTCATTTTCGGAGCTGGTATGATTGGAACTTTCAGCAAAGAAACTAGCCAAAATGATTGACCATACAGAATTGAAGCCAATTGCCACTGAGGACCGCATTCGGAAGCTTTGTCATGAAGCCGTTGAAAATGGATTCGGGGCAGTATGTGTGAACAGCTGTTATGTTGAAACCGCCGTTGAAGAACTCAAGGGCAATGACGTTGAGGTCTGCAGTGTAGTAGGGTTTCCTCTCGGATCTATGGTGACAGATGCCAAGGCCTTTGAGGCACAATCCGCCATTGACAAGGGCGCCACAGAGATTGACATGGTGATGAACCTTGGCATGTTCAAATCTGGGAACTTGAAAGCCGTTGAAAATGACATAGCTGCCGTTGTTAAAGCCGCAGAAGGCAATACAGTCAAGGTGATTCTTGAAACTGGGCACCTTACAGAGAATGAGATTGTTACAGCTTGTAAAACAGTGAAAAAGGCCGGGGCTCACTTTGTAAAGACATCAACGGGATTTGGTCCAAGAGGTGCCTCCGTTGAGGATGTAAGAATCATGCATGACACTGTCGGTGATGACCTTGGCATCAAAGCTGCTGGTGGAATCGGCGACTATGCTGACGCGATTTCGATGGTCGAGGCCGGTGCCACTAGAATTGGTGCAAGCAGAGGCATTGACATCATCAAAGGCTCAAAGAAATAGATCAGTGAGGCTTGATTTGGCTGGCTAGGAGATCCGGAGGTAGTAAGCATAGGGGAGGTCATGCTCCATTCCTGGCTGAGATAAGGTTGTTCTGGTGTGATGACTGCAATGTACCAAGGATATCTCAAACCAAATGCTCCTTGTGTGGGAAGGAATCCAGACGCGTTCAAATCTCTCCTCCGGGCGACCCCTTTCCAGCAATGGAAGGGCATCTCAAACGAGCCAAGCGTGTAATCGATGGACAATTTGGCGAGGGCGTGGCTGATGAATTACTTCCTCCAGACAAGACGGTAGTTATGAGCAAGATTTCAGCCCTTGATTCAATGTACGAAATCATCGTAGATGGTTTTGTCATTGCTCGGCTTCGTTTTGATATACCTGACCTAGACTATTCTCTCCTTTTGACTCTAGAAGGGGCACGACGATTAACTCCTGTGAGCAAACAGAAATGGGTTTCAAGTCACGATGGGATACTAAAATTTCTCAAGGATGGCGCGAACTTGCTGATGCCCGGAATTGGGGGCTGTGACTCAGAAATAGAAGTTGGGGACGAAGTTTGGGTTCTCAATCCAGATGGAGAAGTCATTGCAGTCGGTACCGCTAGAATGTCAGGTGATGAGATGGCTAAGGCCGAGAAAGGCTATGCAATTAAGATAAGAGAGGCTGCAGACCCAGAACCACCGAAAACAAATACCGTTTCGGCATCTTGGGATACGGCTGTTATAGCGAATCAGAACGACCTAGACTCCATTGAAGATGAAGCCATCTCTTTTATCAAACGCACTGTCCAACGGACAGAGGCAACTCCAGTTGTCGGCTTCAGCGGAGGCAAGGACTCACTTGCAACATATCTTGTCGTAGAAAAGGCTCTTGAGTATAGTCCCCCATTGTTCTTTGTAGACACAGGTATCGAATTCCCTGAAACTGTACAATATGTGAGAGAATTTGCGGAAGACCGAGAGGTCGAAGTTATTGGTACCAAGGCTGGTAATCACTTTTGGGAATCAGTAGAGGTCTTTGGGCCTCCTGCTAGGGACTTTCGTTGGTGCTGCAAAATCCTGAAACTTGGACCAGCAGCAACTGCCATTTCTGAAGAGCTCGACGGGGAGAGCCTCTCATTCATGGGACAGAGGAAACTGGAGTCCTTTCAAAGATCCAAAGAGCCACGAATCACCTCAAATCCCTGGGTACCCGGACAGATTGGTGCAAACCCAATACAGAACTGGAATGCCCTAGAAGTTTGGCTCTACATCTTTCAAGAGAAAGCGCCATTCAACTCACTGTATAATATGGGATATCATAGGATTGGTTGCTATCTTTGTCCCTCCTCACCACTAGAGGAGTTACGCAGTTTGGAAGAAACGCACCCACAAGAATTCGAACGCTTATCGGAAACGCTTCATGACTGGGCAAACAGGCTAGATTATCCGAAAGAATGGATAACCTATGGATTTTGGCGCTGGAAGAGCTTGCCCAGTGGGCAGAGAAAGCTAGTAAAGCGAATGGATCTCTCAATCAAATCCGAGCGTCCTTCTCCGTCCGATACTCTGGACCTCAGCATCACTAAGGGGATTTCTCCTTGTGTTACCGCTCCATACAGCCTTGAGGGGCAGTTTTCTGGAGGACTTGACCTAACTCGCGTTTCCAATTTGTTACCTATTTTTGGACCTACCAAAATCAGTGAAGAAATAGGCGCATTACGGACAAAGGCCAAAAATGGCTCAATCAACCTATTCACCTCTGGGTCTGTCGTTATACGTGGAGAAGATGAAGATAGTATCAGCAAGCTAACGGAAATGATGAATAGGGCGGTAAAGCGAGCGATGTTCTGTCAAGCATGTGGAACCTGTGTGGCGCAATGTGAACATGAGGCATTGATTTTGAAAGATGACGGAATTGCTGTCGATGAAGACAAGTGTGTCAATTGCCTACAATGTGATAATTGGCCCTGTCCCACCTACTTAGCCTAATTCTCTCATTGAAATAGAAAGCTCGGCGGTCAAAGACCCTTACAGCTTTGCAAAAGAGTTAATTGACAGGGCAGGACCCCAATGCAAGAGCCTAACTCCATTATAATACAACAGGATGGTTGACATCGAAGTGCTAAGTGCAGTCTCATTCAAGATTTACGAGATGCGCAAGTATCTGGTTTTGAGTCTTGCAATCTCATTGATTGCAATTCCCATTGCCAATACATTAGTTATTCAAAGAGACAGAAATAGAAACGAGATGTATGGAGAAGCATTCTGGGTGTTTGGATTTGGCGTATATGATATGACAGATACCGAAGTCGCAGAGGCTTTGGGGCCTCCATTCACTGATGGTTACCATACTCTTCCATCTTATTTGGGCAATATCACCTATGAGTATCCTGTCTTCGGGCTCATCTTCTTTGCAATTGCCACCTGGTTATACCCAGGAGTAGGCATGATGCAACATCTCTGGTTGAATTTTCTATTGGTGTTAGTTTTCAACCTCAACTTGGTTCTTATCGCCTGTTTGTTGAAGGAGAAGATTTACGAGGTACAGTGGGCGAGGTTATTCTTTGCCGGTTACTTCGTTTACGGCCTTATCATGTCTGCAGGTGGTGGAAAGCTCGAGCCCATTGTTGACTGTTTGCTTTTTATGGCAATTCTTCTACGACAAGAGGAGCAGTACGGGAAAGCAATGCTCACTTTAGGGCTCTCAGTTCAGACGAAGATATACTCTGCAGTAGCCCTTCCCCTATTATTCATCTCTGCTCCTACCAGCATTATCTGGTTCTTTGTATCATCTTTGCTCACAGTCATACCCTTCGTATTTCTAGGAGCAAGTTTTGACTCATTAATCTCCCACTTCTTGAACACATCAAACTATAGTGAGGTCATAGTCAATCCTATGTATCCCGGGCTCTCTTGGGCGACTCCCGATCTATTCTCCTCAAACGGTGGCACGTACGTATGGCCGCCCGCCATAATTCCCCTCATTATATACATCGGATTCATGCTATATACCCTACCTCAGTATCTTCCAAAATCATCAGAGATGAAGGAAGGTACTTTGATGGAGAGATTGAGCGCGTTGGTACCTTTGTATGTATATCTACTACCTGCCATTCTATTTGTCTTCAGATGGGTCATGCCCTGGTATCTTTTCTGGTTGGGTGGGATGATCTTCTTCTTTGACGAGGATCGTCATGCAGTGGGGTACCTCAAGGTGCTAACCATTGTTGGATTTCTTTATGCATTTGGCTCCCTACTCAATGCTCCCTACTTCCTATCTGGCCCCCTCGTTGATTTTAGTGGACATTTTCCCTTTGGGTGGTGGACTCTTCTCGGTTTGGCTGGGATGTTTGTCGGCTCAGGAGCGGCATTTTTGGTTTGGAAATGGACGTTCAATAGAAGGGAAAAAAGAGAAAGGGATGTAAGAGATGCCAAGGCAAGAGGCGAAATAGTGATTTAGGATTTCAGCGTACTCGACCATTTTCCCGATAGTAGTCGAGTATCCGTTTTCGTATCTGGGTTGAGGAACATAAGCCATCTGCTTCCCTTTTCTCAAGCCGAATAATCCTTGTTTTCATATTATTCTCCTTGAAACACCTCTCCAATGAATCAGTATCTGCTTCTTGGTCATATCCCAACGCCAGGATATTTGGGTTCACATCAGCAACAATCCTGCAATGATCTCTTGTCTTGTAACCAATTAGTGCTTCATCAACCATCTCGAGAGCTTGTACAATTGCTCTACGTTGTTCCTGGGGGAACACAGGAGGAGCACCTCGCTCCTTTTCGATTGTGTCATCCCTTGCAATAATCACCACTAGCTCTCCTTTCTCCCCCACTAACTCCTTTGCTTGTCTTAGATATGCAATATGACCTAAATGTAGTATGTCGAATTTTCCCGCAGCTAATACTCTTTGCTTACTCATTGTTCATCATCCTCACTATTGAGGAGTGAATCAATCCTCGTCCACTGCTAGGAATTCAGTGCCTTCAGCTGCAACTTCAATGTGCCGTTTTGTCTTTGTAATCTGATTGACGTGAATCAGGCCATTTATTTCTAGTTGCATAAGAGCCTGATTAAGCTCTGCCTCGCTGGGCTCGCTTCCCCTCTCTTTCTTCAGAGCACGTTCTAATTCGTCATCTAAAATGACGCCTTTTCGCTTGTCTAGGATGTTCATGATTAGATTCCGTAGCGGAATAGCATTCCATGGTGCCAACTCAACTCACTGCTCCTTTAGATGTATCCGGGTGGCGTAGATGACTCAATCGACATCCTCCGCATCTCCTTTTTCATCTTATCGTATCTATCGATAATCTCTTTGCTTACTGACGGGTTCATATCTTTAAGCGCTTTCTCAAAGTGTTTCCAACTGACATGTTCAATGTCAAAGTCATCTCTAAGTGCTCTCATTCCCGCTTCTCTGCAAAGAGCCTCGATATCTCCACCTACAAAGTTCTCAGTTTCTGCTACGAGTCTATCTATATCTACATCGTCCGCCAGCGGCATATCTCGGGTATAAATCTCGAAGATTTCTTTCCTGCTTGAGGCATCAGGTGCGCGAACATAAATCGACCGATCAAATCGGCCTGTTCTCTTCAATGCTGGATCCATGAGTTCGGGTCTATTTGTTGCAGCTAGAACAATTATATCTCTCATGGACTCAAGTCCGTCCATCTCTGTTAGCAGCTGACTGATTACTCTCTCAGTCACATGGCTATCCCCACCACTTCTTCCGCGGGTGGGCGCGACAGCATCAATCTCATCAAAGAAAATTATTGCCGGGGCAGCTGTTCTTGCCTTTCTGAATACTTCTCGTATTGCCTTTTCGCTCTCACCGACCCATTTCGACAGTAATTCAGGGCCCTTTACGCTGATGAAATTCGCCTCGCTCTCCGTAGCAACTGCTCGAGCTAAGAGAGTCTTTCCACATCCTGGTGGGCCAAAAATGAGAACCCCCTTAGGTGGTTGAATCCCTATACGTTTGAATGAATCCGGCCTTTGCAAAGGCCACTCAACCACCTCAATAAGGTCCTGCTTCTCTTCTTCTAACCCTCCTATATCGCTCCAGTGCACATCGGGAATTTCGATAAATACCTCTCTCACAGCAGAAGGCTGTATCTCTCTAAGGGCTCCTATGAAGTCATCATATTTGACTTCGAGTTCCTCTAATACTTTCTGGGGTATTTCTTCTTCTTCTAGGTTAAACTGAGGCAAATACCTCCGTAGGGCTTTCATTGCGGCCTCACGACACAGTGCCTCAAGGTCTGCGCCTACAAACCCGTGCGTGACCTTCGCCATCTTCTCAAGATCAACCTCTTCCTTTCCTTCCTTTGTTAGAGGCATGCCTCTTGAGTGAATATGGAGAATCTCCAGTCTTCCTATCTCATCCGGAACACCGATTTCTAGTTCTCGATCGAATCGTCCCGGTCTTCTTAATGCTGGGTCAAGAGCGTTGATTCGATTTGTGGCTCCAATGACCACCACTTGCCCCCTTGCTTTTAGGCCGTCCATGGTCGCAAGAAGTTGCGCAACTACTCTTCTCTCGACTTCGCCTTGAACATCCTCTCTCTTTGGTGCTATTGCATCCAATTCGTCAATGAAAATGATGCTAGGAGCATTTTCTTCAGCATCCTCGAATATCTTTCTCAGCTTCTGTTCTGACTCGCCATAGAACTTCGACATAATCTCTGGGCCGTTGATATGAGTGAAATTCGCCTCAGACTCGGTTGCAACAGCCTTTGCCAATAGCGTCTTACCTGTGCCAGGTGGTCCATGCAGGATAAGGCCCCTAGGTGGCGCAATCCCTAATCTTTTGAAAATCTCAGGATGGCGCATTGGCAGTTCGATCATTTCTCTTATTCTTTGTATTGGTTCTGAGAGTCCGCCAATCTCCTCATAGGTAACTTGTGATGGGCTAATTGCATCACCAGTTGGTTTGTCAGAAATATTCAACATGGTCGAATGCTGGACTACTACTGTCCCTGTTGGCTTAATTCCAATCACCTTGAATGGAATGGCTCGACCAAGAATTGGTATGAATACCGTATCATTGGTTGTGACCGGACAATTCAGGAGTTTTCTTTTCACAAACTCTTCAAATCTAGGTTCTGGCCTTATGGGGACAGATGTTGGTGCAAGGGTCACATTCTTTGCTGGTTCTTCCTCCGCTTTTGCAACAGTCACCTTCTCACTCAGGCTAACTCCCGCATTGCGTCTTATTCGGCCATCCATTCGGATGATTTCTCTACCCTTGTCACCTTGATAAGCTGGCCATGCAATTGCAGCAGTAATTCGTTTGCCTTTGATTTGAATAATGTCGCCAGTTCTGATCCCAAGTTTCTCCATAGACACAGCGTCGATTCTAACAATGAACCTACCTATGTCTCTATGCTCAGCTTCTGCGACCTTTAATACGACCTCGTTCAATGTTTAACGACATCCTCCAGAATATTGATTCACAACCCAGAAATATGGTCGGTATTAATTTGGAAATTACCGCCCGTTAGTGGATCTGTTGAACTGTTAATGAGTATTCATTCAGTGCATTTAACCAACTACCAAACTTGGTAGTCTTGAAACGCGAGGAAACTGCTAATTTAAACTATGAGTTTGCAGATGTTATTAGCGCCAGATGATGATTTCTTACCATAAGGGTTCCTTTTCTACATTCTAGAAACCATTTCTACTTCTACCTGTGAAACCCCCTCTTGAGCAAGAATGGCCTCTTCTATATCATCAGTGCCACCCATTGACTCATCCCGAGCGACATTCATCCTCAGTGCCTTAAGGCCAAATGCAATGGGGACAACCTCTGTTGCCCGCACATCAGTCCCCTCGGGTATGACCTTCTTTATCCTATCGAGTAGGTCGTCTAAATCGACGTCTACATCCTCTGGCATCACTCTAAGAGTTATAATTACTCGCGCCATTTCTCATCCGCCTCCCAATGGACTATGGCCCCTCAAAGCCACAATTTGGGCAGGTGTATCGATTTGAGAATCTTCTACAGTCCTCACAGCGCCATATGGTGAACTCACCACAAGATGGACACTGAAACTTTACACTATCCTCTTTGGGTGACACGGAACCGTGACATGAAGTGCATCGAATGACCTTAATTTTTGACAAGATATCACCAAGTTGAACTGATTTAGTTCGAGTTCGAGGGGCCAATTTTTGAACAGATTATAAACCTACCGAAGAGCTCGTTGCTGATGCCCTCTCTGGACTATCTAAAAACTCAACTGATATATTGCTATACCACCTTCAGATGGAATATCTTCAGAGGCTACACACCATGGGAACGAATATTGGGGATATCATTCGGGCTGAAGAGAGCTCACTGGAAGCTCTCTCGGGGAGAAGGATTGCGATCGATGCATTCAACACATTGTATCAATTCCTTTCAATAATCCGTCAGCCAGATGGAACTCCTTTGAAAGATAGACAAGGGCGAATCACCAGTCACCTTAGTGGGCTGTTTTATCGCAATGTACGCCTTCTTGAACATGGCATTTTGCCGGCATATGTATACGATGGCGAAGCGCCTTCGTTGAAATCTGAAGAAGTGGAACGAAGACGCGAGATAAGGAAGGATGCTGAGAAGGAATGGAAAAAAGCGAAAGCAGAGGGACGTATCGAAGATGCTAGAAAGGCGGCACAAGCAAGCTCGCGTCTTACTACCGATATGATTGAAGGGAGTAAATCACTTCTCCGAGCCCTTGGCATACCTGTCATTCAGGCCCCATCAGAAGGAGAGGCACTGGCCGCGCAAATTGCAAGAGAAAACATTGTTTGGGCAAGTGCAAGTCAGGACTATGACTCACTGTTGTACAATTGTCCACTCATGGTTCGAAACCTATCTATCACTGGAAGAAGAAGAGTAGCAAGATCTAAGCGATATAAGACTGTATACCCCGAGATAATCAATCTTGATATGAATTTGAAACTTCTTGGAATAACTAGGTCAGGGCTTATTGATATTGGCATCATGGTTGGTACGGACTATAACGACAATATTCCTGGTATTGGTGCAAAAACTGCTTTGAAACTAATCCAAAAACATGGTGACTTTGAAACTGCAGTCGAAGCTGAGGACTTGGAGGTGGATTTTCCCTACAGAGAAATCAGAGAAATCTTTCTCCATCCTCCTGAAGTAAGCGTTGAAAAATTGGAATGGACTGATCCTGACCCTGAAGCTGTAAGGGGGTTGCTCTGCAATCTCCATGACTTCAGCAGGAACCGAGTAAATAGTACACTGAGTCGATTAGAGAAAGCATTACAGGAGATGGATGAGAGCGGTCAACAGAGCTCACTAACTGAATTCTTCTCGTAGACATTCAACATAGCATCGTGAAGAGATATAATCAAAAGCGGTTCCGCGAACCCTAAATATGGACAACTTGAATGAGTAATGAAGCAAGGTGATTTTGTCAGATGAGAGAAAGGTTAACTGCCATCCGCGCATGGATTTCGGATATTGCAAATGGGAAATATGGCGATGAAGATGGCCCAAAGGTCATATCACCACAAGGTGTTGAGTTACGAAGAGTGAAGATTCAGGGCCAAATCGTGGATAAAATATCCGGAAAGGACAATTTCGCCAGTATCACTGTCGATGATGGGACTGAAACTATTCGTGCAAAAGCATGGGGAGCTGAAGCAGAAGCTCTTGAACAGGTGAGTCAGGATATTTGGGCAATGGTCATAGGAAAGGTTAGAAACTATAATGATGAGATTTACATAGTTCCAGAGATTATCAAAGAAATCGATGACCCTAATCTCATGACCTTACATCATTTGGAACGCTACAGGTCAATTCTTCTCATGGGAGATGATTCAAGCAAGAAGTCAATTGACATGGAGGAGATTGAACAGGGGCCTCAGAAACAGAAGGCATCAAAACCCGCTCAACAGACGATTACACCACGAGGTCTCAAGGGAGAAATTCTTGATTTTATCCGGGAGAACGATTCTCCTGAGGGAGTTCCGATACAGAAAATTGCCGACCACTTCCAAGAACAAGGTGTGAGTAAGACTTCGGTCAATCGTGAGATTATTGAGCTGGGCGCAAACGGGACAATAGCTGAGCAAAGCGTGGGAGTCTATCGAGCCGCGGATAGATGAGTTGAGTACTTAATCAGAAGCTTCAAGTAGCAACAAGGAGTCAGAGAGAATATGGACGACGACTATGAGAACCTATTAGAACGAGCCCGGTCAAACGTGCCGCAAGACGCTTTCAAGAAATCCGGTGAACGCTTTCAAGTACCGGAAATTCAAGCGATTATACAGGGCAATCGGACGATCTGGCAAAACTTTCAGGAGATTCTAACAGTACTCAATAGGCCTGGAAAAGAGGTTCTGAAATATGTGTCTGGTCAACTAGCTACGGCGGGGAACATTGAGGGCGGTGGAGCAGTTTTCCAAGGCAAATTCAACTCAGAGCTAATTGAAGATGTTCTGAACGGCTATATTGCAGCATATGTCATTTGTCCAGTTTGCGGTCGTCCTGATACCCACATGGAAAAAGAAGGCAATGCATATTATCTCAAGTGTACTGCATGTGGAGCATCAACATCAATCAGACCCGTATGAGAGGTGAAAGAGCCAATGCCGTCTGTCTATATCCGAGTTAGAGAGCGCCAGGACCACGTTGTGGTTGCTGTTTGTGATGAGAAACTCTTGGGAAAAACCCTCTCCGAGGGCAACATAAAATTTGATGTGAACAAGGAATTCTATGGCGGTGACCTCGTAGATGTTGACACCTGCCTACAGCATCTGGGGAATGCAACCATTGCCAATATGGTGGGTACGGATAGCGTTGGAGCTGCAATTGACGCTGGTTATGTTCATAAGAAGGCGGTTATATATATTGAAGGCCACCCACACGCTCAATGGGTCAAACTATGATACAGCTTCTTTCCCCTTATTGTTATCTTTTGGTTTCATTCGACGCCATCTTAATTTTGAGGAACCACATTCAGGACAATTTCTTGCCCTCTCCAAATTACTAGAAATAGTAGCACCACACTCTAAACATTTCAGGAATCCTGTACCATCTGCCAAGATGTAATTTCCTCCTTCAATCCGAAGTACATTTCCTTCCACTAACCCCCGTGCGACTTTTGTGCGTGCTGAAGACAGGATTCTATTGAAAGTAGGCTGGCTTACATGCATTTTTTGGGATGCTTGTCGTTGACTAATGCCCTCCAAATCTGCAAGGCGAATCGCCTCAAATTCATCTACGGATAGAAGTATCTCTTCCAACTCATTTGCAGGTATTCCAGCTGGTTTATACACTGAAATGATTGGTTCCTTGGAAACCCGTCTTCTTGTCTTTCTTCGAGGCATGAGTCTTACTAGCTACTAAATCATAAATAATGTCCGTTATCAATGCCCTTATCTCTTTTACAAGTAGCTTCCAAGGTGCTTATTGAATCAATTTCATAAGTCCTCCTAAAATTCAAGGATATGTGTCTACTTTGCCAGCGCCATGTTACCTCTGCGGAGCACCTTCAGTAGTTGATGGTCTATGCGCTGATTGTTACGATAAAGAGCATCCGCTCATGAAAATAGACCCACTTGTCAGGCTAGTTGTATGCAAAAGGTGTGGAGCAGTCAAAATACCCGGTGGCTGGCATACCATAGAATCATCACCAGAAGATGAGGAAATAGCAAGAGAAGAACATGTATCGATTGTTCTTAATAGAGAAGTAAAGACACTTGGAGAGGACCTTGAAGTCACCATTGTCGAAACGAGCAAACTGGATAGGGTTCTCCACATAAATCTGATAGCACGAGGCAAATCCCACCCTGACCTTCTCCCCCACATGGAGGAATATCCTGTTGAAATTCGGTTCGATTATGGTACGTGTGACACCTGTGGAATGATGAGTGGTGGCTATCATGAAGCAATCATTCAAATTCGAGCAGATGAACGACTCGTTTCCGAAAGCGAACAAGAGGACATTGCTGATCTCGCAACAGACCTTACAGTATCCGAATATGGTAAGGATGAAAGAGCCTTCATAATAGAAATAGATGAGACCAAATTTGGCTTGGACTTCTATATTGGTTCGGAACATCTTGCTCGTCGTATTGCAGATGAGGTCGAGATAAGATACTTAGCTGAACGGAAAGAGAATTACAAACTGATTGGACAGGAGAAAGGCGGCAAAGAAAAATTCAGGATTACCATCTTGCTACGCCTTCCTCGTTTCTCAATAGATGACTTCATCCAAGTATCCGGAAACTTATGTCAAGTCTTAGACATGGGGCGAGGCGGACTAGCCTGCTATGACTTGGTCACGCGCGAACATTTTACCATTAATCCAAAGAGCTCTCGCTGGGAGTCAATCCAATTTGTCACCTCCAATTCATCCACAAGAGAGTTCATGGTGGTTGCTAATGCCTATGACCAACCAATCCAGTTGATGGATCAAGAATCCTATGAGATTCTGGAAGTTGAATCTGAAGGTATTAGGCCAGAAGACATCGAACCGGGCAACGTAGTCGAAGGAATCGAATATGAGGGCGATATCCATATTTTGCCCCCCTCGACAAATGAATCGATGGACCAATAGCGTTCCCTCACGGTTTCTAAGCATCAATGGTGGAACCTAGCAATGATGTTTCGGTACTCTTAAATGCCCACTTTTCTCCATCAAATTTACACAACGCGGATTTTAAACCTGCGGCATATTGGAGGATTATTTTGTCACCAAGAAATAACGACTCATCCGATGAAGGAACCTTCAGAGTACGGACTCCAAATAGGAATGAGGGTGAAATATTTGGTATCATCGTGCAGATGCTTGGCCATGATCGCGTCAGAGTAAGATGTGAAGATGGCGAGATGAGAATTGGTCGCATCCCAGGTAGAATGAAGAAGAGGATATGGATGCGAATGGGGGACACAGTATTAGTAGTACCGTGGGCATTCCAGACTGACGAGAAATGTGATGTTGTCTGGCGCTATCGTGGAAATGAAGTAGATTGGCTAAAGAGAAAGGGCATCCTGAAGATGTTCTGAATTGGATGCCGAAGCTTTTTCTCTGTGAACACCCAAAGCTACCAGAGAGCTGCAAGTAGTATCTTAGGTGAAATTAGGAATTGAAAGATGCTGAACAAGAGTGGCAATCCATTCAAGATGAATTGGAGCGCCGTAAGACTAAGAAAAAGGACTCGGACGAGTTCAAGGTTGTTGAAGGAGTAATAGATCCCCCAACACTAAAGGTGCTATATCGTCTGTTGAACAAAGGAGTACTTAATGCAGTATATGGGGCGATTAGCACTGGCAAGGAGGCTGGAGTCTATCGGGGAGAAGATCCAGATGGCAAACCGCTTGCTGTCAAGATATACCGTGTTTCAACCGCCGAGACCCACTACATGCGAGAGTACATGATAAGCGACCCTCGCTTTTCCAGAGTGGGCAAACGGAGTCGAACATTGATTCCTCAATGGGCCGCAAAAGAGTTCAAGAATCTAAAGAGATATCATGAAGCTGGTGTGAATGTGCCGCAACCCATTGCAGTAGATAAGAACGTATTAGTCATGGAGTTCATAGGTGACGAAGAATCGAAATTGCCGGCACCTTTGCTTAAGGATGTCGGGCTGGAGTCACCAGTTGAAACGTTCAATGAGATAATTGGGATGATTGAAACGGGCTACACTGAAGCAGAATTGGTTCACGCGGACCTTAGCGAGTTCAATATACTTTGGCTAGAGGAACCCTATTTCATCGATGTTTCTCAGGCTGTTCTAAAAGCTCATGATTATGCAGAGAAATACCTCTATAGAGATATTCAAAACATCACATCATACTTCAACAAGCTAGACGTAGAAACTGCAGACCCTGAAGACATTACTGACTACATATTATCATTAGGTGAGGAATAAGATGTATTTCCACGAAACAATTCGAGTACCTAGCGAACGAATAGGTGTAATAGTTGGCAAGAATGGTCGCGTGAGGAGAAGAGTTGAGAAGCTAACTAACACAAAGATAGAAGTTTCCTCTAGAGAAGGGGCAGTGACAATCACTACGCCACCGGATGAAGAGAATGAGAATCCCATCTTAGCATGGAAGGCACGAGATATAATACGAGCTATGGCTCGTGGATTCAGTCCAAAGAAAGCCCTAACGCTGATAGAAGAAGACTACAGATTAATTATCATATCATTGCACGATCTGGTGGGGACTTCACCAAGCCAAATAAAGCGGGTGGCAGGGCGCATAATTGGTGAAAACGGGCGAACACGCAAATTCATTGAGCAGACCACTGATGTTCTTGTTTCCGTCTATGGAAAAACAGTGTCACTCATTGGGGTGAATCCTGGGCTTGACTACGCTAGACGTGCCGTTACTATGTTGATTGATGGAGCTCCTCACTCGTCTGTTTACAAGTATCTTGAGCGGGCAAGAAGAGAAATTAACCGATACGAAGCTGAGTTATGGGAGCAGCCGCTATAGACTATGTAATACTTGGTCTGAAAATAGCTTAATCCACAGTCTTCAGTGGACAATATGACAGTAGAGTCAGCTCTTGACGAAACATTCAGTAGCATCTCACCCGCAGAGTTCTTCTACCGAAATAAGCAGATGGCAGGTTTCAGCAATCCAACCCAAGCTGTCTATACGGTAGTTCGAGAGCTGGTAGAAAATAGCTTGGACGCTTGTGATATTGCAAGGCGAGTTCCTGATATTCAAGTTAGCGTTTCAAACCCAGTATCGGATGAGGTGGTAATCACTGTTTCAGACAACGGGACCGGTGTTCCTCATGAACAGGTTCCTGATGCTTTTGGTAGAATCCTGTATGGCAGTAAATACAGTTCGCGACAGAGAAGAGGCACTTTTGGTCTCGGCGTGACAATGGCAGTCCTTTACGGCCAAATTACAACTGATAGTGCTGCAACAATACACACTCGACCAATAAATGATGAGGGAAAGGAGTACAGAGTCCTGGTCGATGTAGAAAAAAACGAGCCAATAGTAGACTCCGTTCATACAAAACCACGCGAAACGCCGGGCACGACAGTCACGATTCATATGCGTGGAGATAGTCTACGGTCAAAAGAGCGGATTATTGAATATCTTAGACTCAGTGCTGTGGGTACTCCCCACGCTCGAATTGTGGTCAATATTGCAGATGATTTCTACGATTCATTCGGTCCATATGACACACTCCTACCTCCACTTCCGCAGGATAGCAAGCCGCATCCGCGATCGGCAGATGCTGAACTCCTGCGACGAATTATCAAATCTGACCATGACAAATCTCTGGAAGAGCTACTTGTGAACTCTTTCCAGCAGCTGGGCAGAAAGAGAGCCTCAAAAATCCTCAAATTCTTGAATCTCAGTAATACGGGCAAAGCCTCCAATTTAAGCAGGAAAGGTGTATCTCTTCTCAGTGATGGGTTACGCAAGTTTGATGGCTTCTGCCGGCCGGACAGCAGTTGTCTAAGCCCCATTGGCAAGAAATCCTTTGCAAAATCGGTACAAGTTTCTACAAATAGTGAAATCATTGATTATGCATGTACGGATCCTTCTGACTGGGATGGATTTCCATTCATAATCGAGGCCGTTCTTGCCTCTGGCGACATCTTTCCAGCAGGAAACATTCCAAGTCTCTACAGGTTTGCAAATAGGGTTCCTCTTCTGTACGACCCAACTGAAGATGTCTTCTCCAAAACAATACGACAATTAAACTGGTCTCGCTATGGACTAGGTTCAGGGATGAGAGTTGCTGTTTTTCTCCATTTCTGCTCAACCAGAGTGCCGTACAAAGCGGCAGGCAAGCAGTCAATTGCATCATCAGGTAGAATTCCTGAAGAGAGCCTATCTCTCCTAAGGCAGTTAGGGCGCTCGTTGAGGAAACGTGTTAGGAAGAAGAAGAATGCTGGCCGCGCTCAACGAAGGATGAGGAAGTTCGAATCATATTTTGACATCATCATTGAGTCAGCTGCCTCACTTGCCGATATTGACCGGGTTCCAGACTCCTCCCACATGCTTAGGTCGATCTTTGAGGTGGAATAAAATGACTGAGAGCGACCCCAGAATCACATTGCTTAGGAGTATTGGCGAAGATATTATCAACTCTGTTGAAAATCAGCAGTTTCCAACCCTAGAACTAAGTGATCGCAGTACGGACAACATCAGGTATGACCCCATTTCAAAGTGCTTTAAGCTGGGTGACTCTAAGGTCGTTAGAGATTCGGGTAATTTGCGACACGTGAGTAGCTTTTCGAAACTCCTCTGGGTTGCGTCTTATACAAAAAGATTGCTTGAGACGGGTAGAACTAGTTCTCTTAGAGATCTCTACTACTCTAGCGAGGCTTTCGGGGTCGAATTTAAGGACCAATCAGAATCAGACCGAATAGTGTCCGATTTGGAATGCCTGACGGGTCTTTCCAGAGAGGATTTGGGAATATTCCCTGAAGAACACTCATCGATTTTCGGGCAAGTGATAATGGAGTACACTGTTGCGGGCTACGAGGGCAAGGAGATAGAATTGACCACCAGTCCTGATGGTTTTCCAATTGGACCTGCTCTGACCTCTGCCGAACTGGTGGAAGCACATGCTAATGTGGTTCTAGCGGTGGAATCAGGGGGGATATTCTCCAGATTGATTGAAACACGTTGTTGGCAGAAATTTGGAGCAGTCTTGGTACACCTCGGGGGACAGGCTCCTCGATCAACCCGTAGTCTGATTAAACGCCTTCATTGTGATTTGAACCTCCCTGTGTACATATTCACGGATGGGGACCCCTGGGGTCTTCACATTGCTAGAGTAATCATGGCCGGAAGTGCAAACGCGGCGCATATTTCTGACTTAGCCGTTCCCGATGCTGAATGGATTGGAGTAACTGCAAATGATATACAGAAATACAATCTGCCCACTGAAAAAATGAGCGATTCCGACCTCAAAAGATTAGATGAGCTTGCTCTTGATCCTCGTTACCAAACAGGATATTGGCAGAATCACATAACGAAATTCAAGGAGCTCCGAAGGAAAGCCGAACAACAGGCCTTTAGCCGCCATGGCATGGATTTTGTCGTGGACTCTTACCTGCCTGCTAAAATCACATAAATTTGGCAGCTCATACTTGGTCAGATCCATCCTATTCCAAAGGGAGTTCCAATGAGTAATAGGAAAACTGCCGAATACACTATAATCGCCTGTAATATGATGAGAAGCCTGACGTTTTTCTTCTCGTCTATACCATCCATTAGCCAAGGAATGAGCCAGTACATGGTAAAAGGCCCCACAACCTCCAGAGAGCCGTCTTCTTGCACATCAGCAAATTTCACCCACTCCATATTCTTCCTCTTCACATATATTCGATAGCCGAGGTACATCAAGAAATTGATCATGAATGTTATGTAAAGGAAAAATGCCAGTCTATCCATATTTCCAAGTATGAGAGCTGCTGCAATGGTTGCCCCAAGAGGGAGTCTCCCGACATCTCCTGGCAAAACTCTAGCCGGATATCGATTATAGATATAGAATGCAATTGACCCCCCTAGAAGAGCGGCAGCAATGGTGACGCCATCTGTCTGCCCCTGGTTCAAAGGTACCCCTGTAAAGATAGGCAATAACAACATGAATACAACAATGGCAGATGAATTCACAACAGCCAATCCCACTTCGAGACCATTCATCCCACCATACATATTTGTGGAATCGATAATGAAGGTCATCATAAGTGGTACAATTATGAGGGGATAGACAAGTCCAAGGTCAAGAGTACCAATTAACGGGACTGACATTGTAGAAACTCCCACTTGCATAGCCATCATGGGTATAGATGCTATTAGTGGAAGTAGAACCTTCGTCCTATTTCTGAAATCGAAGTTATCATCGAGAAGCCCGATCATTCCTGCCATAAGAATCGATACAAGTGCAGCCAAAAGTCCCGGATTAACAACTTCTTGTGCTTGAAATGTTGTAATCCCTATGGAAAACAAGAGAGACCCTACTATTGCGAATAGCAGGATGAAACCGGCTCCCTTTGGTACTTCGGGTTTATTCGGCTTATGTACGTCCGTTCCACACATCTTCTTTTCTTCAAGCATCTTAACTATTGTCGGCATTGCGGCAATCACGACAAGGAGCGATAGAGCAAATGCCAGTATGATATTCAACAAGGTGTCTTTCTCCTTTACTATGCACCATGTCTTCCATATCTAATTTACACTTTTCGGGACAAAAGCTGTTTTTTCCTGTTGTACATCAACTAGTCTAACAGAAACTATTTTAACCGACCCGAAGCTGGAGCGCATCGTTCTAGGTGTCACGCCTACATGAGCTAGCACCCTAGATTGCAATCGGTGATTGATCTTGAGTATGCTGCACAGAAGAATAGCAACAATGGCTCTAGTAGTACTGATGCTAACAAGTTGCATCATGGCGCTTGATTCCAGTAATATGACTACTGAACCCAATACAGTCAACAATATAGATCAGCGACAACCATCTTTAGCCCAGACATTCACGAATGTTACCATTCCTTATGTTGACAATCATTATGGTTTTGCTGATGGTATAATAGACCCTACAGAATATGCAGCGCACTATACTGATTCCATAACTGGCGTAGAAGTGTATCTAGAGCATAATTCATCCATTCTATATATGGGACTTTCAGCATCCACAAATGGTTGGATTGGTTTCGGCTGGAAAAACTATACTGACTCATTCGGCATAGATGGACTAAATCGTAGCGATTTAATTTACGGCTATGCTCCTGGGACGCCTCACGAGGATATTGTGAGAGTAACGGGGTCCGAAGCAGTAACCGTCCATTACGTTCTCAAGCTAAGAAATGGCACGGTACTCGAGGAAGGAGAGGTGCCTGATGATTCGTCTGATACTCCAATATCAGAAGAACAGCTTCTTGAAGAGTACAAAAATCAGATAATTGGAATGCGTATAGGTGAGGTTCGCCACTTTATCATCCCTGCTGAGGATGCATATAATCAAGAGGACCATCCTCTATATGGTTATGACTTGGAGTACGAAATAACCCTCCAACGCATTGAAGATAATTATGATAATCCCGCAGATGCAAATGAAATCGACTATAGCTATGATTATGGTATCAGCACATACCAGCATCTTCCTTATACGGATCAAGGAAGAATTCTATCTGCTAATGCACGCGATGACGGAATACGTACACAAGTCGAGTACGCAATTAATATGAATAGTACAGAAGGCATCCCCCTTCTTAATGCAACCGACATACAGTATCCACTTACTGTCTTGTTTGGCAATAGTGAAGATATTCAAGATTTGCCAGTTCAACATTCAAGCTGGGTTGATTCTCCCCAAGCAACCTTGGAATCAAATACACCACCACACATTGACGTCCTATCTCCAGCCCAGAATGAAGAGGTATCTTGGTCCGCTGACCTCGAAGTGAATGTCACTGACAATAGCTTCGTAAGACGCACCTACTATAAAGTGGATGATGAGAACTGGACGGATATATCGTTCAACTTTCAGACGGACTTGTGGGAATACCGATTAGACCTTACAGACTTCGAGGCTGGCAACTATACAATATGGTTCAAAGCAACCGATGCATCCAATTACAATGCCACAACATACGTGAATATCACCGTGGTATGGCCATTCATACCTCTTCAAGGTATGAGGCTAGATGTATCTCGCACTCTGTACACGAGAGACTACCATACTACCGAGATACAAGATGACTACACCGTCACTAACAACGGTTCTGCGCCTATTACGGCTTTTGATGTGTTATTGCCTATGAAATGGGAAACATACCTTCTCTCCACTTCTGCAGAAGATTCACAGGGGGAAGACGTCAAAGTCATCCGGCTTAGTGACACAAATAATATGCTGCGATGGAGAGTCTATTTACCATCTCCAGTTGGATTTGGTGGTAGGTACAGGTTCACAATGACCACTTTCTTCCATTCATTGCATGAGCTTACAGTATTTGACGACAATCTCTACGAAGTCACCTTTCTCAAATATCCCGTACTACCATATCCAATACGGAATGCCCAGTTATCAGTTGAGTTTCGAAGCGGCGATTCATTGAGTGGAAAATCACCATCCGGCAAGTGGGCCACCATATCTCCTATGTCAATTGAAGAATTCACAATGGAGATAAGGTCATTTACTCCGTTCATCGTTGCGGACCGTTATACCAAGGTCAACATCGATCCCTGGGGGTGGCTATCCTACAAGGAAACAATCACGCTTCGAAATTTAGGACCCGCAAAACAAAATGAATTCAATTTGAGGGCGCCTGCATATGTTGACACGATATCAATCTATGATAAAGTGGGGATTCTGCCGGATTCACAGCCTAAGCTTTGGGCATCTAATGAAACAATCCCTATCGGTCTTGATCTAAGAAAGGACCGATTCGGCCAAGATGGCCTCTTCAAAGGATATACTTACACGTTCCAGATGGATTACACCATTCAGCTCTCTCAATATCAGAGTATTGTATCATCTGGAAATCGCATAGAATTTCCCTTTGTGACTCTCGGTGATATACTGATAACCAAACATACCGTAGATATTACAATGCCTCCCTCTGTGAATGCAATAGAAGCTGAAGGCGACTATCGACTTCTGTTTGGAATATTTGATACACGCTTGCGTTATGAGGTGTATAATACTACGGAAAAGAATCCTGCAGATATCAACCTGATATATCAACCCTCTGTTGGAATCACCGCAAGACCGTTCGTGTTCGCGCTTGTGTTTGGCTTTGTGGGAATTGCTTACATCCTATCTCGGAGGTCTGTGATTGAGCCAGTGGGAATTCCACCCTCAGAAGTCGAAGAAACAAAGGAACAGAGAACGCAGACTGGTGCGCCTCCTGATCTCCTGATGGAGTTTGCAAATGCTTATTCTAAGCGAATCTCACTGAACATGGATCTTGAGAAGCTTGAGGCATCACGAAGAAGAGGGAAAATCAGCAAGAGAGAGTATATGATAAGAGAGCGCGACATAAAGAGTCAGCTACAGGAGATTGATGATAAGCTTCCAGAACTCAAGGGCAAATTGATTGAGTACGGCAGCAAATACCGCGATATTGTGTCTCAGCTCGAGCTTCAGAACGAGAAGATCGAGGGGGCTAAAGCTGGGCTTCGTCAATTATTGCTTCGTAGGAAGAAGCAAAGAATCAGTCGGGTTGCATTCGAGAAGTCACGACAGGACTACTTGGATACGATTAAGAAGGCCACAAGTGCAACGGATAGAATTCTACTATCCATGCAAGAGGAAGCTGGAGAACTGTAACCAGCCTCCCTTCCTCCTTCGCAATGCTTATCACAGTGCTTGCATAGACTAATTGCCCCTTCGGGGCCTGATTAAATGAATGAAGACCCTTCCGTTTTAGATAGAGATAAGGTACGAGTAAGAGATTTGCTTGATACTGGGACAAAATCCCTTGAAATGTATCAGTTTTTGACCGGTTCACCCAAAGTTCAGTCATACTTACGAACAGCCAATAGAATGGCTGTTTCAAGACTTGGCTATACTGACCACGGCCCCATCCATGCAGAAGTTGCCACCTGGAACGCCCTTCAAGCCTTTACGATTTTGGACGAGGCATTCATGCCGAACATCGTTGCAGAGGGAATAGGTGACACAGATGATGCTCGACTTGTTGTCCTGGCTTCTACCTACCTTCATGACCTAGGAATGGTCATCCATCGAAAAGAGCATTATCAGGCAGCCATTCAATTGGCAGCCCCCATTCTAGAACCCAAACTTGAGCAAATTTATGATGATGCAGCAAAGTCCACAGACATTCTATCTGCAATCCTTCACGGAATTTATGCTCATGATGATGATACTCCCTGTCTCACATTTGAGGCCGGTGTGACAAAGATTGGCGATGGGTGTGATATGACTAAGGGACGGACAATGGTTCCCTACCATCAAGGAAAGGTTGACATCCACAGTGTAAGTGCGATGGCAATCAATAACGTAATCCTCGAACAGGGTGACGAGAAACCGCTGCGTATTACTGTAGCAATGGACAATCCTGCTGGTGTGTTTCAAGTTGAGGCTGTTCTGGTCAAAAAGCTATCCACCAGCGGTCTTGATGACCATATCAATATTGAGGTCCTTGTCAATGGTGATCGCCTTGTATTATCTCAGGTCACTCGGCTTCACGTCGATCATCATGGTGATATGCCTGAACCACCGGTGTCGCGGGCGCAAGGCGAATAAAAATAGAAGTGGTAGCCCCGCCAGGATTTGAACCTGGGTCGAGGGGACCAAAACCCCTTATGCTGGACCACTACACTACGGGGCTAAGTTATTACTTGCGAAAAGAGAACCACATTTTAGCTTTCAGGTTGCAGACCAAAAGGTTTCCCATTTTCAAGGATATCGTCTTCTATCTTCTCTTTCCAATTCTCAAGAAAAGCTGTTTCTTCTTTACGTTGTTTTCCTTCCATTCGAAGGTTGTCGGGTAACATGCATGCTATACCATCAATGACTGGATACCATCTTCCACATTTCGGACAAGTTATGAGAGCTGCATCAATCTCTTCAACAGTTCCGTCTTCAGTGTCGATTTCATGGGACTCAAAGATCTCCAAGTCCAGCTCACTTCTACAATCTTTCGCAGGACAAGCAAGAATGTCCATCAACCAACGTTTCATCTCATGAGCGACCTCCAGTCGTTGGGGTCATCTTCTCAGCACTTAAAAACAATTCCAAGCCTAACTGTTCGAAAAAGCTACAAATCAAAAAGCCTATTGGGGCATTTCCTTGCATCCATAAGTAGCTAATCAACCTGGTGATACTCAACATGAGCTATAAGCACCCTTGGATCCCAATGACAGACGCTTCTCAAGATGATATCTTAGATTCAATTGGATTAGAGGACATCGACGACCTCTTCAGAGATGTGCCTGAGAAATTCAGGCTTCGTAAGGACGTAGACCTTCCGCGCCCGCATTCAGAGATGGAGGTTTCCAAGCGACTCAAAGAATTAGCCTCGAAAAACACACCAATGAAGGATAGCAGGTCGTTTCTGGGGGCTGGTGCTGGAATGCACTATATCCCGGCGGCAGTCAAGTCTCTAGCATCACGATCAGAATTTGTGACATCATATACTTCGTATCAAGCTGAAATAAGTCAGGGCATGTTGCAGACCCTCTTCGAATATCAGAGCTTGTTGGCGGAACTTCTGGATTTGGAGGTTGTGAACAGCAGCATGTATGACATGGCTACGAGTCTAGGTGAGGCACTACGGATGGCATCACGAGTGAAAAGGGCATCAACGTTCTTGGTTCCTGGCACAATAACACCGGAACACTACCAAGTCGCCAAGACCTACGCAGAACCTGCTGATATCGCGCTTGATAAAATCGATTATGACAAAGAGACAGGGCTACTATCGATATCTGACTTGAAAAGCAAACTTGACGAAGATGTTGCCGGGGTGTATGTTGAAAACCCGTCCTACCTCGGTTTCATTGAAACTCAAGTGGATGAAATTTCCAAACTGGTGCATGATGCTGATGCTCTCTTGGTAGTTGGTGTTGATATTCTATCACTTGGTTTGCTGAGGCCGCCAGGAGATTATGATGCGGATATTGTGATTGCGGAGGGACAACCTCTTGGTATTGACATAAGCTATGGAGGGCCCCTCTTGGGTATCTTCGGCTGCAAAATGAAGAGAAAATTAGTTTACCAAATGCCCGGTCGTATTGTAGGATTAACTAGAACAGAAGAAGAACCATACGAACAGGGATACACTCTTACCTTGAGTGCTAGAGAGCAACACATTCGACGCGAAAAAGCAACCAGCAATATTTGCACAAATCAGGCTTTAATGGCGGTCACAGCGGCAATTTATGCATCGTTGCTTGGTCGGAACGGAATTCAAGAATTAAGTGAGAATATTGCCTATCAATCAAACTACGCCGCAAAGGTACTAAATGATATCACAGGTGTGATAGCTCCAGCAATTGGCAACAATATCTGGCAGGATATTGTTATTCGATTTGAAACTGCTAAGGCGATAGAGGTTCACCAGAAACTCCTGTCCGAAGGCTTCCATTGCGGTCGTCTTCTGTCTGAGAGCTTTCCTCATTTGGGCGAGTCAATGTTACTGACTATCACAGAGATGCATGATAAAGAAGCAATCGATGAATTAGCGAAAGCTATCGACAAAACTCTTCAATCTGGAGGTGGAAAGTAATGTCTGACAACCCACATCCTGATAAGTATCGGCAAGCCAAGTGGAGCGAGCCTCTCATATTCGAAAAGACCAATCCTGGAGTCATTGGGCATCAATTACCAGCGCTTTCACCGGCAATTGAAGATGCAGTAGGCAACCTGGATTCCGTGATTCCAGCAGTAATGAAACGAAAGAAATCCCCGAACCTTCCAGAGGTTTCTGAACCCACTGTTGTGCGCCACTTTACTCGACTATCCCAGATGAACTTCTCTGTGAGTCAAGGTACTTACCCTCTTGGTAGCTGTACTATGAAGTACAATCCTGTCCAGAATGATTGGGCAGCGTCTCTCCCAGGTTTCGCAGGGCTACACCCCTATCAGGACACATCCACAACTCAAGGTGCCCTTGAATTGATGTGGGAACTTGAGAAATGGTTGGGTTCGCTTACTGGAATGGATGCGGTCACTCTTCAACCTCCTGCAGGGGCTCAAGGTGAGCTTACCGGAGTTCTTGTAATTCGAGAATACCATAAGTGTGTCAATGATGAATGCGAACAGAGAAATGAGATGTTAATCCCAGACTCTGCGCATGGAACTAATCCTGCATCTGCTTCCATGGCTGGGTATGAGGTTGTAGTCGTTCCATCGAATGATGAAGGAAGAGTTGATATTGAGGCTCTAAAGGAGGCAGCTGGGCCAAAGACCGCTGGATTGATGCTTACCAACCCCAATACAATCGGTGTCTTTGAGAAGGACATAGCAGAAATAGCTGGAATTGTTCATGATGCTGACGGTTTGCTCTACTATGATGGTGCAAACTTCAACGCGATTATGGGTGTTGTTCGTCCGGGAGACATGGGCTTTGATGTAGTACACCTAAATTTGCATAAGACTTTCTCAACTCCACACGGTGGAGGAGGTCCTGGAGCAGGACCGGTGGGTGTCAAGGAAAAACTTGCAGAATACCTGCCTGTCCCGCGGATACAACGAAATGACGATGGTATCTTCAGTCTTGACTATGATTTGCCTAACTCGATTGGCAAAGTACATGGCTTCTACGGAAACTTCGGTGTGCTTGTCAGAGCTTACTCGTACATTTATGCTCTAGGAAAAGATGGCCTTTTTGCAACCTCTAAGGCGGCTGTTCTCAATGCTAATTATATTGCCAGACACATCAGTAAGATTAGAGGGTTTACACTCCCTTATTCCCAAGACGCTCCCCGAATGCATGAGTGTGTGATTTCAGCTGAAAAGATGAAGGATGATACTGGGGTAACTGCAAAACATATCGCCAAACGATTGCTGGATTATGGCATACATGCCCCGACTGTTTACTTTCCCCTCATTGTTGATGAAGCCCTAATGATAGAGCCCACTGAAGTTGAAACGAAGGATGGTCTCGATGACATGATTGCAGTGTATCAAAGAATCTCGGAAGAGGCTTATGATGAACCCGAGAAAGTGAAGTCAGCGCCTCATTCTACGGCCATTAGATTACTTGACGAATATCGTGCAGCTCATCCGAAGACCTTAACCCTTTCTTGGCGTATGCATCAGCAACGGGAGGATGAAGACTGATATGAATCCAGTTGTAATTCGTAGCAAAGCCAACTCACACGAGATGATACTCCAGGGTGAACGAGTAGGCAAAGACATTCTTGTTCGAATCCATGGTGGCGACGAATCTCATATCGGTGGCGTTGCCCTAGCGTACCCCACCAGAAGCCACTACAGAAACGCTACCACAATAAGCGTGAATACCATCACGTCTCCTGGTCACAAGGACTACGTACTGGCAAATTCTGCTGCAGAGAAAATATCCGAGGCTCTTGAAGTCACTGTTGTTGTCGCGGTTGGTATTCATGTAGAAGATGCGCCTTGGAAGCTTATCGAGGAGATAATCTCCGTTGTGGACTCAATGGTTGATGAGCTAATCGAGGAGTATCAAGAATCTGAGTAGACGAATGCAAGATAACATCCGGGTACCATCATGAAAGTGAATATCAAGTCATTTGGCCCTATCCGACGAGAGATAGGTTCGAAGACTATAGAGGTGGATGTACCACCTGAATCTTCCGTGGGTTCTGTCATTCGTGAAGTCACAGAGCAATATGGTGAGAGAGCCCGTCGCCTGATCACGAATTCAGATGGCATTAGTGGTAATCTCATTATCCTGTTGAATAGAAAAGAAATTGGACAATTAGATGGATGGGATACAGCCGTGTCTGAGGGTGATACTATTACAATTCTGCCGCACATTCAGGGAGGCAATCAGATATCATTAGAGATCAAGTATCACTTGGAAACCTATGGTTGTGCCTTGAATACTGCTGATTCTGATTTAATAGCTGGCCATCTGAATCGATTGGGGTCAAAAAGGGTGCCAAATCACGAAAGCGCTGACATCATGATAGTGAATACGTGCGGAGTCAAGGAACCGACCGAGGACCGTATTATCTTTCGCCTAAGTGAATTATCTGAACTCCCTATCCCTGTTGTGGTGGCTGGATGTCTTCCCAAAATCTCATTGGGTCGAATACGTCGTGCAATACCCGATTTTGGAGCTATAGTCGGCCCTCAATGTATCACTACTCTCCCCGAGATTATCAAGAGAATTATGAATGGTGAGAGAGGCATAGAGCATCTAGTATCGGACCCGGAATCTAAACTCCAATACTTTGAAGGTCCTCCTCAGTCAGTCATCTGCACAATCCCGATTGCTGAGGGTTGTATCGGTGACTGCGCATATTGTGCCGTGAAATTCGCCCGTGAAGAGTTGAACAGCTATTCAGTATCCGAAATTGTTGATATTGCGAAGAGATGCGTTCATCTTGGCTACAAGGAGATCCGATTGACAGGTCAAGATACCGGTGTTTATGGGTTTGACACTTCGGAAACTCTTCCACAGCTCCTCAGTGCAGTAGATAGCATACAAGGGACTTACCGATTCAGATTAGGAATGTTCAATCCAAGCGCGGTCAAAGACTATCTACCCAATCTGCTAGATACAATGACATCAAGTCACTTCTTCCAGTTCTTCCATATTCCAGTTCAATCCGGAAGCGATGACATCCTAAGAATTATGCGAAGGCGATATGTGGTAGAGGATTGGGTGAAAGTGGTTGGTAGCATTCGTAATCGCTTTCCCAAGGCGACTATCGCAACTGACATCATAGTGGGATTTCCAGGAGAATCGGACGAAGATTTCGATAAAACCATGGATTTGGTGAGCGAAACCCGGCCAACGCTAGTGAATATATCGAAATATGGTGACCGGCCCGGTACTGTGGCTTCTAGATCCGATCAAAAAGTAGATACAACGCTGAAGAAGAATCGGAGCAGAAGGTTGTCAAAACTAGTACGCCGATTGACAGCATCAACCAACAAGGAATGGGTCGGATGGGAAGGACGAGCAATGGTGACTGAAAAGGGATCATCAGGCGGAATGATGACTCGGAATTTCTCCTACAAACCTATCATCATAAAATCGGAAATTCCTATTGGTACGGATGTAGATGTTAGAATCGTTTCTGCCAGCAAGTCCCATCTCTTAGGCGAGCTGACTACCCATCTATCTTGAGGTCAACCACATTGCCAGTCTTGGCGCTTTTCCTTGCTGCCTCAACTACTCGCAGGGCATTTATTCCATCTTCTAGACCCACAATCGGTTCTGCTCCTGTCTTTATGATACGAATGAAATCCTTGATTGCCTCAAAAATTGGCTCTCCATACACTTTGATAGTGGCGCCACGCTCTGGCAATCTGATTGTTCTATCTTCGGCCGAAGGTTCTTGGTCCAAATCCTTCACTTTGATTATCTGGCCGAATAGGTCCAAGACCAGTGCTCCCTTTGTTCCAGAAACATCCATAGATCGGCTTCTGCCCGCATATTCCCTAGAGAGATGAAACGAATGGTGCACACCGTCCTTGAATTTCACAAGAACGGTTCCTGAATTGTATACTCCCTCGCTTAGATTGCCTTGAGCATAGACCTTTGCAGGACCAGTGTTCATCCTCGCCATAATGTCGAAATCATGTACCCCTAAGTCTTCAAACACATCACCTAATGATGGAATTCTGGACGGGTGCACAAATCCCCGACGATCATGAATTGCCACCCTAGTTTCTCCAATGGCGCCTTCCTTTATCATTGTCAAGGCACGGTCAACAACAGGGTTGTATATCTCAGAATGGCAGACAACTCCCCCCATCCCTTTCTTCTTGATGGCGGTAAGTAGTCTTTCTCCCTCTACAAGAGTGCTAGCCAAGGGTTTCTCAATCATTATCCCCTTCAGGCTATGGTTTTTCACAACTTCAGTAGCTATGTCTGCATGGGTGGATGTAGGGGTTGAAACTATTACTCCGTCAAGTGATAGGTCATCAAGCATGTCATTATAGTCTTCATATGCCTTTACACCATAATTCGCTGCAACGGTTTTTGCATTATCAAAGTCTATGTCTGTAACACCCGCAAGGGAGTCAAGGCTACTCAATATTCGTGCATGAATCCTGCCCATGTTGCCAATCCCAATTATTCCGATTTTGGCGGTTAACATAACAAATCATCCTGCTCTTGTAATTCTCAGGCCAACCACATTGCCTTAATATCTTGCTATCCTTCTACGACAGATTCATTTCAATCGATTCAGATGGCAATTTATCTAGAGAATACCAGTGAAAACAGCAATTCTTTGTATGTGTTTCTTAAATGGGACGGTCAGTACTAAATTCCGATTACACAAGAAAATCGGTGGATGCCAGTGTCATGACTCACGCCTCCTACTAGGCTTCCACAAAACGGGCCCGCCCTTCCTGTCTTTAACCTGCCTCCCTCCCGTCTTTGGGCGGGTCCAACTTCTATACACCATCTGCCTACAGGGGTTGGGCCATCCCGTATTGAAACTGCTCCAGCCTTGAGCTGTGGTCAGACTCAAACCCCTTGAGAGACCTCTCTTAAGAAACCTTACCCCCTATCCGCATTGGCTCCATCCATCAGCAAAAGGGATAATACAATTGGGTACATTCATTAATCTGTCAACTCTACTGTTAACACTGCATCGACAAGGACGTATCTCCAAATGCAGAATTTCACCTTGGTCCAACCTGAGTTTGTTCTATACTTTGAAGTTCTGATTGTCTTTCTTGTGCTAGTTTCTTACGGTCTATACAGATTTTCGCGGGGAGTTCGATACCGGCTTTGGGCTTTGGGATTCACAACATACTCTTTTGCAGCTATAACGACCATTGTCATAGAGGGACATGGCTTGCTGATGATGGATGTCATAGCAACTTCAGGGATGCTCTTGGGGTCTCTGTTCCTACTCGATGGGACAATGCATAAGCGAAGGGTCGGAAAGGAACTAGCGATGTATATCATAGCACCAGCAATCGGCTTCGCTATTGTCCCAATTGGGCTCTGGATAGGAACCTCTTACGGTGTTGTCTACTCGGTTGTTGGGGCTTTCACCACATTTTCTTGTTGGACCACCGCTACGCACTTCAAGAAAGATGTGAACAACCCAGGTACGGGCTTCTGGATGGCGTATTCAGGGCTCTTACTCTGGGGCGTTTCAACACTACTCTTTCTACCTCTTGAGGTGTTCCGTCTGCTCGAGATTCAAGTAATGCTCACTACGACGGGAGTCATTGTCACCGGAGCTGGGTTTCTCATGCACTTCATTCGAGAAACAAATGAGAAACTCGAAGCGCAGTATAAAATAAACCGGCTCGTAGGAAGCATATTTCGGCACGATATTCGCAATTACGTGGGAACAGCCCGAGAGTCCATAGAACAGAGTATCGCTTCGGAGGAAGAACGTGAAACGTGGTTGCAGCTGTCCTTAGAGATCATCAACAGCATGTATGAATTCGTACAGGACATGCGGGACCTTACTGCGAAAATGAGTCGATTTGAAATCGAGGCAGCACCAGTCAATCTCAAAAACGTGCTGGATGATGTATCGACAAGAGTAAGAAGGGAGTACGGACTGGAATCCGGAACAATCTCAATGGAGCTTGAGGAAGATGTCATGGTTCTGTCATGTCCCATTGTGAAAGATCTCTTCTGGAACATCTTCGACAACGCGTTTAAACACGGAGCTTCCCGGCTTCACCTTATTGCCTCAAGCAGGGGCCAAGAATTGGTTGTCAATATCGTCGATGACGCAGGAGGATTGCCTGAAGACGTTCAGCAGTTTCTGAACAACCCCGATGCGCTCTCAGATTCTTCAGCACCGGGTGTTGGAGTTGGGATAATAATCATCAAGGGATTGTCTTTGCTCTGCGACGTCTCGATGAAAGTCAGAAAACACGTGAATGAGCAAGGCCAACGGGGAACTCTCTTTGAGCTTGGGTTCAAGTTGGCCGAATCATAGATTCTGTACTATGCCGAGCAGCGTGTCAAGAAACGCCGCATAATGTTCTACCTTAGCAGATCTGGGACGCTTCACTGCAGATCTGAGGCTACTGCACAACGGGAGCTCAACACCCCTATCTGCAACATATGTGATACTGTGTGATAAGAATAGAGAACTTGCATTCTTGCTTGATGTCGTAGATGGATGGATGGGCAGGGCATAGTGAGTAATACCCCCCGCTCAGTATTCATCTCTCAATTATGCCCTTCTTCTGGAGTACCACCATCAAAATAACTACTGCCACTCCACCAATTGCAATTACTATGACAGTCATCATAGGGTCATCACCATGCGTTGGTGGGTGTAGCTTGTTCGCATGGTGTTCCGCGGACTGGACAGAACCGGGTCATCTTGTGCGTTTCGCTCTTTTTGAGCTGCTCGGAATTTGTTGTAGTATCGGATGACTGCCAATGATACATAAGGCTCTATATTCATTGGATTCATCCCGATTCTCGTCGAGAAATCTGTGTAAGCCCAAAAAATAGAGTCAGCATTACTGTGAGGTATGGGCTCTTTTGCACTTTGGCGCAGTCAGAAGACAGGTAACACATCCGAATTCTTGCCTGACATACGGATTTAAATGAGGTAGAAGAATTGGCATTCATGAATGATGAGTGGAATTGGTGCTCCCCCTCATGGTGGCAACAAGATTAGGTTAAGGGGAAATCTGACAACAATCTGACACTTTAATTGGGCACTTTAACTAGAAAATGGGTGATATTTCATCTTTCCTGAATTGACAGAGGCTTATTCCTTCCGTGCGACAAATCAAAACTCTACCTCATTTGGTGTGACTGCATACTGTAGAACCAGATCAGTAATCTCTTCAACCTGTCTGGAATGGAGAATGGGGATCTGAGTTGTTTCTTCGGTGTCTGTCTTGTTCCAACTCACAATCGCATGGGTTTGCTCTGGAATATTGTCTTCATTGAACCCTCGCTTACCTATACAGAAGACCCGCGGAATATGTGCCGACTTGAAGCCTTCCAGCAAGACTATGTCAGCATCAAACTTCGACAGAATATCACGTGAGTTTAGTCTACGCTGATACCTGATGGTGGTTGTACTTGGTCCGACCAAAGTAACAGGGTTAGCTGACGCTGTGATATGCCGATGTGTATCTGTGCCCTCTGGAGGCCCAATATCCTCTCTTGAGCTTTTAATTATTGAAACTGAATGTCCCCGCGATTTCAGCTCTTTAATCAAGTTCTCAATCAACGATGTCTTCCCAGTACCAGAGAATCCGGAAACAGCAAACACGCGCAGGATAATCCCATCCGTAATCTATTACATCCAATATCCGGTGTACCACATAATAATCTATCATATCTAGGTAAGAATTACGTCTATGCCACACGGATGGAAGTAGATGGTGCGGAGGGCGAGATTTGAATTCACGCCCCGAGTCCGTGACGTCCTCGGAGTCTCGCGAACCCCTACAGGACTAGGCCCTCAACCTAGCGCCTTTGACCTGGCTTGGCAACCTCCGCATTTGCAAGCTATTGGGTCGCAGGGGTAGCGGATGAAATGACTCTTTTTACCTTTTCGGGATGACCCATTTCTGACACTTTCTTTTGGATACATTAACAAGAATATAGCGACTGTTTCCTCAATCGGGATAACAGTGATAATCGGGAGTAGCAGAAATTGCAAATAAGCACTAAACTATTGAAGCAGAGTCGGGAATACACCCGTCTGCCACAAAATGGCGTTCATTGCCGCAGAATCATTATCTTGTTGCGGCTGCAAACCATTCAAATGGTGGCAGTTTTTGTTTTCTCTGCTCTTTTTCTTGCTTAGATTGTTTTTCGCTCATTAACTCTCACCTCGCGGATATTCAAGATATGAAGTTACTCATATAATCTCTTGGAAACCTGCACAACAAAATACTGTCAATCAACGCTTCTTGGGTAAAAATGGAGCCCCGGGCGGGATTTGAACCCGCGATTCGACCATGGGCTGGCAAGCAGCCCGTGTTTTTCTGCTTACGAGGCAGACGCCTTAGCCGCTTAGCCACCGAGGCAAAACTAGGGCTCATCCTTCAGATTTCTCTAATAAAGATACTCGTCCGGTTAGTATTTCACGTTTGAATAAACACTTAACACAGTTCAAAATGGAACAACTAGAGAGGCTGTGAAATGAAGACCAAAGAGCTTGGAGAACGTCCATTTCTCAAAACCATCAGTCATATGATAAACGAGATTTCTGGTGCCAAACTGGGATTTGATGATGACGCCTCAGATTTTCCTATAGACAGCGAAAAGAATCTGGTTCTCAATGTGGACACTTTTGTGGGCGATACTGACTGGCTTCCTCAGATGACTCCCGCTCAAGTTGGCCGAAAGACAGCAGTAATGACTCTGAGCGATTTGGTTGCGAAAGGAGTCAAACCTGAATCCACTTTGTTATCTATGTGTGTCCCTGAGGACTATGAAACTGATGATGCCTCAGAAATTATCCGCGGCTTCTCTCAATTTGGCCTTAAACATGGCATCCCATTTCTGGGTGGTGACCTGGGGGCAACAAACAGTGTCGTCTTGACAGGTGTGGGATTTGGCTTTGCAAGTCCTAATGAGATTGTCGCCCGTCAGGGAAGCGATGTGGACGATATAGTTGCTGTGACAGGTCACTTTGGTTTAACCTCGGTTGGCTTCAAGATTCTTCTTGAGGAACTTGATGTTCCGGATATCCTTCGCAAGAGAGCACTTCAAGCAGTGTACAAACCCTCAATCCCGTTCGGTATAGTTAAGACACTCTCAGAGAAGGGGGCGGTTACTTCTGCTATGGATAGTAGCGATGGTCTTGGGATAACATTAAACACGATGGCCGAGCTCAACGGGAAGGGGATTAAGATTGACAACTTGCCAATTGCTTCCGGCGTAATGGAAGTTGCTCAGGAAAATGACCTTGATATTATTGACCTGATAATGGGCGGTGGCGAGGAGTTTATTGTAGTTCTAACAGTTCCACCCGGCAAATGGGAGGATGCCAGGACGATCGCTAGAAAACAGAATACGCCATTGTATGCCATTGGGAAAGTAACGGCAGAAGGCCCTGTGGAATGGAACGATGGTAAGGAAAAACACGAAATTGGATTCATGGGTTATGATACCTTCAGGGAGTGGACTTAGCTGCAAAGAGTCGTAATGGTGGATGGATATGTGGATGAACCAACGTGTCTGGGGGTTCCACCCTATCTCAGTACTTATCCACGATATATTGCAGGGGCCATCTGGCAGCACTCGCCAAAGACAGACATAATCTACCAGACTATTGACGCTGTACGAGGCAGTTTTGCTGATGCAATAGATCTATGGTCCACCTCAGACATGGTAATCCTAGTTGCAGGCATGGTTGTACCTGGCAAGTATATCGGAGGCACTCCTATTTCTGTTCGGGAAACAAAGCAGTTGTTCTCTCACCAAAATTTGGCAGAGATACCCAAGCTGCTGGCGGGACCGTGGGCAAAATACGGGTGCGGCATTGAAGGAGGCCGTGTTGCTGTTAGTCCTGACGAATTGTCACCTCCATTCGACTATCTCGTAAAGGGAGATACCGGACTCGTTGTTGCCGCCCTCGCAAGTTCTGGATGGAAATTCTCGGATATCGATTTTTCAATGAGGGGCGACATTTGCAATACCGAAGAGCTGACAACAAGAGGTGCACGACTGGTGAATCAGGCTCCGGGATTCAGGCGTGGCTACATAATATGCGAGATTGAAACCTATCGTGGTTGTTCCCGTTATCTCACAGGCGGTTGTAGTTTTTGCACAGAGCCTTTGTATGGCGAACCAAATCAAAGGCCAGCCAGACAGATTATCTCAGAAATAGAGGCACTCTATAATCAAGGAGTCAGAGCATTCCGTATAGGAAAACAAGCCGACTTGTTTGTTTATGGTTCTCCCGAAATGGGCGATGAGGAATTTCCTACTCCTAACCCATCGGCGGTGGCTGACTTATTCTCCAAGATCCGTGAGGTTGGACCCGAGATGGAAACCCTTCATATCGATAACGTGAATCCAGGAACATTGGCTCGACATCCCTCCGAGAGTAAGTCAGTCGCCAAGGAGATAATGAAGTATCATACGGTTGGAGATGTGGCTGCTTTTGGGGTCGAGTCATTCGATCCTGATGTTGTCAGGAAGAACAATCTCAAGGCAACACCAGACCAAGTTCTTGATGCAATAAAATTACTTAATGAAGTGGGCGCCAAGAGGGAGGGTCGTTCACTACCCCATCTCCTTCCCGGTATCAATCTTGTCTACGGTCTGCCCGGAGAGAGTGAAAGAACTCTGGAACACAACCTAAAACACCTCCTAGAGATTCTTGAAGAGAATCTTCTTGTCCGAAGAATAAACATCAGGCAAATGATCGGTTTTGAGGATACCAGAGCTAATGATGGATCCAAAGGCGGAGTCAAGAGAAATCAATTCTTTAGACATAAAAAACAGGTTCGAAATCTTGTCGATGTAAAGATGCTGAAAAAAGTGGCTCCCCGTGGTACTGTGATAGGTTCAGTGTACCTAGATAAATATCAAGGCAAATCATTACTCTATAGACCGCTTGGAACATATCCCCTTCTCTGTCACATGAGCAATGGAATCAAGCCTTTGGATCGCATAGATGTGATGGTGATTGATCATGGCCCTCGCTCCGTGAGTGTCATACCACATCCGTTTCGAATCAACAACACGTCCATGTCACAGTTGGAATCAATCCCTGGTATGGGCTCGAAACGCGCAGCAAGAATCAAAATAAATGCGCCCTTCTCAAACGTTACAGAAATAGAGAATGTTATGGAATTCGAGATACCTGATTGGTTGAGAGAATCGATTGATTTCAGCAAATCGTAGTCTTCTTGTTTTGCTTTCTTAAGATCCCGCAAGAATTGACAAATCGTGGTTTCTAATTATCGGAAAAAACTCATCTCTGCAGCTATCTCTCTTTGTCTGGAACATCATAATACATTTCGTGAATTCTATCAAATAACCAACGAACTCTTCGTGATAAGAAATACTAGTGATGCTCAATTATCATGACTCTTACGCCTACAATGAGCTCTTATTCTCTTACTATCCTGTCAAACTTACCAAGATTGCCTTTAGTGAATAGGACAAGAATGGTTGACTTAAAGCTAGAAACATATGGTGCGCGAATCAGCTCTTGCCGCCTCCATTTCATACCAATTGAGAAAGCACTAATTACTAGGGAATCACCTATAAGTCATGAGGCCAATTTTAGCTCAGGAAATCCGAGGGGTTTGTACTATGCCTGAAAAGGGAAGTAAAGGTGGAACAATTGCAACTGTGATTTTTGGTTTCATCTGGACAGGAATGGCATTAACAATGGGAATGTTCATGCTTGACTTCGCAGCTACATGGCCCACTGACTTTGGTCCCAGTCCCTACCTTTTCGCTTGGATTCCGTTTGCTTTTGCCGCACTCGGTATCATCTGCATTGTTGGCTCAATCTGGGGATATGTAAAAGATGATGAATCTACACCAGAAGATATTCGGATCACTTCAGTTGCGGATTCTTCCTTTGATGAGTATACATCCACTAGAACATCGGGATATAGGCCTGTCCCTACAATTGATATACCTGAGAAATGTCCACACTGTGATTCAGAACTCAGTTACGAGCAATTGAATTGGGTGGGTCCATTGACTTTCGAATGCCCCCATTGTGGGCACCATATGCGCGCGGAACGGAGAACATTCTGACCTGCGTTCTTTCAGCCTATTCCATATGCAAATATTGGCGCATTTAATCGCAGTTATATGAATCAATTTGTGAACCAATTTTACCCATATCAATAGAATGTGGAAATATTCGCCAAGAGCGTGCAGATGTGCCTCAAGAGATAACCCAAGATGCCCATGCATCAGAACTTAGCTGGTTTCAGTCTGTTCGAATGGTCACAAGAAATAGGAACTGGACTCTCTACCTCCTAACAGTCTGGATATACAGTGCACTTAATGTCCTGTATCAGTACTTCAACCTCTTTTTTAGAGATATTGGAATCTCATACATTGCTATTGGTGTTCTGTTATCAGGCATGCTTGGTGTGAGACTCATAGGCAACTTCGTGTCTGGCTATCTCGCGGACAACTATGATAGAAGAAAGCTCTCCGTATTCACAATGGTTGCTAGCGCACTGGGCTACTTCACTCTGGTATTTGCAGAAGGGATTGTACTTGTTGCCATAGGGCTTCTGATTATGGGACTTGCGTCATTTACCGGAACCGCAGGTATTGCATATCAGATGCAGCAAGTGGATCGAAGATTCGGAGGAGTGGCACAGAGTCTATTTCAATTAGGAACATCATTAGGGCTTCTCCCATTGTATATGATCAGTGTCCTTCTTGGTGCAGGCCTTGGATTTGTGTATGTAATGCGTCTTTTGCTTCTCTTAGCGGCAGTACTCTACTTCATTGCGGCAGGTATTCGGGCATTTGCTCTGGAATCCATCCCTCAACCAAGGCTGGTGGATTCCGATGAAGGTTTCATACGTCACTTCTTCAAAGAAAACATCAGGGGTCTCAAGCTTCTTATTCGAGTTTTCCCCGTCTTTGTGGGACTAATCTGCCTTGATGCATTGAGTGATAGCTTCTACCAGTTTGCTAATACATACTATCTGAATGAAACACTACAGTATGGGCTTGGTGACATAAACCTCATGTTTCTCATCACCCTCCTGATATCCATCCCTCTGACACTCTATCTCGGTCGCTTCTTCGACAAACATGGAGGTAGAAATCTTACCATCGCTGTCTATTCCGTCATGCCCGTGTCCATCAGCCTTCTCATAATCGCCCGCTTTTTCCCGTACTATACTCCTCCCGAGTGGCGATATATTCTTGATTCGATTTATCCGGGACTTGGTGTATTGTTCACGCTAGCCTTCCTTGCAACCGCCATGAAATCAATCAATGACACCCTCTGGTGGTCAGTCCTTGGTACCTATATTCAGAAATCATTACCTCGGCAAGATCTCGGCAAACTCTTCAGCCTGACAAATGTCCTTGTCATCTCCTTTGTATCATTGGGCCCAATTCCTGCTGGATTCATCTACACCAATTGGCAAGGACTGCCTCTTCTTCTCATCACCCTCATCATCAATATTGGAATTCTGATTGTTTTGGTAAAAATGGATATTGAACCGCGTGTCAGCGTAGAGGAACTTGAAGAGGAACTGGGCAAAGAGAGTAAGATAGAAATTGTGCGTGCTGAAGATGAGATAACAGAAGATGTTGTCTAGAAGAGGGCGGCGAGAATATGACCGAACCGCGAAGCAATTTCCATACTTGGGGCGGAATCTGGGACCTACTTGCATATAGACTTGTTTCTCTCATGGGCATTACTACGGGTACAAGAGTTCTCGACATTGGAACTGGAGGTGGATCTACCCTTTTAGCTGCACTGCGCAGAATAGGTCCCACTGGAGAGGCAATTGGAATAGACGCAGACGAAACCTGGGTTACACATATTCGTGACGAAGCTGAGAGATGTGGGCTAACCAATGTTCGGGCTTTCGAGATGGATGCAAAAGAGCTAGGTTTTCAGGATGGATCCTTTGATTATGTGACAGCCGGGTTCTTGGGGTGGGACTACTGCTACGACTTCGCGGAAGGAGAGTTCATTGCCGCTGATTCCATCATGAAAGAGATTCATCGTCTTCTAAGACCTGGTGGCATGACGGGGATTAGCACATGGACATGGCAAGACGATACAGAATGGATGGAACGTTTTGTCGAATCCTTCGAATACTACCCGCAAAGAGTATACCCAAAGGAAACCATTGACGGGTGGGGAGAGATAATGGGAGAGTCAGAATTCAACAATCCACTTCTTCTTCCTGAGGTAGTTGAATACACATATCCCACAATTGAGAATTGGTGGCAAGAGATGCTTGCCTACGGGTGGGAATGCCATTTGGAAGAGTTGGCTAGGAAACAAGATATTGAAATGCAACACCTACAAGAATCAGCCATTGATCGGGTGCAAGCCTATTCATCAAATGACGGAGTATCTTTCCAACGGGGAGTTCTCCATGTCTTGGCTACAAAGGAATAGGTACTTGCTTAAGCCTCCGAAAGTGAAGATACCCCTCAGGATGTCCACTACTCCTTTCTAGAAGAAAATAGGAAATGATACATCGATGAGATAGAATCGGGTGGAATCTATAACCATGATGCAAATTGATGAAACTTGAATCTCCAGTAATCAGCAGTAACAAACCATTACTCATGATGAGTACTCTTCTGCAGTTCTCCCTCATTGTCTTTAATCCGCGGATGATTTTACTAGAAACTTGCTAGTCCTCAATTTGTGAGAATGTATATCCAATATTAGCTCCGGTCTGAACAGCCTGCATGCTTCCGGGAGTGCCTAGAATATCTCCACAGGGATATGCCCAGATATATCCGTTCACAGGCATCTTCACTTTTTCAACTACATCTCCATGGAGGTTGAAAATCTCGGCGTATACTTCACCTTTTCTGAGAAATTCACCAGGCTTTTTCAGGAATCGAATGAGACCGCCCTTGTTGGCACGTACAATACCCTGGAACTTGCATTTTCCAGGAATGATTGGGAAGCCTTTCTGCGGTTCGATTTCGCCATCAAGCATGTCAAATGCTTTCATGATGTTCAGAACGCCCCTTACGCCAGCACTCGTGGATGGTTCAGAGATCCATCTGCCATCTATGAGTTCCATGAGCAAGACGGGTACTCCATTCTGATCAGCAAGATTTCCGAGAGTTGGCGGTGCATTGGGGTCGATAGGTGTATCATCAACAATAGTGGTGACTCCGAAGGCCTCTGCCATTTTCTCCAATGCAGGCTTTGTCTTCGGATTGCCTGTGAGAATCTCCTGAAATATGAGGTCATCTGGGCGGACGTTGCAGTGAATATTGATTACCATGTCTGCCTTGCTCCATGCCTCTTGCCAGAGCACATAAGCCAGTCTCTCTGTTGCAGTGCCATCAGGGTTGTCTGCAGTGAGAAGACTACCGCTTCCGCCACCACCTAAATCAAGATTATCTATCCATGAGAGATATTGATGATGCATGTAGGCAAGGGGATTCTCCACTGGGATTCCAATTATGGATCCTCGTAGATTGTCTGGATTCACTAATTTCCTCATGACTCTATGTATAACCTCGATGCCCTGTATCTCGATTCCATGTTGCGTCGAAACCAGAAGTAGAACGGGGCCATCCTGTTTTCCATTCAGAACAAGCACTGGGATATCTATCTTCGTACCGGTGTTTAATTCGACACCCGGGATTATTCCCTTTGCAAGTTCACCTCTATTTGCTGTCGCAGTCCCAACAGTAAGCTCATCGGACATGTGAATTACCGATTTGGAGAGCATAACATCAACAACATATTTCTTCTGGATGAACCATATACGGGATGGAAACTACAAGAACGTCCGAGAGTCGCTTGCCCTCCAGTAGTGTTTCCACGGAATAGCCTTCGCTTGTGTCTACTATTAATTATCTCCAATAATCTGTGGTAGTTCGTCAAAGAGAGGGATATTGAACTGTGAATTGTGCATCACCTCAGAGTCGTCAAACCCTCCTGTTGCTTGAAGTCTTGCACGTATAGCATCAAAGTCAAAGCCATGAGTTTCGCAAAACTCACGTGTAAACCAGTAATCTTCATTGAACGACCGTTCTCCAGTCTTTTCCCAGTCGAACATCAGATTGAGGTAGTCAAAGAGATCTTGGTAGTATTTGGGATGCAGCCCATCTGCGTCTCTAGTTTGCAGTATGGCATGACAATCTTTGCAGAGGATGTTGGAGTCGGCCCCATTTGGAAGAAGCACCGGATAGAAACAGCCAGGGCAGTGTACCCAGTAGTTGCCACCAACAAGGCATGGAATCAAATGGACTGTGTAGTCATGCTCCACTAATGCATTCCAAGCATTGCCCTTCAGATAATTGAAGTACTGTAGAGTTTCTTCAAACTTATGCGTCATCTCGCCAATGTTCCTGCATTCCGCAAACATCTTGGAAGGATTGAAGAATTCACCCCGGCAGTCCAAGCAGTCGCACTCTGACTCGGGCAATAGACTTCCTGGACAGAGATTCTCCTCAAGGGCTCTCTTAACCTCTTTCTTTTCAGTCATCAATTACCAGCTCCTAGTGTAACATTTCTCCATTGGTTTCTGCCCGACCTTGAAAAGCCCCACTCTGTTTGAGATGTTCCGAACACAAGAATGCCCCCTCCTACAAAGAAAATGAAGCCGCAGGTCAGGATGGCTGACCCCATCCACTCTGGATGGACGATTCGTACTGCAGCCAGGAACCAAGAGACCCCCATCAACGGGAGAAATGTCACGATGAACAGAGCCACAAGTTTGAAGGCAATGGCGACCCAATTAGTTCCCTTTTCTTCTACCATTAGTCCCCCCTCCTGCCGCACTTACTCTTCTCGAACCACGAGCATTCCATGAAACTAAGCATCAACATCCATCATCCCTCACGGTTAATCCAGAGAATCTTCTTGGGAAGACGGATGTACTCAGAATACTAAAGCTCTCTGTTAGTCGCTTATCGGAAATAAGGGCCTTTCTTTGCGCCAAATATTGGTTTAGAAATCAATTGACGAATTGAAGTAGCGCCCTTAACACTCATTTTTGATTCTAGCCCTCCCATAACGCCCAGTTTGCACTTCCATCATCGCAACCGGCACAACGACTTCCGACTTTTTGCCATTTTGGGGGGAATAAATTTGAGTGGTCTAAAACAGACTCAGAGTGAGTGGTGGCGGGCCCGGCCAGACTTGAACTGGCGAGTTCTACCTATCCCACAAGCCGGAGCAAGTCCGGCGAGATAGAAGGGTAGCGCCCTATCCGGGCTAGGCAACGGGCCCGAGAGTCACTGGACTGCTCTGAAGTATCTGGACATAAACCTTTCCGCATGACACGACGGGGGTTAGAGTTCTCAGTAGTTCAAATCACGACAAAAGCAGGTGGATACATAACGAAATATTGGACCACAATGGATAGCACAATACCACCAAATACCAGACCCTTTCCTCGTTTTGGATTTGTATCGGTGAACCAGATTATTGCACCTGCTAATACAATAATCACTCCAGAAACACGTCCTATGAAGATCAGGAACTCCCAAATTTCAGCAAAGTACACAGAAATCATCTGAGCGAAGTTGGAGAGAGGGCTAAGTAGAGTTAGGAACCTCATGGCATACACTACTCATTATTCATGACGGAGTGATTTAAGCACCTTAGAAACTCGGTGTTTCTATTCATGCCCAAACGCGGTAGGAGTACTCTGAGGATTTGGTAGAAACTAAATCTGTTTTGTCGGGTATCTACGAAAGGGCTTACTCCCCTCTTAGTCCATCACAGAAGGCAAGCACATTCTTACCAAGATCCTCGAAGTTGTATCCCCCTTCAAGCAGCCCGAAACGGCGCCCCTCGCAATTCTCTTCAGCAAACTCACGCATCATGGCTCCAATCCTCGCAAAAGCCTGAGTTGACAACTTTCCTCCCCAGTCGTCAATGTATTGGTCAAACCCTGCAGATGCAGCGATGATGTCTACTTCTGGTGATTTATCCAGCCCCTTTCTGACATTCTCGAGATATTCTTCTTCCCCAAATCCACTCGGGTTGTGAATCACAATATCCGGGTCATCTCCAAGAATGTTGATATTTCCATCCCCAGTATGCAAATCAAAATCCAGAATGTAGGCAGATTGAATCAGACCCTGTGTCTTCAAGGCTAAGAGAGCTATTGCCATGTTATTGAAGTAACAGAATCCCCAATATGATGCATGTGCGGCATGGTGTCCTGGCGGACGTATAAGCCCAAATGCTGGCTCTCCCTCTGCTGCAATCTCTGCTGTCAAGAAAGCGCCTCCTGCTGCTAGCAATGCCATCTCATATAGACGCCCTCCTTGTCTGGATGCTCTCTCCTCCTTTATCTTCTCAATATGTCCTTCCGCGTGAGCACGATAGACCTCTTCTTTAGTTGCCTGTCTTGCCTCAACAAAATCATAATCTGGGTGCCTACTGAGAATCTCAACTGCTGTGTCCAATCGTCTTGGAGCCCCAGCAGGAGTGTGGTCATAGCTCTTTCTCATTTGCGGATGGAAGACAATCTTCATGCCTATACAGTGACCATCAGGGAATATGATTCTGTGGGTTCCTTAACGTAAAAGACAAATGAGGTCAATGTTTAATTCCCTTTTTGGGTATTATAGGTAATATTAGGGAAGTAACTAATGAAAAGATGAATGCTATTGCTTTATGCTTTTTCGCAGTTGCAACATTCGTTGTGTTGGTAGTTGTAATTCGAATATGTGGATCGTCCTAGGATATGTCTAAGTCCCAATTGATATGACATCTCACTAACTGATGTGCTCCTCATTTTTAACCCTGCAAATCAAGGTGCAATCAATGCTCAGTGTCCTCTCTATTGGATTATTATTATGAGCTCGCACGTTTTCCGGAAATGAACCGGAAGATAATAATGTCATAAAAAGAACGTCAATGGGCAAGCAGGCTTGCGGCCCGCTGACCCGTCTGAACTGAATTGAAGGCTAGGAGGCGAACGACAGAACTCTCGTTCTAACCGAACAGGCTTCCAAGTCCAGCAGTGAACTCTTCTTCCTCTTCTTCGTCTTCTTCCTCTTCCTTCTCTTCTTCTGCTGCGGCAGCCTCTCCACCAGCGGCTGCTGGTGCGGCGGCGGTCGGAACCGCTGCGGCCGATTTCAGGGCATCTTCTATATCAACGCCCTCGAGTGCTGCAAGCATGGCCTTTACCCTGCCTTTGTCTGGCTTAACGCCTGCGGCGTTGAGAACAGACTCCATATTGGCATCGGTAAGGTCTTGGCCTGCTTTGTGGAGCAGAAGTGCTGTGTATACGTACTCCATTTTTTATTACCTCTTTATTGTTTAACCAAACAGGCCGCCTAGGCCTGCTACAGCTTCTTCCTCCTCATCTTCCTCTTCTTCAGGTTCTTCCTCCTCTTTGGGGCTATCCTCTGCTGAGGGCGCCTCCGGAGTTGCTGCAGCTGCAGCACGAATCTGATTTACAAGGTCTGAGGGTATTGCGTCTGGATCCTTCTCGGCTATCAAACCAGCCAGCATGGCTGCCTCTGAATTCGCCTTGGCTAAGAACTCGTTCAAGAGATCCGGAGTAAAGAATCCGATAGTGAGTGCTAGGCTCTTTGCCTCCATGTTCGCCTTTGCGATAATCAGCGGTATTGTTTCCGAAGTTGGATATCCAGTATTTACTGACAGATTGATTGCATACTGATGACCGAGTAAGATATTACCAAACAAGGCTTCAAGATCAATCTCAAGGTCGTTAGTTGTGAGAACTGTGCCATCTGCGTAGGCAGCGACAAGCTTGAGCTGAAGCTCCATCGGCTCAATACCCAGTCTTGTGAGCATCTGAGCCAGTGCATTGGAAATCACTTCTCCGGTCTCAACAGCCACAGTGTCCTCCGTTACATGGATGACTCCTCCCTTCACTCGGGATGGAATATCCAATGCAGCCAGTTCACTGATGAACGGTCCGGGAGCAACACCTGTGTTCATAGCAGGTACAGTGATGTCCTTGGGTGACACTTGACCTCCCTTTGCAGGTGCAGCCGCCTTGTTTTCGCTGAGAAACTTGCTCAGCAAGAAGGGGTCTTCATCACTGAAGATGAAGGAAACAGGCCCCTTCAGATGATTTGCGAGGGCTTCTATCCCTTCTTGTCCTGACTCATCGATTGCTCGTTTCATCAGTGTGTTCCGGGCCATCTTGATTTTTGCAGAGCCTCTCAAACTATCCCTGATTCCTTGGAGCTGTTTGGCACCAACGCCCTCTACGTTGACCAGGCCGACCATCTTGCTATTCTTGATGGTTTCAGCTAGCTCATCAACCAAGTCAATTTTCCATTGAGGGATTTTCTTTTCATAAACGCTCAATGTGATTCACCTTTAGTAGGGTACCTCCACTGGGGGTCCCATGGTAGTCTTGACGAGAACACTCCCAACCCGTTGAAAGAGCTCTTTTCGCTGAACGAAGTTGAGAATAGCTGCAATGTTCTCAGCAATCTCTCTATCACTCATCTTAACATGTCCCACTTTGGTGTGGAACGTTGGTGTGTTTCTCATTCTGATTCGAACTGTACGACGGTATTGCTCAACCACCGGTCCAAGATCTGCTTGTGGTGGGTAAGGTCTTGGCATCTTTCCTCTCGGACCAAGTACCTGACCTAGATACCTGCCCACTAGCGGCATTGCCTCTGTGACAGCAATGAAGAAGTCAAACTCTTTTGCAAGGGTCTTGCGAGCCTTCTTGTCATCAGCTATGGTGGCAATATCATCTTTTGAAACGATTCTATCAACACCAGCCTCCTCTGCATTTTCAGCAAACTCACCGTCACCAAATACACAAATCTTCGGTGGCGGAACAAGTGGGTTAGGCAAAACAACCTCTTGGTTAATCCTATTCTCTGAGTCCGAAACATCAAGCTCTTTGCTTCTGAAATTGACTGCGACATCAATGCTTTGCTCGAAATTGATGCCTCTTTCTTGTCCCTTCTCTCTTGCCTCGGCCACAGCTTTCTCCACTGCTTCCATATCATAGTCGTATGACATCTTGCTAGTCCTCCTTCAAGGGTTCGTCCAACTGTTCATCCCATTTTCCTTCACGGACTTCCTGTTGGAACTCCTTCGGAGGCTTGCCCTCTATCGTGACACCCATTGAAACACAGGTGCCCGCGACAATCATGGCAGCGGTCTTCATGGTCAGGGCTGTAAGGTCTGCTGCTTTGCCCTTGGCGACATTCTTCACTTGGTCAATTGTCATGTTTCCAATGATATTCTCATTTGGTTCTCCTGAACCCTTGGCTACTCCAATCTCCTTCAAGATGAGCGCGCTGGTTGGAGGCGTACCTACCTCGACTTCAAATTCCTTGGTTTGGGGATTTACAGTGATTGTGACTGGTACTTTCAATCCCGCAAAAGGTTCAGTAATCTCATTGATCTTTGTGACCACTTGGAAAATATTTACGCCAGTAGGGCCTAATGCCGGACCAATTGGTGGTCCTCCAGAGGCCTTGCCACCTTCGACCATGGCATCTACTGTAATTAGTTGTTCGCTCAATTTATTCACGTCTCCTGATGCAGTGGTTGGATACAAATCGATTAGTATCGTTAGAGTCGACATTAAGGATAAAACTAGAATAGAATCCTTTGCAGTCTACTGCATCTATTGTCACTTTTCATCACCCCAGACATGATATCGTGTACCATGTCAGATTAAGGAGGTACACATCGTCGCCTCAGTGATTTGTTAAAAACATTATGGACTAGCACAGTATTGGTAATGGAGTAGGTCGTTTCGATTTACCCTCGGGACCAGAACGAATCCTCTTCTAACTCCTCTTCTTCCTCGGTTTCTTCTGCCTCTTCCTCTTCTTTCTTCGCCTTTTCCACTATTTTGGCAAAGTCAGCATGGGTTCGTAACGGAATAGTATGAGGGCTATCAAGAAGCTCAACAACTAGTTCCTCTTTTGCTGCATCAACACGAACGACTCTTGCTCGCTCTCCCTTGAATGGCCCCGAAGTGAGTTCCACAACATCGTCTGTTGAAATTCCTTCTGCGGCTGGCTTTGGCACCAGGAATTTGTCAATTTCTTCGAAGGTTACCTTGCCGCTTACCCTTCCTCTCACATGAGGAACGCCCGAAATAGCAATCTCAACATCTCTAAACTCGAGTGTTTCAAGAAATACGTAACCCCTCAGGGTTCCAGGAACAAGAATTGCCTTTACACGTCCCAGAAGCTGATTCTGTGATATTAACTTGGGCTCCTTATCGCTACCTTTTGCCTTGTCACAACTCTGCATATGAATTCGTGTTGCTTCCTTAGACGGAAACTCCTCTGAACAATAGGGACAACCCCATACATCGGTTTCTCCGATGACTGCGGTAGTGATTAAATCGGTCACTCCCTTTTCCTGTCCAATAGTTGTTCTAACTGCGTATATACTAGTTCTTTGCTGCAAAAGATACACCCCAACGGCCTAAGAACCCGGTGTTATGCCCCAGTTCGCTGTAAGCAGTGTCATCAAGACTTGAATAATGAAACTAAGCATCCCTACAAGTACCATTGCTAGCAGGCTGACTTTTGTACTAAGCCATATTTCTTCTCTCGATGGCTTCGTAGACAGCTTCAAGATTCTTCTGCTTTCGTTGATGAAATCACCGACACCCATTTTGTTCCACTTCCTTCATAGGACTGCATAGACAGCCACTGAAACCAGATGGAATCAAAGAAGGTACTCTTTTAACCCTTGCTGAGTAACCATCGATTTTATTCGAGTTTTTGTATCCCAAGATCAGATTTCAAGTCCTCTGCTAGGGGGGTAACTGGCTCAGAACCCGCATCGAACACATAAGGAGAACTGACACCTGAGGCTATTATCGTAACACGAAGTCTGTCCTCCAACTCAGGCACAATGAGCGCGCCATAGATGACCTCCGCATCAGGATTTACCTGTTCAGTGACCAGTTCCACAACACGTTTCGCTTCCATGAGCTGAAGGTCAGTACTTCCACTGACATTCACCAGTATGTTACGTGCATTCTCAATGGATACATCAATGAGTGGATTTTTGAGTGCATTGTAGACCGCCTCCTCTGCTCTATCCTCCCCTTGTCCCTCTCCCAGAGCAATGATTGATACTCCACCGTTCCTCATTGTGGTTCGTACATCAGCAAAGTCCAGATTAACTAACCCTGGTTTCGAGATTAATTCTGCTATGCCTTTCACTGCACGGACTAAGACTTCGTCAGCAACCATGAAAGCCTCCGGTAGTGATAAATCGGGTGCAATCTCTAGTAGTTTTTCATTCGGTATCGCGATCAGTGTATCAACATGTTCCATTAGAGCATTTAGTCCCCGTCGTGCGTTCTTTCTCCGTGTGATTCCTTCCACTTCAAACGGGAGACAGACTATTGCAACTGTGAGAGCACCGTTTTCCTTAGCTGCCTTGGCGATATGAGGAGCCGCGCCAGTACCTGTCCCTCCACCCATACCTGCCGTGATAAAGACCAAATCTCCACGAATTACATCCTTAATCACATCATAGGTTTCGAGTGCCGCAGTTTCACCTAAGTCAGGATTATTTCCTGCCCCAAGACCTCCACAACACTCTTTTCCGAGAAGCAATTTATGATGTGAATTACAGAAATACAGGTCTTGGGCGTCAGTATTGACTGCCAGCGTTTCAGCTCCTTGAACACCCACCTCCATAAGGCGTGTAATAGCATTGTTTCCTGCTCCCCCTACTCCAGCCACCAGAATTCTGGCACTGACAGTTTCAAGGAGATCTGCTAATTCCTCATCGGTTGTTTCTCCGTTATTTACGCGAATATTGGTCTGGCCTGAACGAGAGTCCCGCGCGGTAGAGGGTCCATTCAAGACCTCTTCAAGAAGTGGATGTATTATTGGCACCTTCTCTGTACACTTGTCAACCCTGCAGTGTATTATACTAACAAAAACTGCAATACTACGTGGGTATTACTTACGTGAACGACGCTTTCGGCCCTTTCTCCTGAAGGTGCGGAGGATATCATCAATGTATATGCCATAGTCCCGCAAGAATTCTGCTGTTTCATCCAGCGTTGGTTGCCCATTTTGAGCTCCGCCCTCCGCTATCGTCTGTGCAGCGACTGCATTCGCAAAATGAAGTGCCTGTTCTATATCCTCAGAACGAGTCCACGCTGTAACGAAGCCTGCGGCAAAGGCGTCTCCAGCCCCCAATGTGTCAGCTACATTGACCTCAAAGATACGAGAGGTACAATATTGAAAACCATCAGTAGCAATTGCACCCTCCTCTCCCATTTTAGTAATGACAATACCCGGAAATGTCTTAGCAAATTTTCGGAGTTCTCTCTCCACTGGCTTGATACCAAAGTAATCTTTCAATTCTTTGCGATTCAAGAAGAGCAAATCGGTTCTGCGAAGGACTGCTGGGAAATCAACATTTGATGCAGCCCTTCCCGGGTCAAAAGAGAAGATCATTCCTTCTGTTGTTGCCAACTCTGCAACTCTATTGGTTATCATAGGAAATCCCCCGGCAACATGTATTGTCTTTGCCTGTGTCAGGTGGTCTTCATCCAGTACATGCTTCTCAAGTAGGCGATTTGCACCTTGATTGGCTATGATGATTTTCTGGTCATTCTCATCTTTAATGTTGCAGAAGATACCAGTTGGTTGGTTTTCGAGAATCAATACGCCGTGAGTGTCTACACCACTGTCAGATATGCTCTTGGTAGCTGCCTCTCCAAACATATCATCACCCACACATGCGTAGAGTGCCACATCGACACCAAGCTTGGCAAGTTGAGTGGAGAAGTTTGCTGCCGAACCGCCAAACGAAATGGAAGAATTCGTACTGAAGATATGGTCACCGGGTGAAGGCAATGACTCCACATTCATGGACAAATCGACATTTATCCTTCCTATGGCAGTGACCTCAATGGACAATATGACCACCTAGATGAGTAAGGCAAGAATCGCCTTCTGGGCATGCAATCTATTCTCTGCCTGGTCAAAGACGATTGAATGCGGGCCGTCCATGACTTCGGATGTCAATTCTTCGTTTCTATGTGCAGGAAGACAATGCATGACGCTCACATCCTTCTTTGCTGCTTGTAGCAGTGATTTATTGACCTGAAATGGCAACAATGCCTTCTCTTTTTCTTTGGACTTTTCTTGTCCCATGCTGAAGAAGGTGTCTGTATAGATAACATCTGCATCCTTGACCGCCTCCTTCGGGTCATTGACCACTTGGAGCGTAGTGTCGAATTTCTTGCTGAGAATATCTGCTCTCTTCATTATCTCTGAATCTGGCGTATACCCCTCTGGCGAACCGATTGTGACATCCATCCCCATTATGGTACAACCTTGCATTATTGAATTGCTGACGTTGTTCGAATCTCCAACATATGCGATTTTTGTCCCCTCAAGAATGCCCTTATGCTCCTCGATAGTCAGCATGTCCGCCATTATCTGGCATGGATGTAGGAAATCCGATAGTCCATTTATGACTGGCACCTCAGCATATTCCGCAAGTTCTGTTATCTCACTATGAGCATACACACGTGCCATGATAGCATCACAGTAACGACTCAGTACTTGGGCTGTATCCCCGATTGTTTCCCCTCTCCCAAGTTGCGTTCCGCTTGGTGAGAGATATAATGCATGCCCTCCCAACTGTGTCATTCCAACCTCAAATGAAACTCTTGTTCGAGTGGAGGACTTCATGAAAATCATTGCGAGTGACTTGCCCTTCAAGAGCTCATGAGGCTCTTCCATCTTCTGTTTTCTCTTCAAGTCATGAGCCGTGTCTAAAATTTTACGCAATTCGAATCTTTCAAGTTCTGACAGGTCTATGAAACTTATACCCTTTAAAGTCAATCAATTCACCTCTAGATTGATGTGTATTGAATCAGAAGTCAAGTCGTAATAAGACTGACGTTGAGTCATCTTCCCTTGATTAACCGCTCAGTGAACCAATTGGGGTCGAATTTCCGTAGGTCTTCATATGATTGACCGACACCCACATACACAATAGGTCGTCCAGTGATATGCACAATCGACAATGCTGCTCCTCCAGAAGGATCTGCGTCCACTTTAGTCAGAATCGCACCATCTATGCCAATGGCCTCATGAAATTCCTTCGCCTGAGAGAGAGCATCATTACCAGCGAGTGCATCGCCCACAAAGAGTGTTAAATCCGGTTCAGCAACTCGTGCAATCTTTTTCATCTCATTGATTAGATTCTTGTTGCTTTGCATTCTTCCTGCGGTGTCAATCAACACTACGTCGACTTTTTTCGATCTTGCATGTGCAACGGCGTCATATGCGACAGCCGCAGCATCCGACCCATAGTCCTGCTTTATTACTCGAATTCCGAGGTTTTGAGCGTGTTTTTGCAATTGCTCAATACTTCCTGCTCTGAAGGTATCACCTGCTGCTGCTACGACACTGTGCCCTTCTTTTTTGAACAGATGCGCCATTTTTGCAAGAGTAGTCGTTTTTCCCGTACCGTTTACTCCCACAAAAAGGATTGATGTTGATTGTCCCCTTGCAGCATTATTCTTGACGTACTCCAATGGGTCCAGTTCCTCCTCTGGAGTGAGCACTTCCAATATCGATTCATGAAGTGCCTCCTGAAAAAGTTCCTCCGTATTCTGAAGCCTACCTGTACGCGTTCCGAGCAGCTTCTCTTTGGTGAGTTTGCAGATGTGTTCCGCCACCTCTACCGCAACGTCATTCTGGATGAGAACAAGTTGCAATTCCCAAACGGCATCTGAAAGGTTCTGTTCGGTCAGCTCCTTAGTGGTAGCCTTGGTGACAGCTGTGTCAAGGGCTCCACGGAGCTTCTCGAACAAGCAGTTATTCCTCCTGCTGTTGGGGTTGTTGCTGCATCTGAGCCTGAGCTGCAAGCTGCTGCATTTGATTATTGATGGCTTGAGCACGGACCAACGTGTCTTCGTAGTCATCACGAAGTTCAGACAGACGCTTTTCTAGGATTTCGACTCTATCGTTGATATGTTCCTTTGCTTCGCTTAGTGACTGCTCAATTCTGACACCACTTCCAATGCCTCTGGTGACTTTGTCAATATTCACTAGTTTTGCTTCAACAAAAACGGCTCCACCAATATTGATCAGCATAACCTCATCCTCATCTCTCTTCTCGATTTCTTCTAGGACCTCTAGACCAGTCCTATACGAGTTGAGAGATGATTGAACCAATTGGATGCTCTCTTGCATGACTTGAATATTCGATTCCAACATCTGTTGTTCGGCATATAACCTCTGTAACAGTGCATTGGGATCCTGAGTCATTCAAACTCGCTCTCCAGACCAAGTATTTTCCTGAGCTCTAGATCTGTTACCTCTTCAGGCTTTAACTCAACAATCTTATCAAAAGTTAGTTCCCTTCTCTTGACCTTGTGTCTGCTTCCTATTTCCGAATAAATCTTCTCTCGAACATGTTCTTCTTTGTCCGCCATCAGCTCCACATCGAAACTGAATGTACGTTTCTTCTTTCTAAATTCGCCAGTTGCTCTCCAGATTTTGTCACTCATCATAAACCACTCAATTATCTTATACCAATCCTAGAACCTGTGAGATATGGGCCATTTCCACACCAGTTGTCTGTGAACCAGTAATCATGCCATCCGAATTGGCAATCACACCAAGGTGTGTATATGGGCTTCCTCTGTTGACAGTCCCAACTTCCACATGTACTTTTAACAGCTCTGATAGTTCATCCATCTCTTGTGTTGTCGCTAAGGGATGGACCACTGCACCTCTATTAGTGACGATGGCGTTAGAACCAACAATAGGCAATCTTGCTATCGTTCCTGGGATTACCTCTACATCCAAGATATCTTCCATCTTTTGTCTTGCGTTCTTATCGAAGTCAGGATGACACATTGCTCCGCTGTCATTCGCCAATACGATGTTTCCAAGTGCTGTCATGTTGTTGTCTATCCAATCTATTGGCACCTCGGACATTTTTCTAAGAGACTCAAGTTCCCCGTTTCTTATTGTATAGGGCAGTAGAATACCGTTTGAATTTGCCACTGTAACAAGTCCCACCGCATCCATAGTCGCCACGGTTGACTGGATAAAGGGTAGATTGAATGCTCTCTCTATTATATTGAGGTCCTTTTCCGACACATTCGGGCTGACAAACACGAAACGGTCTGTCGCAACTCCGTAGGCTCCGACATTGGAATCGCCCTCAAAGTTCGTACGGGCGATCATGGTTTACTAGCCCTCCGCCAGGTATACGCGCACGAGGTCTTCGTCATTCTTTGTTGCTCGTATCCTGATTCTTCGAGGAGGTTTCTGCATACCTCGAGACCAGATTCGTTCGTTGACTTCTGGCTGAATGACTAGAAATTCAGGCTTCATGTGCCGTTTCACAAACTTCTGGAGCTCTCTCACTGCTCGTTTGGCTCTGCGAAGTCTATTTCCAGTCCAATAGACCTTCCTTAATGGCACTGTATAGATGCGCTCATCGATGATTTCTTCTTCAGGAAGCGCTTCTTCTACGAGTTCTTCTTCCTCAAGCTCCTCTTCTTCAACAAAATCTTCAAGGTCTCCTAACTCATCGATATCCTCGAGGCCAGGCTCCTCTACTACTTCGAGCTCCGGTTCTTCCTCAAGCTCCTCGAGTTCTTCTAACTCGGGTTCCTCCTCGGAATTCTCTTCTACTTGTTCCTTATCGAGCGGCATCTTTCTCTACACCTAAACCATTTCTATCGTGCGGCTTCAGTTTGGTCTTTCGCCATTTGCGCTGCCTATAAATCCATCTTGCCATCCTCTTTGTCTTTAAAATCACGGCATGGAGGAAGACGGCATTCCACATACAACGCCTTTAATCATGCTGGCTCGCAATGATTACGATAAAAGCGTTGTCCTATGATAATTACTCGAATTCTGTGTGGCTTTCTCTTCTGAAGCTTGAAACACAGTCACAAGTTACCACAATATTGGAACTTGCACAGCTTGACCGTTATGACATTAAGCGAAAATTCGGGATCTATGCTAATATCGTGCTGCCAATAGAGATACAAAAATCAAGGCATAACCCAGCCAGAAACATCGTTTGTCCCACCGACCATTTTCTGCCCTATGGAATCAAAACGTACATTCTTCCACAATATGAACTGGGCATAAACCTCGGTTGTAGTGATGAAAACTTGATTTCACATCAGATTACAGATCTAAATTAAACAGAATGAGAGAATGCCACAATGCAAACTTTCCGTATCATTACTTGTTCTTTCTTCGTAATTTCATTAGAAAAACTAAAAGCGATGGATTGAATCATACTAAATGGGTGTTAGTAATTGGGTGATGTCAGGAAGGCAAAAATCGTATTTTGCCTCTCTCTGCTCCTCATTTTTGGTGGATTGGGCTTAATATGGTCATCTCGTTTCTACTTCTCTTGGCAAATGGAGAGTGGGTCTGACTGGCTTCCATATGAAACAAAGACAGCTAACGTTTCCTTAAACTCAGCAATCCCCTCTGCAAATTATAGCATAAAGGAAGTGATGCTTAATGTTACCCATTTCAACGTTTCAGAGGGCCGGGTTTCTCTTCTGATTTATGATGAGAATGACTCGCTTCTTCTCAATCGGTCTGAAATCTCAGGCAACCTAACGGTTGGATATACAAGTCGTGAGGAAATTCCGGACTCAAGCGCTGATCCAAAAAACTTCACCCTTCTCTTTCTTTGGGAGGGAACAAATACCACAGCAAGCTTTGCATACAAAACTTACAGGCTTATATCCTGGGATGGAGTGCCTTATGTGGTCACTAATCCTGGATATTACGAGTTTATCTTCATTGGCAGTGTCTTGATTCTATTAGGGACTATCCTCTTTGTTCGGGCTTTTTGGAGTTTGAGGGGGCTGGAGGGGAAAGAAGCAACTGGGTCAGAAATCCATAAAGTCAAGGAAGGAAACAATGATGCAGAAAGCTTACAGAACAGAAACGGTTTTTCCCTCGGGCGACGGACATTTTCATCCCCACTAATCATGTTGGGATTTCTGCAGATTGCTCGTGCAGCACTGAGCTTTCTCTTACAGTACCGAATCTTCATGTGGGTCGCCCACACAGCTATCCCGGCGGGGAAGTATTCGCACCATTTTATCCTCTGGCCATCAACCCCCTCTATTTGGCTGTCGGTATCATCGATACTTTGTTTATGAGCTTAGTCTTCTTGCTTGAAAGTCACAGGTTTGCACGCTATTTGTTGACTTTACTGGATGTTCTATTTGTCTTTTCGCCAATTTGGTTTTGGATAAAACTTGGTTTTGGCTATGCGCTGTTTTTCGAACCCTCCAGCATTGGTATCAGTATTCTATCGCTAGCTCACCTTGGCATCCTATTCTCGGAGAAACTCAAGCCTGCAGCGTAGAGGGTAATAGATTTGCGATTTTGCAGGTCTTGGAAAAAGAAACATTATGTGAAATGCATGGGCCCATCATCGTAATTAGTGTCGTTCAGTTGGCTGTCACCAGTTTCGCCGTTTTGGATTCCACCAGAACTCGCCGTTAGTCTTTACGAATACTTGAAAGGTTCTCAGCGAAGACAATACTGACTTTGTGACAGATACAACTCAATTTCATCCATAAATATCTATTCAGAAAACTCGCTAAGAGAAGAACCCTCCGCCTTGCTGAATTGTCACTATGTATATGCCTACTCTACTATGATTAGCAGATTTTCAGCATCAATACCCGTCCCTTCTTCTATAGCTTTGACCAAATTATCAAGAGCTTTAGTAATCCCTTCTCCTTCAACATCTACTATCTCTCCATTTGATTTTGCTAGGTTCACATGTGGTGTGGGGTTGAGTTCGTATCTTGTTTCCCCTTTGAATGAGAAGCTACGAACTGTGCCCAGCTCCTCGAAGGTGCTCAAATTCTTGAGGATTGTCGACTGGCTTACGCTTTGAAGGTTTTTCCTGACTTCCTCGTATATCTCAGAAAACGATGGATGGTACCCCCGTTTACTCTCAAGAACCTTCAGCAATTCAAGTCGCTGCGGTGTGCGCCGTAGTCTGTTTTTTCTTAGGAGTTCCATGGCAAGCACTCTCTGGGCGATGCCCATAATAAGTTTATCCGAGGTAAATGTTAAATAGAAGTAAGTACTAAGTAATATTAAGGTGATATAACTAATGGCAAGAGTAGCAAGAGAAATGGTTGAGAAAGCTGGAGTTGATGTTGATAAGTTGCTTGAACTCCTAGTCAAGAATGCAGCCGCAGAGTTGACAACATATTACTACTACACGATTCTTCGTGCAAATCTTATTGGTCTTGAAGGCGAGGGAATCAAGGAGATAGCAGAGGCAGCTCGTATTGAGGATAGAAACCACTTTGAGGCGTTAGTCCCACGAATCTACGAGCTTGGCGGAGGGCTACCAGAAGACATGGTTGACTTCCATAACATCTCAGCGTGCCCCCCTGCTAAAATACCGGAAGATCCTACAGATGTTCAGGCCATCCTCAAAGTGCTAGTAGGCGCCGAGAGGTGTGCAGTCAGAGGATACACTGAGATATGCAACATGACAGCAGGAAAGGACCACAGAACCTATCTCCTGTCACAGGCTATTCTCAATGAAGAGACTGAACATGAATCTTGGTTCTCAGAGTTTCTGGGAGAGGGCCCCTCAGGACACTTCATGCGGAAAGGAGAAACTTCTCCCTTCGTTCGAAAATTCCTCCCCGAATAGCATGAAAAACAAAAGGTAGGCCGACCAGAAAAGGGAGCTAGTAGCTCTCTTTCTTTTTTTCTACCGTTTTGTCAATCTGACTCATTATCGACTCTGTGCAAAACCGGTCTAATATGTAGATTTGTTAGAACATATGTTCTCAGTATCTTTGCCTTTAAATCCTAAAAGGAAATTGTAGAGGACTTCTTACTAAAGAAATCCTACTGAGCAAAAATCGATAGAGACATAACTCACGAAACTATGGTTTGAGTTTGGTCTGCCGCCAGTTCCGTTGTTTTGGATTTCGACGGACCTTCCCCTTGGTCTTGACAACTACCCAGGTAGGTACGCTTGAGTTGCTCTTCATAGCCTTAGCCATTCGAAGTTTCTTACCGAGTTTCTTGTTTCTTGCCATTGTGAGTCACCTGTAGTAGTTTATCTGAATCGTACCTTTGTTTCGCGTTCTTTGCCCTGAAGTTGCTTCAGGAGCGACTTGAGCTGTTCATCTGATATTCTGTTTCTTAATCTTCCGCTGCCGGCTAGTTGGATGAGTTGCATCTCAATCTGTTCTGCTAGCTGTGGTTTTACTAGTCTGATGTTCGTGAGTCTTGAGCGAGCCTCAGGAGTGAGGATTTGACGTAAGATAGCCTCCTTCTGTGCTTCGGCTTCCTTCTGACGCTCCTCAGCCATCTCCTCTTGAGCCGCTTGCTGTTGAAGTTGAGCAAGCTTTTTCTTGCGGATGTCTTCAAGCTCATCTTCGTCGCTCAATTTGTTCACCACATTCTGGTTGATTACGCGTATTTCTCAAGTTCTGGGATTGCCTTTTCAAGTTCTTGCTTCAATGAAGCTGACACCTTGTCGATATAGGATCTGCCTACGGGGGTCATTACTCGCCCTCTCTTTTCGTCCTTCTCGACGAAGCCCGCACGTTCCAGTTGTTGCAGTGCGGTCCTGATAATGTTTCCACTACCTTTCTGAAACCTGTTCGGTTTTGTTCCGCGTCTCTTGCGCCCGCCATAGGCAATTCTAAGTTTCTCAGTACCGATGGGACCGCGCATGTAGACCTTTCTCATGATGCTGGCACAACGAGTGTACCACCAGTCAGGATCATCAGGAGCTCGTTCCCTGTGGGACCCGGTCTTAGAGTATTCTGCCCACTCTGGGGGTTCAATCTCCTTTCTATTCTTTAGGTCCTGTGCGAGACGTCGTATCAAGACGTTTGCTGGGATGTCGTACGCTGTAGGCATGTGTTGGTCACCGTACTCGTTGAGGTGGACATATCGTACACAGACTCGGCAGATTGCCTACCTCAGAAGGCTGTCAAAATCGGCAATAGAGCGCTTAAAAGATTGTCGTTAGAGCTTGGCGTTCTTTGTACTATCGACGAAGCTTGTATAGCACTCCAGTATTTCCTCTGATTCCAGCGAGCTCTGCGCCAGTTTCTTTGCAGAGGGTTTCGAACATATCCTCTTTGGAATCGCGGTCTGCACCTGTGCTTCTGAGGAGTCGGACCTTGATATACTCATGATTCTTCAATAGGCGTTTAGCCTCTTCGACTGTACCCTCCGAGATGCCATTTTTCCCTATCTGCATCATGGTAGGGTCTTGCCAGACTATGGCAATACGTGTTTCATCTGGGTCCGATTTTCCACTCATTACGAATCAAGCTACTCAGCTTTTGGATACGCTAATCAAGCTTTACCTCTGGCAGGGAACCGTTGAATCGCACCGCATTCAAGGCAGGTCACTGCAAGATGCCTCTCTCTGTTCTGCCGCATTCTGACACGGCAATTCTTACCGGGTACAAGAAAAGTTCCACAGTTCTTGCACAAGTGACGTGACATATATCTTGGAAGCTTGATACGCGCTCTCTGGGCTACATTTCTGGCCTGCTGCATCCATCTCTTTGCTAATTCCGGTCTTTCTCCTGCGACCTCTCTTGACTTCTCCCAGAGTAACTGAATTCTCTCACGAGCAAGTGCCTTAACCTGCATTCTTCGTGATCGTCTTCCCAAGAATAGTCACCTTCCCAGTTACATGACCAGTGTAGTACTGCTTAAAACGTTCGCTAGGCACTTATCACATGGGTCGATTATGCTACACGTGATTCTCCTAGAGAGTGCTTTGGAGTTGGTTCCCTCTGAGATTTCCAGTCTCAAAGAAATTCAGAGCTATGCCCATAGCAAAGGGAAATCACCAACAAAAATTCTACTTGATCAATCCTACCACGGCCGTTCAATGACTCGCCTTCCGTATTCAGAGCGAAGAGGGCGACCTGATATTGTGTATCTGAGTCTCCTTACTCTGCTTGAAACACCGTTGTGCAAGGCTGGGAATTTAGGAATTCACATTCATCTGCAAGACGGGCGTATGATTGTTGTGAATCCAGAAGTGCGTTTACCTAGGAACTACGAGCGGTTTATTGGTCTCATGGAGCAATTGCTTATTCGCGGACAGGTGCCCCCAAAAGGAGATCCATTACTATCGTTCTCTCCGTATGACTTAGAGGAAGTAATGAACAGGTTGGAAGGCAAGTCTTCTGAATCAGTTTCAATCCTGGCGCTTGAAGAGGGTGACAAGAAGACCATCAAGGAGCTCACACGTCACTTTCCCCAGAACGCTCAGGTGCCTGTGGTCGTCGGAATTGGTGCCTTCCCTCATGGAGAATTCTCTAAGGAAGTGGAGCGACTCTTCGATGATAAAATTGCGCTTTCGTCTGACGTGATGATGGCATGGCACGTCTGTGCTGAGGTCTTGTGGGCTTATACATGGCTTAGAGAGCTGTCTTCAGACCAAGCTTAAGCCAAGGCGAACGCCCCCTCACTTCTTCTTCCAAGCGTATGCTCCGATTACCACAATCCCCAAAATTGCTCCAATCACAGTAAATGGTATAAGATAATCTACGGGCGCATCGGTTGGAATGGCATCGGGAGGCATATATGTTGGCTCCACGATTTGATAGATATTCCCATCGAAAGCAAGGATATAGAGAGATTGTTGTGCATCCGCCCCGAAGGATGCTATATTCAAATCTGTGTTGAAAAGTTGCGTATTATTTGTCGGGTTAACCTCATCATACTCTAGGGCCCATATTCGCCCCGAACCAAAGTCGGCATAGATGTACTTGCCTATCAATTGGGTTAGATTCTCTCCTCTGTAGACATATCCTCCTGTTATCGAGTTTCCTACATCATGTGTATAGGTCCATACGGGGTCAATGAGTCCCTCATTAGAGCAGCCACTTGGCGGCTCATAGCACTGGTCGCCCTCTTTTATGTTCCAGCCGTAGTTTCCACCTTTTTCGATGATATCAATCTCTTCCACCTCGCTCTGTCCCACATCTGCAGCCCACATGGTTCCGTTAATTGAGTCAAAACTGAATCTCCAAGGATTGCGCAAGCCATAGGCGAATATTTCATCTGCGCCCTCTGTACCCACAAACGGGTTGTCATCCGGAATCCCATAGTTCTTTCCTGACTCAGGGTCGTCCACATCAATTCTGAGGATTGATCCCAAGAGAGTCGAGGTGTTCTGACCGTTTCCGAGAGGATCCCCTCCAGAACCCCCGTCTCCAAGAGCAATGTAGAGATAGCCGTCTGGGCCAAACCTGATCTGCCCTCCATTATGATTGCTATATGGCTGCTCAATCTCTAACAGAATTACTCCTGATGAGGAATCTGCAACATTCGGGTCGTCATCACTCACAGTGTACCTTGATACAAGTGTCCTACGAGGTTCCGCGGCAGTATAGTCCACATAGAAGTAGCCAGTGTCATCATAATCGGGATGGAAAGTCACGCCGAGAAGTCCCATCTCGTATCCACCATCATCCACCTTTTCCGAGATATCCAGAAACAGGTTTGAGGAATCCACTTCTCTATGATTATCAAACACATAGATTATGCCTGCTTTTGTCGCCACAAAGAGTCGATTAGTGCCATCCTCTGGTGTGGTCAAATCAACAGGTTGTTGGAAAGATAGGTTTGGAAACGCATTATCTAGAGCCAAATCCGCCTCTTGTGCATCTACGAGATACACGTTCTCTGCAAGAAATGAAACTGATAGTAACAATGGGAGCATGAGAATCAATCGAAGCCTGATATCCGAGGTCATGATATTATCCACCACCTACAATATTTACAACATCGTATAATATGCTATTGTTAAGACAAAGAGTTGGGCTGCGGTAACCTTATACTTTGTTTCGTCATTTCGCTACTGGGGATTTTATGTCAAATGGAGATTCAATTGGGTGTATTTCCTGTGGTAACGCTCTTAGTCCATCAGGAAAAGCGAGACCAATGTGGGAGATTCAGGTCGACGGCAAAATTCGACCTCATTCTTCTTTATCCTACATGCAATGTTCAAAGTGCCTGGCTACACAGCTCTATGATTCTACCGAACAAACAACTAGCAGAGAAACATCTGGTAATGTAATGATGCCTCGTTACTGCAAACAATGCAGAGTATCGTATTTTGATCCAATAGGACGATGTCCTTTCTGCGGAAACATCCCTGGGGTGATCAATCGAAAATGAGTCCTGTTCCTCTATCCGACGGCATTGCCAGAGACTTTGGACATAGACTAAGCGGGTCACTGGGTGACCTTGCTCTTTCTCCTGCAGGCGTGGAGACTCAAACCATGGGGGTTTCCGACCAGCGTCTTCGTTCCTCACAGAAATCTAGGCCATTCTTGGGCAAAAAGACATCTTTGGGAGTAGAAGCAATAGTGGTTGGGAAAGCCACAACTAAACCCAAATACATGTCCCCCTTGTACGCAATGGCACTCATTGGTGTTGGATCGGGAATACTAACAGCAACTGCAGTTGAATTGGGTGTGATTGTTGATGTACAAACTCCATTTACCATACGAGTGGAGAAACAAGGCATCAAGGGTGATGGGCCTATTTCTGACCTTCTTGGTGTTGATGAGAGATTTCAGAGGCTCATTGACCTTCATGAAGAGAAAGTCAGTATATCTGGTGGTAGGACCGTTAAGGTGCGAATGAACTGGGAGGTTCCACTTCTAGGTCAGGTGATCCCCAAAGGAAACAAGACACTTATCACACTTCAATCAATCCCCAAGCTGAGCCTTGAAATCACACATGTCAGAGGTGCCGCTCGAGCCTTTGTATATTGGATTCCAAGAACTGCGATAGAGCTGGCGGGCAGAATGGCGTATTATGTCAGATATGGGAGGGACATGTTCTCAGAACTGCCGGATGAATTGGAATCGGAAACCACATTGATGCAGCAATATCTAGTGTCCGCAGGTTATCTCGAGGAGGGTGTATAGAGATGTCGTACCCGGACGGTTTCAACAGACATGATCCCGACAACATGGTGTGCAAGTGCTTGATATTCATCGTAGGCATCGCAATTGCTATGTTTCCTATGTTGTTTCTCGGAACAGGCACTCTAGGCACAAGCATTGCACTGATAATTGGACTCATGACGATAATTCTGGCATGTATTGTATTGCCTCGAATGGCAAGGAGTACTGAGAATGAGTTCAATGAGAAACATACACTGCAACTGCCAGAATATGTTCCTCCGAATCCAGTTAATGAGAAAGGTGATTGAAAGACCCCAAAATCCCTTCTCTATGCTAAATGTAGATAGCAGGCATCGTTAACGCAGAATGGACTATCTCATTCATCCCGTTCTTATTCAAAATCATGTGGGCTAGGGGGCGACTGAAACCTATGACATGTACTATCATTTGATTTTGAGCACGCTTAAGCGTAATAATCGGTTGAGTTAGGAAACAAGTCAGATGAGATATCGCGCCCGTCCGAGTACTAAGAGATTCGAATAATACCGTAGCTGAAGTGCTTTCGTCAGCATTACCGACCAATGCACAAACCCATTCAGGCATGTCGGGACATTCTGGTGCGTCCACTACTCCCCACCATTCCTCATCAGTCATCCTCTCACTCATCGGTTTCGTAAACTCGTAGTATGAGTAGATGGCTCCTCTTGTCAGGTACACATTTCCTTCATGGTCAGGAACTGCAACAAAGACAACCATGGGATTTCCCGTTGCCTCTTCAAGCACAGATTCGGTATTGGTATCAGTGTGCACATCGGCTATGATGGCCGCCCTATCAACATCCTGTTCAGTTCCTACTCGCTCAAACCAGCGGAGTCGCCCGTAAATATATCTAACAACATCGATATCAGTTTGATTCAATGGTTCCGATTTCAGTTCCTTTTCTGCAATTTCTTGTAGATGTAGAAGAAGATCGTGTAAAGAAGAGAGTTTGTCCTCAAGATTTACTGATATTAACGATCTGCTAGCAAGGCCATCAAGTAGCATCTTGCTTAGAGATGCCAGTCTCGCATAGACACGTGGCACTGGTTCTACATAGCCAGGAGTGGGCTCCATTATGCTATAGTATCCTGTTAGTGATTGTTTGGCATACAGTATTGTGTCGTGTCGGAGTTCAGTCCATGTTCCAAGTGAAGTCAGAAGACGCTTGTCCTGCCATGCATCTGACCTCATGAAAGATGGTGCCTCCACATCAGGGATTTCTAGCATGGGTCTTATTGAATGAAGCCACAACCAATACAGATTCTGAATCCATTGCGCGTCCAATTGATTTGCAAATTCTTGTTTCAGCATCTCCATTTGTTTAGTGTAATTCTCATAGTGACTCTCGGGTGCAAGAAGTTCCTCCGCCCTCTCGGAGCCTAATACACACATGACGTGAAGTCATTTAGGGAGCAACCTCGGATATGTTAGATTGCCCACACTGGGAAAAACCAGTTGCCAAAACATGTAGGAATCAGGCACGTATCGTTGCCCCATGACGGACATGCCTTTAATGACTACTTCCATCTCTTCGTAGCACCACATGAAGTCCGAGAGAATTCAGGGATTTCGTAATTCATCTGCAGCCCCACGGAATTCCTTTAGTTTCGTTTCATCCTCAAGGTCACTCAGGCTATATTCAGCGCCATAGACATCTTTCATGTACTCAAGGTAATCTAGTGGCTTCAAGTCATCGGACTCACCCGCGAAGAATGCAGTGGGAAGATAGATACCCCTCCAGAGCTGTATTCCATCACCAGCAGAGAGGACACTAGATGAGTCATTCAAGCCATGACAGATTAGAATTGTTTGGGCTGTTTCTTCTAGCCCCTTCTCATTGTTCTCACTCTCAGTTCTCCAATCATCGTTTGGGTGTAGTCTAAAAGCCACTCTGCCGAGTAACATCATTGCCTTGAAGAATCGTGCTAATTCCTCACTTCTTGTGTAGTGCCCTCTTGGCTTGTACTGACTAAAGTCCTCACGTTGGTCCATGAACCAAGCTCTACTGAATCCCTGAACAGCTTCCATTAGATTAATGGTCTGGCTCACCCATTCAATAACGTCACTGGACGGAGTCCAACTAGGCGATAGACACTTCTTGATGACTGAGAAGAAGGCAACGTTCAGTGTCGCACAATCTATCCACCACTGCGACTCAAGTTCTTCTTGAAGATCAATCGAGTTTTCTAATAAATGGTCTATGAGAATCTCTAGATACACAGTCAGGTTATCGGCTTCCATTGTCCGTAGAGCATAGTCATAGAGGACATGAAAGATATGATACATGCTATCTGCGGTGACAAATGACGGGATATCTCTCCAATAGTTATCATCTTAGACCTCAGAGAACTGATAGTACGGACGGAGAGGATCTGTGAAGCTGTAGTTACAGTTCTGAACGGCTGCGAAATAATTCTCAGCGATTAGACTCTCTACTTCTGTAGACCATCCCTCTAGTTCTCGAAAGCCATCAAGATTCCCTATATTAGAGAGGTCTGGATCCACCTCATATTGTGGTGCATCTATCTCGAAATCATCTTCATAATCGGTATAGAAAGAGAAGTTGTCCAGTTGAGAATAGGGGATGTCTACAAGCGGCTCCTCTGGTGGGGTTTCAGGGGGTTGTGTTGTGGTTGTAGTATCTGTATCATCCACTGGGACGTTTGCAATGCCAACTCCCCCGGCAGTAGTGATAAGCAGTATGACAATAGATGTCATTACCATTCTTCTTGTGTCCCAATCCGAAATCGTTTCTCTCAAGGCTGACCCCCACCGTATCGCACAGTATCCTATTGGAGGTTGTACTGTTACTCAGTGAGCTATGAACATGCTCAGTCTTTAATCCTTATGTGCGCTTCAAAATACAACACACAACCTGTTCAGTGATTGGTTTTCGCCGAAACTTAGAGAATGACATACCTAAATTTAGAACACGTGTTCTAAATTTATCTTGTGCGTCGAAGATGGATTTCCGGATTGAAAGATATGCGTCTTTCTGTAGGGGTTGCCCTTGTTGCCAAATCTCGACTACATGAAGATAAGTTTCTCGACTATGATATTCTCTTCTTCGACACCGACGCTCTCAAGGGCCTTCTTCAGGTCCCTAACAAATCCATCTGGTCCGCAGATGTAGAAGTACTTGTTCGTGTCAATTCTATCTTTGAGGAAGTCCTTGTCGATTCTACCATGCTCATAGCCGGATTTCTCTTCCTCAGTGAGCCTGAGATTCAAATTGTCACCAAACATGTCTTTGAATTCTTTCTCAAGAATGACATCCTCTGCTCTCTTGTTGCTAAATATGAGGGAATTGCCTGCTAACTTGTCGTGTTCTCGGAGATGACGCGTGATTGCTATGAAGGGTGTGACACCTGCTCCGGCAGCCAGGAAATATCCTGGGCCCTGATAGACAATGGTTCCAAATGGCTCGTGGAGTATTATCTCATCTCCAGCTTTGAGATTATGTAGCCTATCTGTTACACCTTCATGTTCCGGATACCCTTTGATAGTAAACTCCAGCACAAGATCCTCGTTCAGAGACGTAAACGTAAACGGTCTAAGCTCATCGCACCAGTCTTCTTTGTCCAACGCAACCAGGTTCGCCTGTCCTGGGATGAATTCATATCCCGTCGGTTTCTGTACAACAAATCGCTTAACGTCGTGCGTGACAAACTCGGTCATGAGAACTCTCGTCTTTTGTGGATTATCAGTCGTTGGTTCTACTCTGACCTGTGATTCAATATCGTTCATCTTGATCTGCTCCAATTCTCTTCTACCCTAAGGGCGGTATGCAAAACAAATTCTAGGGTCAGTATTAACTATAGTTTTCCTATTTTTATGCTTTGGCTTATACGGGCTACGCAGACCATTCCTCTCAGGCTCCTCATTACAACATCTATGACTGGTACCCCCCCTTCATCCCTCGGCTCGAAGCCATTCATGGGTTTTTTTGTTTTCAATGTGGGCGGCTATTGTGTTAAAGGGTATCTCTCCACAAAGGTAGAGTACAACAGTCTTAAATCTCACAGACTCTCTTCAACAGAGTGAAATGTGCTTGATCGGTGTTTGACTTAGTGAAGCACGAAGGATGAGCTACATATGACAGCCATTGAGGTTGACGCTCTAACCAAATACTATGATGGTTTCCTAGCCGTTGATAATATCTCATTCGATGTGAAACAGGGCGAGGTCTTCGGCTTTCTTGGACCCAACGGTGCAGGGAAAACAACAACTATACGGATGCTTGTTGGGCTTTCAAGGCCGAGCTCCGGAACCGCTAAAGTAGCAGGCTATGACATAGATAATGAGATTGTTGATGTCAAACGCCATGTTGGTGTAGTGCCCGAAAAATCAAACCTGTATGACGAGCTATCAGTCTGGGATAATTTGGAGTTCATGTCCCAGCTGTACCATGTGCCACGACATGAACGTGCCAGCCGGATTGAAGATGCTCTTCATTCTCTTGACCTGCTTCCTCGGAGAGAAATGAAGTTTGGTCAACTCTCAAAGGGCCTGAAACGCCGTGTTGTCATAGCTGCATCGCTCGTTCACGAGCCAGAAATCCTATTCTTGGACGAACCCACTGTTGGGCTAGACGTCGAGAGTGCACGTTCCCTTAGAAGACACATCGAGCATCTTCGCACTCAAGATACAACCGTGTTTCTAACCACACATTATATCGAGGAGGCGGACCGTCTCTGCGACCGGATAGCAATCCTAGTGAACGGACAGATTATTGTCTTAGACACGCCGAAGAACATCAAGAAGCATATACGGCATGGATGTATCATTCGGGCAGAGCTCTCAGCTGTGCCAAACGAATCACTACTTGCTGAGCTAGAAAATCTCGGGAAACTGGAACAGGATGGGCAGTCAGTAACCCTGCAGGTTGAAGAGCTGGGTACATCTTTGAGCAGTCTGGTACATCTCGTATCTAACGCAGGTGTTTCTGTGGAAACCCTGGAAACCGAGGAACCAACACTTGAAGATGCCCTGTTGGAACTGACAGATGTATCACCTGAACGGATGAGATTTGAGAAGGAGGCGTCTTGAAGGTGAGTTGGAAGGACGAGCTCAGTGGAATCTTCTATATTCTCTGGAAAGACCTTCGTGCGTATTATTTCAAACCCCCGAATATCAGCTGGGGAATATTCTTCCCCCTTGTACTCACTCTCGCATTCACTCTGCGAGACCCCACAGGGATTATCGATCTCTCTCCCGGCTTGATTGCGATGGCAGCGGTCTTTGGCACCACAAGCATGGAGGCAATTGTCATAACCTTTGAAAGGCGCACAGGGGCACTTGAACGGTTGCTACTCGCACCAATATCAACAAGGGCCCTCTTACTCGGGAAGATCTTGGGAGGCACCGTCTTTGGGGGAATGATATCTGGAGCGATGATTCTCATTTCTGTTTCTCTTCTCGGAATGGTGATTATTTATCCACTACTGTTCTTTGGCTCCCTCATTCTGACCCTCGTAGCACTATCAGCACTAGGTGCTCTGGTGGCGGTGTCCGTCAAGGAAGTCTTTGAGGCCCAGACTCTCTCCAACTTCTTCCGGTTCCCCATGATATTCGTATGCGGGGTCTTCATCCCTGTTGAAACAATGCCGTTTGCACTTCAGGTGGTTGCCTATCTACTACCTCTCACCTATTCTGTATATGCGCTTAAGATGACAACATCTTCCCTCCAAGCTCCTACTGGACTGCTGGTAAACATGACCGCGCTTGTGCTATTCTTCCTCGTCTTTCTTGCTGCGTGTGAATGGATTTTGAAACGTAGCATGAACTAAAAAATGACTTTCAAATAATCTATTCTTCAAGATTGGTGAAATTATCTGGAAGATGGATGAATCCCCAGACTCTCTGACTACAATGGACTTGACCTTTCTATTTACCCCGTGCATGAGATGGGCAATAGTCATAGAACGACATTGCCAATGCTGTCCCAATGTCACAAATACATACGATGGATAAGCCCTCCGGATAAAACCACCCTACGCTTCGTTTCTTTGCTGAAATTTGAGTTTGGTCTTATTCAGAGTTTCTTTTTTCAGCTTAATTGCCCGTTATGATGTTGAATGCATAAGAAAAAAAATTCCTGCAAGAAACAGCGTTATTACTAACATTGCTTGGACACGGTTTAGTTCTCCATTTCACGCGTAGACCTACGTTGAGTTGTCACAAACTCATGCCATATCAGTAGAATTGCTGAAATTAGAGCATAATCAGAAAGTGGGTGACTAGGGGCTCAACAAAGACCCCCATTTTACTTCTAGGGCTTCTTTTTCGTTATGATTATGATCGTACGGCTCCATCTGGAGGCGGGGTGGTGGTTCCCGTATCAGTTGTGGTATCAGTCGTTAT
>CAZYLT010000003.1:0-260574 GCA_964648855.1 uncultured archaeon
GCACTACAGGTCACAATATCACCTGGAGTCCCTCGGACACGAACCCATCCCGATACGAGCTGTACGGAAATGGTTCTCTGATAGAGGGCAGTGATTGGGATGGCTCGCCGATAACAATCAGCGTGGATGGACTCTCTGTAGGCATCTACAACTACACCCTTGTGGTCTATGACACCTCAGGCAACAACATCGGTAGCACCGTCTTCGTTACCGTGCAATCATCCACTACTACCACCACTAGTACTACGACCACTACTACGACAACGACAGAACCGGTGACGGATCCTTTGCTACCACTGGTTATAATTTTAGCAGGTGCAGGAGCGGCAACCGTGGTCTTGCTCATATTGGCAGTTCGTTTCAAGAGGGAATCTTGATGTGATTGCAACGAGTGACCTCCAAGGAAGAGCTGGAGCCCCATCAAAGCTCGTTCAGACAGAGTCGCGGGTTCGGATGCCGATTTAAGAGGTTTACATGAAGCAAGGAATTGGTGGTAAGAACTATGCATCGACTTGGAACCGCCGGACTCGATGGAATACCGCCTGCTCAGACATATCTAGGATTGAAATTGGTAAATCGTAGAAAAATGGTTCTAATAGGAATCAATGACTTCCTAGTACATATTGACCATTTCAATGGACATATGTGCAATCATTTGTTTACTGTTTAGCGATGGAAATGTTTCGTATATCAGAAAGAGATAGGCGCATTGCAACTAGGTGTGTTCAAGGAACCAAGATACCAATTGCAGGCCCTGTTGTGGAGTCTATTGCCCAAACCTCGACCTTCGTATTTGAGAACCAAAAAGAAATGCTGAGGGCGGTTAGAGGACGGAGCGACAAGAATGTCTACACACGCTGGACAAATCCGACAACGGTCAATGCCCAAGAAAAGATCAGCGCATTAGAACGAACTGAGTCAACCCTTCTTCTGTCTTCAGGAATGGCTGCGATTTCCTCTTCAGTGATGGGACTTGCAAAGAAAGGCGACCGTGTATTGTCTTCCGACTCAATATATGGCGGGACCTTACATCTCTTTGAAGATGTATTGCCGCGAAATGGGATAGAGGTGGACTTCGTGGAACAGGGTGAGTTTGTTGATGCGATAGAAGACTCGAAGAGCGAGCATAAGCTGTGTTTCTTTGAAACTCCCACGAATCCAGCTCTAAGACTAATGGACATTGAAAGAGTAGCAGAGGCGTCCAAGTCAGCAGGCTTGACTAGCATCATCGATAACACTTTTGCAACTCCAATCAACCAGCGTCCTCATCAATTGGGGATTGATATTGTAATTCACAGCGCAACGAAGTACCTCGGCGGTCATAGTGACCTGATTGCAGGCTCCGTTTCTGGTAGAACCAATCTTATACGCGAGATTGATAGTACGGCACGGCTATTGGGAGGCACCATTGACCCATTTGCCTCGTTTCTCCTTGAACGTGGAATCAAGACATTGGCGGTTAGGATGGAGAAGCATAATTCAAATGCTGCATTGTTAGCTCGGGAGCTATCAAAAGACGGCAGAATACGAAGGGTTCACTACCCTGGGCTTGCTAGTCACCCTGACCATGATATCGCAAAAAGGCAGATGGATGGGTATGGCGGCATGTTGACTATTGAGATAGACGGAGATTTGAATTCAACTGAGGTTTTTGTTGACTCTTTGGAGATATTTCTGAATGCTGTTTCCCTTGGGGGCGTTGAGAGCCTTGCCAGCATTCCTGTGCTGACAACTCACTATGGCATCGATGAGAATGTCCTTGGGGAGATGAACGTGTCAAATTCCACGGTACGACTATCAGTTGGTATTGAGGACCCATACGACCTTCTCTACGATATTCAGAATGCACTCGATAAGAGCGTTCAATGATGCGATACAACAGAATGAAATGAGCGAGTTGTGAAGGATTCCTCTATTTGGCTAGAAGAATGCCTATCTCCCTCGCATATTTCCTCATTTGGGTCACTGCTAATCCCATTGACGTGAGGTCTCTAGCAGAGCCCATAATGAGAAAATCACCAGCATGAGATAAGACTACAAACCCTTCTGCGCCTCTAACAATTACTTCATACAACTCTTCAAGTCCCAATTTGTCCGCTGCCATCTCACCCTGAACCAATAAAGCAGCACTTACTGCAGCCATGAGATCAGGATCGGCATCAGAATCTTCCGTTGCAAAATAGGCAAGTTTCACACCTTGCTTACTTACAACAGCAATCGCATCTAGATCAGCGTAGTTCGTTAGACCCATCAGGAGCTCAACGAGCTCCTTTTCTTTTGCTTCATCGAGGTGAGATGACATGTGTATTCCTCAAACTAATTTCTGTATCAATCGGGCTGTTAAATACATTTGTGGAGTGAATCCATTTGTTACTGACAGCCCATAAGCAGCAGACTCCCTTACTTAGCGACAAGCTTGCGCTTCTTATCCTTCTTCTTTTCAGTTGTTCCCTCTGGGACCCCTTCATCCACTTCTGACCTGAAGAAGGTGATTAGATCCGTGAGCCGTTCCTTCATCTCGGACTTTATTGGGCTAAGTATTGCATCTGGGGTGCCTTTGAGCAATTCAATTCCAAGTATCTGTCCATCTCGAACTATCACTCGCGGAATGAAACCCTCTGCCATGAAGGTACCTTCAGGAGGATCCTTGACTTTCTCAAATTTTCGTTCGATTTTTTCTTGTCCGAATACAGATAGTTTGTGCTCGGCAACGGAAAATAGTTCATTGTAAACAATGAGTAGCTCCCTTTGATAACCTTCCGGGGGCTCCTCGTCCTGAAGTTGCTCAATCATGTTTTGAATCTTATCGGAGTTGACCTCGGCTTTCACTGCCGGGCTCGCAGGCTTTGCTTGCGGCTTGGTTGAAGGTTGAGCAGGTTTAGGTTTCGTTGGCGGTGGACCAGGAGCTTCACGCTTAGCAGGCTCTGTCTTTTGTGTCGTCCTAGGCGGTGTTGGCGGAGGGGCAGGTTTGCTTGCAGTGCTAGGTTTTGGTGCTGGAGGTTTGTCTTCTTGACCCGGTGTGATTACTTTGGCAGCAGCAGTTGTTCCGTCCAATGCTGTAAAGAATGTTGGTGGTTCTTCTCCCTCATCGAGGGGTCGTACCTTGAAATGGAATCCATATTCTGACCTCAAGTTGGTCGCAACTCGTGCTCCAATGAATTTCTTCCGAATACCTGCCTGACTCCCCTTCCAAAGGTAAATGCTCTTGGTTTCATCATCGACGACACAAACTACCTTTGTGGAGGATAAATCCTCCTCGTTGATTTGCACTTCGTTTAGAGTTCCATCTTCGGAAACTTCGTAGCCTGTTACCATTGTGAATCACTACACTCATCGCGATGACTGCTCTACTCTTGGCGTATTTCAAGAGAGCAAGCCATTGCTTGTTTCGTTTCATTAGTTGTCAATTTCTAGTGTCAACTTGAAACAGCTTTTACCTCAAGATGGAGGTATATCACTGTTATTGTGTCGTATGTTTAGTACTTATGGCCTTATTTGCTATTCACCTTGAAATAGGGTCATTCAAATGGACAAAGCAAAGGGTGCGAAAATCACGTAAGAATCTTCATGCGTCTTTGGTCAATTGAAAAACCAATATTTGACTTTTCGAAATCATGCAATTTGGCTGCATAATGCTGGTCAGCTATGAAAGATACAATTTTCTGTTCTCCAACTGAGAGAATGACTTTGAAGCCTCCAAGATGGGGTGTTACAGATTCCAATTTTCCTGTAAGACCATCAGCTCGGCTATTCACGTCCAACTTCACGGCTTCTGGCTTGAAGGCCAAAGCAACCTCCCTACCCATCTCAAAATCTCCCTTCGTTTCAACTATGCCTCCCTTTACCTTTATTCTCAATTTCTGATTCTCTTTTTCTATGACCTCCCCACTCAGAATGTTCCCGTGTCCTATAAATTGAGCAACAAATACATCTTTGGGATTAAAATAGAGTTCATCCGGGGTTCCTACCTGTTTTATGATGCCGTTCTGTAGGACTGCAATCTTATCCGCGACAGCGAAAGCCTCCACTTGGTCATGAGTTACGTATATCGTTGTGATTCCAAATTGCCTCTGAATTTTCTTGATTTCGTCCTGAAGCCGTTCTCTTAGATTCGGGTCCAAAGCAGAGAGCGGTTCATCTAGCAACAGGAGTTTGGGCCTTCTAGCCAACGCTCTTGCCAATGCAACTCGCTGACCCTCTCCGCCGCTTATTTCATCGACGCGTCTATGAAGCAAATCTTTGATTCCGAGTATGTCCGCCAGTTCTTCTACTCGTCTGATTGTTTCATCTCTTGTCCAATTGTTTACTTCAAGACCGAATGCAATATTCTGAAAGACTGTCATATTTGGAAACAGTGCGACAGACTGAACTACCATTCCTATGTTTCTCTCACTTGGTGGAACTCTGATAACATCAACGTCATCAAAACAGACTCTCCCCGCGTCGCTCTCAATAAAGCCTGCAATCATTCGCAAAGTCGTAGTTTTTCCAGAACCACTAGGCCCTAACAAGACCATTAACTCCCCGTCCGCAACAGCTAAATCTATGGGGCCAATGCTCGTTCCATCCGGAAATTCTCTAAGCATCCCATCAATTTCTATCTTCACCATCAAAGTGTACCTCCATAACCTGACTCAGAGAGATACTCTATTGCCAAAAATGCTGCTAGACATATTATAACAAGAATCAAAGCCGACGCTCCAGCTTGTACAAAATTCCTGACAGCGAGGTTCCGATATATTGTCACTGACAAGGTGTAATTCTCTGGTTGAGCTAGGAACAGAGTTGCAGACATTTCTCCTATTGCCATGGCAAACGAAAACACTGCTGCTACAAGTATTCCAGGGGCAAGCAATGGGAGTTCAACAAAGAATAGCCTCTCCAAACGAGACGCACCAAGAATATCTGCCTGGTCCAATACTTCTTGATTGACTTTTTCCCACGCAATTTGAATCGACCTTGCACTAAATGGAACACCAATAATGGTCTGTGCGATTATAATCAGTGGCCACGGATTTGTAGTCAATCCCAGTGGTACCGCCACTACGAGCATCAATCCATATGCCATTGTGATTGATGATATTCCTAATGGCAGCAACGTAAATATTGAAGTTATCTCGGGGAGCATGAACTTTTTCGATTTGTGCACATATGCCAAGGGAACCCCAAGAAGAAGAGATAATAAAGTTGCAAGCCCGCCATAAAAGAGTGAGTTGAGAAGAGGAACCAATCCTCCATCTATCCCTCCCTGGACCAAATATGCTAGTCCTTCGAGAGTAAACTGATTTCTAAACGGGTCGTGAACTGCAGACAGAAAAATCGCCACCATTGGCCCCATCAATAGAAATAAGGCAAAGACAACATACGCGATAATGACTAGTTTCCATTTCGCATCAACTGTTGACAACTCATGCACACGACTTTTTATATCGCCATAGCCGGATGTTTTGGTTTCGGTTCTCACATAAGCATATGCAAGTACTAATGTTATTAGAATCTGAATGAATGCAAGAATGCTGGCCTTGTCATATTCAAAGAATCTGAATGCATTCCAGATCTGGACTTCTAATGTCATCAATCTCCCCTGACCAAATGCAAGAACGATAGGGAATGACATGAAACAGAAAAGAAACGTGAGAATGGACGCGGCAAACAAGGATGAACGAAGATGCGGAAATATGATTCTTCTAAGTACTCCTATACGAGATGCTCCTAATGACTCAGCGACTTCTTCCATTTCTTCTGGAAGTGTCTTCAATGAGGACGAAACAATCATGATGAAGAGTGGGGCATTATAGAAAGCATGAGCGAGAATTATCCCTGGAGCGCCCGTGGCAAGATTGACAACAGAATCCGAGGATTGCAATACGACTTTGAGAATCGAATCCAGAATTCCTCCGGAGCCAAATACCTGCATGAATCCAACTACTACAACGATAGGAGGTAACACGAAGGGCACTACCAACAGAGCTCTTATGATATTTCGACCCGGAAACTTCACTCTTGCAAAAATAAACGCTCCGGGAATGCCCAGAAGAAATGAAGCTGCTGTACTGATAATTGCTTGTCCAACAGTGAATGTGAAGACCCGATTTGTTGTAGATGAACTAATGATAGCTAGAAATGAGTCTACCCCCCCGATTAGCATTCCCTCAAGAAGCACCGTAAATACGGGAAAGATGAGAAAAACAAATAGTATCGAAAATGGCGTACCCAGTACTAGATACTTCACCAGCCTGTTCTTCTTCACTACTTCTTCCTCATCAGCCAATCATGATGGTTTCGTATTGGTCTAACCAATCAGACAGGTTCTCCTCTATAATTGTACTGTTGAGCAATGAATTCAATACTTCAACTTCATCTGGATGAAGCGCATGCTGAAATACTGGATCCAATTCCACTTCAGTATTTACAGGAAACATCCATTGGTTCAAAGCTACGTATGATTGAACATTCTGAGATAGGCAATACTCGATGAAAGCTTTTCCGAGTTCCGGATTGGGTCCATTCTTTACAAGCCCCATCCCTTCAATCTGCATCCATGCATAATCATTACCGTTGTAGTGGTATGGAGCAACCGCTGTCACAGGTGTTTCGCCGCTGTAGAAAGCATCGTAGGCAGGATCGGTTCCATAGCTCACAAGCAGTTTTCTTGCATCGGTTCCATACCAGGTTTCCCATGCCTCGGTCCATCCTTCCTCAACATCTATGTCTTCTCTGACCTGCGTCCACCAGCTTGTCCAATCCTCATCAAGAATCTCGGTGTAGACGGCTATTTGGCTCAACAAAAAGGAAAGCCCTGGACTGCTAAATCTCGGATCCTCCGTCACCAACATTGAAGCCATATCTGACAAATCAGAGAATGTCAGGTCTTCCAATGGAGGATGGGTGCTGCTGTTGATATCATTAGTATTGTAGATGATAGTCACCAACCCTAGGTCAAAAGGAACTACGTAGTGCTCCTCGTCCAAGTTGGTAACAATCTCACTATCAACTACATCTATGTTTGAGGGCGTATACGGCTCGAGAACGCTTCTCGCTTCGCTTTGAAGGATGAGGATATTATCTATGCCAATTACAACATCCGCGACTGGATTGGCCTCTTCTGCTTTCAATCGAGCCACTATCCCATTAGCGTCGGTTTCTAAACGACGTATCTCAAGATTGACACCGTATTGCCTCTCAAAATCTGCAAAGATTTGGGTGTCATTTGCGTCACCCCACGCCATGAAAGAGTCATAGGTATATACTGTGAAAGTGGGCTTGGGCCATGTCACGAATGCATAAGCCGCCACAACCACGATTGCAACAACTGAAATAGCCACTAGGATTTTTGCTGGATTTCTCCTCGTTGGATACTCGTTACTCATTCTTACACCGCTCATTATTAACGTGTTATACAACTAAGTTATATAGCTATACCATAAATATGTTGTCGTGGAGAAAATACTATGCGACCCCCGTGCGAACTAGTCCAGCGCGAATTTCTTCCAGTCTTGCGATGGAAGGTTGCAAATCTGCTTGGTGAATCAGGATATTCACAGGTAGAGATTGCTGAATTCATGGGTCTAACCCAGGCAGCAGTGAGCAAGTATCTTAGGCAGTCACCTCCAGAAACTAACCTGATTGAATCAATAAAGGACCTTGCAGTCCGTCTTGTGGAATTATCAGTGCGTTCGGATTTTGAGAGTCAGGCAGTGAGGGAAATATGTTCTGAATGCATGAAATTGCGAATAGGTTCTACCATCTGTGATAGTCATCGGTCGTCCGTAGATTCTCTGGCTGAGCAGAAATGCAATATATGTGCCGACTTGCTTGGAGGGAGTGACAGCAAACTCAGTGGTAGGTCTGAAGTGCTTAGAAATCTGGAAGATGCATTGGGAGTTATTGAGAATTCAAGGAATTTCGCCGCCTTGGTGCCGCAAGTACGCACCAACATAGTTGTGTGTAATGAAAATCCAGATTCCATAGATGATGTGGTGGGGATTCCCGGACGGATAACCATTGTTGATGGTCGAGCTCATATCACTTCTCCACCGAAGTTTGGGTCATCAAGGCACACTGCTAGCATTCTGCTTCGAGCCAGAGAACATATTCCATCTACTACTGTTTCCGTGTGTATCAAGGGTGATGAGAGGGTGGTTACACTTCTTCGTGAAGCAGGGATAGAACTCTTCAAAACAGAAGAAGGGACGACTGATCCAACTAAAATTACTACAGCACTAGAAAGTGCAGAGCAGAGCTTGAAACATTTCGCAATACGAGTTCCTGGTGATATCGGAGTTGAGCCAGTGGTTTATCTGTTTGGTGAAAATCCTACTGAGCTAATAGAAATAGCCGACGGAATTGGGGCAAAACTCAGAAATCAATAACACCCTGTGATACATCCTTTTATTTTGCATCTCAGAGTCTTATCGACAGAAGATATGCCGAGTGTAACAACCATGGTGGTAATTAGAACTGGAAAGATGAGGGATTGTCGTGACCTTTTGACGGTGTACCAAACCACAAGATGGTATCATGGAGTTAGACCTAACGGTTACGAAACAGTTGAGCAGATCAAAGCTGAACACAGAGGTATTGGTTTCAAACGGTGGGGATGGCTTGTGGCAGAGCTTGACGAAACCGTTGTAGGTGAGATTGTCTTTCGAATCGAGAAGAATCCAAGTTCAGGAAAGCTCGGCATTATCAGAAATTTGGATATTGATGTTCGATTTCAGAAAAAGGAAATAGGTACCCAGCTTACTCGTGCCGCTGAAGATGTTCTCAGAGAACGAGGTGCAGTTCGTGTAGTCTTGACAACTCCACCGGAGGCCTATAACTATTGGATGAAGATTGGATACTTTGCTCGTGGCTCTTTGCTGCGTATATCTACGGATTTGGCTGATGTACCCGTTGACAGGAGCAGGACCTTGGAGAGATCCCGGTTGGACAATGAACCATCAATATCCAAGAAATTCATATTTTCGAATATTGCCTATCCTAGTTTGCTTGTTGATTGCATTAGAGAAATTTCCATTGAAGGAAAACCAGGTCGAGTATTGAAATTTGGTCTTGATTCCAATTTTGTGGGGATTGGAGTTGTATACAAGAAGAATCAAGAAACTGCTGAATTTGTAGTCGATGCCACAAGATTCGGGGTTCAAGAACTCATTCCGATGATTCAAAAGACATTGGGTCTTGCCCGGAGCTGGACAGTAGAAAGGGTATCTGGGCTAATTCCAAAAGGGAGTTTTCCCTTATACGAGAAATCTGCTCCTTGGTCTTCGGAATTGGCCCGTGATATACCGGTGACGAGACTACTCTAGCTTCTTGCTCACTCTTCTCCAGTGTATAAGATCGGAAGCACCCAATTTGAGAATGCCAAGAGACCGCCCAGTATCCATATACTAGCGAGATTGAGGTGCCAGAGAGCTAAGGATATGGATGTTATTCCCATGATTAGAAATACGCCTACGAGCACAAGGGCGAAGACAAAGTCCGCAACAAGAACCCCCCTGATAGAATGTCCTTGTTTCTTTCTATAGAGTGGAATTGCAAACGCCAGACCAAGCAGAATTACGATACTGACTATCTCTTCTAACTGCATATTTGCAAACCCAAATGTCTGAGAGATTTCAGCTGTTTCACCCTCGTCTGTAACGACCTCGACCGTGACTTCATGCTCCCACTTTGTGTACGCTGCAGTATTGATATAGAATACAAATTCCCCTGCTACAGCCGTGTAGTTGGTGTACTCTGCTACCTCAGCATCGTCTACGTAGATAGTGACAGTCACAGTATCCCAGGTAGTATCGATTCGTACCTTGAATTCTACATATCCTGAAACGACATCTTGATCTGGAGATAGGAAACTGACTTCGGGAACGCCATGATTATCGACAACAAGGACCATTGAGTATTTCCATGAATGCCCAAAGTTATCATAGGCTATGAACAGAAAATCATGTTCACCTTCTGAGTACGTTGTGGTATTGAACTTAACTGTACTTCGACCGACCGGAATGGTTTCGTTAACAATCGAACTAATCTCGTCATCAACGTATATCGAGAAGAGAACTTCTTCATATGGTGTGAAAACCCTAATCGTAAAATCGACAGTTTGAGATATCGTATCAAATCCGGCATACCCTGAAACCGCAAATCTGACATGATCAAGAAAGATTAATTCAATCGTATCGGTATCTGACAATCCTTCTTCAGTGACTACGCTAACCTCAAGCTCATGCATTCCATTTTCATACCTGGTGCCATTGATTGTAAAGTTTGATGCGCCCGTGTCCACCAAGGTGTTATTGAACTCATCCGTTATCTCTCCGTCTACCGTGATATTGAGATACACCTGACTGTATCCTGACGTAATATTGATGTGAAGATCATCAAGTCCTGTGAAATTAGACAGTGCTGTTGGAGCGAGAATCTCGACGTCTGGAACTCCGTAATTATCTACTTTAAATCCCAGGTAGTAACTCTCTTTGTCATCGGTTCCCGTGGAATTGTCAACAAAGAGCAATGTGAAATTCAGGAGACCCTCGGGGAGAATTGTCGTGTTCACAGTCACATTTTGGGTGCCTGTACCAATCTCTGTATGGTTATAATCAGGATAGATGTTCCCTTCGACAAAGAGGGTTAGATTAAGAGGACCGTTGACAGAGGATATATCCAAAGTCATATTGAAGGTTCCTTCAACAATGCTTCGATTCGCTGGTTCTAGTAAAGTGATGCTAATATTTTCCGAATCAAAACCTGAAGTCATGTTGTGTCCAACGGGTGCTTCAGTTATCAACATTGATTCATTAGTGACTGGTGAAGTCACACTCATCGGGAGTAATCCTATTGCCAATATCGCTGTGACCATGATTACTAGCGCAACTTTGTCTTTCATTCTGAAGCCGTCCTAACACCCAGTGACTTCTCATAGGGCGGATGAGCCTCAAGAATTGGGACTACTTTTAAGGCTAGCGCCAGTTACAACGTCGTACGGATGAAGTTTTATCAACAAGTGATATTTGAATGACAGATGTCACATCAAGGTGTGTATCATGGGTACGGCAAAGGAACAGCAGAATGTTGAAATTTGGTCTGCATCGGATGAATTGTCTGAACGAGTGAAAGCTCTGCGAAAGCAATTCTATTCATTCCATAACCGAGAGGAAACAAATGAGCCCTATTCATTCACTACTGGCACCGTATGGGATGAAGTCTATACGTATCATGACTGGGCAAATGAACCTGCACTATACCAATTCATGCCCTCAATTGATCAAACGCTGAAGGCAATGGCTGTGACGGTTGAGCTCCCAGAGGATTTCTGGGAATATTCATTGCCTCACAGACGGGCTGTATTCTTCCATGAGGTCATGACTCACTATATGCCTGTAGAGATTCTTGAAGGTGAATTGATTGTTGGGTTTAAATTCAATACCGCCTTATCACGATCCCTCAGTGAAAGCGAAACCAAGCAAAGAAACAAAGAAACGGAAGAATGGTTTGAGAACGCCCAGCGACTAAATAACTTGGGAGTGGGTACCGCATCATCGGCACCTGGTCATGTGATTCCAAATTATGCAAAGGTGCTTGAGATGGGCTTGAAGGGACTCGTTCACGAGTTCAAGGAGGTCCTAGAATCCGACATATCTGATGAGCATCGAGAGTTTGTTGAGGCGCTAATTCTAAGCTGCAAGACTGCTAGAGATTTCAACGTGCGATACGCTGAGCTGGCAGAAAATCTTGCTTCTAAAACAGATGATGGTGCGCGACGAGAAGAGCTTGAAGAGATAGCCAGAATCTGCAGAAAGGTTCCCTGGAAGCCTGCTGAAACATTCTGGGAGGCATTGCAGTCATTGTGGACGACTCATATGCTTGTGATGGCCTGTGAGTCTTATCCGGGTGCTGGGCTCTCGCATGGGCGATGGGACCAGTATCTGTATCCATTCTATAAGCAAAGCTTGGAGGAGAATGAGCTAACAAAAAATGAAGCCAAAGAACTGCTTCAGTGCTATTGGATAAAACATAACTATGTATACGACTACCAAGGGCGATTGGGAATCAATCAGGGCATAAACTCCAGTTTTGGGCAACTTATCACACTCAGCGGACTGGGGCCAAATGGTGAAGACTTGACAAATGACCTTACTTGGCTAGCACTCGATGTTATTGAGGAAATGAATCTCTTGGAGCCAAAGCCAAATGTCAGATTGCATAGCAACACTCCTCAGGACTTCCTGATACGAGTATCTGAAATACTCGCAAATGCCCAAGGCTCTCCTTTTCTGATGAACTTCGATGAAAATAGCATTGAGGGGCTTGTTTGGGAGGGTATTCCTAGGGAGGATGCATGGGATTACGGAATTGTTGGTTGTTTGGAGAATACTATGCAAGGAAACGACCGATCAGGCACGGTAGACGTAAACCTCAATCTAGCTAAGGCTATCGAGTATGCTTTGAATGATGGCAGAGACATTGGCACAGGCGAGCAGGTCGGAGCAAGTACAGGAGACCCTCATTCATTTACGAGTTATGATGCTCTCCTAAACGCCGTCAAGACTCAGTTGGATGCTCTCGTTCAGCTCCTAGTTGAAGCTGGAAACGACGCAGACACGTTGAGAGCTAAGTATCAGCCAACTCCATACCTTAGTGCATTAATGGATGATTGTGCTAAAAACGGCAAAGATGTGAATCAGGGTGGGACAAAATGGAACTTCAATACAATTGAAGGAATGGGCATTGCAACGCTTGCGGATTCAGTGGCTGCTGTGAAGAAAATGGTCTATGATGAGCAGCGAATCTCCATGGCTAATCTTCTTCAAGCCCTTGAAGATAATTACGACGGGCATGAAGAAATCCGACAATTGCTACGAAGCAAGGCACCCAAATTTGGGAACGATGACGACTATGCTGATGAGATTGCAAGGAATCTCTCCATGTACTGGGCTGAGAAAGCATTCGAACACGAAAATCCCTATACTGGAAGAAGGTACAGGGCTGGCTACTTGAGTTGGAATTACTTCGTCCCCCTCGCTCCACTGACGGGTGCCACTCCTGATGGCAGAAGACGAGGTGAATTCCTATCCAATGGTGTAGGACCCGTACAGGGTATGGATGCTGAGGGGCCAACAGCCTCAATAAGGTCTGTTGGCAAGCTAGGCCTAGAAACCGTTCCAAATGGTGCATCACACACGATATCTCTCAGCCCATCAATGGTGAAGACTCCTGAACACATAGAGAAACTCGCTGCATTATTACGTGCCTATGATGAGGTGGGTGGTACTGCATTGCAGATTAATATCATTGATAGTGAAACTCTTAGAGATGCACAGAAGCATCCCGACCAATATTCCAATCTGTTGGTTCGAGTTACCGGCTATAACGCCTATTTCACCCAGATTGGCAGAGAGTTGCAAGAGGAGATAATCTCCAGAACTGAACATAGGCTGTGATCATTACGAAAGGAATTGTCACGAATATCCAGCGCTGTTCGACTGAAGATGGTCCAGGCATTAGAACGACTGTTTTCCTAAAGGGGTGCTCGTTATCCTGCCTTTGGTGTCACAATATTGAAACAATTAATCCTGAGAAGCAGATTGTTTGGCATGCAGTGAAATGCATTGCAGACCAGGCCTGTATCAAGGCTTGCCCTGAGGATGCACTCGAGTTGACCCCCGATGGTATGCAAATAGACAGACAGAAGTGTATACTATGTGGAACATGCGAAGATGTGTGTCCCACAGGTGCCATTGAAATAATGGGCACTGAATGGGAGGTGAATGCCTTGGCGGAGGAATTACAAAGAGACCGAGTTTTCTTTCAGACATCCAATGGGGGCGTGACCATATCAGGAGGAGAACCATTAGCACAAGCTGCATTTACAGAGGAGCTAGCGAGATTGCTAAGCGGAGATGGAGTTCATGTTGCATTGGACACAACTGGTTATGCCCGCGAACACATCTGGAGAAACATCATTCGCTACGTGGACCTCATTTTATTCGACTTGAAACTGATGGATGAAAACAAGCACAGGGCGTACACGGGCGTTGGCTTGAAGACTATTCATCGCAATGCGAAAATTCTTGGGGAATATGATATCCCAGTTTGGGTACGAACTCCCATTATCCCGGGTCATACTGATGATGAAGACAATATCCGGTCAATTGCACAATTCATAAAAAAGAACATGCCAACAGTCGAACGTTATGACTTGCTGGCTTTCAATAATATGTGCATCGATAAATACGGTCTCTTTGGGCTTAAATACCCACTAAGAGCTTATGACTTAATAGAGAAGGATAAAATGGAGCATCTGGCAGACATTGCTCGCGACGAGTCAATAGAAATTGTTTGTTGGTCGGGGATGACTCGTAGCGAACCAGAATCTAAGAATTCTCAGAGCACAGAGGAGGTCAAGAGCTGTGGCTAGTATAATTCGGGATGAATTGAAGAATGCATTAGCTCAATTTGAAACGCCAAAATTTATGGTGACCAAGGACGTAAATGGAGAACCTAACATTGCGCTTGTGATGACTTGGACAGTATATGATAAGGATGACCTTGTTTATGGCGACTTCATGACCTACAAGACCAAGAAGAACTTAGAATCCGGCAACAATGAGCTGGGCCTCTTTGTACTCACACAAGACTTGGAAAACTGGATGATCAAGGCAGACTTCGAAGGATATCATCGTAATGACGACATCTACGAATTCATTGCAATGACCCCTCTATTCAGATATAACCAATACACGAATGCAAGGGCTGCTGGTCTTGCACATGCTCTGTGGGCAAGCGAGAAGTATTCGCAGTCCAAAATAGGTGTCTTATCCTCCTATGTGAAGGCAAGGCTTTCAGCTCGAAAGGTACCCCAAATCCCCTGCGAGGAGGGAAATATGCCGAGAAATGTCAAGGAACGAATGGATAAGATGACCGCTGTCAAAGTTGTAGGTTATGTTGACAAGGACGGATATCCATCAGCATTCCCAGCATTTGGTATGGCATCGGCCTCTGAGAATAGAATTGTGTTGGACCGTGGCCCGGAAATTGACCGGAACGCAAATCTAGTAGATGGTCAAAGAGTCGCGATATCCCTTGTCACATTAGAACCTGCTGCTTTTCAACTGAAAGGAACCTTCAGAGAATTGGATAAGAAATCAGCGTATGTCGAACTAGATCGTGTGTATACGTGCTCTCTACCTCGACCCGGGCTCAGAGTCGATATTCCACTCCTTGAGCGTTCATAGATATATTCAGATTGCCATTATGAGTATGATTAGAGCAGTGTACACCCTGGGGCGGCTGTGACATGGAAGGATACGAATACCAAAGCAAGACCGGTGAAGAAATAATTGTGCGTCATGCCCGCTCCAGTGATGCTGAGGATATGCGCGCCGAATTTTGTAAAGTCGTTGATGAGTCAAAGTGGTTGCCGATACTGACAGCCACCTCCAGAAGAAGTGACTGGGTAGACTGGATTCATCGAACTTCACATACCCGGGAGGCACTCTTGGTGGCTACCATATCAGATAGATATGTTGGACATCTCTCTTTGCAGCCCGAAGAATGGGCAGCATCTCAGCATGTTGCAAAACTGGGGATCATTGTGAAACAAGAAATCCGTGGTCACGGTATTGGAAGGGCATTGATGCTGGCTGCTGAACGGGTGGCGATTGCTCAGGATTATGAGAAGATAATTCTCAGCACATTTGCCAACAATGTCGCCGCTTTGAAGCTCTATGAATCACTTGGCTATTCTAAAGTCGGAAAGCGATTATGCCATTTCAAGATGCCCAAAGGCTATATTGATGAAATACTTATGGAGAAACTGCTTCAGTAGATTTTGATAATCGAGGAGACTCTCGCTATGTGGAGAAAAATAAATGATCACTTCCAGGATTCGCCACAAAGACTGGAAGTAGCTAAGGCATTCATTCAACATGGTTTTTCTGTTGCTGAACCTGGTGACATCCGTTGCGGAGATATTCATATTCCTCTAAAATCTGTGGGAGATGCGCTCGGAGTTGATAGGAGGACCGTCCGAGCCACCACCCAAGATATTTGTGATGATGCCCAGTTATTCACTTTTTTTTCACGGCTTGAGCCAGCTGGCGCTTCGCTTGAAAAGGTGAGCAGATTTCTTGGTTATGGTGTTGTCACCATATATGTGGAGTCTCCAGAGAACCCTGGAATCCTCTCCGAAGTCACCTCAACCATTGCTGGCTATGGCATTGCAATAAGGCAAGTTCTAGCTGAAGATGTTGCCATATACCAGCAACCATGTCTGAAGGTCATTACAGAAGAACGATTACCCGGTGCCGTTATCGATGTATTAACCGATATAGAGGGGGTCAGCAAAGTCATCATCATGGCATAGGTTTGTTATTGTAGTAGAATTCAGTAACGGACTAGTCTTCTCGCCAAGAAGAGTCACAATACATGAATGAGAATTTGCCCATGACACTGACATTGAGAATGATTCCCCTTCCAGTCTATATTTGCCACAACCGGGGATAGTATAGTAGTAAATCGTTTCCGGCTGTTACTGTGCATTTGATTTGGACGTCATTAGGGATTTGAAATATCTTATTACATCAATCGTGATTGTGCGAGTAGATACAGATGAGTCCTGCGAAGTATGGCGATGTACGACAGATTCTTGATGCAGCAGAAGCGAATGACATCAAGCTACGGGTATTAGGTGGCCTGGCGATTAGAAAGCATTGCTATGAAATTGATTTCTGTGAGCGTGAATATGCAGATATTGACCTTGTGGGTCTTAGCGGTCAATCCTCTGATATTGTGAAATTGATGCTTGACCTTGGATATGAAGAAGCTCGGTCAATGACCTATGCCACAGGGGGCACGAGGCTTCTATTTACGAAACCGGATTCGCCTCTTCACATAGATGTATTTTTAGACCAGCTCAATATTGAGCACGCTATTGACCTCAGAAGGCGATTAGATATAGAGGATGAAACCATCTCGGTAACCGACCTTCTTCTAGCTAAATTGACAATTACGCGAATCAATGAAAAAGATCTCCGCGACATTGTTACCCTCCTAAAAGATTTGAGCTATGGAGAAGAGGATGAGCATGGAATGATTAATTGGAGATACATTGTATCCCTATGTAGCAGAAGGTGGGGGCTATATACCGATGTTATCTTGACAATCGACCGAATTCTTTCTCTGCTGAAGGATTATGAAATGGTAGATTCTTCGCGAAAGTTAGTAATATCACGGTTAAAGCATTTGCGAGATCAAATTGTTGAAGCGCCCAAGAGTATCAGATGGAAGTTGAGAGCTATACTCGGAAAGCGGTTTCCTTGGAGGCGCCCTGTTGAGGCAGATACCATCATTCCAACATATCTCGATGCTGAGCTGGCAAAGAAGAAACCTAAATCACTTGATGCGGATTGAATTGTCCAAGATGGACCCGCATTATTAGATGAACTCTGCAGCAACATACGCAACGACGTTTCCCTTGTCCCCCGTCACATCCCCTGAGTTGGAATAATTGAGCAGGTTGAATTCGACAGCACCCAACTCTTTCGCAAAGACAAGTGCGGTCGTAATTGGTGCTGCGCCGCAAATACTAACTCTATGGCCAGTAACGAAATTCAGAAATCCTTCAGCATCTAAGAACTCCAAGAATTCCATCGCTTGATTGTCTTTTTTTCTGGCACTATTAGCTGACTCAAAATGTGTAAAGTCCGAGCTGGCAATGACTAAGATATCATCACTTTCTGCCATGGAGGCGAGCGTTTCGCCAAGGGATTTACACACATCATAGTTTTGTGTGCCCATGCATATTGGCACAAACGAAATGGGTGCGTCAAATACATACTGGATGAATGGCAACTGTACCTCAATCGAATGTTCTGAACTGTGCGCAATACAATCTGGAGCGGCGTACTGACTTCTTTGGATAATCTCTGGACCAATTTCGGTATCGTATTCAACCTCACCTAAAGGCGTCAGCCAGTCATCATTGCAAACTGCAACTCTCTCTCCCTGACCAGAGTGATTGGGACCAATTATCACTATATGATCTGGTCTTCCATCCTTGAACAAATCGAGATAACTATACGCTGCTGTCATTCCAGAATATACGTAGCCTGCGTGAGGAGCTATCAAAGCTTTGATTCTTCTCTTGGTACCTGGCTCACCTTCGGGGACTTCTCCTGGCCCGCTTTCCCCCTTGAAGGATTCCTCAAGTCTCCTTAATAGCATCTTTTCAGTGCCTTCATAGAATTGACCGGCTACTACTGGCATTCTTGTCATTATGTTTCTCCCTGTTGTTTATGGGACACGTGGGCAAAAAGCTTTATGTCTTCTCAGAAATGCAGTTTCTAAAATGCTTGTTCATAGAGTATGAACTAATTCACCTTCCCAGAAGTTCTGATATTGCCTTCCTGAATTCTTTTAGTTTGACGGTTTCTGTTTTCTTCGTCTTCATGTTTCGGACACTGACTTCTCCTTGATTTAGGTCTCTTTCTCCCACGATAATCGTATAGGCTGCATCTTTTGAGTCTGCAAGCTCCAACAATGTTCCAAGTGGCCTATCCATCAGGTCAATATCACACTTAAAGCCCATCTCGACCAATGTGTTCCGAAGCTTCATTCCATGTTTTACCATATCGCTATTTATGGGCGCAAAGAACACATCGAGATCGGTTTCTAGTTTTGATGCATAATCCTGCTCAAGTAGAATGTCAACAATCCTATCAAGTCCGAGTGAGATGCCAGTGGCCGGCGTTGAGGGTCCGCCAAATTTCTCAACTAGGTTGTCGTATCTCCCACCTGCGAGAACTGAGCCTACATCGGGCTCACCAAGATATTTGCCCTCAAAGACGGGTCCGGTATAGTAGTCTAGTCCCCGTGCGAGTGATATATCGAATTCTATGTGCTCGTTAACCTCGCAACTGTCAAAGATATCGGCCATGAACTCCAATTCCTCCGTTCCCTCTAGCCCAACTTTGTTACCGCTCAGAATGTCACGAAATTCGGAAAGCACAGCTTTGTTTCCCCCCTTGACATCCAAAACTCCCAACAGGAATTCTGTTGCCGAGTTGCTAATACCTCTTTCTTTGAACTCCTCTCGTACTCCATCCTTTCCTATTTTCTCTAGTTTGTCCATAGCTCGGAAACATTCATTTGCCAAACTCTCAGAAACTCCAGCAACCTCTACAAGACCTCGTAGAACCTTTCTATTGTTGACTTTTACAATGTAGTCCTTTTCGAATACTCTCCTCGCGAATCCCAATGCCAATAACACGACTTCTGCGTCTGCCGCCGGACTATCGGAACCAATGATGTCTGCATCAGCTTGAAGGAATTCTCTATATCTCCCCGCTTGAGGCCTGTCATAGCGCCATGCCTTGCCAATCGCATACCGTTTGAATGGCTTCGGCAAATGTAGATTGGATGCTACGATTCTAGCTAATGGAACGGTCAGGTCAAAACGCAGTCCCACTTCTCTATCTCCCTTGTCTGTGAACTTGAAAGTTTCAGCCTCAACTTCTTCGCCCCCCTTAGCAGACAGAGTCTCCCAGAGCTCCATCGCTGGAGAGTCAAGTGGTTCATATCCGTAACAAGTGAAGACCTCCACTGCAATGCTCTTCAGGTAATTCCTAATTTCCATCTCTGGGCCCATGAGGTCTCGCATGCCTCTGACTGTCTGCAAATCTCTCAAAATGAAGTCCTCCGTTTGCTTACTTGGGAGTCATCTGGGAAAGCCTGCATACATGCCGCTATGTCAAACAAGAAGATGAACAAATTCACCAGCTTTCACTTCAGACACCACGAAAGATTGACCTGATTTCAACTTTAAGTTTTATGTTAAACCCCGAACTGGACACGATTGGGCTCTAAACAGGAAATATACCCATGAAGAGTAACAGCAAGTATACAATTACACTAATGCCCATGAGAAGTGAGTCCCTGCCAACAATCTTCAACAACTTTTCTTCTCGCGTTGCTGTGTATACATAGAGAACCTTGTTGAAAACTGAAGTTGTAGTGGCGATGATAACGGCATAGACTGCTGTTGATAGTGTAATGCTTCCAGTTGCAAGGGCAGGTGCAACAATTGCCACAACCGCGCCTGCTGACACAAATCCGCCAAATACTGCTGCTATTATGATTCCCACATCACTGAAATACTGTTGAAGTAAAAGTGACACATACGTTACGAATGTGAAGACTGCGGCAAATCGAAGGGCAGCACCGAATTCGAATGGTGAAACAAATTTTGTGTCGATTTCAAACTCTTGTGGTTCCTTACGTATTCTACTCTCATACACTAAACGAAAAGCCCCAATAATGAGTAAGATGAGAATCGGAACAAGATAGAATCGAATTATCTGGAGTGTCGGGTCCAGAAGAACTACAATCACTCCATTACGGAGAACCATTGCCAGATTTGCTAGGATTGTTGATAGCGATATCCTTCCTGGGTGTTCTCTATCCGTTTTAACATAGAAATCTGCAAGGCTTGATACTGTTGCTTCACTGTTCGCGAATCCGCCAAAGAACCCAAAGAAATACACCCCTCTATTCTTGTACTTCTTGACTAGAATGTAATTCGCGAAACTGATTGCCAATAAGAGGACTACCAATGCATATGTCTGGAATAATGGGAATGTAACTCCCGCGAGCTCAATGCTTTGAGGAATGAGAGGCCAGAAAAAGAGAATCAAAACACCTAGTTCTGCTGCAGAAATCATTTCGTCGCGAGTGACAACTGCAACTGCCGCAGCTATATCCTCCTTGAATCCAAGTACTAGGAAGACAAGAAAGGCAACTGTCATTGCTAGTACTTGAAGAGTGCCAACCAGTTGTCCCTCGGGCGGTGTATCAAGGCCAACCAATGCTCCCAGAACGAATGACATCGCAAAGACGAGAGAAGTTGTTAGTCCCTTCCGCATTGTCCTCAGAATTTTGTACGTCACGTGGAGCGACACAATGACAATGGAAATCGCAGTTCCATAGACCAAAACGATATTATTACCCGTAACTGTGAATGTATAGGCAGAAAGAGTCCCGAGTAGACTATGTAGACCAAAGGATCTCACGCCAACAGTGGATTCTTCAATCATTCTCTTTTGACGTTCTAAGCCAATGAGCCCACCCACTGCGAAACCAATTAGAAGGCGAAGAACTAGATTTGGACTCAATAACAGGGCAGGGTCTATTTGCATAGGAAATCACTGGAATATGGTTTGTGAATTTCCTGACATTTAAGCTGTACCATTACAGACTCTCGATATAAAAAGAAAAGAAGGCTGGAGGATTTTAGTCCAGCCGTGTATTCTTTAGAAGAACGGTCAATGGAATATCTTTATGCTCGCCAGTCGGAAGAGTACGACGAACAGTCATGGGCAGAGCCCCCGATGTAAGCTCGGTTTCAGCGATAGCAAAAAGATCAGAAGGTGCTTGATTAGCACCTATGAGGATTGGTGCTCCCATGGATATCTGAAGCGCTCGAGCGCCAACGATACGCGCTTTCTCGAATCTGGTTAGCCACTTTGGGCCCATATCAATACCCATTTCTCGTTTTTCCTTATCGAGCCCAGTCACAAGACTGGTGCGCTCCATTTCGGCTTCCAGCTCCTCAGCAGGAGGCATACCTACCGTTTCAGGGTCGGGCTCTTGAGCTCGTTTTCTCCTTGCTCTTCTGGCTCTAGCTCTAGCTCTGAGGTCCAGAGACCCCTTTCTCTGCAATACCTTGCGCAGTTTCCTTGCTTCTGTGATGACCTCTTCAGCTTTTGAAATACTAATTCCAGACACTGCCTCTGCCATTGCCTCAGCTTCGGCTTTAGCCAAGCTATCAACGGTATTGTAACCCTCATCGAATAGCTTCTGGACCGTTTTTGGACCTATTCCTGGAATATGTTCAAAGATTTCTTTCGTCCGTTCTTTGGACAGGTCCAGCTGATTCTTGTCATCTTCGTTATTGGAGTCTTCTGGCATTTAATGCTACACCTTCAACTGAATCTATTCTTCGTCGAAGTCCTCTCCGCCTGGTGCGCCACCCATTCCGCCACCGCCCTTTGAGCTAATAACGTCATCAATCTTCAGGATCATCTGCGCAGCCTCAGCAGCTGACATAATGATTTGCCTATTGACGAGTGCGGATTCCACAACTTTGGCCTTCTTCATATCACGAACTTTGCCGCCTAGCACGTCGACACCATGTGTCAACTTGCCTTCTGCATGAGCAGATCGCAATGCGACAAGAATGTCAATTGGATCTAAGCCTCCATTCTCGGCAAGTGTGGAGGGTAGTGACTCGATAGCATCCGCAAACGAGTTCACCGCATACTGCTCACGGCCAACAAGGCTCGATGCGTAGTTACGAAGTTCCTTGGCAATCTCTGCCGCAAGGGCACCGCCCCCATATGTGATCTCTGGCTGAATGACTATATTACGAACCACATAGAGTGCATCATTCAAGGCCCTATCAACCTCATCAACGATATGGTCTGTTCCTCCGCGAACCATGATGGTTGCAACTGACGACTTGGGAGTTCCCTCCACAAACAGCATCTTATCATCACTAATCGTACGCTGCTCGACAACCTTAGCTTTGCCAAGGTCATCCTTAGTCAAATTCTTGAGTTTTGAAACAATACCGGCTCCGGTAGCCTTGCTCAATCGCTCAATATCTGATTTCTTGATTCGTCGAACTGCAAGAATACCGTTCTTAGCCAAGTAGTGTTGAGCGACATCGTCAATACCCTTCTGTGCAATGACAACTGTGGCGCCAACATCGATTATTTTTTGAACCATGTCCTTCAGCATTTTCTCTTCTTCGTCAAGGAAGTTTTGCATCGCTGCGGGATCGCTGATTGAAATCTTTGCATCAAATTCAGTCTTAGTGACTTCAATGGGTGTTTCAAGCAGGACAATCTTGGCATTGGTCACCTTCTTAGGCATGCCCGGATGTACTACCTCTTTGTCCAGAACAATACCGTTAATCAATTCAGTCCGAGAAACTTCTAGTCCCTTCTGTTTTTGCCTGGGTATGTTATCCATATCAAACTCTGCATCAGGGTCTCTTCCTTTCTCAACAGCCAGGACTGCATCCACTACAACCTTAGCAAGGTGGTCGCGTGATGTAGAAACGAACTTGCTTGACATAGCTGTTTTGGCTGCATCAATCAGTATTTTCTTGAACTTTGGATCCTCTTTATCTAGCTTCTCAGAAACTTCATCAATGACCTGAAGAGCTTTTTCTCTGGCCTTTTGATACCCGCTGATAATTGTCGTCGGGTGAATTTTTTGGTCGAGGAGTTCCTCAGCCAAACGTAATAGGTCTCCAGTGAGAATTGCTGCTGTTGTGGTTCCGTCTCCAGCTTCTTGGTCAACGGTCTTTGCAACTTCGATAACCATCTTCGCAGCAGGATGGGCCACATCCATTTCCTTCAAGATGGTTGCTCCGTCACTGCTTACTGTGACATCTCCAAAGCCGTCTACGAGCATTTTATCCATGCCTCTCGGGCCTAGCGCAGATTTGACAGCTTCAGCAATGACAACGGCAGCCATGATGTTGTTGCGTTGTGCATCGCGGCCCCTTGTTCTTTCAGTGTCTTCTCTTAATACAAGGATTGGTACTTGACTCATGATTTATTCCTCCATACTAGCCTGTGGGTCTTTAGCTAGTTTGACAAAACTGTACATGCACTTCGCATCGTTTTTTTGCATTTAAAGATTGTCTTACACACTTGTCTTGTCAAATGTGACGCGATTCTAATGAAATAAAAAGCTTGCCAACTAGCAACATTATCCGTGTAGGACCCGTGGGCGGCGTAAAACAACATTGTCTCCTTGCTTAGCACCGATTGCATTGGAAATATGTGAGCACTTGGCTCTCGTAATGTAATAGGTTTCTACATTCATTTCCCTCTGAATCTCAGGAAATGTTTCAATATTTGCTTGCCCCTTTGATATGACCAAATCTGACGACTGAATTGCTTCTAGAAACTCTTGACTCACCCACTTCAGGGGTACTCCGTGAGCCCAGGCTCCAGTGTCAATTATCTCAGCATAGTCTTCAATTTCTGTTCCTTCAACATCCTCTCTGGTCACATCATTCACCATTGGCTCTCCTTTTACGACATAGATGATGTTCCAACCAATGTCGCTCATGATTCTAAGAAGAGGGATATCAAAGAGATTCTCCCCTGCATTATCCGCCAAGAATGAAACTTCACCTGCTTTTGATTTCAAAGATTGCCATAGATACTGGGAGTCGTCGATAGCAAAACCATCATCCAAAATATCTTCGAAGACCTCTGCAAGTTTGCTCAAATCAGGTCGATGACCCGCCGTATTGAAATCGATGAAGTTGCCTGCTATAGATGCTGCCAAGGAAGCTCGTAATCGGGAATACCCATCATATTGATCAACTCTATCCAACACGACTGGAAGTGCTAGTCTTGCAGCTTGTATGCTCTGGTCCTTTATCTTTCGGTACGGATCTCTTTTTCCAGCCTTTTTGTAGAGTTCCCGATATAGTTCGATTGACAATGGTGCGGGTGGTTTCTTCTCAGCATATCCATTGGCCAGTTTTTTATAGGCAAGACTCAGCAAGTCATATTGCTCACTGCTATCTTCGCTGAGTAATGGTATGAGGGTCTGTAGGCTATTGAGAATACAGGCTGAGCAAGCGGGAATTAAAGGTACAACTATATGGTCGATGTTCATCACTTTATTCCTCCGGCTCATGCTTTTTGACCATTAGAAGGGCATCCTCGCCATCTCGGTAGTATCCCTTTAACGTTCGCTTTATTTCGAATTTCAAGTTCTCATAGACCGATATGGCCTCTTTGTTGGTTTCTCTCACTTCCAGAAAGAACTCGCTAACACCATACTCAGCCATGCCCTCCATTGCCGCCTCGATGAGAGCTGAACCGATTCCTTGATTGCGACAATCAGGCTTGACGGCAACCGACACAATATGCCCCTTTTTCGTAGGGAGTTTGCCAAAGCTGGAAATACCGCGTTCTATTCGGCACATGATGTAGCCGCAGAGTTCATCCTCGCCCTTGCTTTCAGCGACAATAAATGCATCCGGAGCATGGTAATGAAGCCCCAGAAAAAACTGGTCGGGATAGTTTTCGGGAAGACAGATCCTGTTTATGCCCACAACTGACCTGATATCATCCTTTTGGAACTTCCTGATTTCAATCTCTTGTTCCGTTTGTAGTCCCTCCAAGATTTGTGGGCGGTCGTTTTGGGTATTAGGCGTCTTTTATGGATTTTGTAAATGACATCTCCATATGAAAATCGAAACGGACTAATTCCCATGTCTATCGAGCCATCTACGTACTTCTTCGTAGTCTATACTGGATGTCTCTTGATTCGCTGCTCTGACCCAATTCTCCACACGGGCTATGTCGATTAAATACCCTTTTGGAAGGTCTAGTTCGCCTTCTTTTACAGCTTCCATAATATCTTGGAGCATCACATTCGGGTCCGCCATTGATAAATCCAAAATACTAGTTATTCCTGCGCCATATGTAACTGCTCTTGCATCCGCTATCCACTTCTGAGCAGTCTGTTTACCAATGCTACAAATTCGCATGATTTCACTCACGGTGACGACCGACAAATCTTCCAAATCCCTGATTTCATGCTTTTCAAGTTTCAAGGCACATTCTTTTCTCACGTCTTCAACAATCGTAATAGGTATGGTTTCATCTAGGTCGCTGAGCGAAAGACGAGGATATGGCTCACTCTCGTAGTCGTTTTCTTCCAGTTCATCGAATATTGCTTGTCTTATGCGTTCCTCAAACGCACTCAAATCCTCATTTCCTCTTCGATAAATAACTCTCCTTTGCCTTTGGACATGATATGGCATTGATGGTATCTTCTGTCTCAGCTTTCTGCAGGACCAACGGATCCACAGTAACATGGCAGTCAATAGCATAAGGGCAGATAGTAATGTGTTGCTCCACCAAAGCACCATTGATGCAATCAAAACTACAGATGATATGATTGCGATACTGGCGTCGGAGGTAAGCGATTCTTTGCTAGGCATTGGTACAATCTCGATTTGTTCTGGCTATATTAACAAAATCTACTCTTATAAGCAATAAGAGAAAGGCAGTTTGCTATATCCAATATCTTATGAATGGACTCTAAGCGGTTTTCTATTATGAGTGTAATTGTTATCGGCGGCAACCCTGGAACAGGGAAGACCATGATTGCAACTGAACTATCAGAGAAGTTACGCCTCCCCGTAGTGCAACTTGGGACAATCGCAGAAGAAAATGGATGCATAAGAGAACATGATGCGGCCCGCTCTTCAAATGTGATTGACGAAGATTGCTTGGTCGAGGCAATACATGATTTGCTCTATGAAACTGATGAAGACTTCATTATCGAGGGGCATTATGTTGATCTTGTTCCCAGTAGGAAGGTGAAGGAGATTATCATCCTCAGAACACATCCTGATGTCCTTAGAGAACGCCTTCTTGAGCGAGGTTATGATAAGGGCAAAGTGAACGAAAACGTAGAGGCGGAAGTCATGGGTGTATGTCAGATGGATGCAATCTTCTCATTTGGCGAAGATGCCGTATATGAGATTGATACAACTACCATGTCTGTTCAAGAATGCGTCACATCAATCATGGAGATTCTTGGCTCTAAGAAGACACCTGAGCATATCGATTGGATGGATGTCCTAGAGGAGCAGGGTATTCTCGACGACTATATCTCAATCTAATCTATTCTTTTTCCCGTAACGCAATTGATAGCATAGCAGCGAGACCCATGATTATCATTGATAATGGAGTTCCTGTTGCACTAATCTGTCCGACGAGATCTGGGTCCGCAGTCACTGCAAACGTTACCAAGAAGAACACATAGGCACCAGACATTAACATGAGCATTCCCGGAATAATTGAAAGGTAAGTGGCTCTTGGATCATTATATGCGAAGATACCGAGAATGATTGTTGTGATTCCGGCTATTAGTGGAAACATGAAGAATACATTGCCTTGGCTTACCATTGCGTCAAAGAATGTATCAAATCCATAAATGCGCGTCTCTTGATTCATAACTACTAGAAATTCAGTCCAGATGGATAGAATACCTGAAACAATTAGGATTGCAGATGGCCATCTATAGTGTATCAGACCCAATTCACGCTTCCTTAGCTGTTTCTTGAGGTCCTTGGCTCTTCTCACCCTCTCAGCTTCTTTCTCTTTTTCAATTTCACGTTCTCTCGCTGTGAGGCCGTCATCTGATTCTTCTTCATTATCTACAGCCCGAACAATCTCCTCTGCTATTTCTTTAGAATCATCCGAGTTGTTTGAGGTTGCTTCTGTCATCTGAGCTCAACCTTCAGACTGCTTTGAATTATATAAGCCTCAGCGTCTACGTAGAATTAGGTCATACGAGGTGCGCATTCAATCTCCAGGACTTGTGGATGGTTGAGGATTCTCTTAATAATGGAAGTAATCTGCTCGTTTTGCAGTTCTTCAATGAACTCAGCGGTCTTACTCGTACTTATTGCCCTTAGTGATGATTCCATTTCTCTTCTTAATCCCTTCTCAATATTCAAGTATTCTGAGTAGACCAGAGCATTAGCAGTAGCATCAATAAGCTGAACTTCGTTCCAATCCCCCCGGGCGGAACCATGAAGATCCTGTATGATATTGAAGAGTTTCGAGCATACGTCATCACTATCGGGGTATACAACTGGAAACTCATCTAAGATGCCCGTATTCATGCAGGTTGTGTATTTTGAGTAATTGGTCAGGTATCGTGTTGAGATATACCTCGCAATTCGCGAGTTGAGAATCAGACCTATTGTTTCCTTTCGGTATTTTGGGTTGGCAATTGAGATTCGAACTATACCTCCGCCATGCAGATACCCTTTCGGTTTCATCACACATCTTGGGTAGGGTAGATTCTTAGTGGCTATGAGGAACTCTTCTTCGATTTCACGCATATGCCTCTCAGAAGTTTCATACCAGCCATCTACATATTTCATCCATTTCTCTACGAGCTCGTATCGACCCACGCTTCGACCTTTTGTTGCAAAAGGGATTACAAACTTCCCGTGCTTTGTTTTCCGTAGATGTGCTGAAGGGATGTCTTTACCCCGAGATCCGGACAAGACATGTGTTTCACCTAGTTCAACGAGATGCTGATAGAAATCATCTTGGTATAACGAAACAATGCCAGATGGGTCAATGTACCTGCGTGGAATCCAATGTCGGCCCTGTAGTTCTTCTCGTTTTGATAGGACCTCTAATGGATGTTCGTTTCCTTTGTCATTTCTAGAGCAGAAGAGCGTGATCATCTCAAGTGTCACATCTTCCCATGCCTTACCCTCGTCAACTATTTCCCAGAGATGCAATTCGCCGAAAATAAATTTCCGGATTTTTTCGAATTGCCCTACGCGCAGCAAGCTATTAGGCAGGATTAATCCCATTTGTCCATTTTCCGATAATAGCATCGCGGCACGTACTACAAACAGACAAGCTATGTTCCACGAGCCGCTTCGCCCACCGCTCACGTCAAAGGGGTAGCTTCCTGAAACATGCTGCCTCTCTTCCTTACTCATTATGTTTCCATATGGTGGATTCGCAATTACGACATCGAATCCGGGGTTTCGTGTTTGGAATATTTGAGGAAATTCTTGGTTCCAATGAAATGGATTCGTCGTAGGCTTTGTTTCTCTTGAAGGTGTAAATTCTGTGATGATGTCGCCCGTATCTAGGTGTCCAACAAGGCTGTTTCCTTGTTTGATATTGGCGTGAACTTGGGCGTGAGTAGGCGAGTCACTCTCAGTGAAATCCACATTGCACCAGTTCAGAAGAAGTCGCCGTGTTTTTCTAGTTGGGAGAGATAGCAAATCCACCCCAAAGAGGTTGTTTTTAACGATATGCGCCTTGATTTCTTCGTTCTTTCGAGTATCTCCGTACCTCTGCCGTAATTGCAGAAGATATTCTCCTGCTGCTAGAAGAAAGATGCCTTCTCCTACGGCGGGGTCGAGGATTCTAATCCTATCAATCAGACTCTGCAAGAGTCCGGGATTGTCATTGGCGGCATGAAACCCCTGCGTAAGAATAGAATACTTGGAAGCGCGTTTGAGATAGCCCTCAATGGTATTTTCTGCTATGTACCCTGCAATATCCTTGGGCGTATAGAATGAACCGGTGGGCTTGTCCCCATTCATCGTCTTTAGATTTTGCAATGTCAGGCCTATCTCCACTACCTAGAGAGTCAGCCTAGCAATTTGAAAGCAGGTAACACAGGGGCATCATAGACTAGATATTGCCTAGAATGGCATGCGCGGTCAGATGTATATGAATTACAATTGAAAAAGAGATGTAGAGGAGAATCGCTTGGGGTGGAACCCAGATTCTCCTTGTCATAGTTTATCCTATTTTGGTTCCGCAGTTGGGGCAAAACTTGGCGCCATCGAGCTTCTGGCCACAATTGGGACAGAACTTCGCTCCTGCGGAGGCTGAGCCTCCGCCTTGGCCTTGTCCTGACATCTGTGCACCCATGGCACCCATCATTGCTGCTCCCGCACCAAATCCTGCACCAGAGCTTTTTCCAAGAGATGAAGCGGCATCTTTCATGGTCTCCGAGCCCATGACTTGCTGACCGCTAACTCCGCCGGTTTTCAACCAGAAGAGTCTCTCACGGTATTTTTCTGTTGTATCAATGCCTTCGAATTTCAGATCTACAAGTTCTAGACCGATTCTCTCGAAGTTCATCCGAACCTTGGTCTTGACTTTCATTGAAGTCTCATCCAGCTGGGTAAACACAGCCTGGAGATCATAGTGTGCAAATTCATCAATGATTCGTTCATTCATGAAAGATCTGAGAAAGTCGTTAACCTTCTTGGTGGTGAAAGCGTTTTGATTACCAATAACTTCAGTGACAAAGATCTTCGGTTCCTTTACTCTGAACCAAAAGTTTCCGTGAAACATAAGGGGCGCAAGGTCGCTTGTCTGGCCTCGTCCGCCATATTTACCTTGGAACTGCCCACGAGAAACGAAAATACAGGTCGCTTCGAATACATCACCTTTGACCTTCTTTTGCAGCCATCCAACGAAAGAGGGCATGCTGCTCGTGGTTAGCTTATGTCTCCCTGCGAGGAACGTGTCCAGGGCCTTGCCATCTCGGTAGAAGATGGCCGCTTGATTCTCCATTACAATAAGCTGAGAGCCCCATTCAATTCTGTTGTCCGGATACCGCCAAACAATCTGATCGGGACCCGCATTTGTCCATTCTATAGCATCAGCCATTCTGAATACACCCGTAAGTAATTCGAGTACTGAATGGTTACTACGTGGAGTGGTTTTAAACGTTCACATGCTATAGTAAAAGATGCTAATTCCGTTGCAAACAAGTTCTAAGTTATTAGGTAAGATGCGAAATTACTTCTGGAGTCCTAGATTTGAAAGCAACCCATGATGAACCTAAAGGAGAGGAACCCGACCAGAAGGAAGACAAAGGGACAAAGCGACGGCCATTCAATTTCATGAGAAGCTATATCGAAATTGGCGCTGGCATAATCGGTAGCTATGTCCTGCTCTATGTTATCGGGTATTTTGCCTTGATTTCCCTGATGCTCTTCATAATCGTCGTTGTTGTTAGAGAAACCGTCTACATTCTACAAAGCTACGAGTATGGGTTTATCCGAAAGGCTGCTGTATTCAATGTGATTCACGCCGCGGGGTGGTTCATTGTATTGACCATCAATGCATTCACACTACTTGAATATGGTACTCCTTTGATTTTACCCCAATTTCCAACCTTGACCAATATGGCACCATTATTCATCCTAATGGCACTGTTTGGGTCTAGAAATATCAGTGCGATGTACGTTCCTGACAAGAGGCAATCATAGAGGTCTAAACGGTCATCTCCATCAGGTCATGTCCAAGCAGGACTTCGCTGTCGGATGTTCCTTTAATTATGGATAGAACGCTCTCCGCCGCATTGACAACTGGGGGCGATAGGTGAACGAGAGCCACCTTGGATGGCTGAGCATCAGCAACTATGGAGGCTAATTCACTTGGACTTGTATGCACTCTTTTTTCATGATTTCCGTCCAACCAGTTGCATTCATGTATCAGGAGATCAACAGCCGTTGCCAGCTCGGTTATTTCATCACAAGGAGCTGTGTCACTGGAATAAACAATACTCTTCCCCCTGTAATCTACACGATATGCTCTGGAATCCATATCTCCGTGGGAAGTTGGAACACAGCGAACGGTGAACTCATTGATCTTCACCTGGTCATATTCGCCAAGCTTGTGGCGCATAATGGGAAACCTCCCCTTCAGGTAAGAAAATGCCGTATCAAAGACACCTTCCCACCACTGATCCATTGCTGACGGGCCATAGACATGCAGCTCATCCCTCAAACCTGAGAGCCACAAGGTCTGGCACAGGGTCACAAAGTCTGAGCAATGGTCGATATGAAAATGGCTCAAAAGAACATGTTGAATTTTCGTTATATCGTCGACTACCTGCAGAAGTCTGTGCAGAATTCCCGATCCAGCATCAAGAAGAATCGGTATATCTTCGATTTCGACTAGAACTCCTGACTGAACACGTTCCGGATCCGGATACGAGGTACCTGTTCCCAGTAATGTCACTTTCATTGTATATCCGCTCTCACTACAATTGGGTTCATGCCGCGTTATTATATTTCCTGAAACAGTGAGAAACGGATTCTTGCTACAAGAATCTAGAATACACTCTTCGACAGATTAAAGGGTATCTTGTTTCTAATGGAGGATAGGTGGGCAAGTCGATGAACTCGGTAGGTACAGGAGACGGAAATGACAAGGATGCAGAAGGGAGTATCTCTCAAGGTGAAAAGAAGGCCTTCGTTTCTTCATTATGGGAACAAATCCACCCCTATCTCATCGTACTTATTCTGATCTCTCTGGCTGTAGCGAAAGTGCTCGTAGTTGGGTTCCTCAATTTCCTCATCGAGTCAGAGCAGGTCATCTACACTGGTTCGTACCCTGATACTCCCGACCTTCTATTGGCACTTGGCTACCAATGGGACTCAAGACACTTTTTAGCAATAGTTGAAGGGGGGTATCCAGCAAATCCAGATGATTCTCTTCTCTATGCTTTTGCTCCTCTCTATCCCATGCTCGTGTCGATGGTTGGTTGGCTGACTAACGATATTATCCTATCAGCTGTGCTTGTTTCAAATGTATTCTATTTCGCATCGATTCTCTCGTTCTATAAGGTGGCTCGATTATATTTTGATTACGATCGAGCATGCATCGCATCCCTATTGTTGGGTATCTTTCCTACCTATTTGGTCTATGGAACATTAGCCTATTCCGAGGCTCCCTACATTTTCTTCGCAACATCATCGTGGTTCTATTTCAGGGATGCCTCCTATAATCTCTCTTCAGTCCTTATCACACTGGCAATATTGACACGGTATATTGGCATAGTGATTTTGGGTATCTATTTTCTGATTGGATTCTGGCGACTGATTTCGCGAGATGTCGCGATAGATGTTCAGACCAATGACTTGAAGGCGGTCCTCTGGTTTATTGTACCAGCAATGTCAGTCATCGCTCTATTTTTTTCTTTTCAATACTTGACCGGCAATTTCTTTATTGTAGTGACTGCTCACGGAAGGTTTGATGATTCACTTACTACGCCAGTTCACCAATTCTTCTGGTTTTTCGATGGCTTCTTCGTTGAACGAAATCCTTGGGTAGATCCCTGGGAGCTGCTTCTTCAGCGATATGCCTTTACCTTGCCCTTCCTGTGCTTATCACTGCTAACTTTGAAAATGGACAAAGAGACTGGTTTCTACAGCACTTTTGTTATGATGTTTGTATTGAGCCTGTCGGGCATATCTTCTATTGCTAGTCCTAGAATCATGCTTGCCAGTTGGTTATCGATTCTACCCTTGGCGAAAAAACGTTGGCTCGTCATCATTTTCATTCCCCTCTTCCTAGCTGTCAGTCTATGGGTTATGTTTCAATTTCAGACGGGATTCTTTGCATAGGTTCATTATACGTAGGATTAAAACACTCGATTCATACCATGCCGGGACCTGCTAAAGATGGGGTGTTGAATGAATAGAAGAAAACTCATGGCCGGAATGGCGGTTGTGTTTCTGGTTTCTGTCGGGGTGGGCTATTTTGCTGCCCAGACTCCTGTCACTGAGGAACAGGAACTGGAACCCAAGCCGCCCGACAACCGCACGTGAGAAGACTACGAGTATATTGATACGTCTATCGACAACGTCATGGATGTGTTGTATATTCGTGGGGGCTATAGAGCCGACCTTCGCTCGTAGGTTGGATGAGAGGGTTCATTGGAATGCACGATGAGTCTGTTGCGTAAAGCATTGCAGCAATAGTGGAGTACCGGGCTGCACCTGGAATTCCAATGAGCTCTTTTCTTGTTTATGAAGAGAGTGTTCTGGCTAGAGGGACGCAAATAGCACGTCAAGTGTGATTTGATAAAATAAGAGGAATCTGGGGAATAGAGTCCCCAGCAGTAGTAAGAACTAGTCTTGATACCCTTTCATGTAGCCTTCCCGCTGTTTCCACTTGTCTTCCAAGCGTTGCATGATTTGCCACATTCGGTACGTGTAATTCCAGGCCTCATCAAACTGACCTTGGTTCATGTCGTCCAGAAACTGCTCAGCCACTTCGTTGATTGCTCCGATGTCTTCAATGATTGTACCATCGAATTCATACAGGCGGTCCAACTCTTTCTCGTCTATCTTCTCCTTGCTGCCCCAGGAAGCGTATCCATAGTCAGCATATCGGATAGACGATTCCATCTTGTCAGCCAGGTTTAGCATGCGATCCATGGTTTCCCACGTCTTCGTCAGATTGTAGTCTACCACCATCATCTGGAGCTTCTCAAGATCTTGCTTCACGAGCCTAAGCTGGTCAGCTAGAAACTCTCGGAGAACCTTGTCCGCTGAGCGGCGCTCCTCCTTCTCTTGGTATCCATGCCATCCAGGCACGTAGTGTGTGATTTTGCCGAAGAAGCCGCCTTTAATGTCCTTAGCCGCCTTTTTTCTGATGCGTTTGGCTATTGGGTCATCTTTTCCCACTTTTGAAATCTCCTAATTGTTGAGTCAACTCTGTTGTATCAACAGCGTTATCTTGCCTGTGCTGTAACTTGAAGCCTTAAAAAACATATTACGAAACACTCCTTCCACGTCATCGATGAAATGCCAGTCCTATCTGTTTGGCATGATGTGAATGTGGTCGATATTGCTGGTCTCAGCCTGATCTATGATTGTCCTGAAGGCCTTTGCCACGTCGGTTACTGTGAGCATCTTTGACCGGTCGACATCCTTACCATTAAACCACGGGGTAGAAACGCTACCCGGATTGATAGTGGCTGCCTTGACGTTGGTCCCCTTCAGTTCCTCGCGTAATGACCACACCATCGCCTGAACTGCATGCTTTGTTGCCGCATATATGGAGGCTCGAGCTGAAGTTTCAAGACCGAGATTTGATGACGTCACAATAACCTGACCTGAGTTCTTCTCTTTCATCCCTGGTAACACTTTCTTGAGATAAAGAAAGACTCCACGGACGTTCGTGTCGAATTGCTTGTCATATTCTTCTATTGTCAGGTCTTCGAGGTTCCCGAAATAACCAACCCCTGCATTGGCAATAAGCACGTCAATTCTCCCGAACGATTTCTCTATTTGGTTGAAATGCTTGTCCACATTGGTTTCTTCAGATACATCGCCAATCCCGATGACTGCTTTTCCACCTAAGTCCTCAACTGCAGTCTTAACTTCCCTTAGTCGTTCCTCATTTCTCCCGATGAGATAGAAGGAATGCCCATCAGGAGCCATCTCTATGGCAACCTGTCTTCCTATGCCGCTCGACGCCCCGGTTATAACGATCACTTTCTTGTCATCTGTCAATGCTTACACACCAAGAAACAAAATCGCATACATATTGAAAAACCTACTACTATATGTCAATTCTATAGAGAATTTAGGATTCTTTGTTTCGTTGGAAAAAGAGTCGGCAGAAGAGCGATGCGTGTTTTCGCTCTTCGCAATCGTTTTTTACCATAGTTGGTATTCGCGTTTCACAAAGCCCTTCCAAACATTTGGCAGGTCAGCGATTACCTCGCCAGCAATGCTTGTGACTGAGCCCATGATTTTCGGGATGTCACAATCTCCATATAGCTCGACATTTACCGCCTTTGGCTCCGTAATGCGTTTCCCGATCTGAGAAACGAGGTAGCAGTATACTTGTTCTATGTCGGGATGCTCCTCTACGACTTGGTTAACAATCTCTCTTGCAGCCACATTGTAGGTCTTGCCCACATGACTCACGGGGTTCTTACCTGCCGCAGCTTCTAGGGTCATTGGTCGGTACGGAGTTATCAGACCGTTTGCGCGATTCCCTCGGCCAACTTGTCCATCGTCGCCGTGCTCAGCAGAGGTTCCGGTTATTGTTAGATAGTAGAGCCCATCCTCGGGGGAGTCGGCTGTATTGACGCTGACCTCAGTATCCAAACCATCTATCTTGGCTGACAGGTCGAGCACAAGGTCCTCAATTGCTTCCATAACATTCATGTATTCTTCAGCGTCTTTTGTTTCTGTGCAGATGATGGCTGCTGCGACCTGGATGTGAAGGTCGTCGCCCATCCGCGTGCCCATGATTTTGATATCTTCTCCAATCTGAGGATACTTCTTCTTGATCTTCGGTGAGTTCAGTAACCGCTCAGACTCCAATACGAGTTGCTCAGTTGGAGATAGGGGTGCATATGCCACGCCAAAACTGGTGTCATTTGCACGAGGGATGCCGCTCTCAACATCGAAGTTGCCTACTAGATCAGTGCTTCCTGCTCTGATTTTGTAATCAATGATGATGTCAGAATTTACATCCAGATGCGGGAGGTCTTCATGTAGCCATCGCCGTGTATGTTCTACCGAGAACTTGCCCACCGGCACGATTCGTTCATAGTCATCATCTACGACGTCTACAGCTCGACCACTCAGAAGCAAGTAAATTGGCTCAATGACATCTCCACCACCGAATCGTGAATTTGACTGTCCTCCAACGAGCAGGACTTTGTCCACATTGTGATGTTGCACGCGTCCGAACTCTTCTAGATAATACTCGCTCAGACGAATGGATAGTTCTTCAGCCGCCTTGTCGCATAATGTATCGGGATGGCCCTTGCCCTTTCGCTCAACTATTTCAACTTCTTTCTCTGTAAGCGGTGGGCCTTCGCCTCTTGAAACTCTAATATTCATTTGTTATCCTTCCATTAGGATTTGATTTTTTTCCTTCAGTGCTCCGCGAGTATAATCCTTATATAGCTTCGGGAAGGAAATTACTCTTGGTTATTATTAGAATCAATAAAATAACCTATGGTAATATTGGTGTGCACCCATGATTGTATCGGAAACGGACCTGAGGCATATGCGCAAAGAGGCTGGAATCACCCAAGAAGAACTGGCGGAGCAGGTTGGCGTATCCCAAGCCTATATTGCGAGGCTAGAGAAAGGGACTCTGGATCCCAAGCTATCAATAGTCAAGAAGATAGTTGAGATTCTCTCGGCTCCGGTAAGTCGTACATGTGCAGAGGCTATGACACCCAACCCGGTGACTGTGGGCGCAAGAAATCCTCTCGCTCAGGCGGCTTCTATCATGAAGCAACGAAACTATTCCCAGCTTCCTGTGATGCGTGGAGGCGCTGTAATTGGGTATGTGACTGAAAGAGACATTATCCGCAATCTGAATCTGAACATGGAAGAGGTGTCTGTCGAGGCTGTGATGAATCCCGCTGGGGTGCCAATTGTGGATGAATCCACTCCTTTGTACACAGTCATTCCACTGTTTCAGCTGTATCAAGCCATCATGGTTCAAAAACAAGGACGGCTGAGTGGTATTATTACGCGGTCTGACTTATTGCATATTGATGAATAGCCATTCTGGAGTATCTAGAATGCGAAATTCCCAGCCTTTTTTAGAAGTCCTACTCAGAATGTTTTATATGGCATCGAAAGAAATCAAACTTGGAGTAGGTTGAGACAGTGAAACAACTGGAGACCCTTGAGGAATTGAGGGAAGGCATTGACCAATTTGTTGAACGCTGGAGTAAGATACAGCGCAATTCAGTCAAAGCGATCCAGGCTGTCACTAATACCATTGTCCAAGTTGATCATTTGGATGGGCCCTTAGGAAAACTGGAGGGCTTCAATAATATCCGTGAAAACACTCGTGGAAAACTCATTGTGAACCTCTTTGATAAATTGGTTCCCGCTCTTGAACGAAGCATCAAGCAATTCACGAAGCTTATGAAGAATTTTGAAGTGCTGCGTCAGAAGGCATCATCGATTCAAACGTTCGCTGAGAGTTTGAGAGGCAATATAACCGATTCTCCCGAACTTGAAGATTTGGTGGGTTTCTTGGACCTCATTATAATGAGTATCCAGGATATTCTTTCGATGTTCGAAAGTGAGTTCTTAGTGAAGATTACTATCTATAGAGATCTTGAAGACGGCACCGCCGAAATGAGCGTCGTGAGCAACTATCTCACAATCTGGTCTGCCGAGCCGAATATTGAGCCTCACGCCCTTGAGAAACTGCTGAATGATTTGGACGAACATTTCGAATTGCTCAGAGATGTATTCGCGGGAAAGACGGGAATCCAAGTTCCAGATGTTTATACGAAAGTATCGAAGCGATACTAGATTATTAGCCCCAAGGATTCGCGCAATTGTTTGTTGTCGGATTCAGATTATTTTCTTTGATGATTGAAACAGCAATTGCCTTTATAGATGGACTTGCTACCCCTTTTGCTGCAGCCAACAAAACGAAAAATCTTTCATTCCACGAATCAATTCTGATCTCCTCGAGTCAAGAATAATATCGGTTCTGGGGATTCATGTCTTTCCAGAAGAGGCGCTCTGGTGCGTAACAGACCAGATGCTATCTCCATGAAATTGAAAGCACCCGTATCAGATTTTACGATCTTCTCCTACGGTAAATTTCTATTATAATAACTCCAATGACAATCGAAACAGGAGCCAATATCAATCCCCAGTCTAGTAGAATATCTGCCCGTTCCTTAATCTCCAATTCAATGGATTCGGAATTTCCTGCTCCATCAAGGAATTGAATTGTGAGGTTATGTCGTCCCTCCTCAATATCAGCAATAGTGATTTCAATCAAGCCAGATTGCCAATATCCTCGTTCGATCGTGACAACATCAAGATATGTGATGTAATCCAAGGGAAATGGGTCTTCAACCTCCAATGAAACTGTTCTGGAATCACCTGCTACCACCAAATCTATTGGCTCGTTTATAGTAGGCGGTTCAGTATCGGACAACACTCTCGGAAAATTATCGATAGACTCTGCATCGCCGTGCAGTTCCATTGGACCGATACCATCATAATTGCTATAGGCATTTCCTAGCGATTCGCCATCATCGAATGTATTATTCTGTCCATCATCAATGATGTGCCGTATTTCCAATGGGGCTATGCTTCCACCGTTCCAGCCAAATGAATTGTTCACCACTGAATTGTTGGATGCCCATTCATTGAATTGCAATCCCCAAAACGTGTTGGAGTAGATCTTATTATCCGTGAATGACGAATTCACAACATTGTTGCAGGAAATTCCCTTGCTACCACCCGCTGCGACGCAAGACGAAAATGTAATTTCACTTCCCGAATGAAATCTGTAAGCCGTTTCACAATCGAGAACAATGCATGAAGCAATAGCTGTCATATAGCCATCCCAAATATCGATGCCGATTCCGCCTCCTTCGATATACAATCCCTCTAACTTGCAGTAGTCTGCGTTACTCAGTCTGATGAGTTCTGCTGTATTCCCCTCCGAACCCAGAATTCTACAGTTTCTGATTGTAAAGACTGCGTCTACGCCAAATTCGACATGAATTGCATAACCTGCTGAAGTTATAGTTAGATTCTCGATGATATACGGGTCTTCTATTGTGCCCGAACCCTCAAATCCAAGCAGTGGAAAATCGTCCTCATGCTGAATGATTACCGGCTCATGCTCCTGATAGACTTGTTGTGGATCTAATTGACCCGACCAATTTGCAGCTGTTCTGGCGTGTCTAGTAATCAGAGGCACAATGCATATGAGAAGGAACACTCCGAGAGTAGCTAATCTTTTTTCCTCTCTTTTCATTCGCTGTCCCCCAGTTCAATCATATTTTGCCTTTTCTTCGCAAGAGAACAACCAATACGCCTAGTATGGCGACAGTAACTACTGCTGCAATTGCTCCAATGAGAATGTAGTTTGGCTCAGGACCGATGGGGATTTTGATTGATGGGTCCATCAACTCCATTGGGTAGTTGTCCTTACTTCCGGCAGGCCCCTCGATTTCATAAGCGCCGGTGCCATTGTAATTACTCCACCAGTTGCCAAGGTCAATCTCATTGTCCCAATTGTTGTTTTGTCCCGCATCGACGGCATTGCCTTCCTCATTCCAGCCAATAGCGTTTCCAAAGATGCGATTGCCTGTTCCACTGTGGAATCGGATTCCATAGCCAGTATTGTTGGATATCCAGTTGTTATATACCAAACAGCCATCCGATTGATAGAACTCAATTCCGTGCTTTGAGTTATTGTAGATGATATTCCTCGTGATATTAGTCCGGTCTGCATATTGGACCAGTATTCCTCCGACCTGGGCATAGGGATAATAGCCATTACCCCAGATTCTGTTGTCATCGATTAGAATGTTCTCAGTTCGAGTCAAGAATAGCCCACCGTGAGTATTGTTCATGATGGTTGAGTTCTCTATTGTGCAGTCAGTTGAATAGGCAATTGTGCCACCCATGGTCGTTTTCTTGAGGTTAGCTCCTGATACCGTTATGTTCTGGCAGTTCGCAATTACGAGTTGCGAAATATTTGATCCATCGACATGTCTGTCCTGCTCTGCATTCAAGTACAGAATCTCGCCCCCGGGTAGTTTATTGTCAGAGAATTCATGATTCCATGAGGATGGTGCTGTGCCCAATATCTGGATTCCTCTCCTCATGGAGTTGTTCTCCACAACGAACCCGACTGAGTTACTCAGGTAAATGTCATAGAACTCGACAGATCTGAATTCGTTATTTCGGATAATATAATCCTCGCAGTTACCGAGATATATTCCGCCAATCTTCGCATCAATGATATTAGAATCGAAGATATCTCCTGCAGTCATCCACTCATTTCGAATAGCTACTCCTGATGTTTGGAGATGATTGTTGAGAAACACATTACCACCCTCTTCCGAGCTTGTCCGCACACAAGGATTGGCGTTTTTGAGAGTATTTCCTCTGATGGTCCAATTCTGGGCGAAAAAGGATACACTTAGGGCTGCAGCGTCAAACCAGTGTTCGGGTGGCTCAACTCTATCAACAATGTTTCCTTCGATTGTGGAGTTTTTCCCGATGCCGAGTAACTCGATTCCTGAGAATTTGCTATTCTCGATGGTATTGGAGGAAATCCTACTATTTTGAGAATAGCCGAGTAGAAATCCACGATCAGATTCATCCACTTGATTATCAGAAAAGATGGAATCCATAATAACGAAAGCAGCAAGCGCCATCGAATTATTCTGAAAGGTACAGCCCTGAACGGCTGAGTAATTCATAGTCCATGCTTCTAAGCCATCATTACAATCCATAAAGGAGCAGTTAGAAATTGTGGCATGAGTTACATTATCTATCCGGATACCATCACCAGTATTTTCTCCGTTGAAGATTGAATCTCGGATTTCAAAATAGGCGGTCGTATTTGCAATAGAGATGCAGAGGCCGTCATCCACAATCTGAATGCCCTCGATAATATATGGATCTTCCTCTGTTCCTGAACCCAAGAACCCAAAGTCCGAGAAATTGGCGTTATGGGTGATATTGAATGGCGGGTGGCTTGTCTGGCCATATTGGATATCGCCTTTGTGTTGGTAGTCAACTCCACCATCTACTATCCCAGTGAGTGTCACACTCAGTGACAAAATTGATCCACACAGAAGCAGAGCAAAAAGTTTCTTTCTATTGATCATCTTAATTCTCCTATCACGTTATTGGTCCTGCTGACCATCATACATTCGCTTAACTGTTCCAATTCCTTGCTTAAAAACTTTTGATTCTTCAGTGAAAATATCTAGTAGTCCTTATCTACCATCACGCTTAATTGGATGTGTCACTCAGCGAAGTCCTAGCCGCTGTCTATGGCCGTCTAATGAGGAACGAGCAATGGCAAACAAAGACGATGAAGAGATGCTGGTCACGCCGTGGGAAGTGCGCGGGAAGGTCGATTATGACCGCTTGATAGAGGAGTTTGGCACTGACCGGATCGACGAAAAACTGCGGAAGCAAATATACGATATTGCTGGAGAAAAGCATTTCATGTTAGAGCGAGGTGTCATCTATGCTCATCGTGACCTGGACTGGGCTCTAAAGGAATATCGTAAGGGCAACAAGTTCATCATATACACCGGCAGGGGTCCAAGTGGCCATGTACATATAGGACACATGGTTCCCTGGGTTTTCACAAAATGGTTCCAAGAACAATTCGACACGCGGCTGTACTTTCAGTTGACAAACGACGAGAAGTTCTGGTTTAACCAAGACCTGACCATTGAACAGGTCAAGGAGTTCACCTATCAAAATGCATTGGATTTTTTGGCACTTGGATTTGAGCCTGAAGATACATTTGTCCTGCAAGATATTGAGCACATTGACCTCATGTATGAACTAGCCGTGCAGGTTGCAAAGAAGGTGACCTTCAGCACAGCACGAGCTGTGTTTGGATTCGATAACTCAATGAATATCGGCGGCATCTTCTATCCGGCTATGCAAGCGGTGCCCGCATTTCTCCACTCTTGGATCTATGGCAAGAAGACGCCATGCATTATCCCCTGTGCTATCGATCAGGATCCCCACTGGAGAGTCACTCGTGATGTCGCCGAGAAGCTCGGGTTCTACAAGCCAGCGTCTATTCAATCCAAGTTCGCGCCAGGACTGGGCGAGGGTGGGAAGATGAGTGCCTCGGATGAGTCAAGCGCCATCTTCACAACAGATTCACCAAAGAAAGCCAAAAAGAAGGTGATGGCATCCTTTACGGGTGGTCGCGCAACGGCTGAAGAACAACGACGCCTCGGCGCAAACCCGTATATTTGCCCAGTTTTTCATTACTACGAATTCCTCTTTATGCCGCATGATGAAGACCTGAAGGACATTGAAAAGAAATGTACTGGTGGCGAGATTCTGTGCGGCGAATGCAAACAGATTCTGGCTCCACTTGTCGAAGAGTTTCTAGAGGAGCATCAGGCTGCAAGAGAAGAAGTCAAAGACCGACTGCACGAGTTCTCTGCTGACCGTTTGAGAGAAGATTTGCGTCGCTAAATATCTCAGTGCTTGAAAATGAAATGCAAAAAGACTTAACATAAGTCGAAGAAGTATATACAACCCCTGGTGGAGTATGGGCATGCGAGCACCAAGCGAATCTAACAAATTTACGAAAGAGTTTGATGGTCTGAGCTCTGCAGAAACCAATGATCGTTTCAGTGAGTTGGGGAGTACTGTAGCCGGAGCTGATATTTCAGACTTCGAACAGGCACTAAGAGAATTGTTGCAACCGGGCATCATAGACATCACGAATTGGGCTGGACCAGCAGTTCGCTCTCTCTTGATCGTCGCATCGGAGAGGGGTATCCAAATAAATCTGAAGCGGGGACGAAGGACAATTTCACCTCTGAGTTTTCCCAAGAAAAGCATGTTTCTTGACTACTTCGCTGAAGAGATAATCATTAGCGAGCCTTGGTAGCTGAGTGGGATGTGCCAGATGATTGTATGGTAATGATGACAAGATCGAGCTACAAATCACCAATAAAAACATCTGAATTTTGAAAACTAGTGGTAAATTTGAATAACCCTCTTTTGCCGTATATTCAGACTTCCATTGGAAGAAAAGAAGTGTGAGCGAAGCAGAAAATAGACTTCGTGCTTCGCAGTCCGACGTTTTTGTTAGCTAATCACCATGGCTCATGAATATAGCCTAACTTGAAGGTCCATGGCTCTTGCTCAGAATCTGGCGGAAAATCGCCGGGTCCAATCCGCACAGTTTCGGGGAGTGTGTTACAGTTAGTCATGCTTATTGATGAGCTTCCACCCTGACAAATTACCCATAAAGAAAATGTCGGATTACTCCTACAAAAACGGATTTTCCTGGCCTTGTATGCTACTCAAAAAGGGGGTGGAAAACGTGCAGATTATATGCTGGCAATACTACTGGTTTGGTTTCACGCCGCCCTGAAATACTATTATGTCCACGTATAATGCCAATGCACTACTCTGCCTTGGCTTCGAAGTGTAGTTGGCCATGAAAACTACCTCTATGTCTTGTGCTATTGAACTACTAAAAGCTTCTCTCATGCAGCTCATTTCGTGGTCAATCAAGATTCTTTCATCATTCTGCTTACAAGAGCTTTCATTATTTGCCGTCGCATCGCCCCCATCTTCACCATCTTCCAGCCTAGGATATCAAGATATAGCGTCGTTGGAACCACTTGGATTTCGTCTCTATAGAATAACCATCCAACGATCGCTGTTGCCATCATTGACGCTCTGACACGACAGCCAATGGAGATTGCTGGTGACTTGCCTAGTCTTCGACGTTCCTTGGACAACTCCATGTCAATTCCGTGGGGGCGTGAAGCAATGAAGCTTAAGCCATAATTCAAGATGTAGGTATCCCATTCCTCAGTGCCCCTGTCAGGAATAGGGCCAAAGAAGTCCTCAAAGGACGGGCTTTGAACAGGATCGAAGACGCCCAAGCCCGCACCAAATCCTATGGCTGGACTTGTAAACACTGGAATTCCTCTAATTCTGGCATTATCGAAGAGCGCTTTTCTCTCATGCATCACTTCGATATCTATGCCATCAATTGCGATATCCATGCCCTCCACGAAACCCGAAGCATTTTCCAGTGTGATTCCTTGAGAAAGCACCTCAATCTCTGCATCCGGTGCGATTCGTCGAAGCTCGATGGCTACAGCGTGTGCCTTGTTGAAGCCAAGGTTGTCGACATAAGCTCCTAGCTGACGATTCAGATTGCTTGCTTCGAATATATCTGGGTCGGCAATACGGAAATGGCGGAATCCCATTTGAACCAATGTAAAGAGAATATCGGCGTTCCCTCCGGTTCCTGCAAGTGCAATCTTGGTGTTTTGGATGATATCCTGTTGTAAGGGTGTGAATATTCCCAAGTTTCTACTGGTGACAATCGAATAATCGTGTGCCTCCGAATCCAGACTTGATAGGTCCTTCAGTACTGAATCCAAAACCAACTAAATCACTTCGCATGTGTCTAGAACAGTTGTGTCAGTGGTGAGTGGAATTGGTTTTGCCTGCATGTGCGTGCTCTTCACTTTGTTTTCATAGGCTGAGCTTGTCATTCGCATCAGTCTTGTAGGGGCAAGCGCTCCGGTCTCTCTATTGAATTTGAACTCCTGATTCGATGCACATATTGCGTCCTCAAACTGGTGGATGAATTCCACTGGGGCAAAATCAAGAGTTTTGAACATGGCAGCCAGCGTATAGAATGCAAGGCCGTCCTTGACCTCTCCAACTACTGAATAGTCCATCACATTTGCGCCTGTCTTATGGCAAGCCTGCTTCAGTGCCTCCGATACATGCGCCTCACTGAGTTTCTCTCCGCTGAGATTGACTACTCTTCCCTTTCTGGCTATGTTTCTGATTGTATATGGGTCTGTACTAGTGAAAGTCATCAGGTCTCCTGTGCGATAGCGATACCAGCCTATGTTGTTAGTCAACACCATCTCGTATCTATTGCCACGCTTCACATCTGAGAGTGGAATCACCTCTGGGATTGGATTATCCAATTCATCTTCATGAATGAACTCGTAGTAATTTATGTGTGGAGAGAGTTGCACTCCGACTCCTGGCAATAACTGAGCTCCGTAGAACCCTTCACTGCCGCCATAAACTTCCCAGATTGTCGCGTCAGGAAGAGTCCTCTTCAACCATTCGTGGTAGGGTTCTGTGTCAATCCCTGATGCTAAGAACAATCTAGCATCAGGACATAGTGCTGTAACATCAAGTTTTCCATCATCACCCAAGGCATGCCTAATCCGCCGCTCGTACTTTGTACCTTTGAACTCATCCAGTAGCATTGGTCCATACATATTTTGTAGACGGCGAATCAGGGCGAGGCTGAGTGTAGTGATGCCTTGAAACGCAGTGACATCTCTGGTCGCCACGAGTTTAGCATACTCCCACATTTTGAGTTCCATATTCATTATGTTGAATATCTCTTCGCCTGGCTCTATCAGCCTTTGAAACAGAGGGTTCTGGTGGCGAGCATATACTCCTGTGGCATATCCAACCGGAACTCCGTTTATGTGGCCCATAACTGCAGGGGCCCCAAACGTAACCAGGGTTCCATCAACTATTCTGGGATTATCTTCATCCTGATTCAAGAATCCCATCCAGCCAAGCATCGTACCTTTGGCAACATCTTTGAGACCCTGTTGAGTTGTTGGTAACTTTTTAGGCGTTCCAGTGGTGCCGCTCGTTTGGAGGTACCATACAACCGGATCCGCTGTCATAACTCCTTGGGGATTGTCATATGTCATTCGGACATATCGCTCCATCTTAGCAGCATCCACCAAGGGGACTTCTTCTTTGAATCGTTCTGGCGTGTGTATGTTTGCAAATCCATGCTCTTGCCCGAGTACAGTATCTCGGTGACGGGTAAGAATCCGCATGAGCGTTTCCTCTGATTCCTCAACTGTATAGTCTAAGACTCGGTCGATATTCTTGGATTTGCGTTTCGCCATAAACGATACCAATTTTCTCATAATCATGACATCTACTTCCTCGCGCCTTAGGACCTTCATCCTAAGTTCTCTTTCTTGTTCCAGTAGAAGGAGAAAACAAGCATAATTCTTAGCCCTACAGTCTCTAACCTCTATGCGAGCACAGAATGTCGAAAAACGAATACAATTCAATCAAAATACTATTTGGGGCTTTCATAACCTCTTTTTTGACTCATATGAGTTTATTTGCTCTCACATGCTATATCCATCATCGCAAACGGCACAACAAAACTCTACTTTTTGCACTTTTCGGGATAAACTGAAAAAGGCAAGCGCCATTAGCAAATCACGCAAAGAGAGGTCATTCGGCTCTCCCCGTTTCATGAATTGACAGTAAGGTATAGGATGTTTTGTACCATGCAAGATGTTATTGCATTTGTCAAGGGCGATATTGTTGAGGCTAAATTAGAATGGGGTCTCAATGGACCACTCATCCATGCATTAGGCGAAACTTTCGAAACCGGAGTACAATACCGTCCTAAGTATGCAATAGGTCCATTGAATTCGAAAGGTCAGGACATTTCAGTTGAACTACCTAGAGAATTCACTATTGAACTCAAACCAAACCGCAGATATTTCGGCTACTATTCAATTAAAGCAGATGGCGACGATAATGTCTATCCTCCGTCGACATTGCACTGGTATAGTCACACTGCATCTATAGGTAGATTGGCGGCATTCTATATTCAAAAAACGGACTTGGAATCCAAGCTTTGGCTGACTATCCTTGATTACTCAACCGAGAATGTCCTTTTTTCTCATCCCATAAACTACTATGAAGGGCAGTCCTATTGGGCTGATGAAGGTTATGAAAAGTGGTTAACTCAGCGGAAAGAGGACTGGAAGGAGCAACATGGTGAAATTCTCAAATGGTTTAACGATTTACTGGCAAGTCCTCCTCCATCATGGGAACAGCTAGATAAGCTAGTTTCGGGGGCTCCAGTGAGAAACCTCAAGAGGGGCAAGAATATGCGGGAAACCCTTGACGCCATTGTGCCAGATGAACTCTCAGAGTTTCTAAGAATACAATTGATGGCTTTTCTTGCATGGACCATGAATCGGGAATCCGAAATTCCCCAAGTAAATTTTAGAGAGATTTCCAATCTGTATTCATCTGCTCCAAGCTTCAGTGCTCTAATGAAAAACCATCTTGCAGCAGTACTAAGGTCGGAAGCCCCACCTGCGTATGTTCGTCTCATGCATATTGCTGAAGCAGAGGCCAGAAAATCTGAATCGTATGCCAGAGCGTTTCTTTACAAGTTTCATACGATGGTTACCGATTCCGTGCCCACTGCTACAATTGACTTAAGCGAATTGGATCCCAATAATATTCTTCATCAGATATCTACTTTGCAGAAAAGGGCTAAGAGGGATAAGACCGTTTGGTTGAAGACCCTGATCTATTACTTCAGCAACCTACGTCTTCGCGGAAATATTAACCACTGGGCATTAGGCTTGCAGAAGCTTGTCTATTTAGGCACCGCATATAGGTGGCCACATAAGCATCTTGCTTGGGCCTTGGAGTTAGATCACAACAAAAGATTCAATCCACGATTCAATGTCTTAGCTGTACCACAGAGGTCAGTGCCAGAAATCCGCAGAATTATGAATATTCAAGAAATAGATTGGATGAATAAAGTGATTAATCCACAACTGAGGGGTTCTGAAGGTCAATGGTATGTTGACTGGAACCGATTAATGCACAGTATTGATACAAGAACCACGCTAAAACATTTGAAGAATGAATATGGCCCTGGGTCTGTTAGATCGGCTGTTATTTCGAAGGAGGAGGCAAGATACCTAGATTTCATTAATGTTGGTTTCAGTGTGGCCTCTGTTGGTAGCCCATCAACCTATCCCGGCTTTACTGAAGTCACTAGAGAGGAGGTTTCTGAGAAAATTGACCAGTTGCGAGAGAGAGGCATAATCTTCAATCTACATCTCTTAGATGTTTCGCTTGTGACTACAGACAGGCAACAACCGCTTCAAACAGTCATGATGATCCTTGAGGGTGAGCCTAAAGGAATTCTGTCAATTATTCGCGCTCTGATGCGGTATGTCCCAGCCGCTACACCCTTTCTAACTCGTAAGGGTTCCCGGGCATATGTCCTGACTCGCCTCGTAAGAGATGAACCACGTTTAACTGACATGGCAATAGCCGCGAAGTCCATGGGTGTGAAAGTTGAATTCCACGATATCAAGTTATATCGTAATTGCCTTTATTCTCTCTACGATCGTCTCTGGATTGATGAGGGTAAGTGGGACGACGACCTGTCCGGTTTAGTATCGCAATCGATGTTCAAAACCCCCAAATGAACAAAAAGTAGGAACTTGTTGTGCCGTTCGCGATGACAGATAGTCCATATGAGGGTTATGAGTGCTTTTTTTGTGATATAGGTATTTTTAATCGCTTCTTTCCGAATTAATGGGTTTTTTCATTTCTATAATCATCTAATATGTAGTATCATGACTTATCCTATGGCATCGCATATCTTTAGTATCTTTGTTTCACGTTACCTCCTTGAAGTGAAATCCGATGATTGAGCTTGCAAGGATAATGAAGGAAATCGAGAATGAAGAGCGGCGTGAATTGGGTCTCGCCAGACAGCTTGGAATAATGTTTGGAAGCAGAGACTATTACATTAACTCTGTGAAATGGGACGGCTGTCGTATAATCATAAGAGCCGAATTGATGTCAAGCTTGTTAAGTGCCTTCCCTAGATTTGCGGAGTCAGATGGCATGTTCACTCCCGCTGATTTGCTGGCTGTGGTACCAGTTACCGCCATTATTGTAGAGGACCGCATTCCCGAATTGGAGATGTGTGTACTGGAGAAGGCAACCGGCGCATATTTACTCCTTGGGTTTTCAGGTGAATCAACAGACAATCTTGCCTTGGCGATTTGGCGTGTCTTGAAAAGATGGGAAAACCTTGCAGCAGTACTTTACAAAACGATTGAGCGGAGTTATCCTCTGGAAATCGATTGGAGAGAGTTCCTAAGTGGAGAATCGGGGTTTGTCACAATCAAGGCACATAGGAGCCTCACACATACAGAACGCAAAAGAGCTCTAAACAACGTATGCTTAGCATGTGCTTCACTTCTACGTTCCGTATTGGACGATACCGCATGGTCCGATAGCAGAGTTCGCCGTCTCATATCATTCATGGCTAACTTGCAGGCACAGGAAGACGTTCCAAGCATGGAGGTGCGCACACCTGAATTAGAGGTGGCGGGAGGTGCCATGAAATGACTGAGTTGGAAGCGGTAAGCGGTATTGGGCCTGGAACCGCAAAGAAACTCCAGGATGTGTTTGTCACAACAGCTGAGATTCTAGCCGTGCAGAACCCTCTTGAGCTTCAGGAGAAAACTAAGATTGGTGAGGGGACTTGTCATAGCATCATTCGATCTGCACGGATGTTGATTGGCAAGTATGGCTTCAAGACAGGTCTCGAAATAGAAGAGCAAATGGCGACCAGTGCAAAGCTTACAACTGGTATCGAAAAACTGGATGAAGCTCTCCTTGGAGGAATGGAGGAGGGTAGTATCATCGAGCTATATGGGCCCGCCAGAGGTGGCAAGACCCATTGGTGTTTCTATTTCGCCGTCAGAGCTCAATTGCCTGCAGACAAAGGCGGGTTAGGGGGTCGGGTTCTCTGGCTTGATACAGAGTCCAGCTTTAAACCCTGGGTAATTAGAGGTATTGCTCTGAGATTCGGATTGGACCCGGAGGCCGCCTTGGGAAATATCTCGCTGGCTGAAATATTCCTGTCAAGTCAGATCCCCGAAGTCTTCGAGAACATACCGCAAATGTGCGCAGAACAAGACTACAAACTAGTCGTCATCGATTCGTTTACTGGGCTGTTCAGAGCAGAGTATACTGGCCTAAGTGAGTTGAGGGTAAGGCAACAAGACATGAACAGAATACTCAACCAAATGAGGCGGACAGGTGTAGCAACCGGAGCCACATTCGTCTATACAAATCAAGCCATGGCGAATATCAGTGCTTACGGCGGGAACCCAAACGCTCCAGTTGGAGGGCATATTTTGGCTCATGCATCTGATTACAGATTCTACGTCCGCAAGCTGAAGGATGATGAACGGCAAATTGTGTTGCGAGACAATGCAGGAGTTCCAGAGTTTCATGAGAAACTCAAGCTGGGATGGGGTGGTTTCTATCAGGATTCGAAATCCAAGAAGCAACACGAGCCGAATATTCTAGAAAAGATACGTGCCAGCGGCAAGGCTGGCTTCTTGAAGGCTGAAGAAGAGATTGAGGAGGAGGAGTAATGTTTCGCGTCTACCGTTGCTCTTGTTGCAAGTACATTGGCTATGCTGAAGTAGAATCGAAAAGCTCTGATAATTCCTGTGCTCTCTGTGGAAACGCGATTCATCCGTCTGAGGAGAGCATCTATGTTGCCGAACGGAATGAAGCTAGAAGACTAGCCACACAGCAAGCCATGAAATTCTCACGTTACAATCGTCCCACTGTTCAGCGTGGACTGGGAGTTAGAAAGAGGGTTCTGAACATTGTTGCAGCATTAATTGAGATGAATCGAGGGCAGCCCGTTGAACGTTCAGATATAATAGCAGAATGCAATAAAGCGGATATTGTAGAGAGTCGCGCTGAGCATTTTCTCTCTCAATTAGCACAGGAAGACATTGTGCAACTGCTTTCTGGAAATCGAATCGCCCTTAGTGGAGGGATGGTCTAGTTGGCGGTTACGAGCAGAACTGTTCCTGCGCATGTTCCCAATAGAGAGGCAATCGCATTGGTCAATCTATTGCTGAGAAGAGAACCTACCAAGCTTACTATCATACAGCTTGGGCAAATTGATCCAAATCCAGAGCTGTTCGTCGTTACCAGAGTAGACTGGAGAAAAGCGAATCTTCCTCTCCTTGCCCAATTGCCAACTATCCTATCCTACCTTGACACTATGCGTGGGACGAAAGGAGTTCCGGAAAGAATCCATCTTGAAGGTGGAGATGGTGTTGAACTATTCATTCCGACGAAAGTCAAGGCAAGTCAAATTCCGAGTGGGCCTCGCGAGGCATATGAGTTCCTCTTGAGTTTAGTGAAAGATACGGTTTCGTTCATCCATAGGACGGCGAGCGAGGTGGAAGAGACCTTCTGGTCTATTGCCCGAAAACGAGGATTCAGCCCGGAGATTGTAGCAAAGATAGAGGAATCTGCTCCTGGTTTCAGCTTGCCTGAGTATCGGTACAGATTCAGCAAAATCCTAGAAACATACTTCTCTACAAGATTTACGATACACACCGCAGAAGCCGTATTGCATGTTGAGGAATAACAATGTCTGAAAGCATCCCTGATCCAATGAATTGGTTTCCCTACAAACCAAGACCTCATCAAGAGGATGCTGTATTTTTCGCATCGGATATCTACAAAGAACAGACTGTTGGAATATTATCCGCTGATTGTGGAGTCGGCAAGACTATCGCAGCTCTGTCTGGATATGTTGCCGCCAGAGAACAAGAGCCTGACAGTCGATTGTTTATACTGACAAGAACGCATTCACAGACAACAGTCTTCGAAGATGAGATTGCTATCCTTCGTTCACGCGGGGCCTCTTTTCTCACATCCACCAGTATGATTAGTAGGGCCCATGTATGTCCCTTGAAGGCTGAGATTGACAACCAAACCTCAGCAGGATTTCTCCGCGGCTGTGCCATGATGATTCGCACAGGTCGATGCCGATATTACTGGTCATTCTATCGTCGCCATGGAGATAATTCCCGCCCAGTCATACGAAACCGTGCACGCCAACTTGTCAATGAAGCTCTGCTGCGTGGCGTGGTAAATCGAGAAGTCGTGGAAGAAATAGGATCCTCTGAATCTATTTGCCCGTATGAGCTACTCCGATGGACATCTCGAAGTAGTAGAGTCATAATAGGGCCGTATTCGTACCTATTCAGAAGCAGAATTAGAACCGCGATATTGAACAGTCTGGGACTTGACGTATACGATATCGATCTTCTAGTCGATGAGGCCCATAATCTCAGTGAACATTCTTTGGATATTGAGTCAAGTTCCTTGACCGGAGAAGACCTTCGGTGGCTGAGAGAGAATAAGCAAGCAATCCAACGGGAGAGCGGTATTTCCTGGTTAGGCGAATGTGTGGACTTTCTTTGGAACACTCTTATTGAGAAGATTGCTCTATTCGGTGATGGTCGAAGAGAGATTACGCTGGATACATGGGATGCTGTTCCACGCTTCATTGAAGCAGGTCACGTATCCGCGCTTATGGAACAAACACAGGTCATTGAGAATGATGAAAACATTCCCTCTGAAACACCTTTTGACCGGCTGATTGATTTTCTTTACACTGGAAGGCGGGCCATAGATGGCAAGGATTGGCATATCATAGTAAGGATACGACACTCATGGAAGCTGGAGCATCTTGGTATAGATGATATGGAGATTCTAATTCAACCCCTAAATGCAGCGGGACTAATCGCGCCCGTGTTACGTGGAGTGCGCGCGGCTCTTCTCATGAGTGGAACACTGAGACCCACAGAGTTGTATGCATCTCTTATGGGCATTCGTGGTGCAAAGACCCAAGAGTTGGCGAGCCCTTACCCCAGAGGCTCACGACTAATTCTCATAGAGAACTCCTTGTCGACGAAATACTCCGAACGGAGCCCGAATTTATACAGAAAGCTGGCAGAACGGGTCAATACTGCATTATCAGCAATGCCGGCAGACAAGTCGGCATTAGTGGCATTTCCTTCTTATCGGATGATGGAGGAGGTTTTGAGCTATAATATAGAATGTGCTTTCCGACGTAGAATTGTTGAAACCAGATCGGCTCTGTTAGAGGATTTAAAAGAGCAAATGGAAACACAACCCTGTGCTGTCTTTCTTGTTTACGGTGGAAAGTTCAGTGAGGGCATTGACCTTGTGAAGAATGGAGATTCATTGGTCAACTTGATCATCGGAGTTGGTATTCCCTTCACCCCGCCAACATCATATCAACAAGCCTTGCAGGGTTGGTATGAAGAAAAATTTGGTGAAGGAACAGGGTTCTATTATTCATCTGTTATACCGTCAATTCGTAAAGTGGTGCAATTAGTCGGAAGACTACGGAGGTCTCCAAATGATTGGGGCGCAGTGGTACTCCTCGATAGAAGGTTTCAGAGATACATCAACATGTTCGGAGCTGATGTTGCAGCCGACATCTGGCCATATGCAACATCCAATGAAATTGGTGATGCGATTTCAGTATTCATTGAGAATAGGAGGGATGGGTGTTGAGAGCAATGACAGGATATGCTGGAATTGGTTGTGTGGCAGTTGTTTTCCCCCTGCTACTAAGAGCCAGTATTACAGCTGTCTTGTTCACTTTGCTACTGATATCGATCATTTTCCATGTGGAAAAAGTGGCTCGTCGATTCGAACCATGGCATATTGGAGATTTCATTCGGAGGAATTTGATTTGAGCGTTATGGAATCCATAGAGGTTAAGTGGATGATTCCAGCTGCTTTAGGAGTCGCCTGGAGCTTCAAGCTTGGCTTATCTTCTACTATCTCTGAACAGCTTATCGGATTGAGCGGCATAGGCTCCTTACTGATATTGATGGTGCTCTACCAGACTACAAGAAGAAACTTCTCGTTACACTGGGATGAAAAAACCGGTGTACTTGCAATTGTTCGAACTTGGTCTGTGGAGATGTACACCACAAGATTGATTGCAAGTGTACCTCAGGGCATAGACCTTCAGCACTCGGCCTCCCGTGTGTTAGCATCTATGCATGCCAGATACGAAGAAGATGGAAAGGGAATCCTAGAATTCCATGTATGCAGGCCTCTTCGAAACGGTCCTTCTCTGGTAGGATTCACAGTTTGCCGCAAACAAATTCGCACTCAGCCTCTGAAGCGGCAAATGGAGTCTCTTTGTCAACAAGTGCAGGAGGACGGCATGATTTTGGAATCTGCGATGCATGCATCATACCCGCACACTCCAATTGAGAGAGCGAAACTGGAACACAACCTGATGATACGTAGTGGAGGGACAGATGTCTTTGCGAGGTAATAATAATGCTAGGTTTGTTCGTCTACCGAAAAACCTGACTATGCAGGATGCTATGCAGGCACTTAGAGTTGGACTTGGTTATGACTGGATCCGACTCACGTCGGAAACTGTGGCTTTGGGGATTCCTCCTAATCACTCACTTCCGGACTTGATTGCTGTAAAGACCGAATTTGTCACATCAGCAACTGAAGATGATGTGAAGCGACTTGAAACTGCATTGAGAGCAATTGTTGTGCAAAATGGGGTGATGGCTTGACAAGTGGAATCCTTGGATCTAAGCCTGGTGAGGATCCTCTAGAGGTTATGTCAAAAGAGAAGTTCTCAATCACCCAGAGTGACGCAATTCGGTGGTCAAACCGAAAAATACGGCGAGGGTGGAATCTCCCTATCTTGTTGGTTCTAGGCGCATTTGTTGGGGCATTTCAATTTCCATTCCATCTCATTGGCATTACTATAATGGTTTCAATAGTTCTAGTATTGGTTCCACGAATATTGGATGGCGTAGGTGGTAGATGGAGTGAGGTTTCTAAACCAGACATCATATACGAAGAGAAATCTAAAACCGTGAGATGCAAGGGGCTTGGAAATGCACACATTGTCGGGTTAGACCTGAGATGGATTCCAGCACGTGTGCCAAATTCCTTGGCTCAACTAATTCGAGCTCTACCAATGGAGCACGGTTTCTGCCTATCGGTCGCAATGTCTATTGAAGACCCAGATAAGGTATTGCAACACGACACTCTTGATGATATACTTGAGAAAGCTCTGCGATTCAAAGACCCCGATAATGTTGAAGACTACTTCCGCTTCAGATATGGTCTTTGGAAAACTCGAGTTACCCATATTGGACTCGTGCCAAATGCAAGTGAAAGCGGACAACATGTTGCAGCTGTCAAGGGTGCGCTACCTTCGAAGGAATGGCATTTAATCAAGCCAAAGTCTCTTGAAACTGACTTGGTAGCTAAGAACACGATCAAACAGAACGGACAGTTCTACATGGTCGGCGAGGAACTGACCGGATGGCTCGTTCAGCTCAGGAGTGAGCTGTCCCAAGAAGTTGGTATTAGCATCCCCGGGCAATTCCTCATTGATATACGTCCAAAAGAGTTCGATTATGAACTAGGTAGAGTCCTCAATCCTGATACGCTCCGCCAAGGACCAGCAATTGGGTTGACGCACAACGAAATATCTGAAGGTCTGCTTGTCTGTGGTGGATCGTATAATCAAAGGAGCGATATCCTAGGTACTCTGATTCGAGGGCTAATTAGAAATGAAAAACGAGTGGTACTCATAACAAATAGGTCGGAATATCTGGAATTGACTGGCTTGTCAGATGCAGCTGTGGGAATGAGGCTAGGAAAAGATTTGGTACTGAATCCCGTCGACTCCGATGGTGTTCCTCGAACAGAGTATGTTCCCCAACTACTGTCAGCCCTTGAAGTGTTCACAGAAAGCAACCTGGGGACTGCGGCTTCTTTGGAAACCGCATTGAATCGAGCCGTGGCACTTGGTGATGCAACTATTGCTGATGTCAAAGAGGGTGCGGATGAGATTCTGACCACAGAAATAGAGTCCTCGGAATCAAGGAATATTGAAACGGATAAACAATCAAAGAAAGGGTTTGACGCGATTACTCGCTTGTACGAAGGGACTGGCGCACGGGCCTTCTACGGAACACAGTCAGTGCGATTCAAAGACCTAACACAACAGCCCCTGAGTGTGATTGTAGTATCCACTGGAACGAGCTCAATGGACATGTTTGCTGAAGATATACTATCCATGAAGCTCACAGGTCTAGAGGACGACAAAGACTTGGTCGTTGTTCTAGATGAGATTGAAGGGCTCAGAGTCACCACAAGGCGATATTCAAGCCGTGAACCATGGGTGGACCGAATCACAAAGCGAATAGCTGACAAATTCTCATTGGTTGTATCATCAGAACACCCATCCTATCTAGGCTCTAGTGTGAAGAATCTCCTATCATCCTGTATATCCTTACGAATGAGAAGTGAAGATGATATTGCATCTGTTAACGCTATTCTCGGATTCAATGTAATTAGTCATGGGCTTCATTCAAAAGCTCGTTGGTCCCCCAGAGAAACAACCTACCTGCGAACTATGGAAGACGGGCATGCGCTTCTTGTGAGAGATACGGTAGAAACTTGCCAGCCAATCCTACTATTAGAAGCCGATTCTTTGGAAGCGCCGTCATCTTATGAAATGAATAGACGATTGCAGTCAATTTTGAAACCAACACAAGATGACGGGGGCGCTGAAAAGTCTGTAATTGCACGAATCGCCAGTGGCAAGGATAGCGGTTTCGTAAAGAAAGTACTACGTCTGCTGGAAAGATATGAACCTCTAACTGAAGAATCTATGAAGAAATTCATCCAATCGTCTGGTGATAGTGGCGATGTTGAAGGAGTAGTACTGAGGCTTCGCGAGGCAGGCCTTATTCTCGAAGGACACGAAAGTCATGCTGGGGTGTCGTACAAGAACTATCGGCTTACCATGAAGGGTACTATGACTCTCCGGCAGCTGGAGAAGGGAGGGTTGAAAGGATGAGCCAATCCGGAATGGGCAAGCGCATTGTAACTTGGCTTGAATCATCTGGCATCTCCCCGCGAGGAGTACAGCTTGAAGCAATGGAGGCGGGATTGCTTGAGGGTAACAGTGTCTTGGTATGTAGTCCAACCGGGTCGGGGAAGACATTGATCGGCGAGATGGCTATGCTTCGTGCGGTAAACTCGGGATTCAGAGGCATCTATCTTGTTCCCCTGAGAGCACTCGCTTTTCAAATCGCAGCGAACATGAAGAAGCGTTACGAGCAATATAATATCCGAATTGGCATTTCAACGGGCGACTTCGAATCTAATGGTTCTGAGATTTTGGATTATGATATACTTGTTACAACCTACGAGAGAGCAGACTCGCTTCTGCGGCATAATTCAGTTTGGATGAATGAGATTGGCACTATGTGTGTAGACGAAGTACAAAACATATCGGACCGATTAAGGGGGGCGCGCTTGGAGAGTGTAATGGTTCGAATGATACGGCTGATACCGGACTTGCAGATTGTTGCGCTTTCGGCAACAATTGAATCTCCTGAACAGTTGGCAGACTGGCTTGGCGCTGAACTTGTGTTGAATACTGAACGCCCGGTTCCGCTACATACTGCAGTCAGTATTAATCCTAGTAGAGATGAAGGCATCAAGAAATTTGCTATGACTACTGTTCAAAGAGATGGTCAATGTCTCATCTTCAATCGGACAAGAAATTCGGCTGAGAGTACTGCATTGAAGCTAGCCGAACACGTTGCAAAGCAGCTTCGAGTGGAAGAGAATATCAAAATTCAACAGATGTTAGATTCTCTTGAGTATGTCAACGTCCAGATTCCACGCGAGCTGCGTCATTGTCTCTCCAATGGTGTAGGATATCACCATGCGGGTCTCAGAAGCTCTGCTCGTCATCTTGTTGAAGAAATGTTCCGAGAGGGCTTAATTCGGATAATTTCGTCGACCACCACTCTTGCATCTGGCATGGATCTTCCAGCTCGCACTGTGATAATATCAGACATTCGTAGTCCTCATGATTACAGAGAGTTGTTGCCAACAAATAGAGTACACCAGATGCTTGGCAGAGCTGGAAGGCCTGGCATGGACAGACGAGGTTTTGGAGTCATCATTGTAGATTGCAAAGGACAACAGCGAGAAGTCGTATCCAGATACTTCGAGAGCATCAAGGATGAAGCAACAGGCACAGTGATGCTGACACCGAAGTATGATCCAGTGATTAGTCACTTCGGAAACTCAAGCTCTCTAGAAGAGCAATTGCTAATCGTTCTTGATAAGGAACGAAAGGCGGCTCTCGAGGAAATTGAAGATGGCATTCTGGCTGAATCGTTCTATACTCATCAAGGAATAAGAAATGTGAAGGCGCCAATGCGTTTGCTGTGCATTAATGAGGTGACAGCTGAAAGCGCAATTGAACGTCATGCGTTACTGGAAACAGTCCGTGCTGCACGTAACGGAGTACTAGGAACCGCAACAATAAGAGAAACAACCAATGAGGTTCTTGGCGGAATGATTAGCGGTACGTTGGAGGGAACGGCAAGTTGCAGGTTTTCTGTACGCTCGACAGTTAACGGCTTACTAGAGGGTCCGATGTGTTCATGCGGCCAATCACTAGAAGATGGAATATTATGTGAGCATCTTGTGATTCTGGGACTGAAAGCATCAAAAAGACACGAGAGTCTGGCAAATTATGTAATTCCACTTTCGCTGGGAGAAACCAGTCCACTTAGACGTTTGGTGAGAATGGGGTTGGTAGAGGGTGGAACTGACGGAATGCTAAGGATAACTAGGTTGGGCTCCTTAGTATCTCGATTGTACCTTCGGATCGGCACTGCCGCTGAGCTTCTGGCGTGGCTACCCACCATTAAAGACACTCAAGATGTCTTATCGTTGATACGTCACCTCGCCGCACTAGAGAGCGGTCGTGAATTTGACGAATCCTATGATGCTATCATAGCGCGACTTGCAGCAACGCGAGAATCGATGGAGGCCATATCACGTGAAACTGGCGTATCAGTTGGAGACCTTTACCTCCTTGCCGACCGAGCGAGGTGGCTGGCTTACGCAGTTATGGTGATTTCAGAACATGGGAAGTTGATGGACATTAGAAAAGCTGCAATGAATCTCTGGGAGGAGATTGATTCACGATTTTCAACCCTGGAGGATAATAGAAATGGTGACTACTGACACTAAAGAAGAATTACCGATATCTGAAGAAAATCCTACTGAAGAAGACTTGGTGGGTAAGAGCACTACGTCTGAGAGTAGAGTAGAACTAGAAGAGAAATATGACATCGTGGATGTTCTTCAGCAAGCGAATCATATCACGAAGACCTACCCCAATGGAATCACATTGGGTATACGATTCAATCCAATATCTGGGGCAAGAACTGTTCATGCTGATATGGTCTATGTCTTGGACTGGCGCAGAGCGACATTCCCGCGGAATTCAACCGCCATGAAAGCTGCAATTCTGGAGGTTATCGACCGAGATACAGTAGATGTATTTAGAGACTTTGGTTTGGAACACAGACTGGATGTTCTGGAACGAAGGACCACGAAGGGCTCCGTATCATTACGTGTTTTGAAACAGGAGCGGGGCGAAAGGAAGTCTTTCTTCCACGAAACTCGCAGCGTCTACGTGGTCACCAAAGATACTGCTCCGCCCGTTGATTTCTCCTGGCTTACGGACCCTGGCCGTGTTGTCGGTGCTGACAATTTTCTGTTGGCTAGAAAAAGTGACATCCGTTCAGTGACCCCCGAAATCGAGAAACGGATTGAATCCCAGAAATGGGGTGTTCTTCAATCTGGAATTGAATTCAGTTGGGCAGGATTGCTTCTTGCAGTATTTTCCATGATTTCTGCTGGAACTGCTTTCTATGCTTACTTGAAACAAATCGCCAGCATCTGGTTTCCTCTTGCTGCGGCCATTGCGGGCGTATCTGCATGTCTTGGCAGTGTCATACTGGCCCGAAGAAGAATATCAGAATTCAATGAGCTACTGAGTATAGAAAGAGAGGATATCGAGCGAGTGGGCGATGACCATAGAATTCAGAAAACGAAGCTGAGCAACCAGAATCTGCTTGATACTCTTCGTACTATGCGATTTGTAATATCACCTCTTATGGGACGAGTAGTAGGGTCTCTTAATGTTAGGGACTTAAAGGGAGCGTATTTGGCTGGGGAAACTGTACTCGATGAGTTAGTCAGATTATCTCCCTATGAAGAGATGGAGAAAAAATCCGACTCTGGGTTGAACAAATTTCTAACTTTATTTCAATACTTGGACCCTGAGTATGATGAGGCTGCTCTCTCAATGGCTTATGTGGCATTCTCCGACCCTAGTTCAGGCATTATTGAGTCAGGACGGATTATTGATTATGCTAGTATCTTATTGGAAGGGCTCTATCGCAGTGGCATCATTCCGCCTGAATCCAAAGCACAAATGGATGAAAAATTGAGTGAACGAGGTCTGAAGGAATTCAAGGGCAAACTGGATGCAACTTTCGCTGAGCTGGGCGAACCCGATATTGAAACGGCAGAAGCAGTCCATACAGAAACCGACGAGGATGATATTGACGCCCTTGAATCGCATGTGCTTGGGCTGATGGAGGAAGATGAACCCCTACCCAAACCAGTGTCACCTGATGGTGAAGTGTACTATGAAGAAGGTAGTAGCATTCCAGTCATTTTTGCTAGGACTGCTGATAGAGGACCCTTACAACGAGCAGAAGATAATCTGTCCACAAATGGGAATGTGTCTCCAACTGATGAAACGTCAGCTCACGTGGTAGAGCGGATGATAAAGGGCAACAGCGGCAGCAAGAGAGGCGAATGATTTGCTCGACAATCCACTGAACAAATTGACTCAAGAGAAAACGATTACCCATATCGGAGGAGCCAGCGGATCAGGTAAGACCATTCTCGCCGCCGAGCTAGCAGCTCAGAAAAGCAGAACAAATTCAGTTGATTGGCTATGTGCTGATGGCAAAAGAGCCTTCATTGGATATCTGAAACGTGCTGTGAAATCCTCTGGCGGAGTTCAGAGCAATCTCATTCTAACTGTCGCTGATAATCATCAGGATGTCTTACAGTCAATTCTATCCACTCCCGATCGCCTAAGATCCAACACTGAATTCATCGTTGTTGATCCGATAACTAGGGTCTTGGATATGTCTCGTAAAGATGAGATTATGTGGGGCAGAACTCTCTTCGAAGAAGCACTACCCACCCTTGTAGGTTTGAGCATTCAGAGGGACCTATCGCTTTTGATAACTAGCGAAGTGAGATTTAGGGGCGACAAGACAACACCTGTATTCTGGGATACTCTCAGAACTTGGCTTGATGCTGACTTCTTAATCAAGAGACTACCCGATTCGAATATATCTGAAATCTATGACGTAACTGACCCGAATACTGAGAATTTCTTAACGAGTTTTACAGTGAATGAAGACGGGCTTCACTTTATTGAAGACGAATCCAAAAGGGGGACAAAGGAAAATTGCTCGGAGGAATAGTATACCGCATAGTCAAATGGGCTATCATAGCTGCGGTTGCATTACTAATCGGCTCGCAGCTGATGTCCTCCGTGTATTCTATTGTGCTAGCGTTCAGATTGGGCAACTCAGTTCCCTTCATAGGAGTCTTACTTGTTGCTACAACTCTAGCCTGGCTATCAGGGAGAAATTACGATTGGAATCTGGCAGACCTTCTCATCAATGTCATTGCAGGTGTAGCTCTCACTCTTTCGATGCTCTCAGTCTTCTTTATACTTCTATCATATGGAGTTCTCATATCGATTATCGGTAGCAGTGTTTATGTTGGACTTCTGACAATCATTCGTACACCGGAACTGGCTAAGCGAATGCATGAGAGCCAGATAGCAGGATCTCTTCAATATATGGATTGGATTTCTGGGACACAGAGCAAGGGTTTCTTGGTTCACAAGATGCTAGAAAGTCTGGACGTGTCGGTCTCCTTGCTGCCGACTGGGAGCATCAGCAGAATCCTGCCACTATTGAAAGATAGACCACGGCTTCCCATTGTCATTACCCATTTCTTGGATGCCGATGCTCTCTTTGTCAGAAACCCACACTCAGAAAAGATGAACAAAATCCTTGAGTTACTGAAAACCGTGGACGTGCTGCCGCTGAACACACCATCTAACTTTTTTTCGCGATTTATCCTGAGCCTTCCCATGTTGGACAATAGTGAATCCCATCATGATTACGTAGTTGTTCAAGATGCCTCTGCCGTCGAGAGGTTGCTATCAGAGGAGTTAGCAGAATTAACCCTCTACGCCTCTCCTATTGGGCCCGTAATGGTGGTCGCGAAAAGCGATGCCTTAGGGATGGATGCAGTTGACATCCCAAAACGCTATTTGCCAACTATCCTCGTCAAACGAGATATTGAGGGATTGTTATCTTCAATTGAGGTGGAGCCGGCTGCCAAGTAAGACTCTCACTCTAGACAACGCAGAGGAGAATGACCTATCAATAGTGGCTCTATCCCCCAAGAAATTACAGCAACTCTTGGGGAAAACATTGGTGCCAGGTGAAATATCCCTCCTGCATGGAAGGGAACGATCTCTCTTGACTCTGTTGACTCATTTGATATGTACAAACATAGGAATTTCAGGTCAGAGTGCCCTCTATCTGGACTCGGGTCGTAATTTTTCCCCACTCATCATTAACAAGATGCTAAAAACTCTCTCCAAAAAAGAGAGTGCAGAAGTGCTCTCAAGAATATCGGTAGGAGAGGTCTATAATTTGGAAGATATTGAAACAATTTCTTCACAGATTGACGCGGTTGATGGTCCATCACTAATTGTCCTTGACAATCTAACAGGATTGCTGAATTTATCAACCTCTCCAGGAAAGAAGGGCAGGCAGCGTCGGTTATTCGCTGCTCTAGACGAAACAAGACGCCTCGTGAACAGAAGAAATGTCCACGTACTAATAACCGACCATTCAACAGCTGATTGGCAATCTGGTAGCTTCAAGCCTATCGGCGGCAATGTGGTCGCGCACGCGGTGGACTCATTGAGCCTTGTAACAAAAGTAGAAACTGAAGATATTGTGAATATCAAGGTTGAACGTTCTCCCCATGTGAACGCCCCTGCAGGCATATTGGTTAGACTCAATCATCGGGGTGCCTTTGAACTGGAGGCTTAGGGGTGGGAGTCGGGCATTGGGATTTCATCCATTTTCACTGGCATGATGTCGAAGAAATCTCTCCTCGAGTTATAGCCATTGACACCCCAAACTACATGATTCGCAGAATGCAAGCCTTCGAGTACCGGGCAAAAATAACGAGCGAACGTGTGCCTTCAGCTCATATCTATGTTGCACTCAGTATAATCCGCGCCTTCCTAAAATCCGACTTCATACCTATTTTTGTTTTTGATGGGCCACCAGAATCTCTTAAACGTCCTACGAACCCTCAGTTGGTCGCACTAGCCAGAGATGCCTATGAACGTTTTAGTGAACGACAAGACATTTACGATACACATCTTGCCCATAATCTTTGGGAGAATCGGCCTCTACGCTGGTATTTTGCCGTGCTTCATATTAAGGACCTATGCAGTAGCATTGGAATTCCCTCTTTTACCGCCCCTTCTGAGGCTGAAATGATGGCCGCCTCAATATGCCGAAATGGTCTTAGCGGTTCAGTCTTGTCCAATGATGTCGATACATTGCTTTTTGGAAGCCCATATTTATCCCGTGCCGTTAAGATGAGTTGTGGCGAGGTGGAGTCAGCAACACTAGGTCGGATTATGCACGAGGTTGGAATCGACCTTGAGCTCCTTCGCGACTTGGCAATTGTGACAGGTTGTGATTTCCACAAGGGAATAAAGGGAATCGGCCCGCGAAAAGGTGTCGTGCTTCTACAGCGTTTCGGTGGACTTGAGGGATTGCTAAAAGCGAGAGGGTTCGGAGTAAGCGACCGCGAGGAATTTCTCAGCGCTAGACAAGTGCTGGACGAGGCTGACTATTTGTCCGTGAATCGAGTTAATACTAGATTGAATGCTCCTATTGAGTCAAGAATTATTGAGATTCTTTCTCCTATAATGGCAAAAGAAAAAGCTGAAAAACAAGGCAGGGAACTCGTGAATTTCTGGAAGGATTTTGGCAAAAGCCAAGCCACTCTTGAGAGATGGACCTGACCAGACCCGAATCTAAGTCCAAGGATTCTTGAAAGAATTATCCCTGTTGTTCAATGATTTGTCAAGGACAGTAAGATAGTAATTTTTCTTCTCTTTTACAACACCGACTAGAATATCCATGTCTTCTAATCTGCTTTCTATAACACCTTTCACTACTCCAACTTTATGAAGTGGGATTCGAATATGAAGAACCGCATTTCGGCCAGTTTGACTCGACCGTGTTTGAACATATGGCATCCTGCAGTTTAGCCAACTACATATGCTATCAATGTCCTCGGGGTCACAATCTTTGATGACTATTAGAATCTCATCTGGCAGTGCATTATAGGATGGTTGTGGATGATAGAGCACAGAGAGTGCCTGCTGATTCAACAGTATTCGAAGATTCATTCGTGCGGTTGAAGGAGGATATCCCATCATGTCAAGGAAACCGTACTTGTCCTGTGGCCCTCCCTCATTTGCCAGCAGGATCATGATTAACTCTAGTTGGCTGGGCGTTAAGGCGAGTAGATCTGCGCCTCTCTTGCTTTCCGCATAGAGCCAACTGTCATGCTCCGCAGGTTTATCGTTACACTCGTACCTCCACGGTTCCACTTTCCACTCATTTGTGTCCAGATTGAATAAATCCAATCGGAATGAAACCGACTCGAGTTCCGTTCCAATGTGATATGCTATGGAACGCCCCGTCTTCGGCCCACCAGCATTCATGGGTTCAATATGTGTTTCAACCGCAGCGTAGTCGCCATCAATGAGAGTTCGCTTCTCTACGATACTGTCAGAAACAGGGTCGAGAGACGAGTCAGTGGTGAAAATGTATCGGTACCTCAAGCCAATCCGTTGCAGATTGGGAATGAATTGTTCTTCAAGTCCTCGCTCGAAGACCCGTCCCTTATACCGTGCACTGCGGTTGGAGACACTTAGTGCTTGCTGAACTAGTCTGCTAGTGATTTTGGGCTGTGGTTCTAGACCAGTCATCGATTGTATCACAGCGACCATTTCCCTGTTGAGTATGCAAGTTGAGGACGCTAACCGCTGCAAAACCTCTCTATACGATTTCCTCCTAGGATGGAGCAATGCCCCGTCAAATCTTGGGATAGTAGGGGAGATTGAAGTTAGCGGGAGAGCTAGGTCACTTGGGTTGTGCAGGGCAGTAATCCATTTCAGCTTTTTCATGCTACCTCGCGTAAGAACTAACAATGAGAAAAGAGCAGCTGTAAATGGGTCTAATACCTCGAATTCGTCAACCCATGAAGCTGTACGTGGGAGATACCCCATGATATGCCGCGACAATACATAGGCTAGACTGTATCTGATGTGTAATTCACTAAGAACCTCTTTTCTAATGAGCGGGTGATACTTGTTTGACTCTTTAATCCCCTTAGAATAAGCTGTCCTGTCTATGCTGAGTGAGTTAGTATATTGGGTGAGATCTTGCAGAACTACCTCGGGGTGATGAAAGTCTCCAGACCCAACCTCTTTCGCAATGCGCTCGGGAAACTCACGTCCTATGAAGAACGTCGTTGGTAATAGGGATGATGCTTGCTGCCAAAGAGTATTCCCAATTGGAACAACTCCCGCCTCCTCTGCATCAGTCTTTCTATAGATAATTTGTTCATGAACTGGCTCTCCTGAAAGTGGGTCCAGACCAAGATTCTTTTCAAACTTAGCAAGATCCGGCTGGTCATTCATATCCCTGTTGAGATAGGTTTCAACAAGGAATCTGTCGGGATAGAAGCTCTGAGAATCACGAAGATAGCTTTTCAGCAGTTCCATAGAATTCTATTACTCCTTCGACCCACTCGTTTTTGATTTCCACGAAACTTGTCATGAAATTTTGTTAGCATCTATTCATCCCTATGTAGTGGTTTGCCTGTTTGGAGTCATTGTAGCTGCAATATCTTGCCTTCGCTTTCGATGATTGATTATTTCTCCAGAGCAGCAAAGTATGTAAAAGTAGATATTTGTTGTGCCGTTTGCGATGATGAAGAGTTACTATGGGGTCTATAATATCTTAATATGGTCATAAAACATCTCTAAACACTTCAATTTGTTTCTTTAATAACAATATATGCGTATAAGTTAAATTGTGTGTTATCAACCTTTCTTTTGGACTAGCGTATATCTTTAGTATCTATCTTTCTAGCATACTCTCAGACGAGAGTATCACAAATGGTTGAAATAGATCCAGTGACAATGGTGATTGCTAATTTGCTATTTGCGGTTCAAATCGCGCCTATAGTTGTTGTAGTGGTAACTATCATTCGTTCATTTGTTCTACTCCGAGGGCGAAAGAGGGAGTTCGAGGATTGGACAAGAAACCCACTGATGACTGGCCTTTCTATTGTGTTCCTTCCAGGCACGCTCATCTATACTGCAATAAGATATGTCATCACAAGTGTCCTACAGGTTGATGTGCGGCAAGTTGGGGGGTCCTCGACCTATGGGGAGCTGAATCTGTTTTTAGTAGTAGGGCGTGTTCCGAGAGTAGGAGTGGTACTTCTTGCTCTTTTCTCGACAATCGTCCTCACAATCTTCGTGGCTCTAACCGTGGTTACAATTCCTTTCTTTCTGCTGCTGGACCTTTCCATCAATCTGGTCTGTTGGTACATAGCTGTTGCAGTCCTGTTCAATGCGTCATTTCGCAGCGGAGATGCAGAACTTGTAACAAAGGCGCTGAGAGAACGTCCACGCTCGGGAGCTATCGAATTGGTGGCTTTTGTAACAGTGCTCGTATTCATCTACTCACATTTTATCGGGGTGACCAATTGAGAAAGAAATTCATCCTTGTCTACCTAATTGGATTGCTCATATTACTGCCATCCAATACTACTGGAAATTCAAAGCAAAGACCTGCGTCAGCGCCCCTTATTTCTCCCAGTTTGTCAGAGCTCACAGGAGATTCAGCCAACATGGGCGACTATCTTCTCCTTGAAGCGTCTGGTCAGGTCATTCCTGAAAAGGGAATTGCTGTTTCTGAAAGGCTTTCAGCACGAGGTCTCTCAGTCCAGATAGTTGATATCGCTGATATTATGATGCAACACGAATTGGTGAAGCACGCTCCTGTTCTTATTCTGGACTCAAGCCTTGGATCAGACCAGGGTACAGCAATCAGTGCTGATATTGTTTCTTTGCTCATCAAATACGACCGACCAGTCGTGTTGCTCGGAAATGCTTGCTGGTTGACTCATAGGTTTAGAGGTGACAATCAAACCGCAGAAACTGCTCCTGTCGAGGGCAATCTTTACTTTGCGTCCTCTCAGGCTGGCTCAGTATACTTTTCGTCACCACACCCAATGGTTAATGGGTCCCCCCTTACAACGGAAACTCTGCACCTTCCTGTGGATCAACCGCAGACAGAGAGGTCAAGGCTTGTTAATTTAACACAAACTCAGAGTAACGATGCCTTAACTTCACTGAGATACGAGTCTTGGCCTCTCGATTCTTTTTTGGTGGGAATGGAAGACCCCTCACAATGGTCAGCTGAAGGCACATCATTTCTAGTTAACATCATTGCATATGCGACTGCAATGTCTGAGTCGAGGCTATCATCCACTATAGCTGATTCACAGAGTGATGGCACCTTTGCAGGCGGATTCGCATATCCCCATACCCCTACAATGGATGCCACCTATCATGCCATCAAGATTGCTCATAATTTGCTTAATGATTCTGAATGGACTGTCTGGGTCAACAATCATTCATCAGAGATCATCAATATCCTCGATTCTATGTTTTTCGACTTCGGTGCTGAGGCTGGGTTTAGTGGGAATCCATGGAGTTCGACAGTGAGTCTTACAGACACAGCAAATGGACTATGGGCCGTGGAGGTCTGTAATCTTCAAGCGGAGTTTCCCACAAACGAGCTAGTATCCTATATTAGCACAAGACAAGAGGGTGACGGGGGTTTTGGCAACTCAGTCGATATCACTTTCTATGCAACAGAGGCACTATTTGCAACTGATAGCTTATCAACCATAGATCTTCAAGAACTAGGATACTGGCTTGAAGACTGTGAGATAACCAGCGGTGACGCTCCTTCACAACCTGAGAAATGGGGTGGCATCGCAAAGAATCCCAGTAGTTCTATCCCAACGAATATGTACGCGATGTATGCCGTCTTAGCAAGGAATCTCATGTCAAATCCTCATAATGACCAAAAGCTGGTTGAATGGATTCTTGACACGTCTAATCCGGACGGATCCTTTTCCAACTCATTAAACTCAGGCGATTCACTGGTGAGAGGAACTGCCTCTGCGCTAACTAGTCTCAAAGTCAAGGGGCAGCTGTCATCAGCAAATCATACCAACGGACTGGCTTGGCTTGAGGCCAATCAGCTGGACTCCGGTGGGTATGGCGTTGATAACAAGAGCTCTGATATCCTCGCAAAAACCAGCGAGACTTCTCTTGTATCATTGACATTGATGTGGTTAGAAGAACAAACGAATATTGTTGGCATGAATATTCTGGACTATCTTATATCCATTGACAGTGCTGCTGGATTTGAGCTAATGGAACCAGCCTCATCCCTTATGTGGAGCTCGTATATGAGCAGGTCTTCTCGTTATGCCCATGCTGGTGGGATTGTTGATGTAGATGGTATGAATTCGTATCGGGCAATGTTCTCCTCATTCAGCATTTACCCTCCCTTTGGCAATTTCTCGACCGCACACGCTCCTGAATATATGATTAATCAATATTGGACGAATAGTGTTTGGACTCAGCTGTTTGGAGCAATAATGTCTACTGAAATTGGTGCCCCCATATCCCCATCAGTTGAATCAGCGGTAGTGCAATACATTCAACAGTGTGAGAATGATGGGGATCACTACCAACAAAAGACGATGTCATTTGACCGACGGATGCAATTCACTGTTGCAGCAATAGAAACTCTGTATCTTCTAGATCGCCTTGATGCAATCCAGTATCGTGCGTCCATAGAGAATCTCATCATGGCAGACTACAATGAAGGCACATGGGACTCGGCAGATTGGAGTCTTCGCCCCTTCGCAGGGACACAATCTGCAATCGACTACCTTAGTACACGAGCCGCCATGCGATTGGGTTTGGTCGATGAAACAATTGCGGCTGAAATAGAGTCAGTCGTGAACACAAGAATACAGTATTCTGACCTATGGGCATTGAGTAGAGATGTGGCTCTCCTTTCTCTCCTCTCCACCGAATTCTCTGTGTCATTTGATGCCATTGATGCTTCTCAAATTCTCAATGCCTTGGGCCCCTCCCCCTTTGCTAACGGATGGTATAATTCCACAATCTCGTATCAACCAGTATTCACAGCAGATATCATGGAAATGATCTCTATCCTTGGCCTGAGAAACCCGGTGTTCGATGTTGCGGGAACTCAGCTGTCTGCATCTATGCCGACTCAGGCTCAATTAGGTGGAACGGTATCGATTGATGTTAGCCTAAATTCAAGTTCAGGGACAGCCACCATCTTTGTTAGCGCATTCGGTAAATGGACAAGATTCGATAATGTGACGAACGATGAGGTTCTAGTCTTAGATGTGTCTTCTAATGCATCATCACTAGGTGCTCACGACATATTTCTGATGCTCTGGAACGAGGGAGAATCCCGATCTTTTCATCTCGGTATCATCGAAGTAGTGGGCACCCTAAATGGGTCTATGACCCTTGAAACACCTTTTGTGCTGACTGGGGATTGGGTTAACGCTACGGTAGAATGGTGGATTTGTTCTGGGGTCGATGCAGGAATAACAAACATCACTATTCGACTTGGCACATTAACCGAATACCAAGAGTGGTATGCTTCTGATTCCAGTCCGTATGCCCTTTCAATTCCAAGCGATGGTGTTTCATGCGGTGTTCACAACCTTACAGTGACACTGGAAAGAGAAGACTGTTCTAGTTTGATTCTCCAAGACCATGTAGAGGTTCATCCAGCTGACCTTACGTACATCTCCTCAATAGCAGACATTGACGGCAAAATGAATACAGAGTTGGTCATTCCAACATCTTTGCATTTTTCAGAAAATGGCACATTCATCGCAGACCAACAGGTATCACTTGAAATCAAAGATGAGTTCGGAACAATTGTCTTCGCAGACTCGATTATTTCTCGGGATACAGTACAAGAGTTGTTATGGGCTCCACGCCAGATGGGTCATTATTCGTTTGGCTTATTCTTCGAGAGAAATGGCACATTGGAAGAATCAACTTTCACTGGATTCTTGCACATCTATCAAGATACTAATCTAACATGGACTGAAATCGGGACCGCCAACCAGTATTCAACAATTCAAGCATCTGTGGAGTTAACTGACCAATCGGGTGAGCCTTTGGCGGGACAGGCAGTTATTCTATCAGTATTCAATCCAGATTCAGCTTTAATCGTCAATGAAACAGCGATTACGAATTCGACCGGATATGCAAGTGTTTCTGTTCAATTGGCAGAAAATGGTCATTACACTATCTATGCCGAGTTTTCCGGATTTGAGCTTCTCTCCCCGTCTCTAGAGACAGCAACATTTGTTTCATATACAGACACATCTGTGTCAATTGATGGCATCGAGTCAGGGTTAGTGAATACAACCTGGCTCATCCATGCTAGATTGGAGGACTCTGCAGGGTACCCTCTTGATGGACTACAGGTAACTCTCACAATCACACTCTTGCCCTCAACTCTTATACTCGAACAAACTCTGACGACGAATGCAACTGGAGATATTATTCTCCAATGGACCGCAGATATCGCTGGTGGATACCTTGTGGAGGCAACATTCACTGGTTCTGTATCTAGGGGTTTTTCAGCTGACTCAGTGACGATAGACCTCAGAATCCCCATCATACATCACATTTCTTTATCCGGCGGTTTCGAGGTCGGCCGGGAGGCTTGGGTCAGTGTTGCAGCCGAGGATCACACCCAAACACCGGTGAATAGTATCACGGTCCAGTTCGTCGTCAGAGACCCAGTTGGAGATATTATCTTTACTGACTCAGCCATCTTAGACAATGGACTTGCAAACTTCTCTTGGACACCTACTGTAAGAGGAGCAAACACAATTACAATCTCCAATGGTAATGAACACTGGTATAATGCCTCGGAATCAATAGAAATAGTAGACGTATTTGAGCAACCTGAAATCTATTCGAGTCTGCAAAATGTGGCGATTGCTCCCCTGACGAACTTGCTCTTAGTTCATGTAATGGACTCCTCAGGAACACCAGTCAATTCAGTCACACTTCATATATCCATTTGGCTAAACGAGATTCCCATACTTGACTCTACCAATATCACTGATAGCAATGGCAATACATCTGTGTTGATGTCGCTAGTAGAACCAGGCGAACTAGAAATATGCGTGTCTATGGCTCAGCAAGACCATCTCCTCGCAGCAGAGAGTAGCTTGATTTCATCCGTTCTTGCATCAACAACCATCGAAATCAACCTAAGTGGACTTCCAATCAGTCAGGGACAAGTGTTGCCAATATCGGTTTTACTCCTAGATTGGCTTGACGCTCCACTTTCAGGTGCGACCGTCTTGATATCAGTGGAGAATGCAACTGGATATGTTGTCGAATCTGATACAAGGATAACAGGTAGCGATGGAACTTGCGTAATGGCGTATACCTGCTCTATTGTGGGGGACTTTGTGATTCGTGCAGAGTATGCAGGTTCCATGCTGAATGCCTCTTCTGAGGATTCACAATTACAACGGGTCACCGTTGTTCCCGACATTGTTCTTGAAAATGACCCAACCGCAGAAGTTGGGACCGCCTTCCAGTTTTCAGTTGGGATTCTTGATAATCTGGACGATTGGATTGCTGGAAGGAGCGTGACACTAACAATAGGGCAAGATGGAGCAACAATCTTCGAAAGTCAAAAGCTAACAGTTGATGGGTTGGTGATCTTTTCATGGACTCCTGTTGAACGAGGGCCATACGTTATCACTATCATCCATAACGGAGACGGCTACCATTATCTTTACAGTGATACACAAACCGATCTCAATGCGCTAGAGCAGGTTGGTGGTAGTATTACATTATCTACCGATTCGATTGACGTATTTGATGAGATCAGCCTTTCCTATGAGTTGACAGAATCTTCTCAGATACAGGGAGTTAGTATTCTATTCGAGGTCCTTGATATGGATTTGATTCCACTATGGGATATGACCTGCAGCACAGATTCAAACGGGATTGCAGTTGTCAATTACACAGCAGAACACGCTCATGGTGATCTAGTAGTCAGAGCTGAACCTGTTGAGGGGCAATTCCTGTTGGGAGGATTTACACAGGACCAGTTCATCGCGAAGACATTCTGCCATCTCGGTTCAGAGATTTTACCCTCTCCTCCTGTGATAAACCAAGAAACGACACTTCTTCTTTCTGGAAAAAGTGACCTCGGAACATCCCTGGGTGATGTGACTGTTCGTGTAGAAATCAAGAGGGGACAACAACAAATCGTACTTGATTACGTTACTCTCGTGAATGGTACAGCAAATGTGCTCTTCACACCTTCAGAAAAGGGTCTGTACTCGGTCGAGGTGCGCATTAGTGAATCTCCCTTGTATTATGCTCTCATTGATGAGTTTTATCACACGATATACTGTCCAACTACTTTGGAGATCGTAGATATCGACAGCATTCTCGAGATTGGAGATACTCTAACAGTCACCGTTCAATTAACTAATGAATTGGATGGAACTATGGAGGGTCAGACTGTAACGCTATCTCTCGGGTCCATTCTGGGGCCGATTGATTTAATTACAGACGAGGATGGACTCGTAACGTGGAAACCCACAGTCGATGTAGAAGGAGAATTCATTCTTACTGCTACATTCTCGACTTGGGAAACTTACCTCGCTTCATCCATTGAAGCAGAGGTTGATGTCAATTTTGGTACAATATTGCAGGTAGATGATTTATCCACCGATATTCTCGTTGCTGGAATCGCACCTTTGAACATGAGCTTCCTGTTGACTGATACGGATGGAAGTCCACTCGAAGGTCGCACGGTGAATGTTTCACTATATCACGATGAATTTGGAATCATGGAGCAGTTTTCTTACATTCAGCAGGGTTTCTCTGATGAACTCGTGCAGATTATGTTTGAAACGATGGGACACTACACAGTATTAGTTAGATTTGAGGGAACCGAGCATTACCATCCCAGCAGTTCTGCGATAGACGTCTTTGTCTTTGGGACTACTTCATTGGTCATTGATGCACCAACATCAGTCGACCGAAGCAAGAATGAGAATATCACTATCACTCTTGTAGATGAACTGGGTGAAACGCTGGACCCTTTGATGCTCTCATATTCAGTAACTCTCATCGGGGCATCCAACTCTCTGGAGAATCGTCTAACTGTTGAAAACGGTGTCATAGCAATACACCTCTTAGGTTTGGAATGTGGAACTTACTCTCTCTCAGCTGTCGTCGATGATTCAAAAACAAGATTGGGTTCCACCAGCAGTGCTACGTTCAATATCACGAGTCAGGCTCATTTCAATATCACATCTCAAAAAATCAACGGACTGATTCATAATGATCATTGGATTAGGCTGAAGGTTGAGGACTCGTTGAACCAAATTATCAGTGATGCTACGATTGAAGTGAGCCTTTGGGCACCTGATGGTCGGGAAATCTATGGCTCTTTTCTGAGCACTGTCACATTACTTCAGACCGATGAGGGTTGGGCTGAGATTGCATGGATGCCAAACAGAATCGGGAATTACTCCCTAGTTGTTCGTTATCAGGGAACCAAACACGTTGAAAATGCCACATTACATAGGATAATCCTAACCCGCCACAAAACAAATTTTGCTACGGAGATTCCCGAGGCGATTTCTTATCCGGAAGACCTCAGGTTCACTATGGAGCTGCAATATGAAAATGGCCCTTTGGTGAATGCAAGTGTCCTTCTTTCGGTCGTCAGAGATAGCCAAATATTGCACACTGCATCACAGAAAACGAGTTTTGCAGGCATAATTGCCTTTGAGGTTGCAGGTCTTCAGAGTGGAAACTACACTGTTATCCTAGAATATGAGGGCTCGAGTGATTTCTCCGACTGCACACTTGTTACTGATTTAGTTGTGCAACCCGATGTTAACCTGGAACTGTCAGTGCTCAGCATGCCATATGTCCAAGTGAAGGGTGACCTTCAGCTATCACTAGTCATTAGGGGCATTGATTCTCTATGGACAGGTACACTCATCATGGAAATAGTGAGTGATGGAGGCTTCTCTGAGAGATTACTTGAAACTGTCGTAGGACCAAATGTCACCAAGAGTATCTCTGTCCTATTGGAGCAGGAGGGGAATTACACAATTAGATATGGTGTCACTCATGTTCCTCTACTTGGAGATGTGTTCCTATCATCTAGCATAGTCATAACAGGTCCACCGCTGACCATTCCGATGGATGAGGCGAGCTTTCCCGTTGCAGTCAGTGGTATTGTCTTGGCTGTCATTGGAGTTATTCTAAAGAAGCGACTAGGTGTCGCTCTGGAATCACTTCCAGTAGATTGGGATTCCTGAAGTGTCTGATAAAATCGACCATCACAAATGGATTGCATGAGTGCATACCAAGTTCATCTCAGGGGCGCTTGCGTTGTTTGCTTCGATTGCATTTATCTTGGAATACAAAGGACCTTACATCGGTAGTTAGTAGACTGAAGGCACAGTTGCTGAGTCAAACCAGATATTCAAGATATTTAGGCAACTATAACTGCAGTGCTATACAGCAGAACCTCTAACCCTCTCGCTGGCAAACCGTTTCATCACCACAATGCTAAATAGAACATTTTGGGCAGTCACACTAACGTGAACAAAGGTGAGCTAAATTATGGCATCCGAAGCACAACCTACAGGCGCGGACACTTTCAAATGCCCGGTCTGTAATGGCAATGTTCGGACTGGCCCTGACGACGTGGTGATCACGTGCGGTTACTGCGGTAACACAACTACCATAGAAGGTAAAGATATCGGAGAACACTTGATGGAAACTGCAGTCGATAAAGACAAGCGGTTGAAACAATTCCGAGAATTTCTTGACAAAAACAAGGGCATAAACAAAGGCCTTGTGGATGGCGCTCAGGTAGTTGAAAACTCCCTAATTTTTGTCCCAGTTTGGACGGCCAAAGTAAAAGCCGACAGCTGGTATAAGGGGTACAAGACGGTTCAGGTTCCAGTTCAACGAACTGAGCACTACACGGATAGTGAAGGAAACAGAAAGACTAGAACGGTGACAGAGTATGAAACCGGATATGTTCCGGTTCAGGATGAGATTCATACAGACACCGACGAACGCTTATTGGCTCGAAAGGGAGCTCGTTTCTACGGTCTGGAGCAGTACCTTGAAGCGATTGACTTGGGGAAGACCCAGCAATACAACTTCGAACTGATTAAAGACATGAATCCCACTATGCTTAATGCAGAAATCGGTCAGGATGAGTTCGAAAACACTGTCCATGGACGCGTGGCTGACCGTCATCGAGCCAAGGCAAAGAGTGGACTGGCAGAGCTCTTCGATTGCAGAACCAAGACCAATGTTCGAGGAAGCACTTACCTGCAAGCACCCTTCTCGCTGATCAGGTACAAGTTCCAAGGTGACCTCTACAAGGCGGCCCTGAACGGAAGAACAGGCGATGTTGTGCTCGGCGAAATCCCCATAACAAAGGGACAGCGTATTATCTGGACTCTTGTTGGAATCATTGGAACAGTACTTGCTGGTACAGGAGCTGAGATCGCTCGATTGGGCTATTTCGCCGATATGATGACCTATATGGCTGGCGGTGCGATAGGCGCAGTTATTGGTGTAGTTTTGGCAGTCTTTGGATTCAGAACATTGCTGATGACTCAGCGGGAGAAGACGGGGTGACATGAATGGCAAGATGTAATTTTTGTGATGCTGATTTTGAGGCAGGAAAAGGAGACTTATTGTTGGTCTGTCCGTACTGTGGTACAGCTCAGACAAAGGAAGGAGCCAAATTTACCGACCATTATATGATTAGAGTGCATTTTCCACAACACGAAGCTCAGACAACCCTTCTTGACTGGGTATCCAAGCAGCTCGGGGTACCCGAAGACTTACCCACAAAGGCTCGATTCCTTGGATATGAGCAGGTCTGGTATCCGTTTTGGATATCACGAGTCGACGCCTCTACCAACTATGTTGGGCTTGGAAAGGACGCGAACTTCCATAATGAATGGCCGCAACGCCGAGGGGCATACAAGAACATCGATTTCTACTGGAAGAAGGAATCGGGCGAATTTACTCGGCGGCATGAAATCAAGATTCCTGCGGTTGATAATATTGACCCTGATGTTGCTGGTCATCCAATCCCAACGAGGTCAAAGGAATTCTTCAGCCACTCTCACGCTGAAGAATACAGCGGTAAGGTCCTGCACAGCAAGCTCGATCAGAGCCGTGCAAAGGAGAAGGCCAAAGAAGCGGCATACGAACGACAGACTGCTCTCGTCCTAGATGAGGTTGACAAAATCGAGTCACGAGATGATGATATTAACGTGGGCGAGACCTTTCTGATCCATGTTCCAGTTTGGGAGCTCCAATACAGGTATGGCAACCGGAAGTACAAAGCTTCTGTTGCGGCATCAACTGGCTATGTCATTGAGAGCAAGTATCCCCGGTCGATGGCATTCCGTGCAATGGGCATAGGAATCGGATTGTTTCTCCTCCTTGCGGGTGCTGGATTAATCACCTTAGCTCTTGGTTTGTTGGGGTTGACTCTCTTCCCTGCTGGTGGTCTTGTATCTGGTGGCATTCTAGGCGCAATGGGGCTTGTGCTGATGTACAAGGGTGCATCACGTAAGGAAGCGAAAGAACGAGTATAGACCCTGAGAGGAGTATAACTCCTCTCCCACATATTTTATTCTTGCAATACTCGTGGAGATTATGAATAGCTTAAGAGACCGCGAGTTGTCATCTTCTTTGTCTGCTGTAGGTCCTCCATCCAAACATCAAGTGAAGGTTCTAGTAGTGCATCTAGAACATTGCGTGTTTCGGCGTATGTACCTAATTCAGTATAGTCTCCCTGCAATGCTGCTGAAACACCAGCTCTAGGAATCCAACCATTCAGGATTTTGTTTCTGCTGTTGTTTGAAAGATGAAAAACAGTGACTCTCATACCACTCCTTGTTTTCCACATATGTCGCATCGCAGAGAGCCTTGCGGAATTTGCATAGGAGTTAGTCCCAGCATCTGAAAATCCAATTGTCCTGTCCTCTGAGGAGAAGCCCCTTTTTGTCACACCCTGATAACGTTCGATTCTGAAATAATCAAGAGCGGGTCTTCCCGGACGGGTGACTACAACCATAAATTCACCGACTGGACGTGAAATATGGATTCTATATGCATCCTCATTTTCCGTATTGGCAAACATATCCTCCACGTGGGCAAAAATGGTATCTGCTACAACTCTTGACGCATTGCTCGTTGGAAGAAGCCTTCGATTCTCGTGCCTACCAAGCAATCCAACTGATAAAAGACGTGTGACTTGTTCGATTGAATAATCGTAATCGATCAAGCGCAGGATCCCTTCGGAGGCTGGTATGTCCTTCTCACATATCTTCTCAGCTACCTTACTCACTTCCGGCTTAGAAACAATCTCTAGGAAATCGGTACGAATCTCAGGGCTACTTGGAAGAGAACCCGAACGCATAGTAAGGTCACGTGGAGGCAGGGTGGTCGCCTCCACGTTCAAGGCAACAGGACTCACCGAGAGTGCAATCTTTTGTATGGTATTAACGGTGTATCTTGGAGTCATTGTTCGCGCATCTACCGGGAGTGAAAAGTAGTATAGATTGCGACGCATAGAGAGGATTGCATCACGGTTGAGACCCATCCATGCTTCGGGGTGGTCATAAATTGAGATGAACTCGGAAGGCTGTGGTGTGGCAAGAACTCCAGCCCTGAGCCTTGGATATTTCCCGGACTCGATATATATTCCAGGCGGTGAGAAAACTGTGAGATCTTGTCTAAAGGAAACATCACTGAGTTGTAGTTGAGTCGTTGCTGTTTGACCTGATGACAATGAAGGTCACACCTCTTTTGCTATAGCAAGTATTAGTTCTAGTCTACTGCTAAGGAAATTTTGATAGGGCGTTGTCTGCCCTATCGAACAGACGCATGCTGGGGGGAGATACCCGAAAGTAATTCCATCGGGAAATGAGGGAAATCTTGCTGCTATGATGAGTGATTGTTCTCAATAATCTTAAATCGGAAACCTGATTCTACTTAATCGACGGGATTCAGATGGATATTCGTAGCCAACTAGAAGATTACTTCGATTTGCTGGATATGAAATATGAATGGAATGATGATGCTGAGGCATTCGAGCTCGTATTTCGAGAACGCAAAGATGAGTTACCTGCAAAAGCGGACATTGAAGAGGATGGCAAGTACTTCCGGTATTCAATTTGGGTCAAGCCAATGAGCAAATGGATACAGGTCTGGTGTGATGTATATCCGGTCGAAGACATTCCATCTGACACGAAAGATGAGGTTTTTCTCAGTCTTCTGAAGAGCAATCGAGAATATGCAGAAGTGTGTTTTGACTACGATAAGGAGCGGGACATGATCGGAACCTCTCAGGAGATGATGATTCAAGGTCTCAATTTCGATACATTTCGGGAGGAGTTTTTGGCTGTACCTTGGTCGGTCAAGAAGTTCTGGACAACAATCGCAAAGGATTATGATTTGAAGTAGTCAGGATAAAGCAATTCTCAAATTCTCCACCAATTCATCATAGAGCTTCATTGGATCTGCAACATCAGTGAAGCCACCATTATACGCATCTCTGCTTCCGCCACCTTTCCCACCAAGGTTGGCTACAATTTCTTCAATATACTCAGAAGCTCCCTTTTCCAAGGAATGAGTCCAGAAGATGAGATTAGACTTGCTTCCGGGAGAGAAATACAGGATTGCTGTGGGTCTCTCAAAACTCATGGACATCAGAATCTCCCGCATCTGTTTTATTTCAAATCCTGGGAGAAACTCGTTTCTAAATTCAATACCATCTACCTCTTCGATATGTGGCCCTTTGGCAAGAAGCTTGCCTACTTTTTCTGTCATCTGTTCCATCTCTTCTGCAGTGCGCTTGGCCTTGTCTAGAACAGGTCCAATCTGATGCATTTGAAAGGGATAGGATTTCCTTCTCGGAAGAACCTGATTGTATATCTTTGATAGGGTACTTAGTGCATGTTCCCCAGTTCCGAACTCTACTCTAAGACCTGATTCAACAGAGCTATAGTCCAGAATCTTGAAAGCGTGTATCTCTCCAGTATTGGACACATGCGTGCCTGAGCAAGCCGAATCATCAACTCCTTCGATTTGAAGAATTCGAATTTGGCCATGTTTTTCAGTGACGCCTTCGCGTGCTCGTATTGATTGGTCCAAATCTGTGGATTCAATGTATCGAGTATTAACGGGTATCTCTCCAAGTATCCATCTCTGAACCAATTCCTCTGCAGTAAACAGATCGGATTCAGTAGGTGCTCCTTCAATCTCGATTGTTCCTTTCACACCGTCAATCCATAAGTATCCCAGTTCAGAGTCCGAATCTACTCTATTCATTGCACTCATGAAGAGATGTTCAGCTGTGTGATTTCTCATCATTGCTAGGCGCCAACCTTTGTCAATATGAATCTCGCATTCTTGCTCGTCAATCGGCATTGAAGTGACGAGTGCTGTGCCATCATCAGCAGACACTGTGTTCGAGAAGGGGATTTCTTGACTATCTAATTTGATAATACCCCTATCTCCTGCTTGGCCTCCACCCTCAGGTCTTGCAACATCCTCGCTGATTCCTATTAGAAATTCGTCTTTCAGCTTGTTAGAGCTTACAATTCTTGCACCAAACACAAATTTGTACGGGTCTTCCCAATATTGGTATGTATCTTTCATGATAATCACATATTCTCAATTTAATGACGAATGTTTCTACTGCAATGGAAACAAATCCAAGATGACATGGATTGAAGCATTGAACCAGTCCTTTTCATCTATGAAGCTGAGCCGAAACCAATAAAGGATGTGCCTATTTGCAATTACAAGTTCGTACATAACCATGAGGTAAGAAAAAATGTTTGATTTCCTGAGAAGAGATCCAATCTCAAAAGCAAAAAAGCACGTGGAAAAGGCTTTGACAGAGGTTGAAGAAGATTATCCTGATTATGCCAGCGAGGAGTTTGAGAAGGCTGCTGATTTCTTCTTTGAGGGTGGCAGGTCAGATATGGCGATTAAATACTTCCGAGAAGCTGCCTACTATGCACTTGTCCATGATGGTCACGTGAGAAGTGCACGGCTGAAGAGCAGGGCGGCAGAGATTCTCCTCATGGATGCTAAGTTCAAAGAAGCAGGAAATATGTATGCTGAATCTTCAGACCATCTCTTTAGGGGGAAGAAGAACAAGGAATCTGTGCGAACCCTATCGCTTTCTGTGCTTTGTAATTTGGCTGCTAGAAACTTCGATACAGCTGTGAATCTAAGTAAGAAGACAGAAAAAAGGGCTACTGCAGGATCAGTTCGAAGTGAGTCTATGTACGAGCTAGCGCGAATCTGCGTAGGGGTCTTAGTGGAAGGTTTTGATGTCGAATTAAAAGCTCTGAAAGAGGCAGTCGGCTCAGTAAAGGCAAAACAAGCCGAAACAGCACTGATTGATTTCTTAACCAAGTCTGTGAGTTTTGCTATGGAAACTGAGGTTGTAATTGAATGGGCGGGCAAGGATAGAGAGACTGTGAATGCAAAACAGCCCATTGAATTTGAACTCCGATACAACTCACCGGTTCCTGTTCGACCTGTGAACTACCGGTTTTCTCTTTCAAATAGCGTTGCCTTTTCAAAAGAACCAGAAATTGAACCAAAGCTAGCAAGCGAGGAGTCATGGCTTTTGGTTGTTAAACCGATCTTGAGTGGTACCGGTACTGTTGGGCCGTTCTACTTGACTCTTGAGGGGAATGAGATGCTAGTGTACAAACACAGTAATCAAATTGAATTCGAAATCTCCCGTGCTCCCGCTGAATTGGAAATGGAACTGACTCCACAACGGATTACCTGTGATATTGGAGATGAGATTGTATTCGACGTAGGTTTGACGAACCGGGGGGAGGGAGCAGCGGAGAATGTCTGTGTGAATATCGAGTTGAGCGACGGGCTAGAGATTTCCCTTGGCAGTGATAAAAAGAATATTCAGTTCATAGGAAGTGGCGAGAAGATGCTCTTCCAGGTATATATCAGGGGTATTGATCTTGGTGATCAAATGGTACTGATTCGTGTGAATTGTACGGAATCAGAAGAGATCACTAAAGCTGCACAAGTAGATGTGGGCTGAAACTTAATTGTTGCTACCCTCTCGTCGACGCTGTTTATGAATCTCTTCACGAATATCTAGACATGCTCCCATGACAGAACGAATTGTCTCTTCTTTATCGAAGCTCTTTAGCAGGTCATCCGCATCATCTAGTTTATCTTCTGCAAGTGCCTCGCTGAATGATAAGAGAGTAGTGAGCCACTCCCATCTTGTCTTATCTACAACTCTCTTTGCTTTCTCAATCAATTCTTTAGCTTTGTCCATTTTATCAATTGTAGCAAATCCCATGGCTGCTAGTGATAGGTCAATCACTGCTCTCTCTGCCTTTCCGGCATCCAGAGCCTTTTCTGACGCTTTTTCGTAAAGACTCCCCATATTCTTTGCTGCAGTCAAGAAATACTCGTCATTTCCTAGTTTATGACACGAAAATGCAGCCCAGAGATAGGCTTGTGCTGCTGTTTCTGTCATTCGTTCGAGTAGAGCTTCCTTTGCAGCGTTTTCGTAGAGACTCAATGCTGTTCCAAAGTCACTTATCTGCCGATATTGAGTTGCAGCTTCGAAATATGCCGTTGCTGCCGCTTTGTGGTCGTCTTTTTCTACACTGGCCTCGGCATACATGTGATAATATTCCGCAGCCTTTTTTGTCAAGTCAAAAACTCTGTCCAAGTAGCACGTGGATGCCTGCTTGAATCTGTTCGCTGCTTCATAATACTTCTCGGCCTCTGCAAATTCACCTGCTAGACGTTCCCATTGTAGACATTCGTTTTCGGAATACATCATAATCTTGCTCCAACAACCACTAGATATGGAGTATACTATACTCCACCTGATATGACATTGTGGCATAGAAATATGTTATGTGTCTGAATACATGTTAGGTTTCTGGAGAATAACATCCTATTTTGAGCTATTTTTTCAATTCAGCGATTATCTCTTTTGCTCGCTCAACCTTGATTTTCTTCTCTTTTATCAGACGTTCGGCCACTCTTCCCACCAGCTCTCCTCTCGCTCCAGCTGTTGAAGCAACGTTCCGGGCATGAAGTGACATATGCCCCTTCTGAATTCCTTCAGATGCTAATGCTCGTAGTGCGGCTAGGTTCTGTGCAAGTCCGACACTCGCTATGACATGAGCTAATTCTATGGCTGTTTCAACGCCAAGAATTTCAACGCAAGCCCTCGCTACTGGATGGACCTTTGTAGCACCACCAACAAGTCCAACCGCCATTGGGATCTCAATGGAACCAATCAGATGACCTTCATCATTCTTCTCGTATTTGCTCAAAGAGCTGTATCCGCCCAAAGATGCATACGAATGCGCACCCGCCTCGATGGCTCTGAAATCGTTACCTGTTGCAACGACCACTGCATCAATTCCATTCATGATTCCTTTATTGTGAGTAGCACAACGATAGGGATCTGCCTCAGCAAAAGCCCAGGCAGCAATAATGCCATCAACAACTTCCTCTCCGCCAAGCATCTCCTTGTCAAACGTGGCTCTGACCCTAACCAGTCTCAAGTCGGCAAGATTTGAAAGAATTCGCAGGAGAACTCTACCTCCAGACAATTCCTCTATCATGGGCGCAAGTGCTTCGGCCATGGTATTGACTGCGTTGGCACCCATAGCGTCTCGAGTATCAACTATAAGTTCGGTGATTACCATAGGACCGACATGAGAGTCAATGACTTTGACTCGTACATCCTTTGCTCCGCCGCCAAACTTGACTAGGATTGGATCTTGCTCATTGGCTAGTTCAATAATTTTCTTTTTGTTCTCCAGAATCCTATTCTTGGCAAAGAAGGGGGCGGATACATCGACAGCTTGAATTTGAGCAATCATGACTGGTCCCGTGTCGGTAGCTTGGAAGCCGCCATGTTCTCTTGCCATTCGAGCAGCATTGCTGGCTGCTGCTACCACCGATGGTTCCTCTATGGCCATCGGAATTAGGAAGTCCTTGTTATTCACAACGAAGTTGGTGGCGATTCCCAGAGGAAGTGGCATAGAGCCTATGACATTCTCAATCATATAATCAAGGATCTCCAAATCCACCTTACCCGGACTTATCAGCGGCTCAAGTGTTTCTGCATCGATGCCGGTTACCTCCTTGAGCTTTTCAATTCTATCTTCGCGAGTCAATTTGTAGAATCCTGATATTCGTGAATCTTTGACCATTTGCAATCCCTCTCAAAATCCCCTTTACAATGCTAATAAGAATGATGATTTTGATTCGAAGGCAGAGCCATATTCAAGCCACAAGAAACGAGCTCATGGGTGGATGAAAAATGGTGTATGATGGACCCGTTGCAGCTGATTATTGCCCTTGAATATTTGAAATATCAAATACTGAGGTACGATTATTTCGCGCTTTTGAATGAGCTCATAGCCTCTCATTGATTGTCTTCTGGGGACCTCGGTTATCCAGGAGATACGTAATGACCGACACCAATAACCAACTAAGAGGACTTACCCACACTCAAGCCGCTATCGTCATGGCCACTGTGTGCTTTTTTGCATATCTTAGCCGCCTGTAATAGGTACCATAATGATGAACTCGTCGGAATGCTCAACCGTGTCATATTCATCATCGACAAGTACAAAACCTGTTTTATCAAAATAGCCTACTTGGTCCCCACCTTGTACCACAACACACCCATCCAATCTATCAATGCGGCGTCCGGCCATAGTAGAAAATCTGCCATGCATCTCGGCATCTGCCAATAGCATGTCCATTAACTTGCTCAGAGTGGTTTCCCCCTCTTCAATCTCAAATTCTCTTTGGTATCGAATGAACGGATGGACTATTTCGATTTTCACCTTGGATTTTGACATAGCAAAAGGCATCTCCGGCTTTTTTGGGCAAGTGTCATTCTTTTCTTGAGGTCTGTGGTCTCTGAATCAAGAAACTATGACCGTTTATGTTTATTTTGAAAGGACTGTCATTCTTATTCTCTCTCTTGAGATTCCCAATATTGACTAGAGATTGAGAAGAATAGCAAGGCCATATGCTGTTGATTGGGTCTTGCAAATGTACAAGGCACTAGACTTAAGTTTGGCTCAGATGAGCGTAACTATGGTGTTGCACGATGAGCACTGAGAATGATTTCAACGAGGTTATTACAGCCTTAGCCAAAAAGAGAGGTTTCTTCTGGGGCCCTTCTCCTGAGATATACGGTGGGGCTTCCGGATTTTATGATTTGGGCCCTCTGGGGAAGCTGTTAAAAAATAGACTAGAGAAAATCATTCGTTCATCATTCGTGAAATCCAGCTTCTGGGAAATCGAAGCGCCCACTGTTTCTCCTGAGATAGTCTGGGATGCTTCAGGTCACTTGGAGGGATTCATGGATCCGTTAGTTGCTTGCGAGAAGTGTGGGCAGACGTATCGTGCTGATACGCTGATTGAGGGACATCCAGAGGGTGAAGCCTTGAAAGGGCTCTCTTTGGAAGAGATGTCTGAGAAGATTCAGGAATTGGAAATCAAGTGCCCCTCTTGCGGAGGCCATTTTGGGCAAGTCAAAGAATACAATCTGATGCTCAAGACGCATTTGGGATTGGATCAAGTTGCCTACTTACGTCCTGAAACTGCAACAACTTCCTATCTATTGTTCAAGAGGCTTTTGACATTCTTTAGAAGACAACTCCCCATTCAGATTTTTCAAATTGGAAAAGCCTATAGAAACGAGATTTCGCCTCGCCAAGGTATGCTGAGGCTCCGAGAATTTACTCAAGTGGAGGGTCAGATCTTCCTACTGGAGAACGAAAAGGATGATTGGTCTGATATCAAGGAGATTGAAGATCAGAAGCTACCGTTGCTACCATACCAAACACAGGAACAGGGCTCTGTTGATGTGTCGAGCATCTCAGTAAGGAAGGCTTTGGAGAAGGGATATTTCCAGAATCCAGCATATGCATGGTGTGTCTATCTTGCTTTCAAGATGTTTGATGACATGGGATTCGATCCAAAACAAATCCGCCTACGACAGCATCTACTGAATGAGAGAGCCCATTATGCCGCTGATGCCTGGGATATTGAAGTAAAGACCCGAAGCTTCGGTTGGGTTGAATGTTGTGGCGTACACGATCGTGGGAGTTATGACCTTGCACGTCACAAAAAGTATTCAGGCGAGCGACTTCACATTAAGGTGAACAAGAAACCTGTGGTTCCTCATGTGCTTGAGATTGCTTTTGGCGTTGAACGACCATTATTCTGTTTGATGGACAATGCATACGCCGAGGATGAGGAACGAGTCTGGCTGGAATTCGATCCTCGCGTGGCTCCAATTCAGGTTGCTGTCTTCCCTCTCCTTACCAAAGATAAGTTAGAAGAGCCAGCTCGAGAAATCTATGATGATATTCTTGAGAGTGGACTGATTACACAATACGACAATGGTGGCTCAATCGGACGCAGATATCGACGTCAAGACGAGGTGGGCACTCCATTCTGCATCACAGTTGACTTCGATACGCTAGAAGATGGAACGGTAACGATAAGAGAACGTGATTCAATGGAGCAGGTCAGAGTCCATCGGGACAATTTGGTTCCGACACTTAAAGAATTGATTCAGCATCTGATTGAATTCTCTGAGCTCGAGTAACCATATGGGTATGACAATCCCTTGGCTATTTGAGAGGGCCATGTCTGCGGGCGTTTGGAAAGAGGTCTTGAATCGTGGTTTGAAGATTATCCTTGTTAACTACGGTTCCCTTCATTTTCAGTGAATTCCAGACTTCATCTGTCATTTCGCGGACTGTCTTTCCAGTGTATTCAAATTTGTCAACCTGTCGACCTTGAAACGTGAGCTCCAATACATCCTGCTTTTTGCTGAGACTATACTGCGTTCCTGTGATTCTCAATTCTCTTCATCTCCAACTCTATACTCTCTTTTTGTTTGGGATTTTATGTATTTAACTGATTTTCTTCATCTCGATTTTTTGAGAAAGAAGTATAAGGTTGATAGTTGAAGCATAACTCAGAGGGTTGCTGATGAGTGACGAAACCAAACCCGTTCAAGTAAAGACAATTCTTGTTGCAGTCGATGGCTCAGAGCATTCAGAGAAGGCGGTCAGATATGCCTGCGCGATGGGGCCTCCCTTGGAGGCTGAAGTCATTCTTCTTCATGTTGTGCCGATGCTTGTTTCAGCTACCCCTTATCATGACACGGTTTCTGACCAGCCTTTCTTGGCCCTCCAAAAAGTGGGAGAAGATATCCTTGCAAAGGCGAAGGAAATCGCAGATAACTGTCCTGTGACCGATATGATTGACCATGGTGACCCCGCCCAACGGATTATGGAGATAGCAGAGGAAAAGAACGTTGATTTGATTGTTATGGGTTCTAGAGGTGTCAGCGGTATCAAGAGGCTTTTCGTGGGCTCAATCTCGGACAAGGTTGCGAACCAGGCACCATGTCCGGTTATGATCGTTCGCTGACAAACATGCAATTCCAGGCTCCTGCGAGAAGATGTTCACATTGGAAGAATATGGCGCATCTATTGATGTAGGCACCTCGCATATTGCCATCAATCTTGTTTCATTGAATGATTGCAAAGCAATAGATTACTCAGTTGAATCAAACCCACAATCCGTAGTTGGCGCGGATGTGGTGACTCGCCTCAAATATCATGCCAGCAGAAGCACCTCCGTTGTGGACCTCTGCAAGTTGGTTAGGAATCATATTGATGGCCAACTATACGAAATGTTTGATTCTCTCTCCCTACCCTTGGACGGTATCGACAAGATCGTCATTGTAGGTAACTCTGCCATGCATCATATTCTGTTTGATAAGGATATTACCCCTCTTCTCAATGAACCCTTTGTTGGAATCGATACACACGAGATCTCCTGTAATGGACAAGAAATCGATATCATAACACTGAAGCGTACAAGGGTATACTCGCCTCCTCTAGTGGGTGGCTTTATTGGAAATGATGCTATCGCTGTTGCTGTTGAGTCTGGCGTAACTAAAAAGCAAGAAAAAGCTCTGCTCGTGGACATTGGTGTCAATACAGAAGTTGGGCTCTATGACAGTGAAACACTTCATTTTGCATCCGCAGCATCGGGCCCCGCTTTTGAGGAGATGTCCATTGAATATGGTATGAGTGCGAAAGAAGGAGCCATATCCGGATTCGAATTGGGGAATGAATCTACCTCTTCGAACACCGAAACGATTAGTGATACACCTGCTCAAGGCATATGCGGTAGTGGCAGCATATCTATTCTAGCAGCGCTTGTTGAGAATGGATTAGTTGATAGATCTGGTACCTTCGTTTCTCCCAAGGAATCATCGCATATTGAACAGAGAGGAGATAGCAGAATATTCAAGGTGATTCGAGGAAGAGATGATTGGATTGTACTAACACAAAGGGATATCCGTATGATTCAGCAATCAAAGGCTGCAATACGCGCCGCAATTGAAGTGTTGCTTCAGGAAACTGGTATTCTTCCAGAAGATATTGAAGATTTTTACATTACGGGCGAATTTGGAGCAAGCCTGAATCCTCAGGAAGCATTCAAAATTAGCATGTTTCCTCAACTACCGAATGCAGAAATACGTCAGCAAGCCAATGGAGCTATTAAGGGGGCTAACAAGATTCTCTGCTCGGCTAGCGGTGAGGAACTATGCCACTCAATTTCAGAGCAGGTAAGATATGTTAATCTTACATCGAACCCACTCTTCGATAAGCAGTACGCCATTCATAGACTCTTTCAATGTTGAACTAGTAAGTCAATTCTTTATCTTCGTACTTCTCGCCATCACGTAGCCTTGATGAAGAGAGTGGTCGTCCGTCACTTGTTCTGACACGTGGGACAACTATGATGTGGAATCGATTCAGACCATTCTCAAATCGCATTTCATTTATTCTGAATGCATTGTCAACTACTGATATTTCGTCTGAAACAATAAGCGCATCCAATTTTTCCATTTCGTCAGCACCCCCAGCAACAGTTTCAATACGGAAAATGCTGCATCGATGCCACTCCGATTCATCTTTGAGAAAATCGACTAGAGATGTTTTCCTCTCATCATAGGTTTGAATCTTCTCGAAATCCTCTTTGTCCTCAATCATCGAGTCAGCAGTAAGACCGATTCCAACTTCCTTTCCAAGCCTGAGGGCTGTTCGTAAGAGATGCTTATGTCCAGGGTGCAGACGGTCAAAGGTGCCTGCGAACACTACTCTCTCATAAGGGGCATCATGAGGCATTTTTCTCAGTCATCTCTCACCTGAACAACATCGAGTTTCTGCAAGTCTTGTACGACATCCATGACTCGCTTCAACTCAATCTTCCCGAACTGGAATGAGAGCTTGTCCCATATCTCCTCAATTTGGGTCCATTCGCTCGAGAGATTTAGCAATTCATCGACCCATCTGAACATGTGAGAATCTTCCTGCAGAATCTCGAAATACCGCTCTCTTCGTTGTGGAGGTAGGTCATAAATTGCTGATGGGGGAAGCGCATACTTGAGGTTCCTCTTAGTTTCCACCGACAGATTATATGACTCTAAGTCAAACTCGTCTTTCCCTTTTGCTTCGACCCCGACCTCTGCACAAGCACCTAGATATGCCTTGCGCGCGACTACCATCTCTGTGGCATATGACATCTCAATACTAGCCTTTAGTGCCTCAAGAAGGTCTTTTTCTTCGGATATCAGGTACCATTCTTCGCCGGCTCTGTCAAGAGTGTTCATTGCCAGCTTCTGAGCATATGTCAGCCATCTCATGGTTCGCGGGTATATCTTTTCTGGGTCATCTAGGCATTGTCCAAGAATAGACATAGCCTCGTTGATTACTCTATTTGAAATCTCTCTCATTTCATTTCTACAATGAGTCAGCAATGTTTCCTTGCAGACAAATCTTGGATATATGATGGTGAGTGCAGATAGAGTGATGGCACCACTCACGAAGCGCATTTGTTGGGGGTCCAGTTTATCAGCCGAGTCTTCTGACGTATGATAGAACTTGTCAGGGAATTGGTTGAGCATAACTGCAGGAATCCCTACCGTTGAGTCGGTGAACATGAAATGATCGCTTCCCGCTGAGTATACTTTTTTCTTCCACGGCAAGGGAACAATTGTGCCCCCTGTGCTTGCGTCGTAATCCCTATCGGCCTCTTGCTCAAGCCAGTATGAAACAACGTTATTCAGTGTACTTGGCAATGAGTAAGGCGTGCGGAAGAAGTTTAGCATAGAGCCCGTCTTACAGGGGTCTGCTCCAACCATGTCGGCATTGATCACAAACGTGCATCTCTTAAGCATCTCCTTCTCGTTATGAATCAACTTGATTGTCCCATGCCACTCGGGCATCCAAATGAAGCGGATTGAGATCTCAGGCTTTTTCAATGTGCCATCTTCTATAAGACTGGATACAGTTCTGAATACTTCCAGAATTGCTCCACTTCCCGATGCATTATCATTGGCTCCCGGTTGTGGGTGACAAATATGAGCCACAAGCCACAGTTCCTTCGAAGTGTCTTCTCCTTCTATTAAGGCTGATAGAATCCGGTGCTTTCCTTCGTCAAGCTTTGCATCAACTTTAGCACGAACTATTACATTCTTGCCATCCTCAAGCCATCTCTTAATTTGAAGCCCATCTACCCTCGTGAGAGAGAATCCAAATCTAGTATCTTCTTTTTCTTCTGGTTCTGGCCATAGTCCTTCATACGGTCTTAGCTGTGATGAATCATTCTTCCCGGTAGAACGTCGATATGATAAAATTCCTGCCGCCCCTCTTCCAATACAGGCAATACGATGAACCTGTGATTGCTTTGAGTAGGTAAGCACCACTTTGCCCTTGATGTCTAGATTCTGATAGTCTTCTTCCAAAAGACCCCGGCCCACATTAACAACCTCGAACTCATCATCTATTGATGTGGAGTGAGCAGCGAGAGATATTGGTTGCTCATTGAAGTCGCAGAGTACTCTTTCTTCTGGCTCCACAACTGATAATGTTGCTGATTTTGGAGTCCAGCCATGAAGATTCTGCCAAAGACCGATTTTTCCTTTCCCATCTGCGGGATATTCAAACCGCTCTAATTTGGCTTCTGAAAATTGTTCAATCTCTGATTGAATATAGTCTAACGCCAGGCCCAGCTCATCAGTTCCCTGTATTCTGTGATACTGAGAAATCCCTGTGGCATAGTATTTGGCTTTGATTCCTGACACTGTCCGATGAACTGATTCTACAAAGTCCTCTGGAAGCACATTCTTTTCCTCAGTCCTGATTGAATCCTTACTGGCATAAGTAAGCTACGGCTGGCACTAAGCAATCATACTATATAAAAAACGAGCAAAAAATGAAAGATGTGGCGCAGAATGAAAATCTACGCCTTGTTATCTAGTTTCTTAGAAGACTGGATTACCTGTCTTCTCGTTGTCGAAGTCGCGAATCCAACATGAATAGTGCATTAGTGGAATCACCAATCTTCTTCAGGAGGTCTCTGACTGCCATAGTCTGCTCTTCCTCCTCGACCTGCTCATCATAGAACCAGTTGAGCATCGGAATTGCGGACTTGTCGTTCTCGCCCTCCGCAAGTTCACCAATCTTGAAAATGCGTTCAGTCACAATCTTTTCGTGATTATAGGCATCTTCCCAAGCCTCCAATGGTGAATCCCATTCGGTCTTGGGAGCTTTTATTGCCTTCATGACGGCACGTCCACCACGATTGACGATGTGAGCCCAGAACCTCAATGCGTGCTCATACTCCTCTTTGGCTTGGATTTTCATCCAGTGCGCCATTCCGTCGAGATTTTGTTCCTCAAACCATGATGCCATAGAGAGGTAGATATACCCACTATAGAGCTCGAAGTTGAGCTGGTCGTTAATCGCTTCAGCTAATTCTTTACTTATCTCCAATTTTATTTCACCTTGTTAAGTTAGTGAAGAACCTACACTTATCTATAGTAAAGTGCATTGCAATTATAGCTTCCGATATGACCTTTATACAGAAACTGTATAGTAACTCCTTTTGGTCCACCCAACGAACCTTTTTTACTTAGAACACGATTCTGTTTCTTTCAGAAAGAGAAGGAGCTCTACAATATGGCTGATTTGACCCTTTTTACAATTCTCCTCGAATTTGTTCCAGCAATTGCAATCGCGGCTGTTTATCTGGCTCTATTTGGCAAGCGAAGAAACAGATTCATAGAAGCCTTCATAATCCTGATGTTCATAAAGAGCATCACGTTTTTCCTCTACGCACTAACTCTATATCCGATAGGTCTGCCTATGACTTTCGATCCCGCTGTCGATGGTTCTACATTTCTGGACCTACTTTGGACCGATTTCTTATTTCACGTTTCCTTTGCAGTTCAAGACTACTTCACATGGATCATGTTGTCTTTCGTTGCGGTTCTTTTCGGTCAGTTGGTTCTGGGATTAAAGCTTGCATTACAAGATCCGCTCAAAATGAAGTTCAAGAATCTGATAAAAAGCATTGTCGGACGCGAACCAGAAACGGATGGATTCTCAGGATTTCGGGACCGTGTAGACAATGTTCGATTTGAACGGATTGAGTTACAGCCATTGGACCCTAAAGTCGTTGACAAAGCATGGCGCGAATCATGGAAGGATTACCTAGTAATTGGCTTGGCAACATTGCTCCCCTCTATCGATGTGTATACCGCCAGTTATCCAAATCCATACTTCTATGCCGTAGTGGTGTTCGTGACTTGGATTTACAGATTTGCTTATCCTGCATCAAATCGTATTGCTAAAGGTGCAGGGCTCAAACTTGGTGACAGGGATATCGGTGGTGAGATGATGAGGGGTGTTCTTGGTTGGTTCTTTCGATTGAATATTCTTTTGTCGTTGGGAACAATAGCAATCCGCGTCATAAGTGCTATCTCTGCGGGGAATCTTGGCGGGTTATTTAGCTTCTATCTCAGTGGGTTAGCGCTTGCTTTTCCACCAATCATCTTTGCTATTTTGCTATTGCCAGTATCAGAAGATTTCGCAATTCTGCTCTACAGCAAAGTATTCCATGGATTAGCGAACCTCAGGAGAAATCTCGGCTCAATAAACTCGGTTGGGCTGCTCAAGACTCTTGGTGCCGCTGTATTGACTGCTGGTATCGTACTAGCTGCCTATATGGGAGGTATATTTGCAGTCACAATAAACTTCGCCGTTTCTCATGGACTTGGGTTGGTAATATTCCCTGGAGCCGTTGATAGCGTTGTAGCCCATATTATGATGAATGCGGTCAATAATATGATGTTGGTATCTCCGACGCTTTGGACTTTGATGATTCTAATCATTCCTCTCAGCATGATAATATTTCTCGGAGTCCTAGGGCATTATGTTCAGAAGCGGACTGAAGGTAGCACAGAATGGTTTGCAGCAATATCTGGATTCATTGTTTCAGCAGTAATTTGGTGGCGGCTGCCAGGCATGGATTATACCCTTGGAGCGGCTGCAACTCCAGCTGAACTTGGTGGGGCAGTTTGGTATCGGCTTCGTCCAATTGTGATCCCTCCCATGGATACTGACATTATAATTCGTCTAGCTTACCAATTTGTCTTTGCCCTGCCACTATTCATATCTGCAACTCTGTTTGTAATGTATTATCTCAAGTTCAGAGAATCGTATAGAGAAGAAGTAGGCGAGCTAGCTACTCCGCTACTTAATGTTCATTATGAGGATATTCGTGACGCTATCGTCATGTTTGTTGCTGGCATTCTTGGATCAATTGTGGGAGTGCTTCTCCTATCAGCGTTTATTCATCCGGGCGAATTGCACTACCTCATTTTCAGTCTTATCAGCGAAATCGGGAATCCCGATGGGCTTGAACTCGTCTTAGCAGAGAGTGTTAGCCTATTTGTGATTGTGGCGGAACACAACATTATCCGAACATTACTAATGTTGATTATTGGACCACTTTTCTGGACCGCCGTGCTTTGGCTTGTGGCAGCAAAAGAGAAGACAAAGAAACAGAAATACTCCAGCTACCTTGCTCTTCTTCTACTCATCATGGCGGGGATTGCCTCTTATCTTTGGACAATATTGGATATTACAAACGGGTTAATCACTCCTGCAATTAATTGGTTTGATCCAAATTGGCCTTGGACTTTTGCAGCGCATGTGGGATACAGAGCAGCCATCCTATACGGCATCATCTTTGTTCTCTATGGGTTGGTTTTTGTTGCCAATTATTTCGCTAAGGGCAATCTAGGTGGTTGGTGGTTTCCTCCGCTCGTATCATTATTTGCTTTAGAATACTTCATCTATGACGACCAGTTCACCTACATCGCTCTGATTATTCTGCCCATGATTCTCGTAGCCTTCTACAAGATAATCTATGGCGGACGTCCTGAAGTCAAACAAGAAGACCCTCTGATCACATATATCAGATTTAGTCTGATGGCATTAGCCATTTCAGAGGTATTGTCTACAGCACTCTGGGTAGCAGGAATTGGTACTATCGAAGTTATAATGGGACAGAATCTTCTGTCCTACTTGATCAGTATTTTACCCCACGGTGTGGTAGAAATCCCGGCTTTCCTGTTTGCAGCTGCTGCATCAATTAGAATTGCTAGAGACCTCGCGCCTACTATTGTTGAGGAAAACTGGTCAGAGCTACCCGGTAAGACCAAAGATTTGCTATTCGATGGCCGGACTTGGAGAACCTATATTCTGGTAATCTTCTTCCTGCTAATAGCTGCTTTGATAGAAGAAAATGTGACTCAGCTCATAATGATCTTCTTCTAGTTTCCTGACTCTATGCCAATGGTTTTTTGCATTGGCATTTCGTTCTTTTTTCCTGTTCTCAGGGTATAATATGAAGAAAGCAACAATGTAATTTTGATTAAATTGTTGTCAGTATATCAGACATTACCTTATATTTAGAAACTAATGAGTTTTCATACAAGTATAATTAAGCGCGCCTAACGTAAACTTGTTTACATGCCACTTGTATCTTCATAGCAGGATATAGTGATATTAAACAAAAATTAGACGCGTAAGGAGACTTAATGATGCAACTGAGAGAACACAAACGTTCATTCTTCTCTGTAGTTGCTATTGCACTTTTCTTCATTTCTATGGTTTCTGCAGGCTCAAGCTTCACCCCCTATACTCGATCAGAAGCGCCTCTGCAAGAATCAATCACTCATCAGGCAACATGGCCTGATTCAAGTTTTACAGACGCACAGACCGAATCTGGGACAAACGTCTGGTGGAAAGAAAGCTCCAATAGCACTAGTGAAGAATGGACTTGGGAACACCGCAATTGGCTATTCGGACCAGAACCTACTTTTGAGATATATCACGAGAATGGCTCACTGATTGACAAGGATGGATACGCCGAAATCGGAGAAGATTTGAAGATTGTAACTACTGTCCCGAAAAGCATCTTTACAGAAGGTGCAGAATTGGGTTCGGTTGAATTTCGAGGCTGGTTCTTGTCACCTGATTGGAACTATTCGGCAAGTTTTACTCTTCGATTCACCCCTAGCGGCGATGAGTGGTCACCCATTTGGGAAGGCTACTCACATGAATACAATTCCACTGACGATAGTGGCTGGGACAGTGAACCTTTCATCGATCTCAAGACTGAACAATGTACCAATACTTCTGATAGCCAGATGTATACTAGTACTTTCGTCGTCGAGTTTAACAATGATGCTCCCCTTGGACTATACCAAGTTGAGCTAAGCGTTATGGATACAGAATGGAACTGGATTGGGTCTTATGGCTACGCCAGTGGATGGGAATTCCAAGGGCTCGCTGTAGGTATGTCCCCAGCAGATGCTTGGTCATGGTCTCAGGGAGGTTCTTATACGCTCCATAAGCTGGACATGGAAGGCGACCCGCTATATTCAGTTAGTCGCGGCAATGACTTCAAGATGCGTTTCAACGTGTCTGGGGAAGATCCAGAATATGTAATGCTCAAATTCCGGATTCCTGGGTGGATTGACACTCTTGTCAATGTCACTGGTTGGCATCAAGAACAGGTCACCGAAACTGGCGGTTGGGAGTATAATAAAACCCTCAATACCTATGTATGGAACCCCTCAATTGAAGTCACATACTTGGAGGACGTTTATGGTCCTTACCAACAGCGGCAAAGTATCGAGACCGGTTCTTTCACTGAGATATCAGCATACCGTTTGGTTGAGGAATGGAATGATACAACTTCCACATGGGATCGATATGTAGTGAACGAAACGTTCTGGGTTGAGAAACAGTACCAGTTCGTTTACAATACAAGTACAACTTCATTCGAAACTTACTTCGGGTACACCTATTGGGGCTATCCTTACGAGACCTATCAACCAGAGCTTCAAGAATGGAATGAAGAGATTATGGTCCTTGAACCCGTTCCTGAAGATATGCCTGTGTTCTATGAACTCAACACATCATTGTGTGAGGCAGTTACTACTGAGCTTGGTCTCACGGTTGATTTCGTAGGTCACTTCACTGACAAGATGCCAAAAACTGGGCAGTACTCAAACTTCATGTTTGAAGACCGTGTAATGGGTCCTGAAGGATGGCAATACTATCCAGACGTCTGGGGGGATGGAGCCCGACAGACCTATACGGAATATGAGATTGCCAAGCAGATTGCAATCGAAACTCCCGTGACTCTTGCCAAGATCCTAAACGAAGACGGCACTTCACCATCTGGGTGGATGTTTGCAGTTGAGAAGGGCGAGAATTTCATGGTCCGAGGACGACTCCAGGGAGGCGGTGACATAGCCGCGGATATTGATGGAGTAAAATTCGCTCTAGAGGCTTATGACAGTACTTGGAGCGAAGATGAATGGCGTTGGAGCCGATTGGTGTATCAAATCACCTATGATGAATTTGGTATTCCTACATTTGAGGCATTCAATCGAACAGAGAAACAGAATTACACCTATGGTACATACATGGACTGGGTGGAAGTTGAGATTGAGGGCTGGCATTATGTCTACAACTCAACAACAAACACGTGGGAGTGGCATTATGGTAATTACACTGAATGGCAGTGGACCGAAGTAGAGGGCTACCACTGGCAGTGGTGGTACTACAACCAGAAGACTGGCAAATGGCAGACCAACTGGATTAAGGAGAAGAGCGATGCCACAAAGGTGGCAGCTGATTTCTGCACCACATCCGATTACCAAAAATGGACTGATGGTGGCGACCTTTACATCTCATTCCTAGTTAACATGAGCCAGACTGTACCCGATACAAACTACTGGTGGAATTATGCCTTCCTTAACAACAGCTGGTACATTGACTATTCCAGTGAGTACGGTCTTCACGAGATTTATTCTTGGGACCGAGACTGGGTATATTCGTTTGAGTATAATAGCGAACGAGTATATATGGATCCATGGCAGCATGACCAGCTGGCATACTACAATGACACCCTCTGTACCAATGAGGGGTCCGACTTCTTGTTAGCGGAAGAGAAACCCTACATTGAGATAGATAATGAGAAGCTTCCAGTCAAAGTGGTTGAGAACTTCGATCCTTGGTCCGGATCTACTTGGGAAAACATGTTCTTCTATGACCATTGGGACCCAGAAACAGGCAAGGATTACTACTACTACGAGCTTGCCAATGGAACCAAGATTGATGTGACATATACAGATGTTTTGTACCTCTACAATGTGACTCTTGGCACTGGCGAATCATTCCTGACTGGAAGAGAATGGGATGAGGGCTGGGATGTTGGTGGTACTTACTACTACACATGGATTGACACGAATGGTGTTGTCCATCAGGGTGTTGATTGGGAGGATTATGCTGCGAACAGTCCATATGTCACTGTTCAGTTATACGAGAAGATTGAACTCGATTTCAGAGAAGAGAAGTGGTACATCCGTTATGGAGTCGACGACATCAAGTTGCTCAAGGAGCATTGGAGATGGGACAGTCGTACAAGCAAGTACTATATGACAGATATTGACGGCAATCACTATTCTCTAGACTACAATAGCACAGATGGTTGGTACTATACCACTATTGGTGGCACCTACCAGAGGATTTCTTGGCCGAGGCAATACTTCGAGGTGGAGTACGAAGGCTCCGACATCATGGTAACCACTTGGAATGTTTACCGAGCATGGTATCATGAGGATGATGGAATCAAACATGAGATGCCCTACAAGGGTGCTAATGCTGAGTGGGTTTGGGACTTGGAAAACACCGAGAGCTCTGGTGGGAAAGTTCCTACAACCAAGTCAGTTGTCTATGGTGGAAATAGCTATCCAGTATACAACATCAGCATGGATTACTTCACTGACATTGGTGGCACTAGCTATCATCTCTTCGAAGCGATAGCCACATATTCCAGCGCGAATGGAACCCCTATATGGAATCCAGACGTGATTGGGTTCACCGCCAATGTGGGTACTTTGGATAATACCTTAACATTTGACCTAGTTGAATCAATCCAGTATAACACAACTGACTCATATGGATATCCAGACGATTACAACGATGGCACGGGGAATCAATACATCACCCTGTTCAATGAAACGGTCTGGAACGTCACCAACTCAGAGTTGGTTGTTGTGCACGAATATGATATGTCGGGAAGCGCTCTGTATTCCTTGATGGAATGGCCGTACTACTTTGAAGAGGGTAACAAGTCTCTCTATTACTATGAGGCATTGAATGGTACTTGGTACAACTTTACTGAGTATACTAAACTGCCCATGGTCGCTTCATACAAAGCTGAAGCATACTATAACGACACTCACTGGGTAATCGACTTCATGGGTACAGAATATATTGACCCTGGCATGGGCATGCGGATCTACACTTGGCGCGTGATGAACGCAACCTATCCCACTGACCTTTACCTAGAGCCATACAGCAATGCCATGAGGATATACAATTTCACCTACCAATCACAAGAAGTCATGGCAACGGCTCATAGAGAGAATATCTATAGACAGCGACAGCGATGGGGTCATGAACTGAAATATGGACCAAACCCCATTATGAGTACTGTCTACAAGAATATCTATGACTTAGTGATAGGAGTCCCCGAGTGGGGAATGTGGGGTGTTAAGAGCTGGACGGTTGATGATGAGACGGGTGCTCTAGACCTTGATGGTGACACTGACACCACAGACGACCAATACTATGTGCTCGAGTTATACGAGTCAAAGGAGAACTTCACTCATCAGTGGGAACGGCTTGATGTCAATATCAACTGGGACCCGAATGTTACACAGTACGGTGACGAGATGAACATTCACTCCTGGATGGGACTGGATACATTCACTTGGAGCTATGAGTGGAATCAGACCTTCTACTGGTATCATGCCGACGACATGACACAGCTTGGTACAGCCGAGATGGATGATGTAAAGGCGACTATTTTGACTGAGGAGGGCGACCCGCGCCCCGGCTACTGGGACGTTTCCTGGATGGCACAGAATGTAACCTGGCAAGATATCATCGCTGAGGCTGAGGCTAATGGATGGGATTGGGTTACTTCGAATGAACAGTCCTGGACCTGGCTGAGCTTTGGTATCAACCAACACTATGGTACATCCTACGTTGATGGAGAAGTTGATCACTGGCTCCAAGTTGGTTTGCACTACGAATACAGTGGTCTTATGATCTGGGAAGATGAGAACAAGAATGACGTTATGGACGTCGATCTCACGAACCCAGGAAGTGGTGAGCTATCTCACTACTTGATACCGGACTCTGTTGGCAGTGTATCATTTGTCAAACCTGGTGAAGCCTATGGTAACTTCAATCTATCAGACACGATGCATTTGGGTCTGGAAGATGAGGTCACTTGGGGTGTGACATTCACAGAAGTCAATGGAACGGTCTTCCCATTCACCCTCCATGGTTATTGGGGTTGGTATAGTGGATCTAAGCAAACATCTGATCTTCGGACCTTCGACGAACGTCCCACGAAGATTACGATCGACGAGCTCTCGTTCCTTGTTCACTTCCAAGGCTACATCAATGAAACAGCTGGTGCAATGAATAACTATGCCGAGATAAAGGTCGACAACTACGTTGGTGATTGGGACGTCCATCGAATTGGTGGTCGTGACAACCTTGAGAACAGATCATTAGCTCTCAACTATTTCGCCGACATTAGAATGTCTGACTTTGCATTCAAAGCCAATGGCTCCTTTGCGGACAGTGAGACCACCGTTAGCTCGGAGCGATTCGAGCTCGAAACTGCGGGTGCCAAATTCGCAGAGATGATCATGGGAGGCGTTACCTACGACTGGTCCAAGAATACCACCGCCCCCTATGATGTATTGAGCTATACCACACCTGTGGGGACATTCAGACAGGCTTACGAGTCTGACTCGGGCAAGTCTGCCACCGCATGGACCTTTACCAATAGCATGTACTACGTAACGATTGGGTTCCCAGAGTGGGAGGGCTACAGTGTCCTCCAAGACCCTGTCTTTGTTAGCTACACATCGAATACGGGTACCGATATGGGTCCAGGACAGGTGCAATTTGGTGCTTTCAGTATCAGCCCAGTTGTTCCATCTGCATCAGATGCAGTGACTGTCAGCGTTGACATATTCACCGCTGATGAGATCTATGGAGCCGAATTGGTGTATACGACGGATCAAGAGAATTGGGAAACCACTTCAATGTGGAACTCCGGAGGCTCGACCTGGACTGGAGAAATCCCAGCCTTTCCAGATGGCACGCAAATCTGGTACAAGGTTGTTGTCCACACCGAATCCGGATCATATGAGTCCACTGTGAACTCATATATTGTGGGTCAAGGAGTGGTGACAACGGGACCAACATCACCGACAGGTGGCATTTTTGAGGGATTACCCACTGAAATCCTCGTGCTTGTTGGTGGGTCTATTGCAGTCATTGCGATAGTGGCTCTACTTGTGATGCGTAGACGTCGATAGAAGAATATGAGGGGAACTGTCCCCTCACACGCTCTTTTTTTGATTGTAAACATGCTTCTCGGTTATTTTACTATGCTTTTCTTCAGATTTTCGTGAAAGAACTCAATACCGGATAGATGCGCCTCATATATGCTGCTGAATGAGTCATAAGATATTCCGTTTACAGGAACAGCATTCCGGAGAACTATGAAGCCATTCTTATCAATGCCAAAGGATATCTCAACGAGTTTAGCATTTGTTCGCAAGAGCTTTTCGCAAATATTGCTTCTATCCTTAGATTTTAGGTCAGAAATATCCATGAGTTTGGTTGTTAGAGTCACCCAATTATCTCCCGGGAATACTTCGATTTGTTTTGTTTCGGTAACCCCATAAGGGGAAAGACTGAATGTCTTCCTTTCATGCTCTTCGAAACTGAGCTCAAGCCTTTTGAGATACTCTTTCGCGATATACCATGTGGAGCTCACTGGAACCTAGCCTCCTAGGATTTCGCTGGTCGTTGCCAGGTTGATTTGGATTCAGGAAATCACTTTCAATATATCCTCGACTTCTAGTAAAAATCTTCGCTTTTTCAAAACGAGCCCTCTGAGTCTCAAGAATTGACGGAGATTGAAATAGACCTACCAAACAGTATTTGAGTGATACGCTACCATTCTTGAACAGAACCATTTGTGAGATGAATGACGTGGCATGGGAAGTAAGAAACGATCAGGTTCCCTTCAAGAAACAATATGCTTCGATAATCATAATCCTTCTTAATGTAGTCATGTTCCTGCTGCAACTAACCGACCCTGATGGGCGCATGCTGCTAGAACTCGCTTTTGTGCCAGCATCATTTTTCAGGGGCGAAGAGCTTTGGACCATTTTCACATCTATGTTTATGCACGCCAATATCACACATATTTTCTTCAATATGCTTTTCTTCTACGTTGTGGCAGATGATACCGAGAATGCATTGGGGCATGGATTCTTCGTTTTCACATACTTTGCATCAGGCATATTCGCAACGCTGTTACATACCGGTTTCACCCTTGTTGCCCCCGTTGCGCTGGATATACCGTTGGTTGGTGCATCGGGTGCAATCGCGGGCTTGATAGCTGTATATGGATTGCTATTTCCTCAGAGACGTCTGAATGTTCTCTTAGGATTCTATTTTGTAAGACTAAGCGCAAGGAAATACGTTGTCGTCTTCGCTCTTATGCAGCTTCTATTTGGATTCATGTTATGGGGAACAGCGGCCACAGCATATTTTGCTCATCTTGGTGGACTTGTCGCAGGCGGAATCTGCGGATTGGCGTATAAATCGATGAATAAACCTCCTGAGCAAAGCTATTACTCCACCTGGTGAGTTTTGGATAGGTTTTTTGCGCTGTTAGCCCCGCTTATATCAAGCTAGCAGGATTGCATCAGTGGGATTTCCATGACTGTAAAGGACAGGTCGTTCGATTGGGAACAAGATTTTGACCTGATACGCCGATTCTTGATAGAAACACATGAAATTGAACCTCTTTTGAATTGGATTCCAACAAGATTTGAGAACAGGAAATTTGGCCCCTGTGGTCCTGTGTACAAAGATGACGAGGACAGGTTTGTTCAAATATGGGACGACAAAGCAAAATCCAAGTCTGCACCAACACCTATTGTGGGTGTTGGGATATTTTCTCCTCCAAGCGAAGGCCATGTTAACATACATCCAGAATATCGGCATGTTGAAAGGGAAATCATTTCATGGCTAGAAACCCAAGCGAAACAGAAGAGAAACAGCTACTCCAATGGAGGAGAATTGAGCTTCTTTGTTCGGGAGGACAATGGGCACTTGACCAATCTGCTTGAAGAATTAGGGTATCAAAATGAAGGGCTGTATTCACACGACAGAGTTAGGCCTTTGGACTATCCCATTCCGGAATTCGAACTGCCTGAAAGCATGGTGATTCGGTCATTCGATATTGTAAATGAACTGGATTCGTATCGCGCCGCCCAGGGTTCTGTCTTCAAGCATTGCCTATCCATGACTATGGAAAATGCTCGAATCTTCAAGAGTGCTTCATTCTATAATGCTGAATTGGATATAGCAGTGGTCACAGAGAATGGGGACTTTGCGGCCTTCTGCACGGTCAGGGTGGACCCCATTAGCGGGATAGCCGAATTTGAGCCAGTTGGAACCCGCCCTGATTATCGAAATAGAGGTTTAGCCAAGATGCTCCTAGCAGAAGGATTACGACGGGCGGAAGACTATGATGTATCATTCATGTGCATTCCTGGTGCCAACCCAACTGAAGCGGCTAGTAGCCTCTATGAGTCATTGGGTTTTGAGTTGACTGCTCGAGAATATCGCTGGTCAAAGTTTCTTGCCTGAAGTCATGACAAAGGATATTGGGTCCCTATTCGAATTATCCTGTTCTTCTAAGCATCAGCATATATCATGGACGATGACCGTGTCGTTGAATGTATCGTTCAATTGCTTCAGGACCCGTCCTTCCAAATGCCTTGTCTAGAGATTTCTTACTGATATGTAAAATCGAGGGTCTCCCATGACAACAATTGAATCTGTTTGGTGTTCTGACCAATTCTGTCACAAGATTGCTAATTTGTTGATTATTCAGACCCTGCCCCGCTCGAATGGCTGAGTGGCATGCGATGACTCGCATTACACTGTCCATGAATTCGTGTCGAGCACTATCCAAGTCGATTTCTAACAGCCTATCTACGAAGGCAAGTATCTCTTCTCTCGTAGCTCGTGAACCGAAAACATCTGGTAATGTCGAAACCAGAATCTCATTGCCCCCAAAGTTACTGACGGAAAACCCAAGCTTATGCAACTCATCTGAGATCTCAAGAATCCGTTCCTTGTCAGGAGGGCTCAGCTCCAGAACTAGGGGTTCTAGTAACTCCTGGATTGGTGTCCGATTTTCTTGCACTCTACCCTTGAGCTGTTCATATAAAATCCGTTCATGAGCAGCATGCTGGTCAATCAAAAGAAGATTATCATCTATCTCTACCAATAGGTAAAGATTATTGAATTGACCTAGGATGCGAAGTGTACCTTCAATTTCATCCAAGGTTTCCAGTATACCTGATTCCAGCTTTTGGGAATCCAAAACAAGTTGTTCTGACACTGTTCTTTGTTGTGGACCTGTATCAACTGTTTTGGCTGAAACCCCTTTCTTTTCGGTTGCGGTTTCAGATTTTGTTCCAGTTTCTCCCTCATCTAGGGTGTCCTGTTGTTGCTTTGTGTGAGATACTCTCCCAATTGCTCTTTCAACAGCTTCACGCAACATAGTTACAATCTTGTCGATGTCTTGGATTCTGACTTCGCGCTTTGTTGGATGAACGTTTGCATCAACCATCTTCGGATTGAGCCCAATATCAATACAGCAAACGGGGAACCTGCCCTTCATAAGTAAAGTGGAGTAAGCCTGTTCTACCGCCAAGCTCAATCTATCATCAGTAATCGGTCTCTTGCGAACTGAGAAATATTCTCTTCCTCTATTGCCCCTTGAAACGGGCGGTTTGGCGACGAATCCGGATATTACCACTCCGTTTTCATCGTGCTGAAAGTCCACTAAATGCTTCGCAATATCAGCTCCCCAAAGACAAAGAACGCGGTCTCTGGAGGTCTGTTTCGGCGGACATGCAAATGCTAAACTTCCATCACGAGCGAGTCTGAATCCAACATCGTTTCTTATGATTGCATGACTGGCTACTGCTTCATACACACGGTGACTCTCAACTCGTGGGTCCGAGAGATGTTTTCTTCTAGCAGGTACGTTTTCGAAGAGATTGGCCACAGTTACAGTAGTACCAGGAGGTCTTGCTGCATCCGAAACAGAAGGAATCCCCCCTGCTTCAGATTCAATTCGTGAGCCAACTTGTTCATCGATATGACGAGATGTAATAACAAGTTCAGCCATGGATGCAATGCTTGCCAGAGCCTCACCACGAAATCCGTAGGTTAGAACTGATTCAATATCATCCTTTGTTCGGATCTTGCTGGTTGAGTGTCGAAGAGCACACAAAGGTGCATCTTCTTTCAGAATCCCCTCACCATTGTCTGAGACCTTAATCCCTTCGATGCCTCCGGATTCTATCTCAATCGTAATAGATGTAGCTTTTGCATCAAGTGAATTCTCAATTAGTTCTTTAACAATCGAGGCCGGGTTCTCTACAACTTCACCTGCAGAAATCAGGGAAATGAGTGAGTCATCAAGAACCTCAATTTTGCCCATTTAGACACCTCACTAGTTAGATGACGAATACATCATTTCTCCACCAACAAAAGTCATTTCGATTTTTATGTCTTTGATTCTTGCAGGCGGAATCTTCACAATATTATGGCTAAGAACAACGAAGTCAGCTCTCTTTCCCTCCTTGAGACTGCCCACAGTCTTGTCCATAAACGATGCATAGGCGCTTTCAAGCGTATAACAACGAAGTGCCTCTTCAACATCAAGCTTTACAAAGGGATTGGAATTAGTAGTAGCTGACCAAATCCCGTACAGAGGCCCAAGCGGCATCCCATCAGAGCCGAAGCAAAGCCTAGCACCATTGTCTAGGACATTCCGGAAGTTGTTCATTAATCCCGTTCGCTTTTCTCCGAGTCTCTCGACATACAAACCATCTTCTTGCTGCCACTCCCCAACAAAATTGGGTTGCATTGAAAGAATCAAGCCTAAAGACGCGGCTCTTCGAATTTGGTCTTCAGTTATCAATTCAACATGTTCGAGTCTATGCCTTTGAAATTTTGCAGTTTCCCGGTCCTCTTCAGACAGAGATTCAAAGGATTCTAGAATCATCTCAATAGCTCTGTCACCTATTGCATGGGTGACCGTTTGAATATCTGACCTTATTGCCGTTCGAATCCGATACTTGTATTTTCGTTTGCTCATCAACAGCATTCCAGTGTTTTCGGTCTGATTTCGATATGGTTCTGATATCGCGGCGGTCGCTGCACCAATTGACCCATCAGTGAATATCTTAACGCCGCCGATTTTGCACATTGGTGTTCCCATACCCGAGGTTATACCAAGTTTGACTAGATGGTTGAGTTGTTGACATGGAATATTGACTACCATTCTAATTGCTAAGTTGTTTTCCTTCTCTGCCTCTCTTATGGCGCGCAATTGCCCCTCTGAAACATTATCCACTGCAGTAGTAATTCCAAGTTTGGCTGCTATCTTAGTTCCAGCTACTGCTCCCTCAAGAATTGTTTGCTCATCAGGGCGAAGGTTCTTGGTCATACCTTCGATATCGCGAAAGATTCCAGTAGGGTTCCCCTTTTTATCCTTAACAACACCCTCAAGTTCAGGGTCAAAGCCAAGCTTCTTTATTCCCATTGTGTTGGTTGAAAGTAGGTGACCATCAATACGAATGGCGGCTACTGGTTTCTTTTTGCTGACCTTATCAAGATCTTTTGCTGTGAGGTATCTCCCCTGAGGCCAATTACTTTCATCCCAGCCCCACGCTAGCACCCACTCCCCTTCTTCATACACCGATTCCGCATCAGAGAGCCTAGCAATTGCGTCCTCGACTGATTTGGCTTTTGTCAAATCAACGTGAAATGACCTTATGCCCGTACTGGTGAGATGTGTATGTCCGTCAACGAAGCCTGGAACTACAGTCTTCCCACCTAGGTCAACGACTCGCTTAGCTGTCGGAATCAAGTCCATTACCGTTTCGTCATCACCGACGGCAATAATCTTGTAGTTCTTTGACGCAAGAGTGGTTGCCCGCGGTCTCTCAGGATCCATGGTCACAATATTTGCATTGATAAGCACGAGGTCTGCTTGGAGCTCCATTGAGAAACATCACACCCATACTATGCTGGAACGGACATCCATATGATTCTTCCTTATGTTGTTCTAGTGGTGTACCGGCTCTTCTGCTATTTCTTAGCCTTTTCCCAATCAGCCAAGAACCTGTCAATACCTATATCCGTCAGAGGATGATTCACCATTTTTTCTAGAACTGAAGGTGGAATAGTAGCTATGTCCGCACCAATATACGCTGCCTGAAGAACATGCATCGGGTGACGGATGCTAGCTACTATGACCTCCGTTGCAAATCCATAGTTCATGTATATTTGTACAATCTCATCAATTAGCTGCATACCTGACTTGCCTACATCATCCAGTCTACCTATGAATGGCGAGATGAATGAGGCCCCTGCCTTTGCTGCAAGAAGTGCCTGATTGGCGCTGAAACAAAGGGTCACATTTGTGTGTATATCTTCCTCTGACAAGACCTTAACAGCCTTCAGTCCCTCCCAGGTCATTGGGATTTTAATGGCTGCATTATCTATCCAACCATTCAATTCGCGGGCCTCTTCTATCATTCCTTGAGCATCTTCGCTCACAACTTCAAGACTAATAGGTCCGTCAACAAAAGAGGCAATTTCATCTACAATCTCTCTGAAGTTTCGACCTTCCTTAGCCACGAGACTCGGGTTTGTGGTTACTCCATCCACCATTCCTCTCTCATGGGCCTTTCGTATTGCATCTACATTTGCGGTATCAATGAAGAATTTCATCGGGGTATTCGCTCCTAGTATTCTGTATACAAGAAATCGCAGGCATGAATATATCTTGCTGTCTGTTGAACCGATATCACTAGCTCCAAGAAATGAATCATTGTTGTAATTCTTCCTTCAAGTTTTTCACGGCAGCCGTAATATCATCCGCCTTAAAGACCGCCGATCCTGCAATGAAGAAATCAGCCCCTGCTTTATGTAACTCAGCAATGTTTGATTTCTTGACTCCGCCATCGATTGCAACCCTGACACTGGGTTTCAATTCATCAAGAAGAGCCCTGAGTTTCGTTAGCTTGGGGGTAGTTGAAGGGATAAATTCCTGCCCCCCAAAACCAGGGCAGACACTCATAATCAAAACTGACTCAATGACGTCAAGGAGGGGCTCTACCCAGTCGATAGGAGTACCAGGGTTCAAAGTTATCCCTGCTTTTCCTCCGAGGTCATTGATTAGCTGAACGGTACGGAAAACATCATAGTCGGCCTCGATATGTGGATAGAGAATTTCCACACCAGCTTCAATGAAATCTGGGATATACTTTCGAGGGTCCGCAACCATAAGATGCGCATCAAGCGGTAATTTGGTGATTCGCCTCATCGTTTGTGCTATTATTGGGCCGTAGGTAATGTTGGGGACGAAAATGCCGTCCATGATATCCAGATGAAAATAGTCTGCCCCCCCTTTTTCGGCGGCGCGAATATCTTGCTCAAGATGTGCGAAATCAGCTGATAGAATCGAAGGTGAGAGTAATGGTTCCATTTCTCCATCTCCCAAATGAGGTGTTAGCAACTCGGTTGTGTTCTATGATGTATTTAAGCTTCGCCTAGGATTGCTTTCGTTAGTTACGAGGTGGTTGAATCATTCTGTTCTCCGCTTGAGTTCATCCTGAATCTCCTTCAGACGGAGAAGAGCATCCATTGGTGTAGTTCTCTCAAGGTCCATGATTTTAATTCTCTCCAATAGCGGATCCTCTACTGTCAGTGGCTCAAGACTAGTTTGCATCACTTCCGTACTGTCAATATCCTCTTCAGTTATTGCAACTCGATTATCATTCTCAAGTTTTTGTAACATCTTCCTGGCTCGAATTACGACATTTTCGGGTACCCCGGCCAGAGAAGCCACATGGACCCCATAGCTCTTATCGGTACCACCATCGACAACCTTGTAAAGAAACACAATAGAATCTCCTGATTCCTTAGCAAGGGTATGTACATTCTTGACTCCATGGTATGTTTCTGCCATGTCCGTTAGCTGATGATAATGAGTGGCAAAGAGCGTACGTGTCTTCATTTTCACTATCTCTTCAGCAACTGCCCACGCCAAAGCCATCCCATCAAAGGTCGAGGTACCCCTGCCAATTTCATCCAAGATTACGAGCGACCGGTCTGTCGCATTGTTTAGGATGTTCGCAGTTTCAACCATCTCTACCATGAATGTTGACTGCCTACCGGTCAGATCATCAAAAGCACCCACTCTCGTAAAAATCCTATCAACGATGCCAATCTCTGCATTCCTTGCAGGAACAAAGGACCCCATCTGTGCCATCAACACAATGAGAGCAGACTGGCGCATGTAGGTACTCTTGCCCCCCATGTTTGGTCCAGTCACGATCAGAAGTGTTGTTCCTCCATCACCAATTTCTAAGCTGTTTGGAACAAACTCATTTTGCCCAAGAATCATCTCCATTGCTGGATGTCTGCCATCTGTTATCTTGATCTTGGTTGATTCAGAAAAGATTGGCCTAGAATATTGCCTCTTCACGGCTGTTTCTGCCAAACAATACAGGACATCTATGGCCGCAATAGCCTCTGTATTCTTTCTTAGCGCATCTAGGTTTTCTTTAACTTGCTCGCGCAGCTCCTCATATATCTCATACTCGAGGTCATGAATCCTTTCTTCTCCTGAGAGAACGGCAGCCTCCTTTTCTTTCAGCTCAGGGATGATGTATCTTTCCGCATTTGTGAGAGTCTGTTTCCGCTCGTAATCGTCGGGTACAGATTCAACATTGGACTTGGTGACTTCAATATAATATCCAAATACTTTGTTGTATCCGACTTTCAGTGATTTTATTCCTGTTCGCTTTCTCTCCTTTGTCTGCAGGGATGCAATCCATTTCTTATCACTTGATATTGAGTTCCTTAACTCGTCCAAGTCATCGTTAAAACCATCACGAATTATTCCTCCCTCTCGAACCGTAACAGGAGGGTCTTCCACTAGTGCAGCCTTGAGAGTGTCTACCAACTCGGTTAAGGGGTCAATGGCGCCGAGGGAACCAACAATCATCTTGGATTCAAGACCACTCAAACTATCCTTTATGCTGGGAATCTTCAAAAGCGCATCTCGAAGCTGAGCAAGGTTTCTTGCTCCCCCTGTGCCAAACACAACCCGACTCGTTGTCCTTTCCAAGTCTCCCAATTCCCGGAGACTCCTGTAGGCCTCAGACCTATGCATAGCATTTCTTGCTAGTTCTTCCACTGAGTCAAGGCGCGTGCCAATGGATTTGATATCCTGTAAGGGTTGCAGTAGCCAAGATTTGAGTTTTCTTTTTCCCATTGGAGTGGCATTCTTCGAAAAAACCTCAAGAAGAGTGCCTCGCGTTGTATTCTCACGTGCATTACGTACAAGCTCAAGATTTCTTTGAGTAGTCGCATCAAGAATGAGGTAGTCATTTAAGCTATAGGTCCGTAGACCGGAGATTGTCACCGCGTTCATCTTGTGCACCTCATGCAGGTACTCCAAAACAGCACCACAGGCTCCTACCGCGACTCTCTTTTCTGCCAGTCCGAATCCATCTAAAGTAGACACTCCAAATTGATTCTTGAGCAGCTTCTCGGCACTTCTTGCAGAAAAATCAGCAGAGGGCCTCGTGGTTATTTTTGTCCCCATATCTGTCAGGACTTCCCGAATCTTCTGATTCCTTGAGAAATCCTCAGGAAGTAATACTTCTGCCGGACCAATCCGGGCGACCTCACTCAATACTCCTTCATCGTAGATGCTTCCTTGCGTTTCGGTGGCGATGAAATCACCAGTTGAAACGTCAACGGCTGCAATCCCTATCTGGCCATCATGTTCAATAAACGCTGCAAGGTAGTTATTTGATTCTGCATCCAGCATATTTGATTCAATAATTGTACCTGGAGTCACGACGCGAACGACATCTCTTTTGACCAAACCCTTGGCTTGAGAGGCATCTTCCACTTGGTCTGCAATGGCAACAGTTTCACCCGCTTCAAGCAGCTTCGCCACATACCCATCAACAGAATGATACGGCACACCGCACATTGGCCATCTGTCCACTCCCTCTCCTCTTGCCGTTAGAACAATGTCAAGAATCTGACTTGCCTTTTTCGCATCTTCGTTAAACATCTCATAGAAGTCGCCGAGTCTAAAGAGAAGAATACAATCTGGATACTGGCGTTTTATCTGCAAGTATTGACGCTGCATAGGCGTATTCTTCTTCATTCAGATTCACAACATGAAATCCTAGACTAACCTGTCTAATATAATCGCATCGATGACCGGTACTCTCAAGGAAGACGTGATTTCTGCATTCAACATAGGATTTGATACCTAATCTACATGATTGGGTCTAATCCGGTAAAGAACGAAATTGCCAGCAATATCCCAATGGTCAATAGCCCTGCAAGAATTGTTTTTGCTGTGTATTTTGCAGTACTGGCTCCTGACATCTGACCCAAGTATATTCCCAAAATGAATAGGAGAATGAATCCCATCCCAATCGCAGCTACAAAAGATTCCCAATAACCAATTACTCCAAAAAGGGCGAGAATCATTGGTATGATTGTGACCAGAATCGAGAGAGCTGGGGTGGCTCCATTCACAAATGAAACGAACATTGTTGTTTCTCGTTCAGCCCTTAGAATAAGCGAATGGCTCAGTTTTACACCACCGTCATTTTCCAATTCCTTGATGAGATGTTCGCCTTCTGCTGATTCGGTGAGGTAGGTCGCTCCAAAGCCGGCAATAAAGTGAGCTATTCCTGCTCCGAAGGCTGCTAGTAGAGTAGCTTGGAATACTAAGAACATGTCTTGGAAATGTATAGCGATGAAGCCACCAGTTATAATCCCTAGTACAGGCAGTACGCCATCAAACACATCTATGGCAATGTGGCGTCTCACAATTTCCATTCGATGAGTTACTCTGAGTTCCTCTTGTAGCCGCTCAAGTATGGTAGTTTCCTTCCCGGCGTTATATCCTTGATCATCTTTTTCGATACTAGATGCCATTCCCAATCCCGTTTTCTGTTGTTGTTTTTACATATGAATTGTAGTAAGGGCCTCTTCCCTTACGCCCCAGTAAACAAGGATATCAACCACATTAAAATGACTACGATAAAACCAGCAGCTAGTGTCTTGAAACCATAAGAAATGGTATTCGTCTTTGAAACACTACCTAAGAACATTCCGAGGATAAATAGAAGGACAAGTCCTGCCGCTACGCAGTAAATGAATGCAGTAAACACAGATGCTATTCCGAGAGGGACCAGAATGAGGGGGGCTATTGTTGCCAAAACAGATAATGCTGGGGAGAAACCGTTTATCAAAGATACTACTATTGTTGCAGTTCGCGTCGCCTTTGCATATGCTGACCGACTCAAATCTGATAGCATAGATCGTTCTAACTCTTTGAAATCTCGTTTCCTTTCTGCCTTCTCAGTTAGATATGAAGAAGAAATACCTGACACAAACATGGCGAGGCCAGTTCCGACTGCAGCCAAGAGGGTGGTTGTGTATACGGTTTCGGGTGCAGAATTTGCCAGAGCGATGATTCCCCCCAACACTATTCCCATCACCGGAAGAACGCCGTCAAAGGAATTCATCGCCAAGTAACGTCGCGCAATTTCTACACCTTCCACATATTGCAGTTGAGTAGTTATTTTGTCAATGAAATTGGTTTTTCCATTCTCATTGTACCCAAATACAGCTTCATGGTTTTCGTCTTCAGCCAATCAGATTCCTCAGCCATGCTTCTGAGTAGATGTATATCAATGATTCTTAATGGTAAAATCATTCATATTTCTGATATCAACCGACTGATTTTTCATGGCGGATTTGCTATTGCACAAGACCGCTATGTCTGTGAGGGTATTCGTTGGAAGACATTGAACAGTACGATGCAGTAATCATAGGTGCTGGACCTGCGGGATTATCAACTGCAGGGGTGATTGCCAAAAAGGGGTTTAGGACCCTCATAGTTGAACGAAAATCGAGGGTAGGTATTCCTGTGCTTTGTGGAGAATTCCTGCCTACAGTACGGGAACTGCGAGATATACTGCCCAACTCGAAAAGGGTTGACAGAGTCTGCGATATTCACAACTCGATGGTTTTGAATCGTTGCAGGCATATCGTGTTAGTTTCACCTTATGGTTATGAATATGAGATTCCTATGAGAGCTAGGGTCATAGACCGTGCAGCTTTTGACCAGTATTTGGTGGAGCGCGCTGTCAATGCTGGAGCTCATCTCGTAACAGGAACAAGACTCAAAGAACGAGTTGACCAGAATCAGGTCCGATTGATTTCAGGCAAAACGAGTAGGATTGTCAATTACACTGCTTTGGTTGGTGCGGATGGTCCTTTGTCTAAAGTAGCACGCTGTGTGCCAGGACTGAGTCAGCAAGGAAAGAATGACCTGAGCACATCGATACAATATACCATTGAAGGAACTGGATTTGATTCCGATAGAATCTTTATGTTCTTCGGTAATATGGCGCCTGGGGGATATGCATGGGTAATTCCGAGAGGTCCTTCTGAGGCCAATGTAGGGCTTGGGTTGAGACATTCCTATGCACACCCAGCAAAACCTCTGAGAGATTATCTTGAACATTTTATTGACAACTGCCTCAATGAATCTTTGGGGATACGGCATTCCAAAATCAAGAGAAAAATTAGTGCGTTTATTCCTGTCAATGGACCTGTCCCTAATACTACTGCTGATGATGCTCTTCTTGTCGGTGATGCTGCATCTCATGTCATGTCAACAAATGGAGGCGGCATTCCAACAGCCCTGATTGGTGGTGATATTGCAGGCGAAGCCATAGCGAACTTTTTCGAAGAGGAAGCGCAATTATCCAATTACGAGGAAACGTGGCGCAGGGAATTTGGTCAGGAGCTGGCTACAGGCGCATCGCTTCTTTCAATAGCAGGCATCCCGATGTTGAGTGACTGCCTTACAGAACGGGCTATGAGATTCTTCGGAAGACGTATACTTAATGATGTCATCCGCTGCAGAATACCTTATCCGTTCCAACAAATGACTTCGTCCATCAATTTTGTAACTAGCACAATCAAACGTCTGTTCCAATGACCCCATACCATGGCATCCGAATTGCCCACTAGAATTTACGTTGAACCACAAAGTCTGCAAGGTCAATAAAGAGTTCTTTGTTTGGAAACTTCATGGCCCTTATTGCTACCTTTGATGCATTGGCAAAATTCTTTGCACGGTCTGTTGCCCGGTCTATTGCTCCAGAGTCATCAATGAGTGTGAGAGCCAAGGAGTAATTTCCCCTGCTAATCTCCTCAACACACTCATCTCTCACGTCAGGCTCGCACGATTCTAATGCATATAACAGAACCAGATTGCTACTACCGGCTTGAAGGTCGGTTAGAACTGACTTTCCTGATACCTCTGAACCGGATGTGAAATCAATCACATCATCGCGAATCTGAAATGCATATCCTAGATTCTCAGCATATTCAACCAATCCTCTGACTTCTCTATCACCTGCCCTGCCCACAGCTGATCCAATATTTACGGCTTCTATCATGAAAGAAACGGTCTTTCTTTTTGCAACTTGAAGGTATTCGTCTTCACTAAAAGAAAGGAGCTCGTTGACACTCAAAATTGAATCCTGTGCTTCCCCTTCGCACATGGCAATGCCCGTTCTTCCAATCTGCTTTATCAGGTCAGGAGTTCCCCATTTTCCTATGATCTCAAAAGCTTGTGAGATCAGCAAATCAGATGCCAATATTGCAATCTTCTCACCGAATTTCTTATGAACCGTCGTCACTCCTCTACGGATTTCTGCGTTATCGATTATATCATCATGGATTAGACTTGCTGTTTGAAGCAGTTCTGCGGCAACTGTGATTGGGAGAATTCTCTCCAATTCGCCATTCACAGACTCGCATGCCAAGTACGTCAAGAGAGACCTTATTCTTTTTCCACCTGCTTTAACCAGGTGATATGCCGCATGATAGAGAGCCTCAGGAGTGCCTTGATTGTTTGAAATGAATCTAGCAACTTCTTCATCGATGAGCTTCAGCCTTTTGCTAATGGCAACCCCAAGAGGCAGGAATGATGTTCGCTCGCTGTATTGAACATCTTTTGATTTAAAATGATTCTCAGAATCTGTAGTGGACAAGCGGTGTTTGTCAGTAGACCCTTCCTTCAATTCATAATCCATCCCCAGGATAATTTGCCCGATGGCATCGCTCAGCTATTATAGATTCCGTAAATGACAGCATCTCTTCTTTTATTGATGTTTCATCTAATTGATATCTCATTGAGATAGGACCGCCTTCAGGAAAGTTTTTACCGGCTCGTATTTTGAGCTTTGTTGCATTAATAGCATGCTATTCGTACAATGAAACAGAAGAGAGCTGTAGATATGGCAGACGAATCGGTAGCCGCAAAGAAGAAAGTATTGGCGTGGAAATCTCAATTGCGTGCCCCTTTTCTCACTGCATCTGGATTGCCTATTGTGCTCGGTACGTGTGTTGCACTCTCAGTCCATGGAATGATATTTTGGGATTTCTTTATCCTCGCGATTGTTGCTGGACTCTTTCTTCATTTGGGTGCTAACTCTACCAATGACTACTTCGATCACACTGATGAAGGGTCCGGTTCTGATGACATCAATGTGGATTTGATCAGACCATTCACCGGAGGTAGCAGAATGATACAGAAAGGTTTGCTTCTTCCAAAAGAGGTTCTTGCTGGTTCTCTGTTATTCTTCACAATGGGCATAATACTTGGACTCTACCTAGCATACAGCCGTGGTTTCTTCATTCTTGTTTTAGGGATTATTGGCGCCAGCTCTGGATTTTTCTATTCAGCTCCGCCATTTCGATTTGTCAATCGTGGTGTTGGTGAAGCAGTAATTGGCCTGAATTTTGGCGTACTAACCACTTTTGGAGGATACTACGTCCAAGCGCTTGATTTCAACCCTGAACCTCTCTTCGCATCAATACCTCTTGCGATTCTAATTGCCGGTATTCTCTTCATTAACGAATTCCCAGATTATAATGCCGATAAGGGGGCTGGCAAAAGAACTATCGTTGTTCGACTGGGACGGAAAAGGGCTTCAAGATTATATGGCGTCATGATTTTCATATTGTATATTTACACACTCGTTGTCGGATTACTTCAATTCATCTCTCCTATGACATTGATGGCGTTTTCGACACTACCCATCGGATTATTCACTGCAAAACACACCCTTCAACACTATGATTCTCCACAGGACTTGGCTCCTGCAAATGCATCAGGGGTTGCTCTGCATTTGCTATTTGGGATAAGTTTCAGCTTAGCCTATGTTCTAGAGCATCTGAATTTTGGATTGGTTTGGATCACACTATTCGGTGTAGTGTTCCTGTTGTTCAGTTTTCTCTTTGTTTGGCGTATCCGCAAGCCTGTTCATCATGTGGAAAACTAATGGTAGACCCCATCCTTGATGTAATAGGGTCGAAACAACAAATAGGTTTTATACATTAAGGCATGATGCATCTATCGCTTATACTCCTGGGAAGGCGGCACATGAGATTCAATTCATTGGAAAAGTACGATTTGCGGGAGATGGCATTCAAGTGTGCTCAATGTAGCTACTGCCAGGTTGGGCATGGCGCGTGCCCTACCTACAAGGTCAAGCGGCTCGATTCTTACTCTGGAAAAGGAAAGATGCTCATCACAAAGGCTCTAATGCTTGACAGGCTAAAGCCAGAGGATGGACTTGAAGGGCTTCGAGATGCCATTTTCGGGTGTACTCTCTGTGGCGGCTGTGAAGAAATTTGTCAAGTTGATATCCCATTCGTGAAGCTATACCAGCTAATGCGTTTTGAATTTAGAGAGATGGGGCTTTGGCCTGAGGCTATGAATGCAGCTCGTGATACACTTGTCAAATATCGAAACGTACAGGGGCAACCACAGACAGACAGGGTAGACGGATGGTCATACTGGCATCCGAATGAAGATAGTCTGGTAAGGCACGAGCGGAAAAACGCCAAGACCGCCTTCTTCATGGGATGTGTTTCGTCATTCAACGCGGTACCAATTCAAGCAACTATCTCCTCAACTCTCATTCTTGACAAGCTTGGTGAAGACTTCACATTTCTTGGAGATGAAGAGCAGTGTTGCGGTGCACCTCTTATCATGACAGGTGATTTTGAAACTGCTAGGGAATTTGCAAATCACAATATCAGGAAATTTCATGAATTAGGTGTTGAAAGAATCATCACAAATTGTCCGGGGTGTTATCGAATCTGGAAGCAAGAGTATGAAGAATTATTGGGAATCAATCATTCCTTTGAAATTCTATATGGGTATGAGTATTTGGCGAATCTTATGGATGAAGGTAGACTGAACAATCTACTTAACCCAGTGGATGTTACAGTTACATTCCATGATGGGTGTGATGCAGGCCGTAATACAGGTTTCTTTGAAGAACCTAGGAAAATACTAGAGAATATTCCAGGAATTGAGTTCGTGGAGCTACCCCATAATAAGAACAACTGTTACTGCTGCGGTTCGGGAGGAGTTCTACGTGCATATGATGAAGAATTTGCGTCGAGAATCAGCCAACTAAAAATTCAGGATATTGAAGATACACGGGCAGACTGGGTAATATCTGGTTGTCCTTCATGTGTCGATTTCCTTCAATATCAACTACCTAACTGGGAGTCAACCAAGAAATCCAAGGATTTGGCTGTTCTTCTTGGCGAGTCCATGGGCCTCCGGTGGGATGGCTTAGATGATGTATATCGCTAGATCTATTGACAGTAATGGCACAAAGAAAGCGGAGACAATCCGGTATGGAAATACCCGATCACTGTTTAATGAATCACCATTTAGCAAATTGAGCAGGGAATGATTTGGACATGGCACTAAGCAAGAAACAAGAAAAGGAACTTGGCACACTATTTGGTGATCGATTTATAGTGGCGAAACACGAGTTACTCCCATTTTCAACAGACATTGGCACACTTCCAAGAGAAGTTGGATTGATTATGAACAATAAGCCCGATGCACTGGTTCAGCCAATCAACGCGACGGAGATTAGGGATTTATATGGTATTGCTAGGCGCCACGGCATAGCTCTAATCCCCCGGGGCGCTGGAACGTCAGGCTACGGTGGTGCCATCCCCATAGACGGTGGAATAACTGTCGATATGCGACGAATGGATAGCATAATTGAAATCGATGAAGAGAACCTCACAGTGACGACCGAACCGGGAATCTCATGGTCTGAACTTCAATTTGAGCTAAACAGGAACGGTTTGGATTTGCGGTCTTATCCTAGTTCTGCATTATCCGCTACAGTCGGTGGTTGGATCAGTCAGGGTGGGGACGGAATCGGATCATTGAAGTATGGTTCAATAAATGACAGTGTAATCGAGGTTGAAGTTGTTCTGCCAAATGGCAACATTATACGTAGCAGAGATATGCAGCTTTTCTGTGATACCGAGGGCATCTTGGGGATCATCATCAAAGCAAAACTGAGAATCAAAGAGTTGAAAGAAATTGAGCCAATCGTCTTCAGCATTCCAGATAACCATGGACTGATGACCGCTATCGAAGAAATTCTAGATGAAGGTCCGTTACCTTTTGCAATAAAGGTCGAGGAATCTAACTATGTCCAGATAAAGAGGAGAATATGGTCTAAGGAGGAACGCTATCCGTATCCGAGAGGGCATAGTGTGGTCTTAGTTGCTTATGAAGGAAACAAGGATGAGATACAAGCAGGACTAGATACTGTTCGTGAAGTAGTAGGAAGGGATGATAGCATAATTCACAGTAAGTGGGTTGCAGATTATGAATGGGAGGAAAGATTCTATCCAATGCGCATCAAGCAACTCGGTCCCAGTCTTGTCGCAGGACAAGCCCACGTTCCGCTTGGGAGTATTGCTTCGGTCCTAAATGATTTCCAGTCACAGCAAGTTCCAATGCGAGCTGGCGCAGATGGTTTTGTCACTAGCCGAAACGCCGTGACAATGATGGGATATTACTTAGAAGATGAGAGAGACCTCTTCTTCATGTTGTCGTGGGTGCAGAGTTTTTCCATTCTTGACATTGCTGAACGGTATGGGGGTCATACTCATTCAACAGGTTTGTGGCTGGCTGATCGCGCAGAGGAATACTTCGGTAAGGAGCTCCTGGCAAAAATCGCGGCTGCCAAATCGAAACTGGACCCAGAGAACATATCGAACCCCGGTAAGATATTCGGGTTCTGGTTTCCTTGGGTACTGGGATTCGGAAGGTACTTTATGAGGATAATATTTGAACTTTTGAATAATGGTCCAATCAGGACCATCCAGACTATGAAGTGGATGCTACATGGTTTTCCGCCATTGAAATGGCTCAGAAATAGATAAAATCACGTGAATTTTCTGTTCTGACTAATGTTCCTCCGGATTTTGGTCTTGAATTACGAATTCATTTTCCAATACAAACTCATGATATCGAGGAAAACTGGAGACTTTTTCCATTTCTGACCCTTATCAGGTAGCTCTCAAAGCGTTTGCCAATGCACGACCTGCGCGCTGGGGACTAGCGAAGAATGGAATTCCCCCTTTTTCTAGAACATCTTTACCTTTCGGAGGAAGTCCTGCTGGTGAGTTCAACACGCTTATAGTAGGAAGTCTTGATTCTCGTGCGACAGCCACAATCTTACTTGCCGGCATTCCTCCGCCAATCCCCTCTTGGTAGTTGGGGGAAAAAACGGTCAGGACCGCGTCATATTCACCGGCATTAGCAACGATTTCGAATGCTCTGGCGAAAACATCAGGTTCCGCCCATCCTTTCGCGAGTAGGTCAATAGGATTCCGTATTGGTATATGCACTGGCATTTGAAGAAGCTCTTCAATTGGTTTGGCAATAGCATCCGAAGGATATGGAAGCAATGCACCGCTCTGCTCAAGAGTCTGTGCAGCAATGAGGGCAATACCCAATGAGTGTGTGATTACAGCCACTCTCCTACCTTTGGGAAGATGATCCCACATGGACATCAACTTGGCAGTATCAATCATGTCCTGCGCACTATCTACTTCGATACCACCCGCCTGTTTGATGGCTCCAGAATAGAGCTTTGGCTCACCTGCTAGACTCCCGGTGTGGCTCAAAGCTGCTGCCCGTGCAGTGGGAGTCTTCCCAACTTTGAAGACAATGACCGGTTTCTCTTTTGTTACCTGCATCATCTCATTCGCCATCTCTCTAGCTCTCTCAGTACCTTCCACAAACAGGCAAATAACCCCTGTTTCCTTGTCATCTTTGAGATATTTCAGAAGGTCTGCAAAATCAATATTCACACGATTTCCTACACTAGCGAACTTAGATATGCCAAGCTCGGACTCAACTGCCCGATAAACCATCAGGCCTGAAACGCCGCCGCTTTGGCTTACCAGTGCGACCTTTCCTTTCCTAGGTGCTATTGGGTGTGGAAAGAACGTTGCATTGAGATCCAGATTGACATTACCAGCTCCAAGACAATTAGGTCCGATGACAGCAATATGGGCATCATCAACCAACTTTTTTATCCGTCTTTGTTCTGCTGCGCCTTCTTTGCCAAGTTCTTTGAATCCTGCGGCCAGAACTATTGCTGCTCGGACTCCTGCATTTGCACAATCTGAAAGCGCCTGATATACCAAGCCGCCGCGAAGACATATCATTGCAAGATCCACATCATGAGGAATATCTGAAACCGAGGGATAACATCGACGCCCATTCAGTTTCGAAAGGCGGGGATTTACAGGATAGATTTCTCCCTTGAACGAATTCAGTGCTACTAGAGCTAGAGCTCCCAATTTCTCTGATTTATCCGATGCCCCTATCACAGCCACTGATTTAGGATTGAATAGTCTATCAAGCGATTCTATCTTCCACATCGCCATATTGCTTCTCCCTCTGAATGGACGGACAATCATCCATAGATCTCTGTGAGGGCTTTTTCTAGCTTTTCAAGCCCTTTGATGAGTTCTTCCTTTTCTCCGCCATATCCCAGACGGAAGTATTCGTCCATCTCAAGGCCATAACCCGGAACCACGAAAGTTCTATATTTCTCCACCAGCAATTCGCAAAGGTTTCGTGTGGATCCTCCCTGCTTTAGTCGAGGAGCTGCGACAACGCCTCCTTCTGGTTCCTTCCATTCCAACCATTGCTGGTTGTCCATCCAATCCTTGAGGATTTCGTAATTCTCAAACATCATCTCTCTCATGCGTTGAAGGAATCTACCTCGGTCCTCTAACACTCGAAGAGCAACAGCCTCCCCTAATTGAGAATTGCAGATTGTCAGTTGCTCTCTTACAGCTCGTATGCCTTCTATTACGGGTCTATCTGCAACGACCCACCCTATGCGAATTCCTGGTAGTCCATATACCTTTGACATACTGGTAAGACTGATTGCCTTTTCACTCAAGGTGGCTGCTGGTGGCGGAGGATCCTTGAAAGTCAGGTCTCTATATGTTTCGTCAACCATCAAGTAGAAATCGTTTTCTTCAGCCAATTCGACAGCTCTAATCAAAGACTGCTCGTCTATCTGTGATCCGGTTGGATTATTCGGATGCGTTAGAGTGACGAGTTTCGTATTAGGCTTGACTAGCTTCTCGAGTTCATCAATATTCGGCTTGAAGTCGTTCTCCCATCTTAGGTGCAGCAACGATAAGTCTCGTTCAAGAGACCTTGGAACTTGATACAGAGATGGATACGTGGGATGTTCCACTATCAGATGGTCATCTTTTCCAACGAGATGAGCGATAATCGAGAAGTTGCCCTCGCTTGCTCCTGTAGTCACCGCTATGTTTTCCCCTGTTCTTCCCTTGTACTGTTCTGAGATTATCTCCCTTAATTCAGGGGCTCCTAGATGATACCCGTATCGAAGGTCTACATCAACCAAGTCAAGACCCAGGTCATTCAGTGATAGAAATTTCATTCCGCTTTCGCCGATATCATAGTCAACCTCATACTGGTATGTATCGAACCAATCTTCAAGAGGCATCCGTTCAAAAACCATTGTTAGAACCTAGTAGACTCCAACTCAAGACCTAGATAAATAGATTCGGAAACGACCCAATCCTTTTTGTTTTATGGAACGCCTATTTTGGGTTCATCCTATCAAGGACTTCATCTTCTTGAGGATTATCAGTGATATTTTCTCGGCAGATACAGAGTAGCTTTCAAGATTGATCACAGGAATGTTAGATTCTGTTGCTTTGCTGAGCATGTACTCCTGAATTTCTCTTGTTAATTGGAATTCCTTCTCTCTCTTTTCGGATGCTCCAGCAACCGTTTTCAGACCTGCCAGAGACTTCTTGCTCATGAACATGGAATAATGCATCTCTTCGCTTGGTTCGACTAGAATCTCGATGACAGAATCAGACAGCTTCGAGAAATCACCAGGGATTAAATGAACTCCCTCAACAATTGCTTCTGCCCCCTCTGACAGAACTCTTTCAACGCTTTGAATGACGATTGGTTTGATGATTTGCTGCTGAGCAAGAAACCCTCTAACACCTGTCCCGAGATGTTCGGGTCCCGCTTGCTTGAACTTATGTGCTTGATATGTGTGACAGAATAGTTCTGGATACTCATCTTCGCTCATTTGAGTTCTCAATACTTGTCTTATGCTATCGGTGCTTACGAATCTCGTAGCCCCAAGCGCGTGAATCAATCGAAGAAGGAGCATTGATTTCCCAGTGGCGCTTGCTCCTTCAAGCACCAGAATAATAGGTGGAACATCGTTTCCTTCTCTTCGGTATTTGTAGAATGTATTTACGATATCTAGGTTTTTCCGATGCTTTTGGTCATAGGAGTTCAATATTTGTTCTAACTCAGAGAACAATTTACTCTCCGTCGGCCACTGTTTACTTGCATCATATGATGCGGCTATTTCGTCGATAATGCTCTCTGCATGCCGTGGCTGAATACCGGATAGCAAGAGACGCCCCTTAATGATGACCATTGGATATGGAATCAGCCAATCTTCAGCATATACTTTCATCTCGAGTTCTACCTCAAGAAGAACTGGTAGAAATCTTATTGAAAGAGCTTGCTATAGACATTAGAAGTCTTTATGTCCGCAGTATTTTCTGAAATGAGATGGAGGAATTCCATCTAATGTTCGAACGTTGCTTTTGTTTGGTCTTACCCTTGTTTCTCTGCCAGCAAAGGGGAGGCTCATATTTTGTTCTTGGTTGATATTTTGGATCTCGGTAGTTGCAAGATCTAGTATCCCACGTCTGCTCTTGCATAGTTTCATGCACTCATTGTTTACAGAGATGTAAGCTCCTTCCATAAAATATGAATTGCCTTTTTCTATGAATTCTATGTCTTCATTCCAAAGGGTGAGAAATATTGTTGCAGTTTCATCTCCAACTAGAACCTCTGCCATTTGATACTTAATCAACCACTTCTTATTCTCTACAATTTCAACACTAGGTTTCTCGAGTACCTTGAAGAAAACAGATAAGTCAGAGTCATCATGACGAACATATGCAAGTTTGGTAATCTCTTTCTGCCTTTGTGAGTTTTCGGACAAGCTATCACTCTATCATCTTGTTAGATGACGATACTAAAGAACTCATACTTTTTTCAAAGAAGAACGGTCCTTTTTCAATGCTATATGCCGCCCGGGAAGAGGCATTTCACGAATCTCCAAAATGATATCTATTTCCGACATTTAGTGAGATTCGTCTTTCGTAATCTATCGTGTTCAGTGTAAAAATGTGTCAAATTGATGCCCTAAAGGTTATGAATGAACTTTCAATGTGAAACTTACACCTTAGACCAAGGGCTGATGAAACATGAGTCCAACTTACACGATAAAAAAGGAAAAGATGCAGCAGTTTGTCGAGGCCATCGAGGACGAATATGATGTCTACGGCCCCGTGCCCCGACGCACGAAGCATGTATTTGACAAGCTTGACGATCCTTCATTGCTTGCCCTCAACTATGACACTACTATCATGTCTCCAAAGAAGTTCTTCATTCCTGCGGAGCAAGACATGATATCATTCGATCGAGAATCTGGTTCAGTAAGGGATACCGTCGATGAGATTGAGAAGATGAAACCTCGTCTTCTTTTGGGTATTCATTCTTGCGATATTAACGGAATTCTCTTTTTGGACCGTGTATTTGATGGTAAATACGACGACCCATACTATCAGGCTCATCGCGAAATTACCACAATAGTCGGGCTCAACTGTATCGAACCCTGTGAAAACGGATTCTGCCGTTCAGTTAACAAGAACTTCGTTCTTGAAGGATATGATTTGTTTCTGACGGACATATCTGATTCACACTACTATGTTCACGTTGGATCCCCCAAGGGTGATCGTCTTCTGAGTCTTGCATCTGAGTTTTTCACAGCTGCTACTCCTGAAGATGATGTAGCATTCAAAGTAGCGTTGAAACGAAAACACGAATCGTTGCCGGTAGACTTGCACATTGACAATATTCACGAGTCTCTTGATATGTCATGGGACTCACCACTTTGGGAGGAATTAGGCGAAGAGTGCATGAATTGTGGCTCTTGCGCTTTGGTCTGTCCCACCTGCTATTGCTTTGATGTACGAGATGATCTTGATTTATCTCTTCAAAAGGGTGAAAGAAAACGTAAGTGGGATACCTGTCTTTACTACGACTTCGCGCTAGTTGCTGGCAATCACAACTTCAGAGAAGAACCTCCTGTACGCAACAAGTATCGTATCTACCACAAGATGCGGGGTGCGATTCATGAACAGGGAATGATAGCATGCATAGGATGTGGAAGGTGCATAAGTGCTTGTCCTGCGGGAATAAGCATCAAGGATATTCTAAACCAACTTCAAGATCAGTGGGCATCAACCCCTACAACAATGGAGGGATAAAACAATGCAGACTACAGTTACAGAAAAGAACGAGTATATTCCAGAGATTGCAAAGCTGATTCGAAAGAAGAAAATGACCCAGTATGAAACTCTCTTTGAGTTTGAATTCGAGAATGAACAAATACGAAGGGCATTCGATTATAATCCCGGGCAATTCATGCAACTCAGCGTTTTTGGCATCGGTGAAGCTCCTTTTTCTATAAGCTCCACTCCCACCAGAATGGGAAGGCTTGAGTTTGGGATACGTAGAACGGGAGACGTAACAGAAGCAATTCATGACCTTGAATTGGGTGACACCGTTGGACTGCGAGGCCCATATGGCAATGGATTCCCCATGAAGAAGATTCGTGGGAAGAATATTCTCTTTGTGGCAGGAGGTATTGGTTTAGTGCCTCTCAGGTCAGTCATTAATTTCTTAGCTGACAGGCGGACCGAATATGGCGAAGTCACCATCATGTATGGCGCATGCCTGCCAGAGGAGAGAGTATTCGTGAATGAATTAGAGAATGTTTGGCCAAAAATCCCCAATTTCGATGTCAATCAGACTGTTGATGAATGTCATGAAACTTGGCAAGGAAACGTTGGTGTGGTCACGACTCTTTTCGACAAGGTTGATGTAGATGCCTCAAACACGGTTGCTCTTATCTGCGGACCCCCAGTAATGTACAAATTTGTCGTTGCAGACCTATTGAAGCTCGGATTTGCTCGTGATGAAATCCTTCTATCGCTAGAGCGAAGAATGAAATGTGGAATCGGAAAATGCGCTCACTGTCAGGTTGGTCACAAGCTAACCTGCATAGATGGCCCAGTGTTCACCTATTTCGAGGCTGAAAGATTGGTGGAGAGTATCTAGGAGGTTTCAAAGATGACTGAAGCAAGCAAACCAAAAGTCGGCATTTTTGGTCTTACAGGTTGTGCAGGGTGCCAACTAAACATCCTCAACATTGAGGATCATCTTCTAGATATACTTGGACTGGTCGACATAACCACATGGGTCATGGCTAAGGCTGAGAACTCTGAAGGTCCATGGGATATCGCTTTTGTAGAAGGCTCTGTTGCAAAGGCCTCGGAGATTGAACGTGTCAAGAAAATACGTGAAAAATCAAAGATACTTGTTGCCATAGGCGCGTGTGCCACCCATGGAGGATTGCCGGGTATACGTAATTTCCGTGATATGGAGGATATGAAGCAGACAGTATATGGTAATCAGACGGACCATCTTGATGTGATTGAGATAAAACCTGTTTCTCATTATGTTGAGGTCGATGCTGAGCTACCTGGATGTCCGATGAACAAAAACGACTTCATCAATGCAGTCAAAGCACTAGCCGTTGGTAAGACACCACCGGTGGCGAATTATTCTGTCTGCTATGAATGCAGAATCCGCGAGAATGCTTGTCTTCTCAAAGAAGGCAAATTCTGTATGGGTCCAGTTACTCAAGCCGGCTGTGATGCGCTCTGCACTTCCTATGGTGCAGTATGTGAAGGCTGTAGAGGTCCTGTGGCCCAGGTTAACTGGGGTGCAGAATACAAGATACTGAAAGACTTGGGTGCAACAAAGGAGATGATACTCCGTAAGTTCCTCAAATATTGCCCATCAAGTTCAGAAATGGAAGAATTCAAGGAGTTGGAAATCTAATGGCTACTGATAGCATTAACATCAAGCATATAGCACGAGTAGAAGGACATGGCTCCCTCTACGTTACAACTGAGAATGGTGAGCTTGTGGACGTAAAAATGTCCGTTGACGAGGGTGCACGTCTTTTCGAAGCATTTCTCGTTGGTAGGGAATACACAGAAGTCCCTGAAATGGCATGCAGGATATGTGCCATTTGCAGTGCGTCTCATCGAGTAGTATCAACGAAGGCTGTTGAGAAGGCGATGGGTATACAGGTATCAAAGCAAGACGATGATCTTAGACGTCTGTTGGTATGGGGTGAATACATAGAATCCCATATCCTCCATGCACTCTATCTTGCTCTCCCTGACTATATTGGACATGAGAGCGTAATCTCAGCGGCAGCTGATTTTCCAGATGTCGTCAAAATTGCACTCAAACTGAAGAAACTCGGAAATGACATGCAAATTCTGTCTGGTGGCCGAGAAGTTCACCAAGTGACTCCCATGGTTGGAGGTTTCAGTTCCTACCCCTCGCACCAAGCCCTCGAGGAAATTCGTGATAGGATCAAAGATGCGCGAGCTGACCTCCAGGCTTGTGTTGATTTATGGGCCGGATTAGATGAGATTCCATTCGAGAGGCAAACTGAGTTTGTTGGGTTGAGAAGGGATGATGAATACGCCCTAGTAGATGGCGATCTTGCTTCACTCGGTGGGATGAGAGCCCCGGTAGAGGACTATAGGGACTACATCAAAGAACGAGTTCCTCCGTACAGTTTCGCAAAAGCAGGTGAGCTTGACGGAAAGGGATTCTTTGTGGGGGCCCTTGCTCGAATGAATATTAATCGGGACCTACTGTCCCCCTTCGCGAAGAAAGTCGTCAACCAATTAGGAATTGAACTACCTAACTATAACATCTTCCTGAATAACGCCGCTCAGCTCGTCGAAACTGCACAGGTATTTGATATGGCGGATGATACCATCGATAGCCTGTTGAAACACGACTTGGAGTGGCATGAGCCCGAAACAGTACCTAAAGCTGGCAAAGGAACGCACATAACAGAAGCCCCACGCGGTTCACTTGTCCATTCTTACGAGTTCGATAATGATGGTCTGCTGAAGAAGGCAGATATCATCACTCCTACGGCAATGAACTATGTCAACTTGGAAGAAGATGTTAGAGCCTTTTTCCCACAAATCAAGAACGGCACCAAGGATGAGATTCTACTCAATCTGAACCGCTTGATTAGAGCATATGACCCGTGTATTAGTTGTTCCTGCCATCTAGCAGATGTAGAATAGGGAGAATTCGAGAGACCTCTATGATTTGGGTCTCTCGCTTTCCGTCTTTTGTCTACACGTTCTTCGTGGGTCGGGCAGCCCAGATAAAATCTCTTAGACTCCTATCATCACAGGCATCAGGGAAACCCTTTTCTCCACGAATGTACAAGCGAGGAAGTGAGCAGGTTAGTCAGAGGTTCTAATGATGCCGCGGAAAGCCACCCGATTTTTCATGATAGGATTTGCTGTGTTTTTTGCACTCATAATGATTAGTTCCGTGACGCTCACATCTGCACAGTCTTTCGGTGATAATTGGGTAGAAGATTCCAGATTGCATATATTCATGGAATTTGACGGTCGTCCTATTGTCACGGCGGGTGAGTCTAACCCCATCCTAATCAATCAGGAAGAACCCATGACATTATACCTGCAACTCAATGTCACAAACGATGTACCTTTGAATATCTCCGGTCAGATTTGGTTCTACTATAATGGCATTGCCGTATTTCCATTGGAGGTGCGGGCTCCAGGTAGTAACTCCTCTTGGCTAGTTCTACCTCATGATTATCCCATTCCTGCAGTGGCTGCTGACCTCGATATGGGTGAATTACTCAGCGTGGCAGGGGTACCCCTCTCGACAGGTATTTTCCAAGTTTCTCTGAATTTTTCATATTACGAAATGGATCCTGCTGATTCAGCAAGAAGCAGTATTCTGCATACCCTCGGTACTCAATTCTATGTGTCTATCCCCCCTGACTCAATAATAGATGTGATAACGACTCCTGCGGGTGCAGCAGCAACCATTGCAACCATAGGAACTGTTACTGGTCTTGGAAGAGGAATTTGGGCTTTCCTAGATGGAATTCAGACTGCACACAAAGTTAGGAGCATTCATAAGAAAGCCTCAGAAATACGTTCTCTGCCAAATCTAACTGTTCTCGGGGCACTGCCTGCCCTCTTTGCAATAGTAGCGGGCATGACGAAACTAAGGAAGAAAAAGAGGAAAGAAGAAGACACTGAAAGTGAAGATGAGCGAGAGCAGAGAGAAAAGATCAGTGAATATCGACTTCGTCAACGAATTAGAGATGTTGCACCTGAGTCATGGCCCCAAGAGAAGTGTCCCAACTGCTTGAGAAAATGGAACAAGGAAAAGGCATACTGCAAGAAATGTAATCTCGACACCGAGGGAGCAAAGAGGGCATACACTGAGGTTCTACTTGAGAAGGTTGAGCCTTCCCTGAAATTGCTTAACAAGAAGAAATCAATTTCTGTGCGTAAGCTTGCCAAGAAAACAAAATCGAACGAATACAACGCAGGTGTTGTTGCAGCCGCGATGGTAGACGTTGGCCTGACAGAGGTTTCCAAGGTTGAAACACCCGTGAAGAGTTTTGTTCTAAATATTGGCGGTCTCCTTTTCCTAGTATTGACTTGGCAGCAATTGCTAGGTGGTGCTGCGAGCCAATGGCAGACAACTCTAACAATCGTGGGGGCTGGCATGTCTCTAGCTGTCATAGTTGCGCTCTTCTTCGCGAGGAGAACACAAGTAAAGAAACTGAGAGCAGAGGTAGATACCGAGGGGATGGATGAGGAAACAGAACCTGAAGAACTACTGGCCCCAGAGGAAAAAACCTCTGAAGAGACCCTCATAGATGATCTAAGTGAACAAGGTCCTGCAGAACATGGACCTCAGAAAGGCGAATCTGATGAGGAGTTACAATCCCTTGAGGATGCTGAGTATCATCCCATGCATGATGATCAATCCGCAGAAAGCAATGCAGACTCGTTGACTCCTGAGGAATTTGAAAAGGAAAAGAAGTAGTCCAAACATAAGAGAGATCATCCTCTCAGGCTCATCTGTTATCGCATCATACTATGACAGATGTCAACGTGTAAGGAACATACTCTTCTTCATGGGCAATTAGAAACAGTGAATAGGGACTCTTTTCGGAGATATAAGTGAGGAACAACGAATGGTCCGGAAGATCGCAGTCATCGGTTGCGGAGCAGCTGGTGCAACTGCCGCAATGCAAGCTAGGAAACATGACAGGAAAGCGGAAATCACGGTTTTCAATAGGGAGCAATACTCTCAGTACTCGCGATGTGGGCTACCATATACCATCTCTGGGAAAGTAAGAGAGTTCGACGACCTTATTCTGATGCCTGTGGACAATTGGGATATGCTAAAGATCGATACGAAGCTTTCGACGAATGTCACCCATATTGACCATGAAGCTAGAACTCTGGAATATGAGGGTGAGTCGGGAAGTGGCACGCTAGAGTACGACGCTCTGATTTTTGCCACGGGCGCAGAGAACGCTGATCCGCCAATCAAGGGCTTGGATAAGGATAGAGTTTATGGTCTAAGAACAATTGATGATGCAAAGCTCTTGGCAAAAGAAGCTGATAATGCTAAGAACATCGTCGTGATTGGTGGTGGGCTTGTTGGAATGGAGACCGCCGAAGCGTTCGTTGAGCGCGGGCTCGATGTGACTGTTGTAGAATTCCTTCCAAACTGCCTCTTAACCATGGTCGACCCTGATATTGCTAATATTATCGAGGAACATTGCAAAGAGCACGGACTTAAAATTCTAACAAATACTGCCGCACAAGAGATCCTTGGCGACAAGACGCCTACTGGAGTGATTGTGAAGAATCGCGGATCGGATGAAGAAACTGAAATTCCAGCTGACGCGGTTGTAGTCGCCACTGGCGTTCGCGCTATCACCGAATTAGCTGAGAGCATAGGTGTTGAGATTGGACCATCAAGGGCAATCAAAACAGATGAGAAAATGCAGACGAATCTGAAGGATATCTACGCATGCGGGGATTGTGCCGAGAATCTCGAATTCATAACTCGTACTCCAATGACTATGGGCTTGGGAACAATCGCAGTGCGAGAAGGAAGAGTTGCAGGAATAAATGCAGCTGGCGGAGATGTTACTTTTCCAGGAATTGTAGGTGGAAAAGTGACGAAGCTATTCGGCCTGGAAATTGCCAGCACTGGATTGACTGACCATCTGGCTGAGCAATTAGAAGTACAAGTGAAGAAAGGGTCAATCAAGGGGCTTACAAAACCTCCATACTATGTTGGTGGAAAGGACATCAAGGTCAAGACATATTTTCGCAAGGAAGATGGACGGCTGGTAGGCGGTCAGCTAGTTGGAGCTGAAGACGCTGCTATGCGACTAAATGTCATAACAATTGGCATTCAAAATGATGTGGATGTTGTTGAATTCTTTGACTTTGAGAATTGCTACGCACCTGCCATCTGCGATACTTGGGACCCACTTGTTCAATCAGCAGATGCGGCAAGACGAAGACTCCGAATGTAGACCGGATGATGAGCCAAATCGAAAGATACTGGCTCTTCCATCTTTTTTCTCACATTTTCTCAATTATCGGATAACAGTTATGTTATCTAGTACATATTGAAATGAACTAACCTGGGTTGGTGAGCTGGGAACAAGCAATATTCTCTCAATCTCTGTATCACCTTTCGCGTGGTCGAAAATTGCTTTTCCTATCTCTTCCGCAATTTCCCAAGTGGGAACATTTCCTGCCTCTAGACCGAACGTAAGAATGCCCACAATCGACTGGAACAACCTGTCCGCTTTTCTGAGCGCCTTCATGGTCGTTCGGAAGATTTTTTCCCTTCGATTTGGGTCCTGCATGGTGACCTTAGGCCAGTACTCAACGTTTTCTGCAGTTACAGCGTCTTGTACAGAAACTCCATGTGCTGAATCTTGAGCTGAGCCAAGGGGAATCTCTTCTGACTTCACGATGAATCCTAAGTTATTCTTCTCATAGGGACCCATCTCGATAGATACATGGATATCATCGAAAAGCCATTCCATCTTCTTCAACTCTTGACAATACTTTGTATTGTTTGATACGCACTATCACTGTAGCCCACCAAGAAAACTCTTCGCACCGATGTATCTTCTTCTTTGGATTCTATTCCTTCCAGTATTGCTCGGATTGACTCTTCGGTGGATAAGCCTCCTACACCTGCACCAATTGCTGGAAAAGCTATGGATTGAACTTCATTCCGGCTGGCGAGTTTCATCGTATGTTTCACAGATGATTCTACGTTTGCTATTGTCGCTTTTCCTCCTGGTGGCATTCCAGCAGCATGGATAACATATTTGGCAGGTAAACTTCCCGCAGAAGTGATTATGGCATGTCCTGGTTCGATGGGTCCTTGTTCCATTGCTTCCTTCTCAATGCGGCTTCCCCCTTTTCGCTTGATGGCTCCAGCAACTCCAGCTCCCATCCATAAATCTGAATTAGCCGCATTGACAATGGCATCAACTTCTAGTTCTGTGATGTCCCCTTTGTACGATACTATGTCCATTGCAGTCACACCTGAATATACCACTTCATCAGCTCTAATTCATTGATAAGCTGTTGTGCTGTGAAAAACATTTCCCACTCCAAAAACCCTATCTTGAAAGTGAGTTGCTTACTGTTGGGCGAGAAAGCTGACTGGTATTTCTCAGGATGAATATGCTGTTTTAGTAGAAAAATATGGGTCTCCATTAAGATTGAGTTTTGAGGCTGATTTCCAAGACTTCGAATGCGAACTGGTCAAGAAAAGCGCTGCGAAAGGACGCCAACATGATGTTACATGCTTCATTCCTAAGGACGGAGGTTATGTAACAATTCAGAAGCATGATTATGCAGATACTGGTATCTTTCGTGCCCCGTCAGGTGGCGCACGGTCAGATGAATCAATAGAAGAAGCCGCCATACGTGAGATGAAAGAGGAAACGGGACATGACGTGCAGCTCAACCGCTTTGTGCTTGATCTTGAATTGGATGTCCAGTGTCGTTCTCGCAGTATCATATGGCGGTCTCTTGTGTTTCTGGCTGACATCGTTGGCGGGGAAATGAAGCCAATTGATACACGTGAGATATATGATGTCAGAGTTTCTTCGAGGGAAGAACTACTTGGTCCGATTATGGAAAAGATGAAAAAATCGGGGTGGGGTGGATTTGAATACCGTGCTTTCCTAACAGAGCAATTCTTCACTGCTCTTGATGAAGATGAAAGAAAATAAGAATAGAAGGCTGAAAATATGCAGCCTTCAGAAGTCCGGAGCCATTGTGATATCAAGTTCTCGGACAAGTTCCTTGTATCTATTCCGAACAGTGACCTCTGTCACTCCTGCAGTGGATGCTATGGCTCTTTGAGTAACTCGATTATCAGTTAGAATTGAAGCTATGTAAATTGCTGCCGCTGCTAGCCCTCGTGGGTCTCTACCAGTGACCAATCCGTGCTTCTTCTTTGCATTCTCGAGAATTTCTAGAGCTTTATGCTGTATCACTGCTGGCAAGTCAAGATCAGTCACGAATCTGGGTACATATTTCTCAGGTCCCGGAATGGGCATTCTGATCTTCAGCTTCATTACAAGCTGACGGTAACTAGCACCAACCTTCTTCTTAGACACTCTTGACTGTCTTGCAATCTCCTCGAGAGAGCGTGGTGATTCTCTCAGTCTGCATGCTGCATAGACTGCTGCTGCAACGAGTGCATCAATAGACCTGCTTCTTACAAGCCGCTTCACTATCAGCTTCCTGTAAAGCATGGCTGCAAGTTCTTTGATACCATCGGCAAGGCCAAGTTGTGACGCTATACGATCCAGCTCGGTCATTGCTTGAGCAAGATTCCTGTCAACAGAACTGTGCACTCTTGACCTAATCTGCCATTTACGAAGTCGGTAAATCTGTGCTCTCTGTTTTGCTGAGAATCTACGACCTGAAGAATCCCTGTCTCTCCAGTCGATCATTGTGGAGAGGCCTTTATCATGAATGGTGTAATTGGTTGGAGCCCCTGTTCGTGCTCTTGAATTTCTCTCTTCAGTAGTAAAAGCTCTCCATTCTGGCCCGTGGTCGATTCTGTGTTCATCCAAGACCAATCCGCAAGTCCCACAGATCACCTCTCCTTTTTCGCTATCGCGAATGAGGTCTTCTCCGCCACATTCTGGGCATGTGGTCTTTACCTTGTCTTGTTTTGCTTTCTCCTTTTTTGTATCGCCACTAGATGCCATTTTTTTTACATCTCTCTCATTGTCTTCTGCGGCTATGACTCCAACTAGCGTGCGATGCCGTTACTGGAAGACATTTTCCGCATATTGGTTGGAATGAATCAGGACAATTGGCTCATGGTCTATCCTCTTGTCACTATGGTACGAATGAGTGGCGCGAGAATATTCTCACAGCTGGCAATTACCCCGTCAGGCTCCGCTACATTTATATGGTTTCCCGCAATGCTTATAAACTTTTGTATTTCGTTGCATCAAATACACTATCAGCTACCGGAACCTTTCCCCCTACAAAAATACGTATGAAGTGAATGAATTTAAGTTTAATGGGTGGTGCGAGTCAGTACGTGTCTACTAGAATCAAAGGTTTTGCAGGTGGTTACCGGTGCATTCGACTACTCTCGTCGTTTTACCACGTGTTTTCCTCGTTCAGTCACGTAGTATACTACACTACTCCCTTCCTCATGACAAGTCCCGCTCATCGGGCAGCCTGCACATTTCGGATCACCAGTTTCAGTGACTTTTCGTGTCAAGTAGCCTCTTTCAACTAATAGCCGAAGAACATCATCAAGCGTTTCAGGTTGAATACCCACTTGCTCAGCAATTTCCTTCTTGTACACCATCTCATTGTCTACAATCAATTTCAGAACATCAAGTATCATGTGTGTCCACTCCATTTTCTACCGTGGTTGAGCTACTTGAATACCAGGAAACTACAGCAAACATCCCAATGATGATGGGGAATGTCCAAAGCGTCGGTTCGAAATCCATGGCTAATGACCAGGTTTGCCAATCCTCAAAGGATAAAATCCAACCCAGTGCATTGGTGAGAAGAATCGCGATTTTCAGTACAAATAGAAGAGCGGAGAGTATTAGTCCAACAGTTGGAAATGCGATAGCGTGTCTTTTTCCATGTTTGAGAGGCAAAACTCCGCTAAGAAAAACACCTGCTAGTACCAGTAGTAGGAACACTATAACTACATCCGGGGTCAGAAACCAGAAACCAACCAGACCCATGATTCGCAGAATCTGCATACTGGCAGTAGCTAAATAGAGTAAACCGGCGGCAGTAGATACAGCTGCCATCAATAGTGGTTGCTTCGAGAGCATCTCTAAGTCAAGATATCTAGACAAAGAGAAAACCTCCGATTGTGACTATTGCAAGTGCCATGAAATATGCCAATAACGTCTGATAGACAAAGGAGAAGATAGTCCATTTCCACGATCCTGTTTCTGACTTTATGACTGCCATTGTTGCTATGCATGGAATGTATAGCAAAACAAAGACCATGAGAGCAAACGCAGAGACTGGACTCAGCAACCCCAGCAGCGACGCCTGTATTGCCCCTTGTCCTTCAACAGCGAGTATTATGGCAAGGGATTGCACAACAACCTCCTTAGCCAAGAGACCAAAAATTAGGGCAGCAACGACTTGCCATCCAAATCCAAGTGGGGCAAATAGCGGGGCTGCAAATCTTCCCATAATGCCAATAAATGAATTTGCAATAGGAACACCGTATCCTGCTGGTCCGAAGGAAGATAAAACCCAAATTATGATGCTGCCAATCAGGAGATATGTCCCTGCCCGCTTGAGAAACATGACTCCTCTCTCCCACATATGTCGGAATGAACCATGAACTGTTGGCATTTGATACATGGGAAGTTCCATTACTAATGGGGAGACTTCCTCTTTGAGAGCTGTGTGTTTCAGGAGGAATCCTATAATCACAGCCATCGCAATTCCAAGAATATACATTAGAAAGACAATTGTCCCTGCCATTGATGAAAAGAAAATACCCGCAATCAGGACATAAACAGGAAGTCGTCCTGCACAAGACATCAGGGGGGCAATGAGAATGGTTGTTAGCCTATTGGAGCGTCCCTCTACAGTTCGTGCTCCTAATACAGCAGCGACACTACAGCCAAATCCCAGGAGAAGGGGAATGAAAGATCTACCATGCAATCCAATCTTTGTCATCCATCGGTCCATCACAAAGGCGGCTCGAGCAAGATATCCTGTGTCCTCAAGAACGGATATTGCGAGGTAGAGGAGAAAGATAGGCGGAACGAAGGTCAGGATAAAGCCTACGCCACCTAAAACTCCATCAGTTACTAGAGATGCCAACCAAGGAATGGGTATCTGTGATGTATAAACGGAGATCCATGCAAAACCAGCTTCAATCATTGCCATGAAAACCATAGAAACCTGGAAGGTGAAATGAAACATTGCCCACATTACAACAAGAAACACGGGCACCCCTAGATATCGATGAAGAAACACCTTATCCAACAAATCGCTGATATTCCATTTTTCTTCTCCTGGTTCATAGACTTCACAAAGAATGTCACCTATTATCTCGTATCTTTGATCCGCGAGAATAAGTTGCGGGTCAAAATAGTCGGAAGCTTCCTCTCTTGCTTCCTCCATATCTAGTTCTTCCAATGATTTCAGATGGTCACCTCCAGGACTTTTTTCTTCAGTGCATCATCAAGTTGTGAAAGAATTCCAGGGTCTCTTTCCAAGAGCTTGAGTGCCACCCATCTCGGAGGAAATCTCTCCAACAACTCCTTTTCATCTTCAAGCAGCAATACAATCTGCTTCAGTTTTCTTTCTATTCCTCGTTCGTATTTGATGGCGGGTGGTTTCAGCTTTTCGTATTCTCCGTGATGGTGAAATCGAGGATGATAATGAAGATGGTTGTCTCCATTCAAGTCGCCCGGTAGATGTTCCTTCTTGGGCATTTCTCCCGTTTCCAAATTCTTATGGTAGTTTTCGGGGATGGCATTGTAAATTGCCTCTTTGAGGTCTTCCATGCCAGTCTTTTTGGTTGCTGTGGTTTTGACCACTGGCGCCTCAAGTTTCTTTGATAATTTCTCAGAGTCTATTCTATCTCCTTTGGCTTCAACGACATCATGCATATTCAATGCGACTACGAGATTGACCTGCATTTCAATAAGAAGCAGCGTAAGATACAAGTTCCTTTCAAGTTGAGCTGCATTTACTATATCGACGACAACATCAGGACGATGGTCGATTAGATATCTCCTCGCAACGCGTTCGTCTTCTGTAACGGCACTTAGACTGTATACTCCTGGTAGGTCAACCACTTCAAATTCGTACCCCTTGAATTTGTAGTAACCAACCTTCTTCTCTACGGTTTTGCCAGGCCAATTTCCGGTGTGTTGTTTGGAACCTGTTAGGTTGTTGAATATGACTGATTTCCCAACATTAGGGTTTCCAATTAATGCCACTTCAATCTTCATTTTCGTGATCAAACCTTTCTTACTAATAGCCTCCGAGCGAGGCTCTGACCGAGAGCTATTCTCGTTCCACGAATCTCCAATAAGACAGGCCCTCTATCGCTGCCTTGGACAACCTCAAATGCGCAGCCCTTTGTCAGACCTAAGTCAAGTAGACGTCGCATTACTTCCCTCTCACTTCTATGCCAATTAGCATGACCCCGACGTCGTCTTCCCTTACCCCGTCCGTGTCTTGTGGAGCGGCCACCTGCATGGAATTTCGAACCAACAGGAGCAAAACCTGCCAGAACACATCTAGTGCCGGATGAGACTGATGTCAAAGGCACAAGATTGTCTTGTCCTTTCTGGTCTTTTATTCCATTAGCCATGAATGCACCATCAAAATTTTGTGCTTGGGAAGTTAGACTAATCTAACTCTTATGGAACAGTTCTCTTAAGGTAATAAGCATTAAGGATTGTGGCAAAAAGCTCTTATGAATATATCAGCATGGACAATGTTTGAGCTTGACCGCAATTATTACATATGTAGCTACAGTACAATGAATGGCGAAAATCATGTCCTACTACAAAACACCCATAAAATATGGAGAACGGGACGTTGAAGAGTTCATCCCCAAAAGCGTGGAGGATGTTAAAATCCTAAGTATTGGTGAGGTTGAACCATATTTCGACGATTTTGATAATAGACTGGCAGAGGTATTGAAAGCCCCTCTGGAAAGCGAGCCTTTCGATGATTTGATCCAGGAAATATATGAACCTGGGAAGACGATTATGGTCATCGTAGATGATAATACTCGCCCGAATATTCACACTCAAATTCTCCTACCTTATATCACCGATAGAATTCTTAGTTTGGGTGTGGCTAAGGAAGATGTATCTATAATCATTGCTAGCGGTTCACATAAGCAGCCTACTACTGAGGCAATTGAGCAAAAAATCCTAGGCTCTGAGCTCTATGAGAAATGGAAAGACAACATTCTGATTCATGATTGCGACTCAGGAAACAAATACCTAGGAGACACCCGTCGTGGTTCTCCAATTTACATAGACGAGCGTGTTTTGGATGCGGGTCTTGTCATACCACTAAGTGATTCGGAATATCATTATTTTGCCGGTCAAGCAGGAACAGTCAAGCTATTTTGCCCAGGGGTGGCAGGGCGAGAAACCATTAGGATCAATCACCCTCGTATGTTTGATCTTGAGAAAGGGTTTGTTGAGGGATGTAGGCTTGGTAATTGTGAAGGAAATCCAGTGATCGAGGATATGATAGAAGTCGCAGAGAAAGTGAAGGAAAACCTTCCAATGTTCTGCATAGACACGATTATACATCATGGGGAAATCGTCTATCTTCAAGCTGGAGACCTCATTGCCTGTCACAAAGCAGCTCGCAAACCATTGGAAGGTCTCAGAGTGGTAAATGTGGAAAAACCCGGTGACATCGTATTCGTTTCGGTCGGCGAATTGGGTTTGAATCTCTACCAGGCAGGCAAGGGAATTCACGCTGCCTGGAATGCCGTTCGTCACGACAAAGAGGGTTGGATAGTCCTGCTTGCTCCGTGCCAGGAAGGAATCGGAAGCGACGCATATGAGAGTGCCATGAAAGCCTCTCAGGACTTGGAGGTCGCGGATGCTCTTCGATTCGTAATCAAGACATACGGGTCCGAACAGACCTTCAAAATTGGTAACCAAAAACCGCCCGACCTGTTTCGAATTCTATTGGATGTAGCTGAGGGGAACATCAAAGTCGTCACTGAACTTGATAAGGATGAACTTCGTGATGTGTACCGAATGGAGGCATGCAATCCACAATCGCCTGAGGATGCTGAAAACATCCTACGAGATATCGTGGAGCGCTTTTTGCAGAGGAATCCAAATCCTCGTGTTTATGTTCTTGATGACCCAGGCTTGTTGGTAAAAGTAGAGAAACAAATCAATTAGCTAGGAGTCAAGCGAGAATGCAGACTTCAATTGGGAGATAGGCGGGAAAAATGCGCCTATCATTCCATCATACTACGATTCAATCTTCCATGTAGGACCATCTTTAGTATCGGTAATTGACACACCCATCTCCGCCAGTCTATCCCTGATCATATCACCAGTTTCGTAATCCTTCTCTTCACGAGCTTTCTCTCTTATCTCAAGAAGGAGTGCTATCGTTTTCTCGACGATATTCCCTACTTCAGATGAACCTGTCAGTTCTTTCTTTGATATATCAATCCCAAGTATTTCTAACCGAGTGGATAACTTAGCAAGTGCTTCTCGAAGTACTGCGGCCTTACCGGTTTCGTCAAGATTTGCATTCAATGTTCTAACGAAAGAGAAGACTGCTGCGATTGCGCCGGGTGTGTTGAAATCATCGTCCATCTCTTTTTCAAACTCCGTTTTCATGATATCAATCGCATCTGCTATTTCATCATCTGCTTGTGTGGGATTCACCTTCTTCTTGGCAAGGATACTGATCCTTCCCCTTATTGCATCAACAGCATTGCGAATTCTCTCGACAGATTGGGTAGCTTGCTTGAGTGCTTGATCATTGTAGTCCAATGGTTGTCGATAGTGTCCTGAAACAAGGAAGAATCTCACACCCTGATTGTCGTAATTGTCAAGTACTTCTCGGGCGGTGAAGAAGTTGCCTTCGGACTTTGACATCTTATCCTCATTAATTGTTAGGAACCCGTTGTGAAGCCAGTACTTCACCGGTGTTTCCACCCCATAGGCTGCCGCTGATTGTGCTATCTCATTCTCATGATGCGGAAAGATTAGGTCTTGACCTCCACCATGGATATCAAAGGGTATACCCAAGTAGTAGGCTCCCATAACCGAGCACTCCATATGCCAACCCGGACGGCCCTCGCCCCAGGGACTATCCCATGAGGGCTCACTAGGCTTCTTTTCCTTCCAGAGAACAAAGTCGCGGGGGTCTTTTTTCTTGTCGCCGGTTTCGACTCGCGCACCAGCTGCTAATTCATCTGGGTCGATTTTCGAAAGAACTCCGTAGTTCTCCCACTCACTGATGTCAAAATAGACATCCCCGTTTGCTGAATATGCAACGCCTCTATCGAAGATGGATTGCACCATTTCGATAATATCATCCATATGCTCTGTTGCACGTGGATTTACACTCGCAGGTTTCAGATTCAACTCATCAGCAATCTGCAGATACTCCGCAATGAATTTCTCAGCGAGCTCATGAACCTCGATACCTTGATCATTAGCCCGATTGATCATTTTGTCATCGATATCAGTGAAATTCGTGACGTAGAATACATGATACCCCTTGAATTCGAGATAGCGCCGGATAGTATCAAAGACAGCAAAGGATCGCGCATTGCCAATGTGTGGGTAATCGTAAACAGTTGGGCCACAGACATACATCCTTACTTCGTTTTCACTGAGCGGTTCAAATTCTTCCTTAGAGCGCGATAGAGTGTTGTATACTTTGAGCATTGCCCACACCATTTCTCCTTTCATATGTTCCATTATAAAAAGACGTTTGCAATTGTTGCCTGCTTCTGCTACTTGATTCCCGATACCAACCCAGCGAAACGTCTAAAGACAAGGGTGTCATTCTGTCTATATGTGCTTGGATTATGGAAGAAGACATTCAAAATGCCATCGATACGGCAAGAGGGCTGCACGAAGACGGTCATGAAGAGGAGTCCGAATGGGTGCTCCGGGATGCATTGTCCAAGAACCCCGATTCACCTCAATTACTAACCGAGTTGGCTGCTGTTCTAGTTAGAAGCCATCGGGATACAGCTGCAGAGAAACTACTTCGAGAAATAATCGAAGATCATCCCATGCAAGAACGTGCTATCTCGTTGCTAGGCAGACTGTTGGATAGCCTTCTAAGAACTGATGAGGCGAAGGAGCTTTATCGCTCAAAACTGAAGGAGAATTCTGAATTGCATGTTGTGACAGATGATCTCTGTAGAATCCTCTTGAGTGAAGATAGACAAGAGAAAGCATTAGACTTGTCATGGGACCATGCTGAGAAATTTGCCGATGAATCTGGCGCATATGATGCGGTAAGATATGTTCTGATGACGAAACAAGAAGAACTTGAATTGGAGCCCTATGAGACAGATTCTTCAACTCTGAATGAATTGGCTGACAACCTCATTCAGCAAGCCAAGATTATTGTGAAAATGGATGAAAATATTCCGGAGGACTCCAAGAATGAGGATTCCTTAGGATTCGATTTGATGGATGAGATGAATCGAATTGAGTGTGACTTAGAACACGTTCTCAATATAGGTGATGAGAATGATATGAAAGTATCTAAGCAAACAAAGAAACGAGCCAACCAATTGCTCGAAGAATTGCGGAGCCTCCAGAGTTAGCTTCCTGACGTAATCAATCTATTGCCATCTGAAACAGGGGACATCCAGTTTCTTTGGCGAATCTTTCTTGGTCAAGAAGATGACGCATTGCTCCATAACTTCTCCCAAGAAGATATGCAATGTGCTTCTTTCGAGAATATCCAGCATCTTTGTTCTATCATCCTCCTCCAAGCCCATTACCTTGAGCATGCTCCTCCAATTTACTGGTCGATCAAGGTTTTTTTCTGCGACAGCTAAGACTCTCTCTTTTGAACCAGGAGCCATTTCCAGAATATCCGAGTCCCTTAGAACTGCTTTAATCCTCATGGATGCTCACACGTGTGAATCTCTGAAAATAGGAAATAAGCCTAACTCTCCGTGATGTGCTCTCGCATATCGAATCTTATAGAGATTTTCTCAAATCATTTTGAACAAAATATCATCATGACTCACGCTTGGCGATCACTCTGTTTTGTCCCTAGAGATTTTCTGGAGAAAGGAGAACTCTCCCTTTCGAATTTTATACGCCGTCCAGAATACCATGGAAACGATCAGGATTACTATCCCTAAGACAGTAACGACCACTATTTCCAAGTAGAATGGGGTGAAAGGGCTCAATAGGCTTGCCAATACCCCAATCAATGCCCAAACCCCTACAGAAGAGAATACGAGGTCATTCCTGGTAAACAGCACTAGCAGATAGATTACCAGCGCAATGCCAAGAACGATAATTGTCCATCCGACTTCTCCTATAGGCGCGGTCGGAAACCCAGATACCACGAGTGCCGTAGAAGTATTGACAATGGCTGCAACAGTAATCCAGCCGCAAAGCATACTCCAACCCACTGTAACGAAGATGTGCTCTCGTAATGACCTCTCTCTGAGATTTATTCCCAGTCTAAGATAGGCTCCAAGGGAAGTCAACAGATAGGCAAACATTGCAGCAACACCAGGCCAGACATATCCCCCTCCCCAGAGTATGTACCAAGCAGCTGTGGAAAGCCATGAGAGCAGGAAGAAAATGCTGACTTCGTTAACATAGGGCATGCTGATCTTCTCATCTGATGGTTTGAGAATATCCCTCGCTTGATAGAAATAGAACAATGCTTGAAAGAGGAAAATAGGTCCCCAAATAGCGAATGTGAATCCGGCGGGACTCAGAATTTTGGATGTAGTGCTTTCAAAGACGTTTGTCGCATCCACTCCGGAGAAGAATATGAGAATGAATGCCGCGAATGGTGTTAGCAGGTTGACAACTTGTAGTGCATTTTTCTCCTGTATCTCATTCATCTGACCACAATCCTAGCTAGTCTGGCTTAATAGGTACTCTACACAATTATGAGCATCCTCCATAAATGCATTGGCATGATTTCTTCTTTCACTGGATTCTGCCGACGGGGCGAATGGACTGTGTCAGCAAATGCCAGAGTTTTTGAGGTTCGAGACGAATCTACTATCATATCGCGGAGTTACGGTGTTTCACTATTGATTGCATACAACCCGGTATATGGTCAGGGATTGGAGATGGCCGGTGCAGCCTTGGAAAGCATAACTCACGTGCTCATAATGTCGACCGTAGTTGCTTTCATGACACTCGTTGCAGGGGTCGTACTACGGGGGCGAAGGCAAAATTCTGACCCTGGCTTTCTTGAAGGGAGGCCATTTGCTTATCCAGCTATCGCTTTCATAATCACTGCACTACTCGTGATGAGTTTCTTTCCTATTCCGATGTCGGAGTACCATGGAAGAAACGAACTACAGGATCATATCAATGGAACCGAAACCATAGATTTCAGAGTGTACGATAGTATATTCTATTCTGATAGTGTTGAGATTACTGTGGCCGAGATATTAGACCTCAATGAGTCATTGCGTGTTGAACTGGAGGGCTATGTGAATGACACGCTGACTACTAATTCAACATTTACCATAGATGGAACAGGTGGAGAACCAGTCATAACACATCATGAGTTCAATGTTCCTCTGGAGCCTGGACTGTATGAGTTCGTCATCAAAGTAAGCTGGTACGAACATGGGGTTGAGATTAGCGGACCCACAAGTGTGAATATTATCTTGTCTCAACCCATGGCTTCTGGAATGTTTAGTGAGGTTCTCCAGTGGCAGACATACCAGTTTCTATTGCTGGTACTGTCAATCTTGCTTCTCATTGGAGTTTTGTGTATCACGACCGACAAGGAAAATCGCCCCAAGGAAGGCTATGAACGCAGATGGGATCTACTGCCATATGGATGAATCTGAATGGATTCGGTACCGTTAGGTGCCATTCTAAACAAAATGGATTCGTCGTCGATACTAGTGAGACGCAATTCCATAGTAGGTCATCATATCGACATTTACTCCTGCAAGCTTGAGATACATCCATAGCTGCATCTTATGCATGGCTAAGTGTGAAATACATTCACTGAGATAATGTGCCCAACTCTCGGTTCCTTCCTCCACATAGAACGGCTTGAGATTGTCTTCCAACATCTCGTCATCTGATTTTCTCTTAAAGAACCCAGTCATCTTCTCCAATCCCTCATCAAAGACTTTCAGCATGTCCTGAATACTGTCGCGATTGAGATTGCTTTCTCTCTTCTGAGCTGCTTGACCGCTATCTAACTCTCCCGAATAAATTGCGATGTCCATGAAGGGAATCTGGGCAGTGTGGTTTGCCAGTTGTTCCATCGTTCGCATCCCTTCCTTTGGCGCAAAATCCAAGTCTTCACCTTCGGCTGTTGATAGAACTACACGTGTTTGGTTCGCTTCTCGTTTCACGCTCTCAAGCAGTACATCAGAAATCTTACCCATAGTCACCAACTCTTTTTCGAGTCATCTCAGTGTAAGAAATCTTCAGGATTCTTGGATAAAAACCTTGGTTCTATTGAAAATGAAGCCGCTTTGCTAGTTTCCCTCATCATTCTCCTACATTATCACGTGGGGGGATCTCTATTGCTTGAAGAGGGAGATTGATCTCGCTGCTTTCGAGCGTCTATTCCTTATCAATAGGATTATGACCATGACCGCTACTGCAATTCCAATAGCTCCAACTGCTGCAATGATAAGGAGAACATCTGATGGTGCTGGATGGTAGTTGTTGATGATAGGTGATTTGAGCAATCTTTGCCGATATCCTTTTAATTTTATTACTACTTCTCATGGCAACGGTGCCGGTCTGGCGGAGCAGCTACGCAACAGACTGCAAATCTGTACCACTTGGGTGCAAATCCCAAGGCCGGCTCCACTTGCTTTCCTTTCTCTACACAAATGATACTGTACTAGTAGACAGCGTTACTCGTGCAAAACCCTTTTTCATACGATGGGATATAACCTCGGTTGTGGTTTGAGTGACTTCCTTCATCGAAGAGAAAGCCAGGTCTATCATCAAAAGAGCAGCTACAACGCTACTCGACGAAAGGAGGATTGAGAATCCCGACGCTCAAGACATTGAGGTTATTCGTCTAGCATCACTAAACCACTCACTGGCATCATACCTCAACTACACAAACGACTACGTTGCGAATCTTCGTGAACCACCCTTCTCCAGATTGAGTTATGCATCACAATTTATCGGGCTGGATTCCAATGAGGTTTTGACCAATACAAAACGTCTCCTAGAATTGATAGATGGTCCCTGTAATGAAGTCAAGGGACTTGCTCTATATTCTGTCCCCATCATGCTATCTCAGGTCCATTCACTATGTTCCTATCATCTCTCCCCAGTCGGTCGTCTCTTCCAGAAAAACCTCGGGGCTTTCTATACTCCAGAAGGAATTACCCGCTACATGCTCGAATCAATACTTACTGGTAATGGAGTGCAGCAAGACCGAAGAACTGATGAGCATGATTTCAATGACAGCATACCATATGTCTTGGATCCTGCGTGTGGCACTGGCGCTTTTCTGGTTGCAGCCTTCAAAATTCTTTCAGACACCTATTTACGTGACGATAACCCATCAAGAACGGGGAATTCGACAAAGCTACTGCAAGGACTAAGCGAGCATCTTTATGGAGTGGACCTCGATGCAGGCTCGTTGGGAATAGCAGATATATCCCTCCGTCTCTTGGCAGGCGAAAACAAGATCCCAATGAAAGTTAGTCAACTGGGAGTGACCTTGAAACAGGGTAATGCTCTCATATCACCAACAGATAAGAACTCAGCCAAGGCGTTAGCAAACTACTTCGAAGATCCGAGTTCCGAGTTGCCGTTTGATTGGCAGGGCGAATTTCCGGAGGTATTCTCAGGTGGTTCACCTGGTTTCGACGTTGTTGTCGCCAATCCACCATATGAGCGGCTGAAGCCAAACAAAACAGAATTCGGACGTCATCTGGACAAGGAACTGGCCAAGAAGCACCAATCACTGAGCTTTGCTAACGATGCGCAGAGGATCAAGGAGAAGATTGCGTACTTCCGAAAATCGGGAGATTATGAGTTTGCAAATGTCTATTCAATGGATACCTATCGACTATTCATCGAACGGTCGCTTGAACTGTTAAAAGACAGAGGCAAATTCGGATTCATTGTCCCATCTACACTTGCAGGCGACCTAGCTTCAGAGAAAATCAGAAGATATCTATTGACAGAAAATAGCGTGCTTAGTCTAGACTTCTTTGAAGAGACTGCAGAGATATTCCCGAATGTAAGTCAGGCGTTATGCATCTTAGTGGGTCACAAGAACGGTCATACTTCAGAAATCAATCTTCGAATCGATTTGAGTTCCAGTGATCAGCTAGCTTCTAGTCCTAGTTACAACATCGATGTAGATGCTATGACAAGGATTGTTGGGTCCTCTCTCGTAATAGCAAGAGTAGAATCATTTGGGTGGGAAATCCTGCAGCAAATGCATCTCCACCGATCTGTGGGTGAATTGGATTGGATTCTGAATCATCGTGGAGAGCTTGACTTGACGCTGGATAAGGAGTATATTTCGGAAGAGGAGATAGGTCCGCGTTTGTTGAAGGGTTCTAACATTGATAGATATGTATTAAGAAATCCACAGTCCTCGCACTCATCGAAGTATGTTGACCTGAAAAACTTCAGGGAATCGAAGATAAATTCCATCAGGCTTGACCATATTGACTCAGATAGAATTGTCTGTCAACAGATAAACAATCAGCACCAGAAGTGGCGTTTGAAATTCGCCAAGGTGAATGGGGGATTTGTGTTGGCCAACTCCTGCAATTATCTCACCGTGACAGTCCAGGAATCTCAAGACCTTCTCCTGAACTATCTGCTCGGCCTGATGAACTCCGAGCTCATGAACTGGAGATTCTCTGTTACGAGCTATAACAACCATGTATCGAATAGAGAGCTTGATACCCTTCCAATCCCAAATCCGATGGGCTCGAACAGACAAGATGAAACCATCAAGCAAATCGCAGATTTGGCGGGTATAATAGGTCATAATAGTCAAGAGTATGTCCCCCGAATTGAGGGGCTGGTCTTCAGACTATTCGATATTCGTAAATCATCGGCTTTCAAGCTGTTGGATTCTAGAGGACTGACTAAGCAGCAGATTCGCAGTATTCTCAGTCATATGTAGTTGCCTTCGTATCTTCATCATCGTAATGCTTTCAAGTCACCGATGTTCAGAAAGCATTGGTCATTATGGTTGAGGCAGAGGCTAGTGGAGAATGTGAGGCAAGTGAAGCTCATATTATCTTCAATCATGTCACAGCAAAACTCAGTGACCTAGACCTGGAGATGGTAAGCTCTGTAATGCCTGGAGGAAACTGGACGGATATTCCTCTGAAAACTGCGAAAAAATCGAAACGACTTATGCAGATTAGGAAATCTGGAGGTCGGACAACATATTATGGCAGACTTCGACCTGATTTGCCAAGTTACACCATCAATACATACTTCAATAGGCCGGGAAATGGGACATTCATACATCCGGAAAGGGACCGACTCATTTCCATCAGGGAAGCAGCTCGACTTCAATCATTCTCAGATGACTTCAGGTTCTATGGCAGTCTTAGTTCGCAATACAAACAGATAGGAAACGCTGTTCCTCCACTGTTGGCTAGGGCAATAGGAAACATGATTCCCGTTTCTCGGACAATTGACCTGTTCTGTGGTGCTGGCGGAATGTCAAGTGGTCTAAATCAAGCTGGTCACAATGTAATCGCAGCTGTGGATGTGAACGACCATATGCTTGAAACATATGGTGAGAATCACGTTCAAGCCAAATCTATACAATCTGACTTGTCAAAGGAGAATGATACTGGAGAAACAGTTCTGTCCATTGAAGACTCTCTACAAGGAAAGACACTTGGCCTGCTGGCTGCTGGACCGCCCTGTCAGGGATTTTCAACAGCAGGCAAAAGACAAGACAATGACCCACGCAATTCTTTGCTTTTTACAGCATTGAAGATAGCAGACGCCCTCCGTCCTGAATATGTCTTGATTGAAAATGTTCTCGGACTAAAATGGATGAATGGCGGAGAAATTCTAGACTCATTTATGAAGGATTTAGAAACACTTGCCTATACTGCATCTTGGCATAAATTGTTCGCAGAACAATATGGTGTTCCTCAGCGTCGCCGAAGGATTTTCATTCTTGGCGCTAGGGAGGGAAATGAATTCAATCCACCTAAGCCAATATTTTCATGTGTTACAACAGGTCGGACACGAGAAGATATTCGTTTCAAGGATAACCACTTGGTGCAACCCGTATCTGTTAATGAAGCCATAGGTGACATGCCTGAAGTGTGCAAAGATGCGAGATGTCAGGAATATCAGCTCAATAGCACGAAAAGCAATAGTATGTATCAAGAGCTCATGCGAAAAGAAATATCTTATGAGAAATTTATTGAGGGCAGGTCGAAGAAAGCTTGAATTACTATTCCAAGAGATTCATAACACCTCTTGAAGAACCCAGGAGCTAAATCGGTGATCAGCGGTGCTGTCCTGTATGACCTTGCAGGAGCAAAAGAATGGGCAAGAATCCAGTTCACTAAAGAAGACTTCCCAGATAAAGTGCCAGAAGAAGTTATCTCACAATTCTTTGATTTAATATTGCACGATGATATGGAGAGCTGCGTGACAATCCGAGTGTCAGGTATTTCATTTTGTTTGGCACGAGTTGACGAGAAGACTTTGCTCCTCACATATTCGTTTGACAAGGAAACCGGAGCTGATGATGTAGATAGAACAGTCAAATTACGGGACCATCTGGCTGACCTTCTTATGGCTGAGTCTCCTAGAGATGCTAGCAAGAGGTGGCATAGGATAGCTGGCAAGGTTCTTCGGAAAAACATACACATCCGGTTTGCAGTCCCATCTACTCTCTTGAACAGCTCGAAACCTGGACTTGGAGTTCAGCGAGTTCTGCAAACCTGTGGGACTGGGACCAAGGCACAAGAGGGTCTGATTGTAGGCCCCTTCGAAATATCTTCAACACTCAGTCAAATAACCGAATTGGCTGAGGACGGTTCTTATCTCAATTCTCCAACTGATGACGTGATCCTTACGATTGTCAGAAGAGATGTTTTCACCAATGCGATGATTGAGGCGCTTGAGGAAATTAAGGAAAACGTTCCGATTCCAATATTGATAGTTCCTGCATCAGATGAAGATTTGGAATTTACACGTAGTTTGGAGAGTCGAGGCTTCAGGCTGTGCGACTCCATTACAGACGACCCAGTTGATTTGACGCTTGCCATTCTAGCGATGATGGGCGAGTCGTATATGCAACCTGAACTTGCTCGAAAGAAATGGGTCATCAGCGAACCTCAAGAACCTATAGAAGAATCGAAGTCCGACGAAGAGAAGGAAGAGTTTGGTCACAAGGCATTTTTCGTTGTTAGCAGACAATCTGGTGAGGCTGTTTTTAGCTACTATTACGATGTTAGCAGCGAGTTTCTTGAACGCTCACCTAATGTCATTGCTGCCATAACTATGTTTGAATTTGATACAAAAGAGGACAGCAGAACATCAGTATTTCGAACAGGAGAGCTCGTATATGCCGTCATCGAACACGAAGACCTCATTTTCGCTTTGATAACCGGACAGCATAAAGGCATAGATGACTTGCGTCGCCGATTCTCGTTTCTTCCTGAACTCTGGACGGAGGGGGACCCTGAAAACCTCCGTTGTGACAGCCAGCCGTATCACTCACCACCCTTCGCCTTGAAGCTTCTTGCAACGCTGCCCTCGGAGAAGCTACCTATGCGATACTACCCGATTAGAAAGAAGGAGCCAGACTGGGACGAATTTCGCTATCCGGAGGTAAGGGACCTTTTGAAAGCTGTGTGGCAAGCGATAGAGCAGCCAATCATTGTGGAACGGTTTGCCGCCAGCGAGGGTCCGAACATGACTCTGGGTGCTATTCATCTTCTCCGCATTCTGGGGGCCATTGACTTTGGAGTGAAGATTTCCCTTGACGACAAGCCAATCTTTGTGGACGAATTGAGTGATGATACAAAGCGAGTCTACTCACATATTGACCAAATCAGAAAACATACGAATGGAAACAGAACCATCAAGACAATTGGCGAGGCTGTTGGAATAGCTCCTACTGTGCTTCTCCGAGTGTTCCAAGACCTGCATCGACGAGGATTGGTTCATTTCAGAAATGCTGATATGTCATCAGAAAACTCTTAGATGTATTAACAACAAGAGATTATTGTACACATCAATATAGACAATATATCTTGATATTTGCACACGTTTGGTGATTACCCATGATACACAACGTCCTCCTCATCAAAAAGAGAACAGGGGACGTTGTCGTGAGTGCTCGCTTCTGGAAGGTTGATTTCGAAGAAGAGCACATCCAAGACTTCTTGATTGGACGGCAAGAGATGCAGGAGACAGAGGGCCTGGCCGAAGATACCCCTGTCTATGTGGATGAACACAAGGTCTTCCATGGCGAGGTAGGGGGAGACTTCTTGCTCATCTTTGCAACGGATGGGAGAGATGAGGACCGTACCATCCAGCATAAGATACGAGAGGGGTCCGCGCGTATTGAAACCGCACTCCGAGGCAATACGCTGGGCTACATAAAAGACAATCTTGAGGAGCTTCTCGGTGAACTCATCTTCACCCGCTTCAAGATTTCCTTTGTGGGCTCTGGCGGTGTGGGCAAGTCGACATTGTTGCGCCTTCTCTTCGGTAGAGAACCCGCCCCGGGCGGTTATGTTCCTACAATAAATGTGGCTGTGGACAGCAGCGAAACTATTCAGTTTGGCACTTTCCTCGTTACAATATGGGACTTTGCCGGGCAGGCCGTTTTTCAGGACCTCTGGAGCTTTTATTTTCAAGGCACAGACGTGATTTTCCTCATCACGGACAGCAGTTTCCGAAACGTAATGCAGACAAAGTCACTGATGCGGAATATTAAGAAGGAGGCTCCGGCTGTCCCCTTGTTCATTGTTGCGAACAAACAGGACCTTCCTGAATCGATGGCAGGCGACAAGATTCAGCGTCTATTGGGAGCTCCCACATTCTCAATGGTGGCCACGGATAAGACTCGTCGTGAAGAGTTCATCCGATTCATGCTAGAGGTTGCCGCGAAGACTGTTGGCGTCCAGTTGCCAAACCGTCCAATCAGTGAAATGATAACGGTTCGACGAAAGACTGAGGAAATTGACCGCCCTGAACTACAGAGAGATCGGGATATCACAGAGTCAGGGTTCGAAGAGGTTCCTCTAGAGGGTGAGGAGGAGGATGCTAAGCTCCCGATTGATACGTCACACGCAGCAGTCGCTGCCATGGCTGAAGATAAAGGAGCGGCAGAAGGGGACGGGATAGAGGCTGATGTAGCGGCTCAAGTTCCCGCAACCACAAAAATCCTCAATCTCATTCTGATGCTTAATAATAAAGGTAACTTCCAGAATGCCTATCATTTGGATTACGCAGAGGAGGCTGTCGATACGACGACTATTGCATCTCTCATCTCTGCTCTCGACTCATTTGGAGGAATCGATGCAGTACCAGAGGGTCAAGTCAATCGAACAGACGCTTTGGAGACTATCGAGCACGAAGGAAATCTTGTGATGGTTGAGAAGTCGCGACATTTCGTCATGGCGTTGATTGCGACCAATGACAACAAGGAAGTAGAACAGCGAAAGAAGATGTCCGCCTTGCTAGTAGAGCTGGAGCAGGAATTCGAAGACATGTGGGACGACTGGGAAAAGAGTGAAGTGGAACCGAAGGAGTTTGAAACCTCAATCTTCACAACCCTTGAGGAGTTCCCTCTGATGCCGGTGCATCTTGATTATATTGTGCGAGTAAGAGAAGCTGGAAGACCCTTACCATTTCAAAATCGCGATATGGGACGAGCAATTGTTCAGGTACAAAGTGAGATTGATGGTTCTGAATCAGTGGGCAATCTTGTTAGATCTCTAGACCTTCCACGGGAAAAAGTGATAGGTTCTCTTCAGATTCTCAATAAATTCGGTTGGGTTGACTTCCAAGTGGAGATTGGTCCAACGAGTCACCTGAAGAGGAGCGGAAACGTAGATTCCGATATTGTCAAAATCTATGGACCGGTAGTTTTGGAATTTGTTGAACTCTGCGATGGGAACAAACAACTTGAGGAAATTGTGAAAGAAATCAACTCCAAGGGTAAGAAACGAGCAACTGTACCTTCTATGGGTTTTGTTGCCACCAAACTGGTACTCAAGGGCGTCCTTGAAGTTGTTGCGTAGGAGCTCAAAGGTTTTAGATTTTTATTCTAATCCTTTGCCGTATATCTGGCATTGTTATACCCTTAGGTATTTCTGTTGAAGGTGTATGCACTATAATCGGTTTCCCCTTGCAGCTATCGATATACTGACTCAGATTTTCAGATGAAGAATGAGCACTCAGGCGCGCATATGCCACTTCACATTCATACGGTTCAAGTCCATTCACTATATTCCATCCAGGCGTTCTTGGAGCGAGATAACCGCAAGGAATAACCGCTGCGTCGGGGTTGTTTCGGTGCTGCTTGAAGTGATACCGTGCAAGCCCGCCTCCCATCATTCCTCCACCAGCGACCAGGACATCATGCTTGTTGAGCTCTACTTTGTTCTTCTTCATACCCTCCCATCTTCCCTTCAGCCCCACCATTTTGGTTATTCTTTCCGCGAGGCCTGCTACCATCACATTTCGTTTTGAAGTAACTCCAATCTCATCCAATATCTTCAGAATCTCTTGAGACCGCCCAACTGCAAAGCTGGGAATTATAACGGGTCCGTGTTTTTCTATTGTTTCAGACAGAAGTGTAGCCACAGCCGCACGATCAAAGTCCTCTCTTCCCCAATACGTTCCGTCAAAAATCACATAATCACAGTCAGAGGGGAGGTTTGCTCCTGGGAACAAGACAGAGGTGTCCAGATTGAAGTCTCCAGTATAAAGAATCCGAACACCTTCAATATCGATAATATAAGCGACACTACCTGGGATATGACATGCGTCTATAGGTGTGGCTATGATTCCAGGCCCAATTTCAACACTCGTGCCTTTTTCAAGAGATACATGATTCTTTATCACGCGTGCAATGTTCTTTCCAGTGAATTTTGAAATGAGATCTCTTTTGTCTTCTCGCCTTGGAGGCAAGGGCGTTCCAACCTTAATTGCGTCTTCTAGGAGTTCCTTGGTGATTGCTCCTGTAATTCCTGTAGCACACCATTTTCCCTCGTAGGAATCAAATAGAATTGGTAATCCACCTATATGATCCAGGTGTGCATGAGATATTAGAACGCTGTCAAGAGCATTCAATTCAGGTATCCATTCTGGAATCCTTTGGTTCGCTACAGAAAGCCCAAAATCTAGGAGAACGCTTCCATTGTTAGTCTTGATTACAATCCCACTATGTCCAATTCTTGGGCCTCCAATGAATATAAGCTCAATCTCTTTGGTATCTGTAGCGTAAGCCACAGCCGGAAGCATATTCATTCTCATTTTTTCCGGAATCATCTCAAATACAACTGGGTCTATCTCCTCAGCAGGAGGCGGATTAGGCAATTTTTGGATTCTTACAGGTAAAGTGGACGCCGAATGGCTCTGATATCCAATGTCCTTGAACAATGATCTGATTTTCTTGTGAGTTGCAGAAATGTTTGCCTCGCCCTCTATCTTGCTACTAGCAGCTTGATATGCCTCTTGCTGTGCCTTATTGTGAATATGCTGAAGCATAGCATCCGGGAGCCATTTCTTCACTGATTCGTAGACTTCTAAGAATGGTTTTCCCCGAACCGCCTCCTCAATGTAGTCAGGATACTTGTATATTGACTCAACTAGTCTATAGTCCTCACTAGCAACCTTCTGGTTAAGATCGATATCCCATCGCAGAGTCGGTTCTATGAAATCACTAGGAGGGAAGAACGGAGTTCCCAGAAAATGGAGCCAGTAGCGAATATTCCCTAGAAGAGAATCTTCGTCCTTGGCACTAGATGCCGCCAGCATAGATATGAGAACCTTCAGATGACTATGGATTTCATCAATATCCATCGATTTCCGAAGTGAGTATCTGTAAAGATATCGGAAGTCTTCCTCTGTATAATTTCCTACAAGTACGCCAAAAGCGCAAAGATTCATAGCTTCTACAAACGCATCTATATCTTGCGCATCTATTTCATCTCTAAAAGTTAGCTGGAGATGGTCATGCACATTCTTGGCAATTTCCAGACAATCACTTCCAATCTCCGACTTTCTGATAATTTCAAAAGGTAATAGTTCTGGGCTCTCATCAAATACCGTGTTATGGTGCGGTTCGAAATCTCCTTTAATGGCGGTTCTTGCGCTTTTCAGACCGTTTTCAAGAAGTACTCTGATGGTCTTATTCTGTAGGTCAGGAAGAAGATCCTCTTTCAGTTCCATGTCAGTTGGCATCCTTTTCATCTTTGTTTTCAGGCACTATATCTGTCATTGCATAGAGACCCTGTCGACTATCCCTAAGAGAAACCCGCTTTTTTATGAGTCCTTCTGAGAGCAGTAGGGAGAGGGCATATCGCACTGTTCTAGGCGGAAGCATCGTTTCTTCAATGATTTGCATTTGTGTCAATTGTCCCTGATATTCTAGCATTTTGAGTACTAATTTCGCACTCGGAGGTAAATCATGGATCAAATCCTCTGCAATCTCTGCTTTTTTCATCAGTTTTCCTCTAAGAGCCGCCACCCTTTGCTCGTCGAATTTGACAAATATGGCATCATCATCTGACTTACGAATCACAACAGGACTACCATCTACTCGGGTTCTAATCTGTCCGTCCAGAACAATCTCTGTAGGAACTGATTTGCTAAGATGACGTATTTCTACTCGGGTTTCATCCGGAACAATGAGTGGATGTCTAGATGGATTAATGCTATTCACTGGAACAACGGCGAATACGGCTGCGGTATTGAGAACAACTGGTCCTCCAACACTCATACTGTATGCCGTACTACCGGTTGGAGTGGCTACTAAGAGGCCATCGCTACCATCGCTCCAGAAGGGTTCTCCATCAAGGTACAGCTCATATCTAATCAGCGTGGCGCTTCTTTTTGCAAAAAGCCCAATATCATTCAGAATTGGCGGTGATGAATTGCCGGAGACAGTTGCAGTCAGCCTTGTTCGAGGATCGCTCGCCCACTTCTTGTCTAGAAGATCCTCAATAATTGTTGGGAACGAAGATACTGTCACATCGAACAGAAAATCCGGTTGCCCCTTTGAGGATATCGGCAGAATTGGAATAGCCTTATTTCCTAGCTCAAGAAGCGTGCGCAGCAATAGTCTGTCAGATCCAATAATGGCTAGAATATCAATATCCATTTCATCCAAGTTGACTCCTTGTTCAGATATGCTATCGGCAAAGGTTGCTTCATAGAACACCTCGCCTCCACGTTTCTTGATTTCTTCAACCACTTTCTGTGCATCATTGAGCTGTGTAGTGGTTTGACCTGCAACGATACCGATTCTCGTAATGAAGCCTCCGGCCTTCTATTACCCATTTTCCTACTGCTGAATTATCCTTCATAAATGAACCTGCCGGAGTCAAATAAACTAGACATTTTGGCAATTATTACCGGCTTACGCAACTGCCGACAAACTTTGCCGTTTGAGATTCCGTTATAACATGAGTTCATCGGTGTATACGTGATGTGAGTCTATGGACGACGAACTCAGTGAGCTTCAAAAGAAGGTACTGGAACTAAAAGAGAAACGCAATGCATTGATTCTTGCTCATAATTATCAAACGATGGATATTCAAGAAATTGCCGATTTCACAGGCGACTCCCTTCAGTTGGCCCAGACATCCGCAGAGGTTGAAGGTTACGATATGATTGTATTTGCGGGCGTTAGATTCATGGCCGAAATGGCTGCTATCTTGGCAAAGGATACGCCCGTATATCTTCCTGAACCTGAAGTTCCATGCCCATTAGCTTCCTTCGTCGATGCTGAGGCTGTACGTAAGAAGAAGGAGGAATATCCAGACGTACCTATCATTGTCTACGTAAACACAACTGCTGAAACAAAATACGAAGCAGACATGATTTGCACAAGTGGGAGTGCCGCTGAGGTCGTGGAGGCGGCTGGAACTTCTCGGGTTATTTTCGGTCCCGATTCAAACCTTGCTGATTTTGTAAGAAAGAATACGGACATAGAAGTTATTGACCTTGAACCATCTGGTCACTGTTATGTTCATGATCGATTTACTGTCAAACAGATTGAAGATTTGAAGAAGAAATATCCGAATGCCGTTGCCATAGCTCATCCAGAATGCCCTGACGAAGTACAGAAAGCTGCTGATCTTATTGGATCAACGGGAATGATGGTCAAGACCGTTGCAGAGTCAGATGCAGATACGTTCTTGATAGCAACCGAAATGGGATTAGTAGAACAGCTGCAGAAGGACAATCCTAGAAAGACGATAATTCCCGTTTCCGAGGATGCAATCTGTTTCACTATGAAACGGAATACACTAAAGGGAATACACAATCTGCTGAAGGATTTACCCGAAGAGAATCGTGTTACTGTGCCGGACTACATGGTAGAACACATTACCCAAATCTTAGAAGAAATGAATCGTGTAAAGGGCAATGGAAAAACTGTGAAACTAGGGGTTAAAGCAACCACGAATTAGACGGTTTTCATACCTTTTCAAGATGTGGAGGAACCTCGATCAGTTCGTTCACTACTGGTCCCTGATGACCCATCTCGCGAAATTGCTCTTCGGAAAACATTCGCGAGATAGCAATGAAATTACAATATCCAACCGACCGTTCATAGTCTTTTAGCGAATCTCCCACAAAAACCAAATCATCAACCGGAATGCCAAATTTGTCTGATACATATTCGAAATGGTCAGCTCCCTTTTCAAACCCAGGGCGATAACCAAGAATCTCGACGAAGCAATCGAGAAGCCCCTGTCGTTTGAAGTACTCGACAATGGTCGACTGAAACGTGCTCGAAGAAACGAATATGTCAATATCCATGGCTCTTATTTTCTCCAAGGTCCGCCTGGAATCGGGAAATAACCTCTGTTGATAAATCCTATCGATTTTGAGTCTTTCGAACTCATCGATTGCATCCTCATTCTTGGGGTTCTTTGGAAAGCTGATTTTGACTTGCTGCTCATATGGCAGACCAGTTGTTGAGCGATACTTCTCGGTTGCGTCCTTCTCTGAAACCTCGAAATACTTCCTCATTATTTCAACGCCGATTGATTCGAGGAATGGCATACTGTCTGCCAATGTTCCATCGAAATCAAAGATGACCGCAGCGCACCGGAACTTCTTCATGATGGTTTACCAATCCTGAGGTACTTTGATTTCCTTCAAAAGGAGTTACTATTAGACCATTGTGGTAATCGTACACCTCACAAGACTAAGTTTCAGTCCTTCCTCTTTGGTTTCTTAGTTGATGCTACTTCATCCCAATCTTCCTCATACGTTTCGATGCATCTCTTGATAGCCTTATAGGCGTCATTCAACTCTCTGATGTTTCGGATTTCTGTGTGTCCTCCCTCTTGTATCTTGTATGTGGCGTAGAAATGCCTTAGTTCGTCCATTCTACTACGAGGCAAATCAATGATGCTCTTGACATCTCGGTAGTATGGGTCATTGAGAGGAACTGCTATGACTTTGTCATCAACATGACCTGCATCATACATCTCCATTATTCCGATAGGTCTTGCATGCACAACGCAGCCTGTGAAGGTGGGTTCGCTGACCAATAACACAACATCAATTGGATCTCCATCTTGGTCTAATGTACGGGGAATAAATCCATAGTCAAAGGGAGCATAAGTATAAAGGACCCTGTCCAGCTTGAAGACACCCACTTCCGGATCGTATTCATACTTGTTTTTGCTTGCTTTAGTTAATTCGACAACCACATATATCTCTGAAGGTGGATTCGGGCCTGGTGTCAAATCATGGATATAGTTGAACATCTGATTGTTCTCCTGATATGATAGTGGGACAAAACTCCTTTTTCAATGTTGCACAAGTCCAACTGATATCTCTGACAATCTTTTATTTGTGATAAATGAGATGCTATCGTGTATCATTCGCAGGGTGTGCGACCTCAATGTCAAATGATTCCGAAGACAATAACGCTGGGCTTGATGAACCTGTGGATATTGGCTCACTATTTCGAGGCACTGGCACTGTGACCTTCATCATTGAAATCGTAACTGTGATTATGATGTTCGGATCCGCAGTGGCTTATTTCATAAGCAGGTCTGGATTTATAGAAACAATAGAGATTGATCTTGCTATACTTCTTCTTATGCTCGGTTCTATGATTACTCTCTTCATTTTCCTTGGAGCTATTGGTTTCTTCATTCGGTTTAGCAGAAGAATCAGTAGAGCAATAGTTGGTCCGGGAATTGAAAAAGTTGACCTCAATCAACCTCGCGTAAAGACTGTGGTTATTATCTATGGATTGGCAGTTGGACTTATCCTCATCATGGGTATGTATGCTTTCTGGCTCCTCTGGAAATATGTCCTAGCCGCACCTGCATCAACCTCACTCAGTATCTTTGGCTTTTCTTTAGGACTTGGTGCCTTCGTGGTCGCATTTCTCATTCAAGTAGTTATTTTCGCGTTGGGACGAACCGCCACAAGAATTATTGAAGCTGTGCTTACTACTAAGGATTGAACCATCCATATGTGTCATGGTGAAACTTAACTAGCAGTTGTCATATCCTCAGAACCAGTGGAGATGGAACATTGTATCCCCACGCCCGAAAACTATCATAGAATATCGGGTTTGTAATCGTGCTCTCAAGATTATTTTTAGAGTTTCTGGGAATCCACCTACATATGATGGCGTTGCAGCTGCAGCTCTCATCGGTGGTGTGATACTCATCGCAGGAGCTTGTGAGGTCTTGGTTATCTCAGTAGAGCGAATATCTAGCACTCTAGAAGTGATTATAGTCTCCAAGTTTCTGAACCTTGATGATGGCGTCGATGAGAACATACTCATCCGCTTCTCTATTTTGCTTGTGAGCGATAGCAACGGCATCCTCACCAACCTCGCAGATGAACCCTTCCGCTATGATGTTCATGGGATAACCAAAAAAGCGTATGCGCTGGTTCTCATCAGCTGCTCTGTTGAGTATACTCTTCAGAGTTATTTGATTCTCTGTGGTCATACAGCTGCATTAGACATAATTTGTCATAAGTTTTGCAGAACAAAAGAGAAAAGAGGGACCCAGAAATTATTGCTCTCTGGGTCATCGAATCATTTTCTATCCTAGATTATATCGAGCTTTTTGCCAATCTTCTCATAGGCATTCAATGCCTTGTCCAAATGTTCCTTAGAAAGGCCTGAATTCATCATATTCCTGATGCGTGCTTTGTCACGAGGAACCATGGGATAGACAATGGGCAATGCCAAGATACCCTCTTCAAAGAGACCATCACTGAGTTTTACAGCCTTAGAGCTCTCGCCACACATTGCCGGTACAATTGGAGTCTCAGTGACTCCTGTATCATAGCCCATCTCCTGAAGTCCTTTGATGAAGTACTCTCTGTTATCCCATAGCGTCTTGACATGCTCTTCTTCTGTTTCAAGCACATCGATGGCCGCTATGCATGCAGCTACTGTGGCTGGGGGATGAGAAGCACTAAGTAGCCATGATCGGCTAGTATTGTAAGCATACTTGACCATGTATTCTCCACCTGAAACATGTCCACCCATCACACCAAATGCTTTGCTGAAGGTACCCATCTCGAAGTGTACGTCATCATGAGTGAGACCAAAATGTGATACTATTCCTCTACCGCCTTCACCCAAGACAGCCTCACCATGGGCATCATCCACATAGATCATTGCACCATGTTCTTGTCCAAGCTCCACAATTTCGTCAAGAGGCGCAATATCTCCATCCATTGAGAATACGCCGTCGGTGATAATGAGCATCCTTCTTGGATCATCCTTTTCAGCTTCCTTCAGGACTCTCTCTAGTTCACCCATATCCCGGTGAGCGTAGACGAAACGCTTAGCTTTGGTCAGTCTAACACCGTCAATGATACTGCCATGATTCAATTCGTCGGATATGATTGCATCTTCTTTCCCAACAAGCTGTGGGATAAGACCTTCATTTGCTGTAAATCCTGCGCTGTATGTCAAAGATGCTTGTGCACCCTTGAAATTGGCGAGCCTGTCCTCTAGTTCAAGATGCAAGTCCATTGTTCCTGCAATCGCCCTAACAGAACCCGATCCTACACCATGAGTTTCAATTGCTTCTTTTGCGGCTTTCTCAAGTTTTGAGTGATTCGTTAGATTGAGGTAATTATTGCTACAAAGCATAATTACTTCTTTGCCATCTATAGTAGATACGGGTTGGCTCCGTCCTTGGAGTTCCCTGATTTTCCAATCTAAATCCTGCTCTGCGAGTTTTTCGTATTCTTCTTTCATCCACCGTGTTGGGTCTCTTTTTGCCATCGTATTCACCATAGTCCTCGATACATCGTTATTTTTCTCAACCACGAGGTCATATCTGGGTTGAGGGCCGGAAATTCAGCTATATATGCGCTTCGCTGTAAGTGTTTTTCTTTGGATTTATACGTATTATGAAACCACTATGGCTCTGCTATTCTAAGAGGGATTTGGCTTCATGTATCCATAAACTAACCTTCTCTCGGGGGATCTGGTATCCTTCGGGAACTCTTACATGTCCTTTCTTAACGGAGGCATCAATCTTTCTGAATAAACTATCAGGATCTGCACTAGCAAGTTCCTTGATGTCAATAATTCCGCCAGCATACACAATTGCTTCGGCATCCTCTTCGGATACGGTTCCCATCCAACAGAATCTACTCATGGCAACCCATCTCTGAGCAGTTTCCATGTTCACATCGCAAATATCCGCGACCTCATCAGCCCGTGCTCTCATGAGTTCCTTTAGCGTCCCAATTCCCGCCTTATGCAGTTCTATGCCATGAAGCGTACCTATACCCTCAATTGTTTCAACGGGTAGTTTGCGTAGCTCTGCACCGGATTCTTCCACTTCAGGAACATATGACTCAATTCCTTCATCGAGAGGTTCTTCTTTTTCTCTCGAGCAAATCCCGGCTATCATGGCTGATATTATGATGAGAGCAAATGTAGCTTGGCTCGTGTACGTGATGGGTACAAGGGCAATGAATAACGCTGCAATAGCTAGGATGATTCTATAGGGCTTGTCTACCTTCATGTGAGTTCACTCATAATCATGAATGGATACATAAAACAACCAGGCCATAATTAGTGTTTGGTAGTAATGCAGAAATCGGCCTTTTCACTCGTCACTCGTCTGAAAAAGCAGCTCTGTTTCAGGTTCATCTATTCTTCTTGAGTTTCTTCTGACGGCTATATACATAGGAATAACTGAAATGGGGTACAATATCATCGCTATCGGGAATAGAATCTGGCCATAGGTCACCATTCCACCTACTAACCCTGCTCCAAGAATGAATGATGTAAGTAGTGTACCAGTTTGACGACTAAATGTCCAGGCAATACGGATAATTGCCCATGACCTTCCTCGTCTTGACCCACTAATCTCCCCCATGAAGAGAGAATTGGTAGCTGGCCTCGCCATATTTGCGGCAGCCATTCTTGTTATGTAAAATGCAACCATCAACAAGAAAAATGGAGCATATACCAGTCCAAACATCAGTATGGGCGCAAATAGATACAAAAGAAATATCATCCTTAGCTTGCCGACTTTTTCGCTCTGGAGTCCCACGAACAAAGTCCCTGTGGCAAGTGTGATACTGGAGATTGCTGGAATCGCGCCCAGAATCACGGGATCTGGTGTGAATGCTGCATTGATCCAAGGGATGAGATAGGGAATCACCATGCCTGAGCTGAAGCCCATAATCGTCTGAGTCGCACCAAATAGAATTGCGGTCTTAGTATCGTGTTCAGCAGTATGACCGGTCTCTAAACTCTCTTCTTCCGTCCTCCATCCTATCTTCTCATGATTTGAATGAAGCCACTTGTCAGTGTAATATCCATAGAGTCCAGTTACGAATCCGGTGCCACCTACAATGAAAAACACTATGGCAAATCTCGCCATCTCAGGATTGATGCTTGGGAGTGCGGCCGGGTCAAGTATAAATCCCGCAAGAAATGAACCTATCATTGCAGTTAGGGTTGCCGCTGTAATGGTTATGCCGTATGATTTGGTCCGCTCTTCTCCCTTTGCAGTATAGTCCGCGACAAGTGCATCGACCGATGTGGTGGCAAATCCAGACCCAATACCTGTCAAAGCATAGAGAATTAGTATAAGAAGGGTATGTGTCACGAAAGGAATTAGCAAGTAGCATACTCCTGAGAAGATGCCCCCCACCAAAATACTGATCCCCCTTCCTTGCCTGTCACTAAATATTCCCGCCGGAAAGAGTATTATTGCCTGCACATAACCAGCTGCTGCTACCATTATGCCGTAGAATGATTCAGTTTGCCCAATAGCCAAGACGAAGAGGGGAAGTGCCACATAGATAAATGAACGTGAGATTGTGCTGATAGAGCTGAGAATTGAAAGCCTAGTGACTTTTGCCTTGTCCTCGGACAGTGTGACATAGTCATCATCTTTCATACCGCTAATCAACTCTCTATTTGCGTGATAACGGAATGCCTCTTACCATCTTCATAAATTCTTGCGCTCCGGAAATATGACTAAATCTCCGAGTTTGGTGTTCTAGGAGCTTTCTCTCCGATACCTGATATATGAATGTCTTTCCACTCACCCTTACTCTTCATGTATTCTGCTTTTTCTTCAGCATCATGGAGTTCTTCAACAATCGCAATACAGGTACCAGTAGAGTCAGTAAGAGGATAGATATATTCATAGAGCATTCTACCTCTATAATTCACCCAACCCTCATACTTTTCCATCTTGCCTTGCCTGAGGTCTGAGAGCATCTTCTTCACCGGTTCTTCCGAAATGTGTCCATGGCAACGAAGAATGGATGTCCCAATTCTCTCATCGGGATTCTGTTGCAGCATCTCACCCGCAACCCGGTTGAAGAGAATAATCCTATCTTGCTCATCAACAAGTACAATGCCAATATGCAGAGAATCCAGTACGTTTTGCAGCAGACTCACTTCAAGTGTCATGGTATCAACCAATATAATCTGGATAAACAGGTATCTATATTCCTAGTGCTATGCAACTAGAATACATTGTGAGAAAGTTAAAGCTGTTACACGGATTAATATCCGATGCCAATCAAGATTGCATGAGGAAATTCACCGTTGGATAGCAATGTCACAAAGACGTTGGAATTGTCTTATCTCAGACACCTCCATGATAATCCCCCAATAGCTCCTTACGTATCTCGAGGAAGTAAGAGGGATCGAATCGATATTGCCGAGCCTCATCTCCATATCGATAAAGAACTGTTGCGGCTGATATCGTGGGTTATCGATAAGGGCTCATCCCGCATTTTGCCAATCATAGGCGCCTCGGGGATGGGGAAGACACATCTCTATTGGGCATTGAAATCTTTGGGAAAGCGACATCCCTCGATATCCTATCGATGTGTATACATTCCTCCCCCTAGCTCTTCATCAAGAATAGGAATACAAGTGCATACCCCTCTTGTCGAAGAAATGGGGGCTTCACATTTCGTTTCCTGTGTGAAATATGCTTTTGCCAAGGCGGGACTGCGGGGAATGGCAACCATGCATCTGAATTATTCAGAATACCTCTCACGACTCAAAAATGCATTTCCTGAGTTATCGTACGATCTCCTCTCGGTTCTTGCCCGATATGGAACCGATTGTAAGCTTCGACCCAAAGCTTTACGGTGGCTTCTTGGGCATTATCTTCATCCAAAAGATAGAGGAAAACTGCAAGTGGACAAATGCCTTGACGATGATGGAACTGCTTTGGATGCGTTATGTCTGCTCTCAGAATCTTCAGAAATTCCAATAGTCTTCTATTTTGATGAGATGGAGAGCCCATTTCGAACTCTTAGTGAAACTGAACAAGAGAAATTCCTGTCGTTCATTAGTTTACTAACCAAGAAGTCCAAGAATGCGGTGATTATATGTGCATGCCTTGATGAAATTTGGACTTCAATTGAATCAACTCTAATTCCGCCCAATGATAGTATTTCAGTAACACCGCTGGAATTAGTTCCGTTCACTGCTGATCATCTTCGGGAATATACCCAACGTTTGATGTCAGTATACTGGATTAATCAGGGAGTCGATACTCCTCAAGATGAAATGTATCCTTTTTCAAATGATGATATTGTGAACATCTATAGGATTTCTGGTGGAAATCCACGCAAGGCCATAAGACTGTTGTACAAAGTACTAGAACTGAAATCAGCTCGAATCTGATGATTTGCTTTCTTCGTGTTCTGAAACTTCATCTTTTCCTACAGATGGTTGCTCTTCATCTTCATCACTACTAAAAATCTCCGGTAACACCAGTATCGCAATAAATAGGCCAACCATGACAATTACCCCAACCGGTGTTCGCAAAAACAAGCTGACGTTTCCAAGCCATGGGATGGTTGCTACAACAACGCCAACTATCTCCCTGTAGGTCCTGTTATATGGGTCCCTGGTGGGATTATTGTCGCCCTTAGTGAAATAGTAGTAATTACCTTCTACTACCTCAATTTCAACGACACGGTGTACGATTGGACCGTCTGGGTGCCAGACTTCATCCTGATAAACCACAATATCATTCAGGGCGATTTCCTCGGCCTGTCTGGCTTGAATTACGAGAAGGTCTCCTCTGTAAAGAGTGGGTTCCATGGAATCAGAAGTTACTACAACTATGGGCGTCGTTGTACTCATCGTGAACATGAAGACCCCGTATCCGCCGAGGGTGGCTCCGACTACCAAGAATAAGAGGAATCCAGTCTTGACCCACTCAGATCGTGTATCCCATTGTAGTTTTTGTCTGATTTTCTCCATTATTCGCCCCTCCCGCCCTATTCTCCATATTCTAATAAACACTGAGATTAGAGAATGCGGTGGAATTACTAGCGACCCCATCTTTCCTTGGCGTCTTGAATTAGTTTTCTTTTGTTATGTGTATCCTTTCTAGGATTAGGGTGCCATGAATCTTTGTTTTTAACATTCTCAATTATCAAGTTGCCTATTTCTGTAACAAGATGCCCTTTGATTATTGCCAGCTTTGTCCGCTCGGCAGCAGCTGCTTTCGTAGAGTCTTTTGCCATGAGATATCCCGATACACCATTTCTGACGTGGTACTGTATTCTAGCAGGCAATTTCCACCCCGTAATGGTAGCCCTGTTTCCGTCATCAAGCCAGTTTTCAATTAAAATGAAGAAGCTGGAAATTCTATCATGCTTATCTGACTCCTTAAATATAAGGTATTTCTATTATAATATTTGAGAGAAGTTCCATGAAAATCCGAAAGGTGCGTTCAGAAGGCTTACAGCATTTGTCATATTTCATTAGCTCGGAAGATGAAGCATTGGTTATTGACCCACGGCGTGATTGCCAAACGTACTTGGACATCGCCTATGAAGAGGAAGTTGCCATTACTTGGATACTAGAAACTCATCGAAATGAAGACTATGTGATTGGTTCTCGGGAGTTGAAGCATTACGTTCCAGATGCCAGAATCGGTCATAGTGACGCAACAAAGTTCGAATATGGCGAGAGCCTTGCTGATGGGGAAACTTTGCGAGTTGGAGCAATGAAGGTCAAGTGTATCAACACTCCTGGACATACACGCGATAGCATGGTCTATGCAGTAAGTGATACGGGGGCGAGCGACGACCCGATTGTTGCCTTCACTGGGGATACGCTTTTTGTTAATGAAACGGGTAGAACAGATTTAGTTGATAAAGATAGAACCGCAGAGTTTGCTCGGGTTCTCTATGATAGTATTCACGACAAGGTGCTTCCACTTGGTGATAGTGTCATAATCTACCCCGCACATGGTGCAGGTTCAGTATGTGGTGGTGCCATCGGTGCGAGGGAGTTTTCAACAATAGGATATGAAAAATCCAACAACATATGGTTGAGTATGGATGAGGATCAATTCGTTGAGGAGAAGCTATCACAGGAACTCATTCTCTCGCCCTACTTTTCGAGGTGTGAACGACTCAACACTTCTGGTCCTCCTCTCTTAGCTGAAATGGAAGAACCGAAATCTCTGACCGTTGACGCGTTTGAAAAGATATTAGATATTGAAGGAAATGTTGTCATCGACATGCGGTCTCCGAATCACTTTGTAAACGGACATATTCCCTCCTCTATTAGCCTTGAGCTTGATCATATGGGTCTCTTTGTGGGGTGGGTGCTTGAAGAGAATCAGAGATTTGCATATGTTCTAAAAAACAATGCAGAGTTTGAACGAGCATCAGCCATATTGTACCGAGTGGGCCTTGATAATACTATAGGATATCTTGCACAGGGATATTCACGTTGGGAGAAGAAAGGCAAACCTTCAGAAACTACACCTAATTATGAGATTGAGGAGTTCAAACAACTGGTTGATGAAGATGCAGTCAAAGTTCTTGATATTCGCCAGCCCCACGAATATACCGATGAGGAATTTCCTGGTGCCATAAACATACCTTTGTCCAATTTCATTCATAGAATGGACGAGCTGGACAAGGCAGAATCCTACGCTACTTTGTGCCCATCAGGGATTCGCAGTCTTACTGCAGCAAGCATACTGCAGAGAGCTAACTTCGAGAATGTGGGCATTCCTCTAGAAGGGATGATTGGCTGGAACAAGAAAGGGTATTCCGCAGAGTGAGCCACTACCCTCCGATGAGGACTCCCAATCAATGAGTTGAAGGATAATGTTCTGGCGACGACCTACCGGACGTTCCGATGTTTTGGCTAGCAATGGGGTGGTAGCAAGCTCCCAACCCTTAGCATCACAGGCAGGCTTGAGAATACTGCAGCAAGGTGGAAATGCAGTGGATGCAGCCATTGCGACTGCTGCTGTGTTGGATGTCGTGGAACCGTTCAGCACAGGCTGTGGAGGTGATGCATTTGCTCTAGTGCATCTTCCGGGCAAAAGAAAACCAATTTCGTTTAATGGATCAGGTAGAGCTGGGTCTGGTGTTTCACTTGAAGATTTGCTAGAAAGAGAATGGCGAGAAATTCCTCTACGTGGAGGACCTCCAGTTACTATTCCAGGTGCAATGCATCTTTGGGATTCTCTCATTTCAGAGCTTGGCAATCTAGAATTATCAGATGTTCTAAAACCTGCAATCAATTATGCACAGAACGGATTTCCAGTTTCTCCCATCATTGCACAGTTATGGGACATTCTTTTACCGGTTCTTGGAAATGATGATGCTCGAAGGACCTTCACAATAGAAGGGAAGAGCCCAAAAACTGGGGACATGATGCACAATCAAGATTTGGCCGATACATTTCGGACTGTAGCTGAAGGTGGTATAGCATCATTCTATGAGGGTGAGATTGCAGAACGCATCGTTTCCACAGTGAAAAGCCATGGAGGATTTCTCAGACTCGAGGATCTGGCCAAGCATGAAACAGAAAAAACCAACCCCATCTCTACATCGTATGATGATGTCTTAGTGTTTGAGCACCCACCGAACGGTCAAGGTTTCGCCGCGCTTGAGATGATCAATATCATGGAGCAATTTGATATCAAAGAAATGGGAGAATTGAGTCCGGACCGTTTTCATGCAATGATTGAGGCGAAAAAACTGGCTTATGATGACCTCTATCGCCATAATGCTGATCCGGACTTCTACGATGTTCCAATCGACCACCTTCTTTCGAAAGGATATGCACTCTCCAGAGCAAATCTGATTGATATGAACCATGCAATGGATCTTGAGACTATGAGCATGAAACAAGGGCCAGATACCGTTTACCTTGCAACCGCAGACAAAGACGGTATGGCTGTTTCTTTCATAAATAGTCTCTACATGGGATTTGGGAGTGGATTAGTCGCTGAGGGAACCGGTATAAAGCTGCAGAACCGTGGCAATCTCTTCAGCTTAGACCCAAAGCATCCGAATTGTTATGCGCCCGGGAAGAGACCATTTCACACAATAATTCCCGGAGCTCTATATAGAAACAAGGAACTTCTCGCTGTGTTTGGAATCATGGGTGGTGCGCATCAAGCTCAGGCACATGCCCAATTCGTGAGTCATATCTCCGACTTTGATATGCCGCCACAAGCTGCCTTGGACTTCCCGAGATTTCACCATGACCAAAAAACGAATACTGTGGCACTGGAAAATGGAATTGCGGCAGATATTCAGGGTCAATTACGGCTGAAAGGGCACCGGCTTGTACATGAAACCGCGTTTGGCTTTGGAGGTGGACAGGCGATTTTTGTCCACGGAGATGCATGGAAGGCTGGCTCAGATCATCGCAAAGATGGTCAAGCTGTTGGATATTGATTTTGCAAGGATTCAATACACTGAAAACCCAGTTTGCATCCACAATAATTTAACCATTTGCTACACAATCACGTTACTATTAATGAAGTGATACCATGAGTGAAGAAACTAAGGGAGAATTCAGGAAAGAGAGCGATCTCCTTGGAGTAAGAGAGATCCCTGGTGACGCTTATTGGGGCGTACAAACCCTTCGAGCAAAGGAGAACTTCGGCGTATCCTTAGTCATGCTTGAACGGTATACAACATTAATTCAAGCTATAGCAATGGTCAAGAAGGCATGTACGAAGGCGAATCGAGAGCTAGGGCATTTGAAGGAGGAATTCTCGGACGCGATATGTCAAGCGTGCGATGAAATAATCGACGAGCAATTTCATGATCAATTCATTGTAGATATGTTGCAGGGAGGAGCAGGAACATCATCGAATATGAACGCAAACGAGGTTATTGCTTCGCGAGCAAATGAGATATTGGGTCATTCAAGAAATACACAGTATCCCATTCATGCAAATGACCACGTGAACATGAGCCAATCAACAAACGATGTGTATCCAACTGCCATCAAGATTGCCACCATATATGGAATGCGAGATCTAAGTAATGCACTAGAGAAGCTCATAATTGCATTGGATGCGAAAGCCGAAGAATTTAGTGATACATTGAAACTTGGACGAACGGAGATGCAGGATGCCGTGCCGATAACTCTAGGTCAGGAATTTGGAGCATGGTCCGGGGCATTGAAGCGCGACCTCCTCCGAATCGGACTAGCAATGGATGTTCTAAAGACGCATAACATAGGCGCGACAGCTATTGGAACATCACTGAATGCCGACCCCGAATATATTGAACTTGCGGAAAGACACCTCCGAGACGTAACGGGACTGCAGGACATGAAAACATCGGAGAACCTAATCGATGATACTCAAAACTCTGATGAATTTGTACATGCTTCAGGATTGTTGAGAGTGCTCGCAGTGAATTTAGCGAAGATAAGTGGAGATTTGATTCTGTTGTCATCTGGCCCTATTGGAGGCTTCCATGAGATAGTCTTGCCCGCCGTTCAGCCTGGCTCAAGCATAATGCCTGGTAAGGTCAATCCAGTGATTCCTGAGATGATATCCCAGGTTGCTTTCCAAGTCGTTGGACATGATTCCACCATTACTATGGCCGCACAGGAGGGACAATTGGAATTGAATGCATATGACCCGGTCATCGCCTACAACTTCTTCCAAGCACTGAAGATCCTCAGGAACTCAATTCCCATATTTGCAGAGAAATGCATCAAGGGCATTCAACCCAATGAAGAGGGGCTCAAGGTGGTAGAAAAGAGTGTAGGTCTTGCCACTGCACTTAATCCTGTATTAGGTTACGAAAAATCAAGCAAAATCGCTCAGGAGGCTCTCAGAACGGGCAAGACTGTAAAGGAAATTGTGTTAGAATGGGGTCTCATTGATGAAGATCGACTTGATAGACTACTATCACCGAAAAGGATGACTAGTCCTGTAGATAGCCTGGACTATGATAAGAAAACAGCTGACAGGACTAAAAAGGGAGCGTGATGATGAATGACGATTGATGAACCACTACGTTCGAAACTAAGCAACATTCTCAGAAACCAAAGAATTGCAGTCTTGGGTGTATCAAGAAACGATGATCCTTACTCCTGTCTTGTGGCTTTTGTGGCGACCGAAGACTTGCGAAATCTGATATTCGCAACAATGAGAGCTCGGAAAAAATATCGTTACATGGAGGCCAACCCGCGAGTAAGCCTCATGATAGACAATCGAGAACACAAGCCAACCGATTATACGGATACTACTTCGATAACAGTTGTTGGAACTGCCCAAGAAATAAGGGATACAGAAAGAAGTGACTATGCTGCTCTTCTGCTTCGAAAACATCCTGCGTTGACGGACTTCGTGGAGTCAGAGGATGCAGCAATAATGGAAGTACAAGTAAGGGACATGTATGTGGTAGATAACTTCGAGTCAGTAAAGAAAATATCATTTGACAACTAAAAAGAAAGGAAAGTGCGGGTGGTTACCCGCCATCTCTATTCCGATTAGACTCGGCTCTTCATTACTTCAATGTCTTCCTTGAGTGCTTCAAGGTCTTCTTCATGCTCAATCTCGTCAGTCATGATTTCCCGAGCCATTTCCCAAGTTACTGGGTCTTTTCCTTCGGTCATCTTCATGATTTTGACGTAAACGTCAATAGCACATCTCTCTGCCTCAATGTTCTGGTCCAATATCACCGGCACTGCGGGATCATCGGGTGTTGCGTATTCGCAGTTATTCATTTTGTGCCATTCTTCTGGATTGAGGATTGGTGTCCCCCCCAGAGTAATGATTCTCTCAGCGAGCATATCCGCATGACGGAGTTCATCAGTTGCGTGTTCAATCAGTTCTGCTTCAACAGCGCCACGCATTGGCCCTACAAGAACCTTTGAGCCGACCCAGTATTGGTAGTACGCCAGCCATTCATCTGCTAATGCTTTATTGAGTTGCTTCAGTAAGCTATCTACATCTAAATCTACAATTTCTTTCGCTCTTTTTCCCATTGCTCTTCACCTAAATATCTAAGACGTTCTCGATAATAACTCAATTTGTAAAATATGAGTTTTAGTCTACAGCCTTATTCACTCCATCAAGCTCATCAATCCTTTATATAACCTCGCAAATGCCAGATTGAGGCTGCTTAGTGCGCCAAAAGAAGAATTGGGGCACTCATATGCTGAAAAACGATTTGTGGTTGGTTCCCTCTACTTGAACACTCGGAAAGAGCAAGCATGAGTGCCCCGTGGGTCTGTTGAAAACAACAGAACCCAGCTCTTGGTTAGTACTTTCGTCCCATCTCTCTCATATTTCCGAGTATGAAATCTATCACAGAAGCGTAACTTCACTCTTCTTGTGTTTCCTTGTACACATAGGAGGGAGGGGGAAAATTCAATGGCCCTCCTCTATTGTCCTGTTGGACCTATCAGCTATAGTCTGCTGTGGCGGATTAAGCCGGAACAAGCGTAATTTTTCAGTCCTTCCTTTTCCAGCTCATCTAGTATCAAGTTCATACCAATCGAGTCAGAGCTATGATGCCCAGCTATGACCACATAGATGCCCTCCTTTTCGCATTCTTTCTTCAGTTTCTTTGACAAATGCATTGATATGATTGTGCTTACTCCAGCTCTTGCAAGCTTTTGGATGGCATCTGGTCCCGGTGATGTACCGCCTGTGAAGAAAACGAACTTCTCTCCTACACTGCCCGAGGAACTGCCAACAAGGATTTCAGGTCCTGCGCCAACTCTCTGCGCTCCCTGATATTCAGGTATCTCAAGCAGAGTGTCAACAAGATCTCCTAAAGTGTAGGGTTCCTTTTCCTCAAGATACTCTCTCAGAAATTGATATCCTATCGAATCCGCAGGGGTATGGGCGCACATGAAAGGAATATCTAGCAACCTTGCAGAGTCTATCGTTTGGGTGTGATTCCTGGCCTTAGTTGCAAAATGAACCTCTTTTAGTCGGGAAGCCATCGCTGATTCCGCTTGAGCGATTGGAACACCAATCTTTGCCCAATGTTCAGGCTGCAGCTTCATCACAAAATCAAGATTTGAACTACCGATGCCATGCGGATGATGGGCAAGGACCAAGTCGATAGTTTCTCCCTTCTGCTTGAGCCGATCTGCCAACAGAATCTCTCCCGGCGTGATATCGATGCCGGCGAGGATTCCATTTGCCTCCCTATCTTCGTCGCCATTAAGCAATCTGCAATCCGTGTAGGGGTTCCAGGCGGCGTCCTTATCAGCCAAATCTGCCTTTATCCCATCCAGACTGTCCAATTCTTCTTTTGACTTCTCAAGAACTCTTTCTACCTTGTCTTTGCCTCGGGGATCAGCGTCAATCCCCATTTGCACGATTCGTCTGTAAATTTCGCCGATCTTCATGAATTGGACGATACCCTACTCTAGAATGAAGCTTTCGTTCTCGGCTTCTCAAGACTTATCAACAGGATTGCCGATTGCTGTAGTCAATAGATTGGAAGTGTTTCTCTCAATGACAGATGATGAACGTAAAGTCGGACCTACATACCGAATCCTCTCTCAAGACCTTCATGCAACTGACCTGCATGGAGAAGAGATTGGAATACGGCAGCATGAACTGTGGAGGTCGAAAAGTCGACAGTTCTCCTCAGATGCAGAAATAATTGGTCAAATCAAAGAAACTGAGCGCGACAATCCGGAAGAGAATCTCCCAAAAAAGGAGGAGACTGGGTTCATTATCCGTCGAGAATCTCTGTGGTCAAAGCTCGATGACGAGCTTGAGCGAAGGCTGGTTGCCAAACTCTTCACGAATAGCGGTAGTTGGTTTGCCACTATTGAAGAAATGGTTGCTGAGGAATTGGCGAACAGCTATGCATCAGATGAACCTCTTATGTCATTCTGTGTCATTACGGATGACAATGAGTACCTGACACATATCAGACAGATGAAGCGGGGCAGAATCGCAACAGAGAATTTCGGATTCTTCATTCTAGGACCTGATAACTCATTTCAAGTCTTCAGAATTGAGGGGATTCGTGCCTCTGCAGGCGATGATTACAGAGTTATCAGTCTGTCAGAGAACCAAGAAGTGGCAAGAATTGATTCCAGGTTTGGGGATGTGGGAGGCGAATTCGAGGTTCTGGTCAAAGACCCAATCCTGGCGAATAACAGGTGGTTTTGTCGGGTTCTTCAATGCTTCTCTGTAGTGATAAAGCATAGAATGGATATCAAGTCAAAGATAGATGAGATTCTGAAATCTTGGAGAGATGGAGAAAGAGTAATCCAACAACATAGATTTGAAGTGAGTCTGCTTGGAAATCCGAGAAAACTAACACTCAGCAGAGAAGAGTTCGAAGAAATCTAATTGGCAAGCTGTTTAGGGCAGTCTGCAAATGTGAATACCCTGAACACGGGCCAATATTGCACAAAAAACCCAACCAGTGTGGAAATCAGTTTCCAATTAGCAACCCCAGTAAATGTTAAAACCATGTGAGCCTATTCACTAGGAGAGGTGCGCGCCGAATATGCTCGCAAGTTGGAGGAGATTTGCCCTAACAATACTAGTAATTTATGTAATCCTAGCTGGACCTGCGTTCATGCTAGTCAACGCTCAATATGTTTCTCAAGTTGAAGAAGTCTATAGACAAGACATTCCAACCACTGAAAATGGTCATGCCTACCTATTCGCAGAAGGCCCGGGTCAATTTGTCGATGATCCTCAATTCTTGATTCACGATGAGGATATAGATTATAATGGCTTCAGTTATCAAAAAAATAGCTGGACTTTTACAACTGGCTCGCGTGAGGGTCCTGCAACTCGTTGGTTCAATTTTGTAAGCGATAACACAGCATCATGGGGTTGGCTTAACGACGGAGCATACCTTCCACGATTCTGGGAGTTTGTGAATACCACCAATGAGTTATCTCTGGAGGCTGAAGAAGTCATACATAGATTTCCACTCGCCATTGGCGGAGATACCAGTTTAGCAATGAAATCAGGTCACAGTTACTATGGCACATTCAATGTCACAACTGAGGAATTCTTCCATCTAACGCTAGTGCCGTTACAGGATGGTGTGGAGATGTTCTATCATATCGTTGACAGTCAAGGAAGGTCGCTTGCTGAGGACTCGTTTAGTAACGGCAATGTTGTAGTCGTCCCATTTCTGCCTTCGGGAGAAGGAATGCATACCTTGATTCTATTTGCTGATGCAACTACCTCTGGCCCAGTTGCCATAGACATGAATCTGGAAGCAGTGACTCCTCAGGTAATCGAATATGGACAGTTGTACCGAGATACAATGCCAGGTAGTGAATGGGTCGTTGATGAGGACGGGAGTATCATCCAGGATGAAAAGGTGCCGTATGCTAAGACCTACAAATTTTCGTCTAATCTGACTCACCCAGGACGAATACAATACGCATTCAATTATCCAGAGATTTTTCCACCACATGATACTTATGATCCATACGTTGTGTTGACATCAGAGTTGTTTGAACCTGGCACTCTAGGTACAAGGGATTCTTACGAATCGTCGCTTGGAGGATTGACCTATTACTACCTGTCCACGGCCAATGAGTCATACTATGCAACTTTCATAGGCATGGATAATGTCGACTACTATGTCACCAATGAAATGCCTCTTGTTCCTAGTCTCCCTGTCAACCAAAAGTTTTACGTTGAGAACAAGTTGGCAGGAGATGAGAAACGTGCATATATTCTGAACCTAGGCCAGGACTCAATTCTACGGATGAACCATTCCTCAGAGGTTAATGGTGGATATGATTGGGATATTAGGACTGCAGACAACAACATGCGCCGCCTAGATAGGTCTGTATCTTCAAATAGCGTATTTGAGGACGCTTCAATATACTATCTCCCTGCAGGAACATACCTTGTAGAAGGCGACGCAAATGGTAATGATGCAAGTGGATTCTATCAATTCAATCTAGGTCCAGTAATTGAGGGGGCTGGTGCAGTCGCCATTGATGCGAGCTCACTTACAGGAGTCAGAGTTGCAACAAATCCTCTTACATTCTACAGAATGAATTTGACTCTGATTGAGCAGAACAATGTTACTGTTGAGGCGGATATCTATATATTCAATCAATATGGCGGTACTGTCTTTACAGCTAATACAGAACTTGGAAACAGGCAAGATGGCGTATCATGGCATGCTTATGGACAAAACAGAAGCTCCTATGAGCTTGGTTTGGATACATCAAGCTACTCCATGTTCTGCAATGGATCAGCTATCATTGCTATATCACCATATGAGGTTTTGAACAATACAGCTGGACCTGCCGGCAACGAGTATCATGAATATACCGTGGACTATGACCTAACCTTTGAAGAATTTGGGGCTGGCATAGTCAATGCAACCAATGTGGCTAATCTTGGCAGCTCAGCAATCTGGAGCAACTTCACTCTCGGAGACCCGGGCGATGCTTCTGAGCTATATGTTGTCCGGCTATCTGCCCCGAAAGGAGTTTGGATGAACTTCTCAGTCTATGCAGAAGACGTAACATCTTGGACCACCTATGCCTACCAAGATATTGATGGTTGTCCACAGCGTCTGAGCTGGTCCTATTTGGATGATACGTTTGTAGGGTCAACTGCCAGCGAGGCATCTTTCCAGATGGGTAGCATAAGTGATGATATCCTCATTGCCTTCAAGGTCCAACGTGACCTTGCTGATGAAGGCAGTTTGGATATTCAGATATCCCCATTTGAGACCACCAACTTTGAACATCCACCACCCGTCAAATACCACGGTGGAGCTGGAGCAGCAGTGCCTATTGGCGGAGATTGGCTCTTGATTGGCGCGGGTGTTGCGGTTGTGGCAGTAGTCGTTGTTGTAGCAGTCTACTACTTCAAAAAGCGTGGACGAACAATGTAGATGGGCTCTTAAAGCCCGTCCCCCCTTTCTTTTTTCGCCTTCGAGAAAGTTGTACTTTGAAAATTCGAGAACCAATGATGAATTTTTCTCTCAAAACCATTTTTCGTGATTTTCCGAATATTGAGTAATCGTCGTATAAGCTCTCTGCGTATAGTGTTCCATGTCAACCGTTATTTGAATTCAAAAAAGAGAGTTAAGAGGACCGTAGTACTGTTACGGGCCTCTGTTTTGTTATCAAATCCTGCCTTGTTTTCTCAGCAGCCAGATGACTACAACAACCACTGCAACTACAGCTACTCCTGCCACAATAAGCATCACTGCGCCAAGATCCAGCGGTGGGGCTGCACGACCATCTCCAGCAGGAAGAACCGTCACGGTTACAGAGTCACTGATTGAGTTACCGCTTCCGTCGTATACGGTTATGGTAAACTCATGATTGCCAACATCTAGGCCATCCACATTAACCAGAATCCTTGAGCCGCCCCACGACCCTTCAACAAGAATGGAGCTGTTGTAAGTCACCTCAAACCAATCTGGGTACTTATCAGAAGGTGTCCAAACGATCCTATTATTGGTCGATCCAGATCTATAGGTTATATCGTGTGGACTGTCTATTGTGGGGCTGACATCATCATCAACCACCAGCATAGTGACAGTGTCATATGCAGTATTGCCATCTATGTCCTGGATTACAACTTTGAAGGTATGCTCACCTTCTATCATTCCGTCAATATTGACATCTAGGGTGCCTGTTGTCCATGAACCTGATTCCCACTCTTCACCATCGAGATATGCCGTGTAAGTATCAGGATGAAGGTCAGAAACTTGCCATGATAATGTCTGCCCCGTTCCATCTACGAATGCGACAGTGTTCGCTGTGTTGCTGATTTTTGGTGGCGTCCCGTCGTAGACATGAATGAGAACTGTGTCCGTCACAGTATTCAGGTCGATATCCCGGACTGTCACGATAGCAGTGTGGGTTCCATAATCCAAACCATCGATATTGATAGTGACATTATTATAATTCCACGCATCTGCATCCCAGGAAGATCCATCGATCGTTGCTTCCCATTCTTTGAGGTAGTCATCATAGGGATACCAAGTAATGATATTGCCTGTAGAACCCTCAGCATAGTAGATGTCGTTAGGTTGGTCGATGATTGGTTCTGTGGGCAGATACAGCATAGGGTACCTATCCTGAGTATCTCCATCCACATCATAAGCTCCTGGTGGTGTGTAGTCATCCCACCAATTGCCAGTATCAACTCCATCATCCCAATATGTCCCTGAATTCACATCTTCTCCATTAGCTATATGATTCAACGCTATGACATTGTAGTAGATTTCAGGAGCGCCCATGTTATTGACATAAATTCCGTATTCATAGTTCCATCTGATCGTATTGTTGTTTATTTGACCATCAGTATTGAAATTGACAACAACACCATTTTCATTATTTTCGATTGTGTTTAGAGTAACGTTTAGGTCCGTTATGGATCCTCCTCCATACCAAACACCTCTACTAGTACAGTATCTAACTGTGTTTTCTGCAATTGTAATATTATTCGCGCTATCGACAGAGATGCCAGTTGAAGCGTTCAGAACCAGATTGTTTCTAATACGGATAAATCCCGAAGCTGCATTGGTTATCTGAATACCATAGCTTTCTGCATTCAGTATCTCAGAGTCTGAGATCAGAACATCAAAACCTTCATCCATTCGTAGATTTACGTAATTGGTATCTAACACACAGTCCTCGATTGTGATGTTGTCCGTATATCTCATTCTTATACCATATCTATTGGCTGAATTGCAGTATTCAATCGTTGAGTTTACGATCGAGAGTCCATGTGCATAATATGCCATGATTCCATTGCTATAACCAGCCCCCGTGATTTCAATATCGTGGATCGATGCATTCTCGCTATTATACAAATAGATTCCATAAGTGTTCCTAGTGGAAACGAGATCCCAGATATCACAATTATGGCTGTGAATAAGCTCCACGGGAACCGTAATATGGTCAAACGTCCCATCATGAATGTCCATGTTCGTACAGTTGACCAAGAAGATTTGTGCCCAGTCATCTGCTATTATGTTCTGACCATCCTCATGAAGGGCAAAGTAGACATCCATGCCATTTACAGTATTTCCCTCGAAGAGATGCTCATAGTATCCTATTGGACGGTCTGGTGACCAATAGAATCCGCAGCCTTGGAGGATATTGTCAGTGATGTTACAATCATCCATCAAATCAAAAGACATACCGTAGTGTGCATTTGCATCTACCGAGTTCCCGTCTATGACGGAGGTTTCCAAGTCATACAGAGATATCCCTGAATAGCTTACATCAGTTACCACATTATCAGTAATAGTCGCATTTATGCAACTATCAATATATAGGCCGTCTGATGCGTCTTCAACAGTGTTCGCATGGATCAGCGATCTATCGGAGGAGCTTACAGACAATCCGTAGCCATCCACATTGTCGACCTCGTTGTTGGTGATTAATGCATCGGGGTCATTGTCGATACGGATTCCATCATCATTTCCGTGGGACACGCTATTGCGTTGGCAAATGACATTCTCTCCGTTATCGTGATAGAGCCCATACCCGTCAATGTACTCAATGGAATTATCTGTAATTGTCCAGTTGTCACCGGGTGAAACGTAGAAGCCGTCATCACCTGCATATGAAATGGCATTATTAGCAAAAGTTACATTGTTAGAATTTCCTGAACTAAATCCTCTATTGCCTGTGTTTGAAATGGTATTCCCAGTTACTGTTGCATTCTGGACGAATCCAAGATTCATGCCACTGCCGGTGACTTCAGATACTGAACAGCCTGATATCGTAACGTTAGATAAATTGGTAACACCTATTCCGTCACCACTGGCGTCCTTAACAACGCAGTCCTTTAGTGAGAAATTGTCAGATAGCTGTATCAGAATACCTGAATTGAAATCCGAGCTGAAGTAGCTATTTTCTATATGAACAAATGGACTGGAGAGAACACGCAGTGCTCGGGCGCCGTCAGAGCTGATATGACTATCTTTGATCTCTATATTGGAGCCCTCTGATATCATAATTCCCCCGTTTGCGTCCATGGTGAGTTGATCGAAACTGAGATGGTGGCTGTAATAGATATTCACCTCATAGCCGCTGCTAATAGTATCTCCAATGCTATAGGTGTGATTGCAGTAGCGAAGTAGATATGCATAGTAACCGGAATTGCCATAGACCGAGTTGCCACTCAATGCCAAGCTAGGACTATAGTATCCATATAATACACGATACTCGCTTTCAAGTCTGTTATTCTCAATAGCACAACTCTCGGAATGCTCCAATGAAATCGAATAAGACACGTCAGAGGTAGTCGAATGCGACATTATGTCACAATGTTCGATTCGTGTGTTGTTTGCGTTGCTGACGGAAATTCCTCCCTGTGCGGAATCCACAGTTGAGTATCCAATCACACCCCCGGTCGTATTTTCAAACTTGATTGCCCACTCCAAGGACTGTTGCTCAATATAGCAATCTTGGATGATAAACGACGCATTCGTATTCACGATGCTTATCATCGGGACACCCAAATCCTGTGTGATATTGAGTTCAGCAATCAGGTATGGGTCTCCAGGTGTCCCAGACCCGGGCCACCCTTGCGAAACAAAATCAGCGGTCCCATCGATTTCGATGGGTACATGTTCTGTAAGGTCCTCAGGGCCCACGCGAAATCCAGGCTCTTGAGCGGGGATTACCTTACCACTTACGAGTTCAATTGTTTCTGGCGTGCCAAGTCCAACCAGCATAGGTTGGATTAGCAGAATAATTAGAGATATGATTGTTAATGAGCGCTTCTGCAAATTCTCCACCTCCGAAATTATCTAGACGACTTCACTTCGGAATGCATTTTACTGCTACAAATAGACTGCAATAATAGAATTTAATACTTCGGTAGACATGCCTTTTTGCTCTACCTTAGCTTTTTTCGGAAAAAATCAAAATCCTATAATTAGAAAAACTACTGGCGACCTCAGTAGCGAGGCCGCCCTTTTAGTCCTATATCAACTTGTGCGTTTCTTTCTCAGATAAAGCCCGATGGCAACCGCGATGATGATGCCGCCAGCTACCGCTCCAACAGCCGCTAGCAAGAGATAATCAATGGGTTGTTGCGGAGGAGCTACCTTGGGAACGACTGTTACATTGACGGAATCAGTGGCTGTTCTTCCGCTGCCATCAAAGACAGTGATGGTAAATGCGTGCTGACCAATTTCCAACCCATCAACCGAATAGACAATTCTACCCCCTCCCCAATCACCTTCTTTCACAATGGTGCCATCTGATACTATCTCATATCGATCTGGGTACTCGTCGGTGGGAGTCCAGACAATAGAGTTCCCTGACGAATCCTCGATGATAAGCATATCAGAAGGACTGTCGATCTCAGGCGCTGTGTCGTCATCGATCACTCGAACCCGGATGCTATCGGAGGCTGTGTTCCCATCCACATCTTGGATGACCATCTTGAACACGTACTCGCCAGCATCAAGTCCATCTATGTTTAGATTGAGTTCCCCTGTGGACCAGGTCCCCGTATCATACTCCTCGTTGTCGATATAGGCAACGAATGTTGTTGGATTGAGGTCCGATACCTGCCAGCTTAGCTGCTGTCCAGTCCCGTCCTCAAAGGCGATTGTGTTCGGTGGGCTATTGATTCCCGGCGGAGTATCATCATAGACATGAACCATAACAGTATCATTTACCGAGTTTTGGTCAACGTCCCACACTTCAACAAAGACTGTGTGTGTGCCATAGGCTAGTCCGTCTATGCTTACATTGATGTTCTTGAAGTTCCATATTCCGGAGGTCCATGTTGCCCCATCTATCTTGACAACCCAGTCACGAAGCGAATTATCAAATGGAACCCATACGATGAAATTGCCTTCAGATCCCTCTGCGTACCAAATGTCTATTGGATTGTTTATGATGGGCTTATTGACTGTATAGACAAGTGGATAGTTATCGACCGATGAGCCGCCAGGCACATTGTAGACGCCTGTGCCGCTATAATCATCCCAATAGTTGCCGCTATCTACTCGATCGTCCCAATCATCAGCACCGTCATCATATCCGTTATGGATAGTGTTCAGGGCAAATGTGTTGTTGTATATCCACTGGTTGTCATCAGTGGTGGTTATGTAGAGACCGTAGTCATTCCATCTTATTGTATTGTTATAGATATACCAGCTGTAGGAATCATCCATCTTTATGCCATATTCACAGTCATGGATATTATTGAATGTGGCATTGTTATTGTCAGACTCCGAGGTTGAATGAATGCCATACATTGACCATAGTATATGATTGTCACTCATTCTACTATTGTCTACAAATTCCAAACGAATGCCATTTGTGGCATTGAGGATTGCATTTCCCTCAATCACACCATTATTAATGTCGAACATGTTGATTGCTGAGCCGGCTATATCTTCAAACCAACTGTCTTTGACATCAATTGTGGTACAAGATTGCATATCAATGCCATTTCCATGTAGGTTTCTAAGTGTCATATTCTCCGCCCAGAACACATCAGCATTCGTCACGCTGATGGCGAAGTTTTCAGCTCTACCCTCGATGATAGAATCAAGGATGGCCACATTGGCAATCTGATACATAGTAATTGGTTCCCAGTTATCCATGATATGGAAATTGGAAATATCCAAATCGTAAGAGTGGAATACTTGGAACGCTACTGTGGAGCGAGCGTAATCTCCGCCAGTAATGGTGACATCTGAGCAATTAACCAAAATGATTTCTCCATAATCCGTACCGTCGAGGTTCAGCCCGGATTGGTTCAAAGCATAGAACAAATCTTTCTCATTCACATGATTCTCGGCAAAGGAATGATTTAGATTGGTTATTGATTGCCCAGAAGTGAAGTATAGCCCACAGTCCGTCATATTGTTGCCATCAAATGTACCTTCGGTGACTGTATCAACATATATCCCAAATCGTGAGCTACCAATGATGTTATCCTTGACTTCTGGACTAGTAGCGCCCTGCATGAAAATACCATATACCATGTTGGAGATCTCGTTATCAACAATGGACGTATTGACATCCCTTGTTAGAATGCCGGTATTTGCTGCATTGATGATGTTGTTGTGAACGTCCGCTTCTTCTGCCCCAGCCCGAATGTATATTCCCGTGGTACAATCATTAATTGTGTTGGTGCTCACTGTCACATTGTCGCTATAAACTGTGATTCCTCCATTCGTATCTCCAATTTGATTGTGGGAAATCTTGGCATTATCTGCACCACTGAGAGCTATTATCCCCGAGTCAGAATCATATATGCTATTTCCTGTGATTGTGCAATTCGGATGGTTAACATATATTCCATAGCTTCCGACTGAATCTATGCTATTGCCAGAAATTTCTGCCCGAGGTGAATCAACAAGGAACAATGCAGTATTATCCGAAATACTACATGTGTTATTTGCAATATTGGCATCAGGGATGCTATTCAGATACATCGCATAGCTTCCAGCGTTGATAATTGTATTTCTCAATATGCTTACATTGGACCCGGTCATTAAAAAGAGCCCCACCCATACATCTTCCATGTAATTGTCCGATATGGTGAAATTGGCTATTGCTCCTGAAAAATAGATAATGGAATAAATAGCATTGTCTATCATCTCATTATCAGAGATAATCCCATTCTCAGACCCTGAAGACCTGATTGGATAGCCATCGCCACCATTGAGGATATTACCTACAATGCTTATCCCTTCATGACTGACAAAGTCTATGCCGTCATCGATGAAATCAATGATTTCATTATCTGAGATCGACACATGCTCAGAGAGCCTAAGAAAGATTGAATCATCAGAGGTGTCCTTGAACAAGTTTGAATATATCTCGCAGAAGCTAGAATTGTACACGTCTAGACCCTCACTACCTGAATTCTCCACTATGTTGTGGTGGAATAGAGTACCGTTTGACTCGTGTAACCGAGCGCCTGATACTGTTATCATGCTGATTTCATTGTGATGAGCATTGGCGCCACTGCTCTTTGAGATATGCAACCTGCCTCCAGTCAAGAAGCTGCCTTCGATTTCGATATTGTGAGAATTGGAAACCAGAATGCCATCTGTGCCAGCTGCATCCACATATATTGTGGATATCGTTGAATTTGTTACGTTGTTGAATGAAACACCCTCTAAAGCTGAATCGATGGTGACGTGCTGCAAGGCAGCATTGGTTACATTCTCCAAATCGATTGCGTGTTCATTGGACAACTGACCAAAGTAGCAGTCTTGGATGACGAAGTAAGAATCGACATTATACATCCTGATGAGTGGTTCATCAATATCGTAGGTGATGTTCAGCCCTGAGATAACATACGGGTCAGCCTGGCTTCCCGCACCGTCCCAGCCTTGGGAAACAAAGTCCCCCTCTTCGTCAATCAGAATGGGTACATGCGAAACGTGGTCACCGGGTTCAAGCCTAGTTCCTGCTTCCTGCAGACTTGACAGACTAACGGTACTTTCTTCCTGTATCCTCATCACCATAAATGAATTGGTAATGACGAATGGATGGCACAAAAGAACTGCTACAATTCCTAATACAAGCGCGCGGTTTTTCACTGGTCTCCTCCTCCATGAAGGTCGGCTTCGGTCACTCTCCACCCGGCAGAGAAGGTGTTCCGAGGCTAATTTTTCCCTCAGTACATTCTGCATCACCAATTGTTTGCTTAGAAATCCGTGATGAGTTCCTTCTATTCCTCAGGCTTCTATCTGGCGTGTTCCATAGCCTGCTTTTTCTACGATACAATCCCTAATAAATTTCTGCTGAATGGGCTCAGAGCTCAATATCCCCTCTCGATATCGATTACGTTGATGAAATTATTCGACCCTGATGCGAATCTTCTGATATTTTCAATTACCTCGTCCCATCGTTGCAAATCATCCATTGGGGAGGCGCCTCGGTGCGGAGAAAGGATAATATTGTCAAGCTCATGAAACGGATGTTGATATGGATACTTCCTCCCGTCTTCCTCTGGATCGGGCTGATAGTTGTACCAGACATCTATTGCTGCTCCAGCTATTTTGTTCTTCTTGAGTGCATTATAGAGTGCAGCTTGCTCAATAACTGAACCGCGAGACATGTTTACCAGGAGTCCGTTGTCTCCCAGCAAGTCTAATTCCTTCTCACCAATAATGCTCTCAGTTTCTTCTGTCAGGGGAACGGCAACAATGAGTACATCAACATACTTCAGGAACTCGGGAAGCTCACTTGAATTGAAGAATTTGATTTTCGTTGGGAGGCCATCATTTTCCAATTCACTTCGTTTTAGTACTGCAAATTCATTCTTGAATCCCGACAGAAATTGATGCACTCTGCTATTTACGGCTCCATATCCAAATAATCCGATTCTACGCTCTCGCAATGGAATTGATTTGGCATAATCATCGCCACGCCTCCATTTGCCATCTACCATCCAATTGTGGTGAGGGATAACTTTGTTTGTTAGCGAGAGTAATAGTGCTACAGCGTGCTGTGCTGTGAAGTATGCATTTCCATGCCCATTGACAAGTGTGATGTCACGACTTTGGTCCAGCCCACGAAATTTCTCCAAGAGGTGCTGAACGCCGGCACCAGGATTGATATAGAGGGAGAGATTTTTCGCTTTCTCAAGAAGCTCCTCACTTGGCCTCCAACCAACAATGATGTCTGCAACATCAGCATATCTCATATATTCGGACTCTTCAGCTGAATCTGGGAAAATAAGATTGATACCAGCGTCTTGGGGTATTCCTTTGGAGATGTATTGTCGCAGCTCGCTTCGCACATCCCAGATGAATAGTACATTCACATTCATTCTATCTCTCATTCCAGAGCACCATAATCCACATGACCAAGGTTCAGACGACACATGGGGCCTAGAGAAACAAGGCTTTGGCTCTTTCCCTAAAGGACACGAAATCCGTGACAAATGCTGAATCTCTAAGTAACTCAGTTCTGTAGTTAGATTCAAATTCCATGGTCGCGTTACGCAGGGATTGACGAAACCGTGCTGTTTCCTCTGTTACTACAAGCAGCGATGTGGTTAATGCACCACTCTCAACTAGAATCTTAATATCACCATGGTCAACACGGTGAAGATTCTTGTCAGTTGCCAACATCTCTTTCATCAATGACACAACCCCTGACATAGCTGACCCTAACAACTCTGAGTCGACATTTCCTGAATAGTCATGGAATCTATATAGGAATACGAGGGTTCCTTCTTTGTCAAGTATAAGCAGGTCAAGAGGCATCGCCTCACTCACAAAGAGGAGCTTCGGTTTCACTGCTACCGTGACTGATATCATCAATAAGCCAATGCTATATGGCACAGACCAACTCTGACCTATTATATATGGTACACCTGGAATATTGGCAATAACAATTCCAATGAGCCCTGCTATGACCCAAATCAGAAAACCGAGAAAGTACACTCCAACCCACCTCTTTTCTTTAGGGTCACTTGTAGCTCTAAGCACCTTTCTAGCATATCTGATGATAACATAGCCAAGAATGAGGAATGCAAGTGCTTCTATGACTATTGGAATTTGCGCTGACCAGTTTCCCTTAACTAACTCTCCGAAGAGCGCTCCACCAGCAATGAATGAGACTATGTTAGTGTGCCACGGTGGTCTTTCATATTGAGAATATATCACTGCAAAATACCAAAACAAGAATCCGCCAACAATAAAGAAGGCAAGGAGGATATTTGAAACCCACAATCGATGTTCATTAATGATAACATACCAGTTTCTAAATGGGAGATACACCTGGTCCAATAGAAGATCAATTGCCATACTCGAGAAAAGAACCATCGTCATAGCATAGAGTAGCGTGGGCAGGGTTCTATTTTTCCATAATGAACGAAAAATAACAACCATTGTCAGTCCACTAATGATTGTGGTCATGAAGAGCATTGGAACTAATTCCGGCGATTGCAAGCGGCTGCACCTGTACGAAAACAGACTTTGCCAGTCTAATAAAGTAACTTTGAGTATATCCTCAGCTAAACATCTGGAGTGCACCTGGGGCACCTCCAATGAGCGGATTCCAAGCTTAATGGTTTCTCTTTACAGGTACATTCCAAGCAACAAGCTTAGAGGGAATGATAAGATTCTTGATTCCGGTGTTGGTGTCTCGGGTACATTCCTCATTGCAGCCTATACATTCGTGTTAGAACCGGACCAAGAGAGAAGGTATATTCCCCGAATGGTACATCCTGATTCCGAGAATTTAGTCGAACAAGGTTTATTGAAGGGCTGTAATCACTGTCATGAGCTGTTCTCATATAAAGGATGAAGACATATCCGAAGATGGCACAGTATAATGCAGACGTTGTGGTTCTAAGACCAAAGACTCGAGATACCCATAGAAATAGTGCAGGACCTTCAATGAACAGTTGCAGCTCGCATTACTCATTAAATCTATCGAATCACATGCCTGAGCCGAAAACCATCATCTTTTTAGAAAGCTGGATTGCTGAGAAACTGATGATAGATTCTACAGACTTCCTCATATTCCTAGTGAACCACGGGTTTTCATTCGCTTCTGGAGTTCCTTGTTCCTACTTCAAGCAAATGATTGACAAAGTCCAAATGCTCGATGCTATATCGTATGTCCCAGCCACGCGTGAAGATGAGGCGATAGGTATTGCATCGGGGATCGCATTCGGCGGCAAGAGAGCTTTTGTCATAATGCAGAATTCGGGCTACGCCACCATAGGTGACGCATTGACTTCTCTTGCTCAACTCTATAGACTACCAATGCTGATAATAATCAGTTACAGAGGTCTCGAACCTGATAGGGATTTTCCTGAGCATTCTCTAATGGGAGAGGTAACTGAAGATTTATTGAAATCGTATCGTGTTCCATTTTGGGATTTGAAAAAGGAATCGTGGCATCAAACTCTTGAAGACGCGATTGCAAGGATGGAGGAAACATCGAGACCTGTTGCGCTTTTGATTAGAGAGGGAGTGGTTGGGTAATCATGTATGGTTTTGAGATAATTCAGGAACTTCAAGAAGTTCTCACTGGAAATGAGATAATCGTCAGCAGCAATGGCAATATCAGTAGACAGGTCTATCACTGTCTACCACGGCCGCAGATCTACTTACGCGGTAGCATGGGACTGCCAATTCCCGTGAGCCTCGGTGTCGCATTGTCTCGTCCGCAGAAGCAGGTCCTTGTAATCCTTGGCGATGGTAACCTCTTGATGGGGCTCAGCTCACTGGTGACTACATCTCTCATGCGACCAGAGAATCTAAAGATCTTGATTCTTGATAATAATGAATATGCAACAACAGGGCACCAGCAGACTTCTTCGGGGGTTCTCGATTATGCCAATCTGCTCAAAGGACTTGGCATTCTCTTTCTTGAACCCATTCTGAAAAATGACTCGATTGAATCAGCCAGAAGAAAACTAGAGGACTTGTTGAGTAAGCCCGATTTGTCCGTTCTTCCTGCATTAGTGAAATCCAAACCGCCTTCACTGACTAATATTCCATTGCATCCCGAAGAGATAACGGTTCTCCAAACGAGCTCGATGATGAAGTGAGTGTTAGAACTCTTGGTTTCTAAGTTACGAATGAGACGTGATATCTTGTTGATTACAAAAGACTCTTTATTCTCTCCATAAAACAACTCTTATTTTTGTGCATTATTCTATAATTAATGCACAATGGTAATTATTCACATCAGGAGAGCATAAAAATTGAAGGTAGCAGTATCAAGTACAGGTCCCGATTTGAACTCACAGGTTGGTCCTCGCTTTGGAAGATGTCAGTATTTCGTGATTGTTGATACCGACGCTAAGAATGCAAAGGCAATCCAAAACACAGCAGCAAATCGCTCTGGAGGTGCGGGCATTCAGGCGGCCCAACTTGTCGTTCAAACTGGTGCAAAAACAGTTCTTACAGGAAGTCTTGGTCCAAACGCAACTCGAGCACTCGCAGCAGCAGGTCTTGATACAGCACTGGGTATGTCCGGCACTGTGAAAGAGGCTGTGGAACAGTTCAAAGGCGGAAAAGCTGAGGTATCAACTCCAAGTTCTACTGCCACCGGGCAAGCGTATGGTGCGGGGATGTCAACTGGAATGGGTTACGGAATGGGACGAGGAAGAGGTGGAAACCGCGGCGGAGGTCGCGGCATGGGACTTAGACGACAGATTCCGACAGGTACATATCCGCCCCAGCAGATAGGACCACCATCTGATGCTGCAAACAGAAGCGATTTTGAGAAATTGAAGAGTCAGATGTCAAAGGTTCAGGAGCAACTTGAGAAGATTCAGCGAAGGCTGGGCAAGCTGGAGAAGTGAGCCTCCCCCCAAATCAATTGTCTAGATCATTCAAGGCCATAATCCTTTGGGCAATGAAAGTATGACCCTCATGGGTAGTAAGAATAGAAACATCCGGGACCTTGGAAAAAGCAGGTCGCCGACTCCCTATCGATAATTGCAGCGATTAGAAGAATGCGGGACGAATTTACTAGCAGGAAGTCCTTACGAAGTGTAAACCCAATTACGAGCGGGTAGATTTCTTGGTTTATAACGAGAAGGAAACAGATATCAAGGGGTTCTTTCTGCATAACCTTCAATCTTCCTAGAAAAGGAGAGTATCGGAGATTTGACAACTAAGCACGCCATTCTATACCTATTTGTAATTCTGATGATATCGTCCATAGTTACAGCGCCTTCTGAAACGCCAAGCTTGTTTTCCCTATCAAGCCGGACGGAAGTTTCAGCTCGTGATGTTTTCAATAGTCTTGCATCCGAGGAACAGCTCAAAGAATTGAAGGTAAATGTCAATGAGAACCCAAGCTTTGAAACAATGGACACAACTGATTGGCCAGATAGCTATGGCGGTTATACGACGAGTTACAAGTTCACTGATTATGCATATACGGCACATGTGAACACTGGAAGTTATGCTGGCTACCTCGCCGGTTATGGGGTACCTGGATGTGGGACCAGTCAAACCTATTTCTCACGGAGCTTTGGTCAAGACCCAGCTGCGCTACTCTATGAAAATCTTACACTTGATTTCTATTGGAATACGCTGAATAACCCAGATATCGATATCCAGGCTTATGTGTACTTATTAGTTCAGACAAAAAACAGCACGAATGACTATCATGAAATACGGTACTATCTTAGCAACAATTACTTTTCGGGAACCAACAGAACTTCAGTAACCGCATATATGTGGAATTTCACCATCGGGGATTGGCACCATTTCTCTCGCGATCTCGGCCAAGACTATGCAGCCAGTCCCTATAATTCTCAGCCTGATTCTACAAGGAGATTAACATCACTAAGATGGTATATCGCAACAACTGAAAATTGCAGGAATACTCTAGAGTTCGTTCTAGATGATACGTCTCTAACTAACGGCACTTACTCTGGCTGGATACCTAACGGTGGATTTGAAACCGGTGATGGTAGCTATTGGGGTTATACATATAGCACTGCTACGTTTGTTGAGCAGAGCACAGATGCTACTGATGGCCCTTACTCCCTCAACATGACTTCCGGTGTTATTGAATCACAATGGTCGGCTGCCTACGGTGCAGTTGAGCGTGAATATACGTATCCAACCGGCCTGTTTGTAAATGAACCTGACATGACCGTTATCAATTTCGACTGGAAATACAACCGGATACTGGGTAGCAATTCCCAATATGCAAAATTTGCAGTGAAGTTCCAGAATGAAACAGACGACTACTACTATCACTTCTTTCTAGGATATGGCGCGGATGAGCTTCTCGGGGTTAGTAACTCCACAACCTCGATTGGGATAGGGCTTGATGGATACAATGTTCGCGACACATGGCATCATGCTGAACTGGACCTTCATGAGTACATTTCTGACTTCGGTAGTACTACCGGCTCAGTTGTTAGGCTTCAGTTCTATGTTTACGTCCCTGGGCTAGGGTCTCAATCATCCCTTTTAGTCGACAATTTCACTATCAGTTCCTCACCAACCGGTGACCCGAGTTTCGAGCAAGATTGGTACGAGGACACATATACGCCCTTTGCTGGATGGTTCAGATACCTCGGGGATGCTATAACACAAACGAGGACAACAGACTCTCGGAGTGGCGATTATGCATGCAATATCACTCCATATACAACCCATGATAACTACGCAGGAGTGATTCGCCCAACATTTGTCAATGTCAGCCCGAATGACTTCTTGGATGCATGGTGGCGCTTGGACAAGATGAGTGGTGTAGACGAGTCATCAGCCATCATCAAGTTGGAAATCGATGGCGGCTATTCTCTTAACTACATCCTCGGGGCCGGAGGTAACTATGCGCCGACAAACTCTTCAAGCAATTACTATTTCAATGTTGAAGGTTTTAACACGACTGGAATCTGGACTAATCTCCATCGCAACATCACAGCAGATGCTCAAGAGGGTCTGACGCTTTCGGGCGATATTCAAATCAAGAACGTAGTTCTGCGGGTTAGATCCGACTATGTTGGGCCCTCTGAGTCAGTAACGACATTGATCCTAGATGATGTGATCATAACGGATGGGGCATCTCCTGTTGTAGAATTTGTTGATCAGTCACCGGTTTCCCCGATGTACAATGATAATGTGTTAATCCATATCGACGCTTTCGATACACGTCCAGGCATAGACTCTCTCGCTGTCAATTATACAGTAGACAACGGTACGACTTGGCTGACTCTATCAACGACCGGGTCATATGACGCAGTAATTCCAGCCCAAGCTTATGGAACAGAGGTGCAATATTGTATCATTGCTGTAGATGGCGTTGGACTCGAAACTGTCGATGATAATGACTCTCTATACTACTCGTATACAGTTGGTGATGATATTGACCCCACAGTGAACATTGATTCACCAGCAGATGCGGCAGAGATGGAAGGTATAGCAATTATTGAAACGACGGTTGATGATGGAGGCGGGTCAGGAATTGATTATGTGGAGTTCCGTGTCGGCTTGATCCTCTTCCATACGGACGATACACCGCCCTATGCTTCAGCACTAAATCTCGATAGCATCGACCTTGGGGTACATACAATTAATGCCACTGCGTACGATGTGGCCGGCAATCATGCATCAGATGCCATCACGATCACTGTTGCAGATACTACAACTCCCACCATTGATTCGCCTGCTGATGTTTCATTCGTTGAAGGTGAGGCAGGTCAATGGATTGCATGGGGTCCAGACGATTATCGACCGAATAATTATGAAGTACTTGTTGATGGTGTTTCTGAATACTCAGGACTATGGAATTCGACATCTGAGTTAGTAAATATATCTCTCGATGGTCTAGCAGTCGGTGAATACAATTACACCTGCGTGGTCTATGATGATGCAGGTCTCTGGACTGCAGATACTGTAATTGTGACTGTTGCAGACGGTTCGGTCCCAACTATTGACGTGCCAGCTAGTATCGAGTATATTGAGTTCTCCACGGGGCATTTGATTACTTGGTCGCCAGCTGACGACCATCCAGAGAGTTACAGCATTTATCAGAATGGAACTCTATTGCAGTTTGGTTTGTGGAACTCCAGTTCAGAAACTATCATGGTTTCAGTCGATGACCTCGAACTAGGAGTCCACAACTACACCTTAGTTGTAACAGATGTTGGATTAAATTCTGCGACCAGCACGGTAATGGTAACCGTCGTGGATGGCACCTCTCCTACAATCGATAGCCCAGCAGATATGGAGTATAGTGTGGGTGAAACCGGTAATGAAATCGAGTGGACCCCATTTGATGATCATCCGTTGAGCTATATGATATTGCTTGATGGGGAAACCGTTCAATCAGGTAGCTGGGAGAATGCCTCTCTTCCCATATCAATCTCTGTTGATGATCTGGATGAGGGCGTATACAACTATACAATCATTGTGGAAGATGTTGCTGGCAATAAGGTATCTGATACAGTCATTGTAATGGTTAATGCTTTGATTTCCTCCACTACGACAAGCACCACGACTACTACAACAACCACGACTACTACAACAACCACGTCCCCTCCTCCTGATGAGTTATCGCCAATGATACTTGTGATTGCGGGTGTTTCTGGCGTTGTCATCATAGTTGCAATTATTGTGGCGATGCGAAAACGGTCTGGTTAACAATGACGACTTATGTGACCAAATAGGATGAATACAAAGAACATGCGCACTTAGAAGCGGTTGGTTTCATAATACGCTGAGAAGGTGTGGCCGGCGACTAATGGAGTCGTGGTAGGAGGGGGGAGTTATGTAATGAGGGCATGTTACGAAAACTAGGCCCCATCGGTCGCAGACCACGATGGTAATTTTTGGACGCTCCCTATTAAACCTATTCTAATTTTGAAATATCCATAAAATGAAAGTGCTTTTTTGCCTTATTTTTGACTTTCCTTTGGCATCTTTATTTGAATAGTCACTGGATTATTGTTGGCGAGACGGATTTCCCAATTATGCGCCTGAATTATCCGTGCTACAATTTGCAGGCCAAATCCGTGTTCTGGATGTCCAGTTTTTTGCTCAAATAAGCCCTCTGTGAGATGGTCATCAATGGGTTCGCCATCATTGATTATATTGAAAAGTGTCGTGTTGAAGTGAGATTCCTCGCGCACCTCTATGGAGGTGGCTTTGCCATGTTTTACGGCATTTCCAAAGAGGTTTGCGAATACCTGTCTGATTTTCGTTTCATCTCCTATTACAGGAGATAATTCATCTCGTCTGATGACTGTCGTGCTGGGCAGCGTCAAATCTGCAACCGAATCCACCACATCATTCATGTCGACTTCCTTCCTCTCTTCAATGACAAGACCCGCATCGGCTAGCTGAACCGAATGTTTTAGAAGTTGGTCTAATGAATCAACTACCCCCGCTATTTTCTGCTCATAACTTGGATCATCTTCCATTCTCCATAGTTCCACATATCCGTTGATTCTATGAAGATAGTTTCTGATGTCATGACTCATCGCGTGAGCAAACTCACTAAGCTGCTCCTTCTGACTTCTGAGTAGCTCGTTTGCAGTCGCCTCCTCAGTTATGTTCTGAATCAGTGCAAGAACCATATTTGATTCAGAAAGTTTACCAGATAGTGCTATTGGAACAAGTGTGACATCGATAATGACCTTGCCTTTCTTGCCGGCATACGTTGCTTCCGAAAACATAGGGTCATGCATGTCAATCTCAGTAACATATGCTGCAGACTTGCCCCTTTCGAGCCTCTCTTTGGCATTTTCAGGCACAAATGTATCCTCAAAGAAATTATGGCGTTGTTGTTCCCTGACGCTAGAAAATCCAAATAGTGCTTTGGCAGCCTTGTTCGCTCTCACGAGTCGTCCGTTTGAATCGAAAACCTCAATGCCGATGGGAGATTCCTCAAATATGGCTCTAAGCTCCTCCTCGCGCTCCTTCAATGCTTTCGTTGCATTAACTTCCTTTGTTATGTCTAACATCTGAATAATATACCCTGCGAGTTTGCCTTCGCTATACAATGGGGAATTAACAGAATCTAGAACAATGACCCCCTCTCGCTTAGTCGGATATAGCCCCGCTTCTCGAATTAGCTCGAAATCAAACTTGGTTTCTATCCTCTTCGCTTCTCCATGGTCAAAAGCATGTTTCACCTCAGGAGGAAGATTGGGGTCTTCGAATATGTTGAATTCCTTAAGGTCTTCAAGATTCTCTACACCGAACATATCCAAGCAAGCTCGGTTCGCATCTATTATAGTTCCATTCTTGTCAAATACATTGATTGCAACTGGCGAGTTCTCGAATAGCTCTCGAAACCATTGCTCACGTTTTGCAAGTTCCTTTCTTGCTTCAACTTTTTCAGATACATCGTTAATCAATACAATAAGCTTCTTAGCTTCGTCTTTATCGGAGAAGATTGGTTCAATTATTGTTTCTAAATACACATATCCTGACTTGGATGTGTTATAGAGTTCTTTCTCCTTCACGAGTCCAAAATCGAATTGGTCTTCGAATTCTATTCTTTCTCTGTTGCGAATTGCATGCTTAACTTCGATTGCTGTATTTGGGTCATTCAAGATATCGAAACCGATTAGTTCCTGAGCATCACAAACACCGAAGATATCTCTTGCGGTATCATTGATTTGAACGATTTTGCCTTCTGAGTTTAAGATTTGAATTCCAATTGGAGAATGGTGGAATATTTTCCTAAAGTTCTCTCGACTCCTTCTAAGTTCTTTCTCTGCACGCTTTCTCTCAGTTATTTCGTTTGCGATGCCAATAACATAACTCGGGTTTCCGTCATCATCTCTGAGCAGCGATACCGTCAAATCCACCCATATCATTGTTCCATCTTTTCTATAGTACCGTTTGTTCATTCTGAAGGAGGAACCGTCCTCCTTCAGCATTTTTTCCAAGTTAGCTTTGTCCTTATCTACATCATCAGGATGAGTATACTCTGCAACTTTCATTTTCTCAAGCTCGTCGTGGGAGTATCCGAGCATATCGCAGTATGCATCATTAACCTTGATTATATTGTCATCGAGCTCAACCATTGTCATCCCAATCGACGACTGCTCGAATGTAGCTCTAAATCTCGCTTCACTCTCCCGGAGCATGATCTTAGCATTAATTTCAGAGGATACATCCTCTAAGAATCCAATTGTAAAGGCGGGTTTGCCATTGGGGGTTCTGAGCAAGGAAACAGTCAGTCGCCCGTGGATGACTTCGTTATCCTTCCTGATGAATCTCTTCGTCATCTGATAACTCTTGATTCGTCCTTCTTGGAGCTTACGGCTCAGGTCCTTTTCTCTATCTGAATCCTCATCTACGCCAATATCAAAGACACTCATTCCACGCAGTTCTTCCCTCTCATATCCAAGGATTTCACATAATTTCTGATTGGGTTCAATAATGGTTCCTTCCAAGGATACCTGAGCAATGCCAATAGCTGACTGCTCAAACATTATCTTCAAACGTTTTTCTGATTCTCTCAAATCTCGACGGCCAATGTACCTTTCTGTAATATCGCGAGCAACGACGGCAATGTATGCAATCTTGCCATCTTCAATGATTGGTGCAAAGCTGGTTTCCCACCAAATACTTGTACCATTCTCCGGAGTATACCTAACAGTCAATTGCTGATTCCGTGCGGATGATATCACTTCGCTTATGGCACTGTTGACCTTGGCAGTACAATCGTCATCAACTAATCTCCACAGCTTTTCTCCAGAGATTTCGTCGGTTGAGAAGACATTTGGCTTGTTCGCACACGTCACGATATTTCCGTCTTTGTCTATGGATAATACCATATCTGCAACATTCTCTAGGAGCTGCTGATAGTCCGCATTCTTACGAGCGAGCTCTGCTTCGGCCCTAAGCTTCTCTGTAATATCCTCAACCATCTTCACAATTGTGTTCTCCTTGGTTGCACGATCCGTCAGAATAGTGCAGGCCAACCTCCCCCAAACCGTTTCCCCTTTCTTTGTTATGTAACGCTTATTCATCCTATAGGATTTTTTTCCGTGTCTTAGGCAATCTAGGTACTTGCTCCTCTCCAGTTCATAATCTTCTGAATGAGAAAAGTCGCTGACCTTCATCAGATTCAGTTCTTCAATGGTGTAGCCTAGCATGTCTGCCATGGCTTGATTTACTCTGACCACTTCTTCGTGAGAATCACTAATGGTCATTCCAACACTTGCATGCTCGAAAAGCCTCGAAAAGCGAACTTCACTTCTCTTCAATTTCATTTCGAGTTTGTGTTTCGAGACCGTTGTGGCGACGTAATGCGCTAACTGCTCGTAAAGAGCTTTGACATTTCCGAGCTTCTTCAGAAGATAATAATCAGCACCAAGATTTAGCGCATCTACAGCTATATCTTCTCGACTTCGACCCGTGAACATTATGAAAGGAGTTTGCTTCCCATCCGATCTAATCTTTTCCAACATATCCAATCCCGTTATTTTGTTGGGACCCATGTCGTAATCGCAGATGATAGCATCCGGACTTCCTTCATCTAGCTTTTCAAGTGCATCTTCACAAGACTCGAATAGGCTCATTCTGATTCCAGGATTGATCCGGGTTAGCATCTTTTCTGCAATCTCAAGAGTTTCTTTCCGGTCATCAATCATTATGACATCTATAGGCATAGCAGCTCAACTTGCACGTTTATTGACACATCGTTGCAACACTTTTTAAAAGGATAATTGTCTTTTGGTGATGTGGTACCACCGTACCATTGAGGCCAATCCCTGCAAACCTTAAATTCATGCGGCTACTAGAGAAAGCAACTAAAATGGAGGAAAAAGCGTGGAAATACCCATTTTGTCTGCAATCGGTGAAGGCTTGAAGGTCTTCTTCAAGACCAGAAGATATGTTGCGTATCTGACCATTTTTGTTGCCTCGATATTTGTGTCCTATTTCTTTGCGTGGATACTCTCCTACAGCATAGGATCTTCACTTGCTCCTATTCTATTGAATGTATTTGCATATGTAGGGGCGACTGGAACTATCTACTTTGGATTAGGTTCTCTATTCATGGCATTGAATCTCGAAAAGGTGTGGATAACTAGACGCGGAAGAGGGAGAGTAACTGAGCTCAAGGGCTTAGCATGGCTTGCGGTCTCATTTGCAATTGCAGTATTCTCCTCGTTGATACTCGGCACATCTGCATTATTCTTCTTCGCGATTTTCTGCTGGTTGGGTTGGATTGCCTTTCAGGCGTATCTCTCTGCGAGAACTAGCCTACGAATTGCATCAATCAAGGAACCCAAAAAGGGTGGGATTGCCATAGGAATTGGCAGTTTCATTGTGCTGATAATAGCACTGGGTCTTATTGCTGCAGAAGCAATACTTGCACTGTACATTATCCCAAACAACATTTTTGGAGCTGCTGATTTGGTGACATCGATTTTTGCTGAAGCAGCTGCAAACCTGGCGGCACAGTCTACGTCATTACTGGTCGCGTATGCAATGATGGGTCTCTTTGCACTTGTAGCACTATTTGCATTTTTCAAATATGCTGGTAAAGGCGCCGCATTAAACATCGCTCTACTAGCATTGTTCATAGCAATCTACTCTGGTTACTTTCTGGTAAACGTAATGAGACGAACCGGAGCAGCCACTCTCTACCCCACGGACATCATCATGACGGTGTTCTTCCTCATTTATGCTCTCAGTGGAATTGGCCGAACAATAACTGAGGGTATCGAGGAATCACGAAGTAGAGTTAGAGACCTCGGACCAGTTCTCACATTCTTCTTGGCTAGCGGCTTCTTCTTTGTAGATAGTATGATATCATTAGCAGGTTACAATGCCCCCTTGATTAGCGATTGGCTCAATTTTGCATTGAATAGTGACTTTGCCTGGGTCTTCAGGGATGTGGCCAAACTGACAGCTTTTCCACTGGCTGCAATTTTCTCCCTTCTATATTACCTAAGGACTGAGAGAATCGAGCGAATAGTTGAGAGGGCTAGAAGAGAGGGACGGACCTATGCTCCTGAAGAAGTTGATAAAGATGTTGCAGAAGCCACTCCTGACCCTGGTGAAACATGGGCATCGGAAAAAGTCAAGGGCATAGAAGAGGGTCGTCCTGGATATGATTTATCCGCACCTGATCCTGATAGGCTCTCCATTGGGCAAGATCGAAGACTCGGTAGAGTCAAGCGCCTAGGTGAGGATGAAGAAGAAGAGGAAGAGGAGGAATAGAAAATCAGATTGAGGAGTCAAGCACTCCTCTTTCCCCATTTTTACTAGACTGGCTTCCCTACTGCAAGCTTTTCAAGGCTTTTTTGTATCTCAGATTTTATTTCCACCAGCATTTTACTCATTCCTTCAATATCAAAATTCGTGGAATCCTGAATAGAGGTGACTTCGCTCATCATATTCTGTAGCTGGTTAAGAATGCCTTTGAATCCAAGTTCGAAAAACTCATCCAAGTCAACACTCAATCTATACAATACACGTTTGCGCCCTCTTCCTGTCTGACTGAAGTCTCTTTGTCCATCTATGATTCTTATTGTTTCGAGCTGGGATATAATCAGACCCGCATTTGCTCTAGAATATCCAGTTGCCTGACATATCTCCTCAGAACTCAGACGATTGCCATTTCGATATTCCTCTATGAAAAGAACCATCAAAACTGGAGCGGCATTCTCTGATAGCCCGACCCAAAGGGCTAGCTTTTCAAAGAGCCTTGTTAAAGGTGAAGTCAATAGCTTCTGAAAATTGTCCAATATAGCCACCATATTACGTGCTGATTGTTTTTGATGATATTATATAATACATATAACACTTTTACGTATTTATCATTCCGCAAATCACGAATAAGGACGGTGGTCCCTATTTGCGGACTAACTCGGCAGTTTTTGCATTCTATGCCACATTGAACCTTTCACAGTTGGAATCTATTTTCATGGTTCTCTTAGGGTTCAATATCTTTGTTGATAAAGCGATGATATGCAGAATATCCAAGAAATGACCAAAGCGGGTAGAGGGCTATTTGAAAATACGCCAGAAAGTCAATCAACCCCTCGGTATTTTGTGCTTCAAAGGAAAAGACCCCGGAGTTGATCATGAGATCCTTGCCTGAAGTGGCATATGGCTGAAGTGGAATCCAAAACCAATCCATCCACCACCCATTATTATACAATGATGTGCTTGTGAAAATTATGGTTATTAGGGAAAACAGAGCAAGTATTTTCCCTATCCTGCTTGGGTTTCTTCGATCCGCCCATTGTCCTATTTTCATCGATAGGATTGACAGACCCATGAGCAGGAATGGATCAATAAGAAATGTCATGGTAGACACTAAACCGTACCTAGAGAAGCAGGGTAAGTGCTGAAAGAAACATAAGTATCAGCGCCGCAATCACGCAATTCACACATGCGCCTTCCTGTATCTCCTGCTTGTCCTTCTTTGTTAGCTTCTTCGATTCAACTACTTCCTCGTCTTTTTCGTCTTCCATATCAGAACACCCTGCAATTAGAAACAATGATTCCTCTATTAAAAGTACGTACTAGCAATATGATCTACTCCCAACGCTTGACCAATGACCACAATTGTTGCTGTTTTTGTTCTTGGAAGTCTTTTGCTAGGATAATCTCATCTCGGACAGGTATTCCGTGTATCCCCGTTCTTGGAATCGATGGTTTCATCTCTCGGGCATGTTCCATGGCATTGACTTGAATGCTTGTAATGTTGAAACCAAGCTTCTGGTAGAACGCTAGTGACTCCACGTTATCATTGGTTGTGGTCACTTCCAACATATTGCAGTCTTTCTGTAAAAGCTTCTCCTCTAGATAGTCTATCAGACGTGAACCAATGCCTTCACGCTTCATGAATGAATTCAAGGTGAGTATAGCACATTGCGTGCCGGTAATTCGATATAGTAGGAAACCCCCCCTTTCCGAGTTCTTCAATACGATTAATGCATCAAATTCTGCGGGATGGACCTCTCTCCCTTTGATTATAACCAAGTCCGAATGCCACTCATTTCGGACCGCGTTTCGAATCCATTCTTCATCATATTCTTTCTTTTCTACAATCTCTATTTCTATCAAATATGTCCCACCAGTATAGTTCTATTCAAAGGATGTATGGTGTGGCATGCCATAATCATATATGTCAATATGACATACTATTGTTTCAAGAAGAATCAGGTGGTATGAACCATTTATAATTACGCGGAGGTCACGATTCGTAGAGCTGAACTTAGTGAAGTAGATGAGGTCAAGGAGATCATAAAAGAGGCCTACGCCGGTGTGAAGAAGCAACTATCGAGACAACCTGGTGCATTGAAGGAAGGACTCGATAAAATTGCTCGGATGATCCAGGTTGGTAACCAGTATGTAGCTTTGATGGGAAGCAAGATCGTGGGAGTGATGAGAGTAGAGCTACGTGGTGGTGTAGGTGTGATTAGTCGCGTAGCAGTTCGTCCTGAATACAGAAAGCGCCGCATTGGTACTCTATTAGTCGAATACGGAGAAAATCTCTTAGAGCATTCAAACGCTTCTTGCATTGAAATTGATGTCTATGGCGCCATTGAACAACAAAAGGAATTCTATGAAAATATGGGCTACGAGGAGATTGATAAGACTAAGCGAGAGGCCGAAGAAATCGTTGTGATGAGAAAGGACCTATGTGAAGACGAACTAGTTGAGGACGAGCTCTAAGGTATAATCTCGCACCCATTATTGAATTCAGGATAGTCAAAGGATTCAAGTTCTATTGTGTTCTGTTGTATCAGCTCTGTTACGGTGGGAGCTGCCATTTTCAGAGTGTTCACGAGGTGGAATACGGTATCACAAATCTTGCTAAAGCCATTCTCGCCCCAAAGCCTCTGTCGGTTCGCGAATAGGCATCGTCCGCCGCACAAATCGTATATTTCACATGATGGGCAAGGTTCTTGGACTTTCATAATATTTCTGAGTTCTTGGGGCTTAGTAGTCCAAATATCTCCGACAATTGAAAACTCCCAGTCTGGAGATATCGGACAGATTCCAATGGAACCATCAACATGTATTGCGAATGTATCAATACCCGAACCACATCTAAGCGATGAACTTCCACCAGTGAGAATATCTCTCATTATTGGCAGGAACGGAACTATACCTTCTACTTCTCCTCGTTTCATTCTTGCGACCCAGTAGTCAACTAGCGCCTCGATACCTGGCTTGTAAGAAGTTTCAATCCACTTGTCATAATTTGTCCAGTTCCCCTCAGCATCCCACACGACATTCAATTGCCAATGAACATGGTCAAATCTAGGGTTGGCAAGTTCAAGCAGATGCACCACATCGCGATAAATATCAGTCTGTTCAGATACCGCCATTCTCGCAACTATGTCTCCTTGATATCCTATCTCTCTTAACCATCTGACGCTGGAGAGGACACTATTGTAAATCCCCTTAGACCTATAATAATCGGTTACGAATCTTCTTCCATCAATGGAAACAAGTATGGAATGGAATCTCGTTGCGTATTTGGGAGCAATCTTGTCAAGATGTGTTGCATTTGTTTGGAGCATAAAACGAGCTTCGGGTGTTTTTTCCATGACTTCCTCAAGCAGCTGAGTCCTAAGAGTTGGTTCGCCGCCGTAGAACATGATAGTAGTGGATGTTTTATCCTTCTCTAGGAATGAGATCAAATCCTCCAATGGATATGAGATTTCAGTGTCCTTGGTATGCTCTCCTCCATGACAATAGACGCAGTTGAGATTGCATTTTCTTGTCAATATCAAATGATAGTTCATCTATTTGGAACCTTCTTAGGCACGTTTCTCTGCCATTATGATGTGACAATAAAGATTCTTGTTTGGTAGTTGTTCTCCCAAATCGCTACGCTTATGACATCTGGGAAACGAAATATCTTGTGGATTGCCATATGAGGATTATTTCAAAATCTAGCCTTGTCGTCATGATGATACTCTTTTTCCCTATGACCACAGGCGTGATGATGGGAATGCAATATCCTCATCCATCATTTGCTACTTCCCAATCTGTAACACTTGAAGATGTACCATTTGTGTGGCAGGAAATCAATGGCTTCTGTAATTGGGCAGCTACATCTAGTGCGCTTCAATATATTGGGGTAGAACTAGACCTGGCTGCGGTATTTGCCTCGTCAACGGTTGGTTTCTCCTATGCATATTTCAAATACAATGATAGTTTGCTCACTTATCCTGGTGTAATCTACAAACAGGTTGAGCCCACACAATTTCTCTCTGGTCTATACGGAGTCAATTATACTGTCTACATTGGAGAAAACCTGCCTGGTGGGGATCAGGCAGAGCAGTTATGGACGAATGAAGGAATTAACGTGGGAAGGATCTCTGGACAGACTGATGCGCTTGAATTGATGAGGAGTACAATTGACCAAGGATACCCTCTTTTGGTTAGTGTGGACCCTATATGGCTTCCTACAGCTGATTATGATTATCTTCGTGAGAGAGGACTCGGTGGCGGTGGTCATGCCATATTGATTGTGGGATACAACAACACTGAGGGCACAGCAACTATCATTGACCCGGGTGTTGGCTCCTTCGGTGACAAATATGGGTATCCCGATGATGGTCGAGGTAATTACACGACAATCACATATTCACAACTCTCAACAGCGTGGAGCAGCAGATACTACATAAGCGAGCTATTCCGGCCTGGGTTGGAGTCCCATGAAGATATTGCGGATTCACTGGGACCTGCGATTCGCGATAAGCTTCTGGGTGTAGGTTCTGCATACGCTCCTAGCAGCTCTAGTGCTTTTCTTTGGAGCTTTGGCGAGGCTGCCTTCAGAAAGATGGGTGAGGACTTAGATCAAAGCAGTATTCTTGAATTTCTCTCCATTTTCGACAGTGTTGAAGACGAAAAAGCATTCAAGAGAGCAGCTTTGGTTTTTATGGGGATTGGTATAGAGAGCTCACTGACTCTTCAGTACTTGGCATTCAGAACAGCAGCTGAAGCGCTTCTGAAGATAGTCCCGGAACTTCATGAAACTGGTTTCCCTGGTGCAGCGGCTGAAGCAATTAGTTCACTGGCTGCATTATCCAGCAATTCTACTCTGATATATCCTGGGAACACAAGCAGGATAGACGGTTTAGTTTCATCAACCTTTGCAGGTATCTCTTCAGAACTCAATTCAACGGGGAATTTAGAATCCTCCCTCGAATCCTACTCCGAGGAATTGAATGCGATTTCAAATTACCTTGAAGAAACTGCAGATGCATGGCTGTTGGCAGGAAATGAAATCTCGGAAATTTGGCCTTCGAGTCCGTTATCAACGATGACTGTCTATCTAGCAATTGGAGGAATAGCTGTCCTGATTGCCGTAGTTGGGATTTGGTTCTATGTCTTCAAGAAGCCGACTCAGTAAAGCGTTCATCTCTTCCGTCTGAATACAACAATGGCCATAATCAAGAGGATGACTGCGGCGATACCTCCTGCAAATATGAGGGTACTCATGTCTATGGCATTTCCCGTTGTTGTTGGGTTCCTTGAATAAGATCCGGAGGCAATGATTGCTTGATTATCCCAGATATCAGTTGCAGACAGCTCCCATATGACAGTATCAGCTGTTACACGGGCTGGAATAGTTGCCTCATATCCAGAAGGTTGCAAAACCATTAACTGGCTACCTGTGAAATTTATGTTTCCGACCTGATAGATATATGACAATCTCACATTGGCGATTTTGCTTCTATCATCCACGAAGGCTCGAAATACAACTGACTCTGCAGGGATTGGGTCATCAGGCGCTATGGCTAATGTTCGAAGAGTTGGGGCTTCAGTGTCTACTTGGGGGTAATACTCTGGATTTCTTTGCAAGCTGAGAAAAGAACCACTCTCAAACTCGGAATACACATATGGACCAGAACCAACAACGTCCTCGATATTGGGCTGCCAAGAATAGGGATCCCTGCCCTTCCATATATGTTCTGCAAGAATTGGCAGCGCTCCAAGATATCTAAATGAAAATGTGTCATGGATTTCATATTCGACTCCTGCAACATAATCGCCTGAAACCCTTACACCTGCAATATCTTGCGCATAGCTAGTTAGTGATTTATTGGCATAGTACTCGAATGTGAATCGGTAGTCTTGTGCGTTCATGCCAGTTCCGTCAGTCCAATTTGCATTGGGATCGCAGTAATAGGTTGAACGTGATTGGTTTCTTGTCAGGTCTGGTACCGTTCCCAAGAAGTCAATCTCCCAAGACGTGGCATGACGGGGAACAGCAGACCCATCCGGTTTCGAAGCAATGGGAGTATCGAATACCAATAGATATGGATTGAATCGTTGACCAACTAACCATGAACTATCCACTGGTATATTCCCAGTAAAGGGATTTGGCCCCTGGAAGAAGTCGGTGAAGAAACTTGGCAATACTGCCACAATTAAAGGTCGATCGCTTGAGTCTATTGATGTCACAGTTATTGCATTCCATAATCCAAATGCACCCTCTCGGGTATCATTTACCCACCCCTCAAAATTCGTTTGCGAAAATACAGAGAGCCATCTATTGGCAAATAGAGGTATCACAGGGCTCAAGTCATGAATTGCCATGATCGCCTCCATGCCAATATCAATAGCTGCTTCAATCGTAACTACATCAAGATATTCTTCTGCTAAATCATCTAATACGGTATCATCTACATTGGCGATATTCTCACCATATTCGTCAATATTGCCACTGTGAAATGTAGTGGCAGCCCAAGCGAAACCATAACGCGGTAGGTCTTGCTCATAAAGTGCCAAGCTATATGTGGCATTGTGACCCGCTATTTCGTTTTGAATGGTTGAAGACTTCAAAGGAGTTAACGATGTGTTCAAGCCTATAGAGAGAAGATTTGAAGTAAGAATTATTGCAGTTTCGTTCATCCCAGGAACATCATACGGATACCACACGTTGAAGATTATTTCTGATCCGTTTGGTGCTTCAACAACTCCGTCGTCATCAACATCTAGCATACCTGCGTCAGCCAGTGAATCGAATGCTGCATCAACATTGCTTGAGTAATAGGCTCCTCCTTGTGTTTCCTCGGGCGAGTATTCATTGCATCGCGGAAGCAAGAAGTCGATCTCATCTGCCGTACCATTCATTGCTGATTCAACGATGGCGGTCTTATCAATGCTGTATGCGATAGCCTGTCTTAGATGGTAGTTGCCAAGTGGATAATGGTTGGCGTTCATTGCAAGCAGATATGAGTTGGTGTCGAAAGCCCATTGATCCTCAATACCGGAATAGCTCTCAAGGGTTTCGTATTGGCTGTGGTTCACGCGGTGACCAAATATATCCGCTTCCCCAGTTTGAAGTGCACCAATTGCATCCTCAAACGATTCGTATTCAATAACCTGAATCTCATTCACAGCACCCTCATGAAATATCTGGATTGTATCTTGTGCTATATTTGGAATATCATCAATCCATTGATTGTTTGAATTGTTGGGGACATGAGTTGAGATGAAAGGTGCCATGGCCAAGAATAGAACAAATACAAATATACTTCGTTCTTTCAATCGGAGATTCTTCATATCGCTTATACCCCATTCTATCTAGTGGCAATACTGCACGAAAACTGCCTGAAAATAAGAGTATGGGATGACGCGTTTTTTTTGGTGGAGCTTGTCTATTTCATCAAAACTCATTCAGAGCTAAGAAGGTCAATCATCTTTGAAACATCATTAGTTGGAAGCTTGCAATTATGCTCGATGCACACGTGAGCAGTTGCCTTTCCATCGACTGCATCATAGTATCGGGTGTACGGGGCAAGTTCCGCTATTTCCTCATCTATTTTCCCACCAGGTTTGTATATGACTACCTTGGTCGGCATGTAATGGGCTCTCAGCGCATCAAACATTTTTTCTGTTTGTTCATCTGACGTGCTACCTGCAATGACTAATTCGAATGAGGGGCCGAGGGAATAATCCAAGGCAGCCAGCATCCAAGAGAATCCTGCTCCGCTATTACTGATGCTAACACCGAAGCTTCTGATGGTCTCTTCTGCCATATCTTCTAGACGAGCATCTCCGGACAATCTAGAAAGTCTCACCAGATCAAGAGCAGCAGCAGAATTGCCTGAGGGAATCGCTCCATCATATCCGTCTTTATTTCGCGTGAGTAGCTCCTCTGAATCATGGCTGGAGAAATAGAAGCCGCCCTCTTTGTTATCCAGAAACTTCTCTTCCATCTCTTCCGCCAATTCCAAGCCAAGCCGCAGGTACTTCGGTTTGAATGTGCTTTCATACAGCTCGATTATCCCCCATATTAGGAACGCGTAGTCGTCCAAGAATGCATCAACATCTGCCTCATTATCCCGATATCTATGGAGTAACTGGCCTTCATCTTTTCTCATTCTCGATAGTATGAAGTCTAGCGCTTTCTCTGCTTGAGTCACATAGTGAGGAACACCAATAACGCGGCCCGCCTTCGCAAGTGCCGCGATAGTGAGTCCGTTCCAATCAGTCAGAATCTTATCGTCGAGATGTGGTCGTACCCGCTTCTCTCTCGTTTCGAGAAGCTTGATTCTTATTCTGTCCATCAGGGCAATGTAAGTATCAAAATCCAATCCAAGTTGTTCCGCAATTTTCTCTTCATCATGAGTCAGATGCGGGATATTGGCTCCTGTCCTTTCCTTCGTGGCTTCATCCCTGAAATTTCCGTTTTCGGAGATATTGTATGCCTTCGCAAAAAGTTCTGTTTCTTCCTCTGATAGAGCATGCTCAATTTCCTGCTTAGTCCATACATAGAACTTCCCCTCTTTTCCCTCGCTGTCAGCATCTTCTGCTGAATAGAACGCACCTTGTACATCCATCATATCTCTCTGCAGATAGTCTATAATTTCATGTACGGTTTCGGCGTAGTTCTCATTTTTCGTAGCTTGATAGGCTTCTGTGTATGCTAGGATAAACATGGCTTGATCATAGAGCATCTTCTCGAAATGGGGGAGTAGCCAACGCACATCAGTTGAATATCTGTGAAAGCCATAACCAATATGATCGAATATCCCCCCCAACCTCATTTTTTCTAGTGTCTTTTCGACCATGTGTAGCGCCCATGGGTCTTTGCTCCTCTTCCAGAATCTGAGCAAGAAAATTAGATTATGCGGAGAGGGGAATTTTGGCGCCTGTCCGAAACCACCGTTCTCTTCATCGAATCGTTGTGAATATACATGAAATGCATCATCAATCGTTGAGCGGTCTAGTCTTCTTTCACCCATAGTCGATGGTTTCTGTGCTAGGGCTTGCTTTATTTGACTTGTAACATCCGATACTCTTCCTTGGTCCCCTTCCCAAAGCTGCTGGATTTTCGGTATCAAATCCAACATCCCGCCTTGGTTGAGCCTTCCTTTTTTCGGAATGTATGTTGCGGCGAAGAAAGGCTCCTTCTCAGGTGTCATTATAATGGTGAGAGGCCAGCCTCCACGACCAGACATCATTTGAGCCACTTGCATGTATGTCTTGTCGATATCCGGTCGTTCCTCTCTATCAACCTTGATATTTACAAAAGCCTCATTCATCAGCTCAGCCACTTCCTCGTCCTCAAAGGACTCTTTCTCCATCACATGGCACCAATGGCAAGTGGAGTACCCAATTGAAAGGAAGATTGGTTTATTCTCTTCTTTTGCTTTAGAGAAAGCCTCCTCGCCCCAAGGATACCAATCTACTGGATTATGAGCATGCTGCAATAGGTACGGGCTCTTTTCATGGATAAGTCGGTTACTATGTTTTGATTCACTCATGCTGTTCATCTCCCAGCGATGACTAATTACTCTTATTTAATATAGTTAATTAATAAGGATTGACATCTTTCGTATTCCTAGAAAGGGAGCTGATTTATGCCCGAATTTTGGTGTACGTTCCTTTTTCCTCTCGAATCATTTCCTTTTGGATGAGAGAGTCTAGGTGGTGTTCAATCATCCACCTTTCAAACTGAAGTTGTACGAAACCTGATAGCGATTTATAGATAATAGGTTCCTCCAAGATTTCATCAATTGTATGGGCCCCCTTGCTAATTCGCATAAGAACGAAGTCTTCCCTCAGTTCGAAGTGCAATTTATATGATTTTAATGCAGAAACGTAGTCCCTGACAATGGGCTCCAAAAGATGCCCACTGATTAGAGCCTCGTAGTTTCTGGACTGTATAAGCGAGATTGATCTCTTGAAGTCGTCTATTGATGAATTTGGATGACCGTAATAGGGACCAAAATCAGTGCAGTCAATGTCAGCCGCGAATAAGTAGTTTGAATCGGGAAATTCAATGCACATATGGTCTGGTGTGTGTCCCGAAGTAAACAATGTTGCTGCTTCTATTCCCCCCAGCGAAAACCGTTCGCCATCAGTCAAGACGAAGTCTACTTCTGATGCATCTAGTGCCCCGTACATCTTTTCGTTTACCATGGCTTCCCAGAAGGGACGGATTTTGTGTCCTGAGTGGAAACCCAAAAAGTCCTTCATTTTCTCTTTATCATTAAATAGGGGCGCTGTGATTTCATTCGCCCATATCTTGCATCCACTGACCCTCTTTAACCTTGCAGCATGAGTAATGTGATCTGGATGAATGTGAGATATAATGATGTTATCAAAATCCCTTTGTTCAAGATTCCGAGAATGCAGAAATGCCCTCAAATCTTCCAAGCGGCATCCGGGATCAACTATGGACACTTGGTCAGATACAACCACAATTGAATTGCATAAGGGGAACTTCCCTGCAACTATGGCATACAATTCATGAGTTATCTCGACAACATTTCCCGGCATGCTCTACTGACCTATTCATACAGGTGGATGTAGGGTGATAATCTTATGCCCGCCTCTTGCGGCTGTTGTCTTATTCTTGGGTGCTTCTTACCCTGACGTCAGCTGCGCTTCTTACTGATTGTCTCCAGGTTCGAAAGCTGCCCCATAGAATAGGTATCATCCCAGCAAGCATGAGAAACATTAGCAATAGTGTGTTGACCACGGGTGTTGTGTTTGTTGGAGTTCCTCCCGCGGCGAAAATATCTAGCCACACTCCCATCATTAGACCTAAGATGGCCGGTACGATTGCTATGGTTAGAACGAGAAATGTAAAGAATGCTCTAGCAGGCGTTGACTGAATAAATCTGGCAAATACGCCGAGATAGGGGTGTTTCTGCCATTTGCTTCCCTCTTGTACGATCCAGAAGATGACAAATATTACGACAATTACCGCGAATGGAATTAGCATGAGTTCGAAGTATACCATAGCTGGATTGCTCCCTTTGCAAGTTCATGACTTCCGCAAGTTCTTAACTACTTAAAATTGACGGTTACAGTCATAATTGACGTTATGAGGGTCACTCAGAAATCGATTAAAAGCGCATCATGTGGAATTCATTCACATAGCTACTCAACCTAGTAGTTATGCTTTTCTTCAAGGAAGTCAGCGGCGGTTCTCCAGCTTGTGTTTCTCTTGACTTTGTGGGTCTGGTCTGGCTTGGATTTCTTATTTATCTGCTTTCGTGATTTTCTCGACTTGGAATCCTTCTTATCTGATATAGACTCAATGTAGCTCAAGGGATTTTCGCTGATTTTGGCAGCTTCACTGAGATTATGAATGTATAACGCAATGAAGAAATCAATTGATCGAGGATGCACTTTTTCCCGGAGTTTCTTGCAGCCTCTGCAGTCACATTCTTCGAATTCGGCTTCACGTACCTGAGAAGCATCTGTGCCTTGAAGATAGCGTCTTCTAGCTATCAGATAGAGTAGCATAGATGTATCGACCCTGTCCATTCCTACAATGCCTAAATAAAGTGGTAGGAGATTAATCATTGGCAATCCGTATGAATATCCTATGACGTAAATAGCACAGATTCGGTAAAGCCCCACTCGATGAGTGGCTCCTCTCTGAAAAATGACTGCGAAACGAAATGATTTTTTGGTATCAAGTGAGACAATCCAGCTTGTTTCTTTCTTCTGGAAGGCATTGATATCTCCCCTCTTTGCTCCACAGACACAATTATTGCAACAATCAGTTATGTCATGGCAATATAAACCACTCAGAGAAGGCCACTCTTGAGGTAGTAGAACGCTTAGTTCGTTACATCTATATTATCAAATGAAAATGCACACTTAGTGTAGTATGATGAGAGGTTCCTGGTTCAGCAAGAAGGCATTTTTCTATTTTGGAGGCGCTTTCATTTTGCTTCTTGGTGGAGCCATTGTGATTTTGGCTCCTTATCATTATACGAGTTTCATTTCGAATGAAGGAGACTCCGATTCTTTTGACATTTGGGAAGGTAGTGGCTATTATCCGCAGCTTGAGATAACAACCACGGTGCGGCCTGATACCAATGGCAGTGTCATCGTTGATATCAGCATCAAAAATAACGATACTCAATCAATCCAATTCGTGAATATTACAATGACGATGTCCCATAGAATGCCAAACGTAGAGCCTTTGACATATGAGAATAGAGAGATTTTGGACTTGCAGACCGCTCCATATACCATTCGAGTAGAGCGCATTGAGGGGGCTTCTAGAGTTGAATTGTCACTAAAACAAATTAGTGATTCACGACTTTACATTGTCAGTGGAGGGATTCTGAATATTATTGGGCTTCTCATGGGTGCTGCTGGATATTGCATCGGGGGATCCCTAATTCCAAGTGGTGACGATGTCATTGTTGATTGGGGCTATGAAACCGAGGATGACTCTGAGTACGAATAATACTGTCATCATGAGTGAATGTTACAGCCGTTGTACACATCCCTATCAATGATTATCCTCTTCTTCATTCCGACAAGCAATGACGACTGACGAGATGAAATGGCTACTGAAAAACAAAATTGTAACTGACTTCAGAGGCTATCCAATCGGGCGTGTGAAGAAGCTTTGGATTGACAGCAGCAACGGACCCATGGTAATAGTGGAACGTGATAAACGTCCAAACGCATCGTCTAGTTGGGAAGCTATACCTCTGAGAGCAATTGACCGGATTAGAAGTGAAATCAGGCTAAAGCCGCCTGCCTTTGCTGAATGAATAAGTTGCAAATGAATACCGGATTGCTTCGTCAAATTGTCACGCTTCAGATAAGGCCTGGCAGAAAAGAGGAATGAAGAAGATGCACATGGAACGATATAGCGAAACCAAAACTAGCGGCACTTACAGGTCTGATATTAGTATGGGAATGTCCGCAGATGTAACGGTTTATACTAGTAATCAATGCTTATTCTGCGAGCAGGCTTTGCATGCAGCTAGGCAAGCAGCTAAGAGAACCTCCATAGATGGTCTGCGTCTTCATGTCATTGAAGTGAATATTGATGAGAGTCCTGATATCCTAGAAGAAAAAAGAATCATGGCTCTTCCAACCACTATCATTGGCGAAACCAGAATTATCGGTATTCCTAGAGAAGACGAGCTTGAACAACATATTCACAAAGCAATAATGGATCTGGGCTGAGGTATAGGTATTTACGAGAATCTTAAACCTAGGATTACCCATGCATTCTCTTTCGTCATAATCCTGTTTTGCTCGTAATTTAGGTCAATCATATTCAGAGCCGCTTGCATGTCAGGGTATTCTGTATGATGACCGGACCCAAGAACCAATTTATTGACTCCCATATCCTGAATCAATGCATCCAAGAAGACTCTCAGAGGTGATTCCACTAGTTTCACTAGAGTAATCGAAGTTTCTAACCATATATTCGGTTTTGAAAGCATGGGGATTAGATTGGGAAATCCAAAGAGACCTCCCATCTCTAGGATAACAAATTTGGCCTCGGGGTATACGTTAGCTGAGCTTTCAATGAAACTTCTTGTTTCCGCGAGCTTGCAGGACCTGAAATATATCACCAAATCCTCTTGAATAGCTGTACGAAGAAGCGCGTGTGTAGCAGGGTCCTGGGGATAGTAGAGGTCTTCGTCCAGAACAAGTGCGAGGCATCCTCTATCGACATAGTTTCTCAGTTTTTTTCTAGCCGTTTCAATAGGTCTAGGAATTAGAGTACAAGCTGAAAATAGCCTATCTGGATAGATATCCGCAGCACCTAGATAGAGATCATTCCCCTTATTTGGGTCAATTGGAGTTAGCAGCGCCCTGTCAATCCCAAACGTATCCATTCGATTCACCAATACGTCCGTGTGACGAGCTAAATTCGTTTCATCTACCTGATGGGTTGTCATTCGGTTCGACCCGAGGATGGTGTGAATATCGGTAGTCATTGAAAGACACTATCCACTATCATGCAGTTCTTGCTTTTCTTTCTTTGCTGTTTCTTGTTGTTGGCAGTATCTCTAAAAGTAAACCAGCGCAGATTATAGTGATTGCCTTGAATGATCCGAGAAAGAAGCATTTGGCTCGACTCCTGAAAACTCTGGCAAATGGAATAAACAGTAACGAGTATATGCTCATGGAGTATCTTGGCCCTATCGTTGATGGAACCCGAGCAGCACTAAATGTCAGTTTGGAAAAGGCAAGGCATCTCAATAAACTAACTGAGGAAGATTTCGACAACTACATGCAAAGCACAGAGCAGTCCTACGTTGACATCACAATATGCTTCATCACTAATGATGGAGAAGAGGTTTCACTCGTTTTCTACTCGAGTGAGGCAGATGTCTTCGATGAATGCATAGAGCCAGATGTAACTATTTCCGGCAAAAGGGCAGTTCTGGAAGACTTGCTTGATGCTGATTCAAAGAGGAAGCCTGCTGAAGCTTTGGGTGAAGAAATCGACATTCACGGAAAGGACTCACAGGATATCATCCAAGGTCTTGGGCTTCTCTGTTACCCATCATTATTGAGAATCGCAAGATCGGGTGTTGACCCTTCGTCTCTTCTTTCAGAGGATGCAGACAAAATAGTTATGGCTGCTGCCTCAGAACTCGTAACAAGCACGGTTAGAAAATGGATAGATTTTCGATTGGAAAATGACTCTGCATCTACCTAGGCCAAACCATGGTAGGGAAAGATTAGTTCCTTCACCTTTCGGATTGAACGCTCCATATCCAGTGCTACATCATCACGTGAAAAATACTGCTGAACAACTTCCGATTCATCACGCATTCCCTCGGGAAATTTTGTATATCCAGCTTTCCTACAGAGCGTTTTGAATTCGTCGGGCAATTCTTGAGGGACATCTTCATCAAGCATTACTGCCAAGAATAGGGACCATAGGCGGGCAACATTTACGGGATCATAACCTCCTCCTCCCACAGCCAACCATCCCAAACTGCATATGTCTGCAGACATATCCCTTAGCTTCGATATTACTCTCTCATATCCATGGCTGGAATATGAAAGATGGGCCAAGGGATCTAAGAAATGGCCATCTACACCTAGTTGTGTCACTAGCAGATCAGGCGAGAATGACTCGAACAGTGGAACTATGACTTCATTCAGAACATCAATCATTTCAGCACTGGATGCACCGGGGATTACTGGGATGTTCACCGAGTAGCCAATCGCCTGTCCGCCACCCTTCTCAAACACATGACCTGTGCCAGGGAAAAGCGTTTTGCCGGATTGGTGCATGGAAATTGTGAGAACGTCTTTTGACCTGTAGAAGGCATTCTGTACACCATCTCCATGATGTGCATCAATATCAACATAGAGAACCTTGCTTTTCTTCTTCTTTTGGAGCATCTTTATGGCAATTGCGACATCATTAAAGACACAGAATCCCGAGGCTTCTGTTCTTTGTGCGTGATGAAGCCCCCCAGATATGACAAATGCATTCGAGGCCCCATCAAGAATCTTTCTCAGTCCATCCAAAGTTGCCCCCACATACCTTGCTGATGCCTCATAGATTTTCGGAAAAATCGGATTATCCGACGTTCCTAGCCCATGTCGAATGTCAGTACACATATTCTGTTCGCATGCCAGCACTGCGTCGATATAATCTGAACGATGGAATAGCTCAAGTTCATCTCGGGTTGCTATAGATGGTTCGCTTACATCAACATGATCAATTAGACCAAGTATCTTTGAGAGCTCATATGTGAATTTGAGCCTCTCTGGCTTTAGGGGGTGAGATTCCTTGAACTCATACTGAAGTAAAGAGTCACTGTAGGGATAGACCAATTTTGAGCTCATGATGGTGAGTTTCCTGTTATATGGAGCTATTTGTATTCTCTGGAAAAGCACAATGAGAACGCGCATATTCGTGTAAGCTACTCAATACCACTCTATTGTTCCAGGTGGCTTTGAGGTCACATCATATACAACTCGATTTACACCCTCAACTTCGTTGGCGATTCTTGATGCAATTCTGAGCAAACTATCCCAACTCGGTCTTGACACAGATGCTGTCATAGCATCTTGGCTTTCCACAATTCTCAGTACAATTGCTTGGTCATAGGTACGCTCATCTCCCATTACACCCACAGAACGTATCGGTATCAATACACAGAAAGACTGCCAGACTGTTGGGTATATGGGTTCGTTTCTAATCTCTTCCTGAAGAATCCTATCTGCCTTTTTGAGGATCTTAAGCTGCTCCCTTGTAACTCGACCTCCAATTCTGATTGCCAAGGATGGTCCTGGAAATGGCTGCCTCGATATCATGTATTCGGGAAGTCCCAGTTCTTTGCCTACAGATCTGACTTCATCCTTGTAGAAGTGTTTCAGTGGCTCTACCACGGAAAGGCGCATCCAATCTGGTAGCCTCACATTGTGATGGCTTTTTATCACAGCAGTAGCCGATCCTGTAGCTGCACTCTCTACTCTATCTGGATAAATAGTGCCTTGCCCCAAGTATGCAAATTGCCCGTACTCCTCCTGCAATTCATCTGCTGTTTTCTCGAATACTTCAATGAATGTATCAGCGATGATTTTCCTTTTTTCCTCTGGGTCAATAATCCCCTCTAAATTGTTCAAGAATTCGTCTGCTGCATTAACTGTGATAAAATTCTCAAAACCCATGCTCTTGAAGGCACTTTGAACCTCTTCTCTCTCACCAGACCGCAGAAGACCATTATCCACAAACACGCAGAATAGCCGATTTCCGATAGCTTGCTGCACCAATACCGCCGCAACTGTAGAATCCACTCCTCCGGATGTGCCCATAAGCACCCTCTGTTCTCCAATTTCTTCAGTTAGCTGTTCGATTATTTCCTCTATCTGGTTTTCTGGTATCCACCTTTGCTGGTAGCCACAAATCTCTCGGAGAAATGCATCAAGCACGGTCATTCCATTCGGGGTATGCGCAACTTCGGGATGAAATTGAACGCCGAAGAACATGTTATCGGAGGAAGCAAAAGAAGCCACATGTCCTTCTTTGCTGGTGGCAAGAATCTGCATTGTATCCGGAGGGCTTGATACTTGGTCGCTGTGACTCATCCAAACATTCTGCTTCTCATCGAGCCCCTGCAATATAGAAGGATTATCGCTGAGTTGAATTTCTGTTTGTCCGTATTCGGGATTTCCGCCGTGGTCAATTTCTGCTCCTAATGCCTTGGCTAAGAGCTGATGTCCAAAGCAGATTCCCAAGACTCTGATGCCTCTTTCTTTCAGGGTTTCCAAATTGATATCAAACGGCTCACTCAGGTCCGACTCGGTCACTGTGCGGGGCCCTCCCGATAGAATTATTCCCTTTACGCCGTCCAGTAGTGACTTCTTGAGGACGACATTTTGTGGCAAGATCTCAGCATAGACCCCTAGTTCCCTACAGCGCCGCGAAATGAGGTGGGTGTACTGCCCTCCGTAATCGATAATTAGGATTCGTTCCTGTTTCATTTCATATCTTCACCTCTGATATGTTTTTGGCAAGTCATTCCTCCAATGCTCTACTCACTATATTCTTCTCTGGTTTTTCTATTCTACACATTTGGCAATGTCAGAACGATACCGAACATTCCCCGTAACCTTTCTGATGTCATCGTACGCTATCTCTCTAGCTTCAGTAACTGTATCTGCGACACCACACACAGCAAGAGATCGACTACTGGTTGTGAAAACACTGCCTTCCTTCTCGTAGACAGATGCGTAATGCAATTTGCTTGTCATTCCTTCGCCAATAGTGATGGGCGAGTCTGATTTTGCGGCAGTACCCGGATATCTGTCCGGAACAACATACACGCAGACAGTTGCCTTATTCAAAAACTGAGGTTTGGGGACATTGCCCCCAATTATACCTTGACATATTTCATCTAGTGAATAGTCCAAGATTGACAAAACATTGATGGCTTCGGGGTCTCCAAACCGTGCGTTGAATTCAATTACCTTCAGTCCGCCCTTTGTCTTCATGAATTGACCATAAAGAATTCCTTTGTAATCGTAGGTTGTCTGTTTTCTTATGCCTGCGATTGTGGATTTCATAATATCCAACGCTTCGTCTAAGTCATCATCAGACAGATAATCTAGACCATGGTCTTGGCGAGAGTACGAACCCATAGACCCGGTATTTGGTCCCTCATCCGCATCATATGCTCTCTTATAGTCTCTCACAAGCGGCATGGGTTCAAGCTTATTCCCATCCACAAAGCACTGGACTGTAAATTCTGCTCCTTCTAGTCGTTCCTCCAGTAAAACAACGCCTCGTTGCTTAAGATGCGTGGTAGCATAATCCTCTAACTGGCTGCGTGAAGTGAAGTGCTCGCCATATATCTTGACGCCCTTTCCTCCGGTTAATCCATCTGGTTTGACTACCATATCTTCGATTCCCACCTCCCTTTCGAATGCTCGCATGTCATCAATGCTGTTTACAATCTTATATCTGGGATTGGAATCAGGCGCAACTTTGTCTAGAGTTCTGCGTGCAAATGACTTGCTAGTTTCGATTCGAGCCGCTTCTTTTCTTGGAGCCACACAGGGAACACCATGCCGTTCGAGATAATTTGTTATTCCGCGTTCGATGGGAGATTCAGGACCAATCACTGCATAATCAACACCTGATACGTCGCTCAAGGTTCTATAATCTGTAATATCACCGATAGTTGATTTCTCTGCAAGAGCTGCAATTCCGGGATTATTGCGGTGCATATATGCTCGAATACTCACTCCACTGCGTGACAAAGCTAATGCAATGGCATGTTCTCGAGCTCCGCTTCCAACCAACAGAACTGTAGTCATTCTAGAGTCACCTGGAATGGTTCTATATCTACTACACCTGCAACCGATTCCTCAATGACTCCTATTTCAACGGCATCATCATGCTTTCTGAGTATTTCCAGAGCTTTTTCTTTCTCGTCTTCTGGAAGTACAATTGCCATCCCAATGCCCATATTAAAAGTTGAAAACATCTCTCTATTGGAGATTCCACCAACTTTTTGAATAACGGAAAAAATCGGTGGGATGGATGGTAGATTCCTAACGCTGAAGCGGTGATTACCCAGTCTGAGCAATTTCTTGAACGCATTCCCTGTTATGTGTGCTATTCCATGCAAGTTTATGCCTCCTTTCTTCAGCGATCTAATATGATTTACATAGATTCTCGTTGGTCTGAGTAGTTCATTATCAACTCGTTCTCCCCATGGAAGTAGTTGGTTCAGCCGATACTTACTGAGAATTACTTTTCTTGCCAGGGTAAAACCATTCGAATGCAATCCATTTGAGGGAATACCAAGGATGACATCCCCCTCAACAATTGATGACCCGTCAATTAATTCGTCGGGGTGTGATATGCCCACTGCTGTTCCCGCCAGATCCATGCCGACCCCCTTGGCACCTCTGATTATGTCAGGCAGTATGGCGGTTTCGCCGCCGAGAATTGGTATACCACATTCCTGACAGCCTTTCAAGAGACCTTCAGCGATTTGTTCCATGATTGGTCCAGGCAATGTTCTTTGGAGTGCAAGATAATCAACGAACGCAATCGGATTAAGGCCTATACAAATCAGGTCATTCACATTCATGGCAACACAATCGATTCCAATCGTATCGAATTTTTTTGCTAGTTGAGCTACCAATACTTTGCTTCCAACACCATCTGTAGATATGCCAAGACAAATCTCATCAGTAATTTGTATTGTATTTGCGAAGTGCCCGTAATCCTGACCGACACGACTACCTCTAAATGACTTTCTGACAAAATCTCCCATGATTCTGAGGCTCTCTTCAATTGCTTTCTCATCCACACCAGCCTCCGCATACGTGCGGGGAATATGGCTATAGCTTCCCCCTGCTCCTAGAATTCTTGCTGCCAGATGTGCTGCGTTTTGTCCATTATCTATACCCACTGTAGCTACAGGTACGCCTTTTGGCATCTGAGCTATTGATAATAATGAGTCGAGACCACCAAGTGCAGCTGACACCGGTACCCCAATTACAGGTGCATCAGTTAGAGATGCTATGAATCCAGGCAAAGCCGCTGACAAACCGGCTATTGCAATGATAACCCGCGCATTTGACCTCTTGACGATTTTTGTTACTTTTTCTGGTTCTCGATGAGCCGAGGCAATTTCCGCAATGTAGTTGATATGCAAATCTGTAAGCGTCTTTGTTACTTTCTTCACAATCTTGTCATCGCTCTTGCTTCCCGAAACAATGAGTACATCCACCATCTTTCTCATCCTATATCATGTATTTTCTGATTCCTCGGCCATATCGTTTCCTAGCCTCACTTGCAGACACCTTAAAGGCACCAAAATCGCCTATGGGATTCGGAGTAGTCAAACCTAATTCTGAATAGATAACCCGGTGCTTGTCCATGATTGCCAAGAACTCTTCTTGATTGCTTTCAGTAACTTCTGCTATGTAGCGTCCGGGTGTTTCAGAGAATAGGATTTCTGACAACCCTCTCGTTCCATCATCTGCTCCTTCTAAGTCCAGTTTGAAACCGTACTCACTATCAAACATCATTTTCATTAATGAAATGGCTATCCCCCCTCTTCCTACATTATTGCATGACCTTATCAAAGAATTACTGTGTGCGTCAAGCACTGCTTCCATTGCTACCTTTTCCAATTCTGGACGATATCTTGGAGGATGACCTCTCACTTCGCCAAGAGTGTGATGCTGAAATGCGCTTCCATTGAGCTCTCCATGAGTCTCTCCTATAAGATAGATTGAAGCCCATGGCATGGCTAAATCGCTCATTATTGGACGTATTCCGTTATCAAGTACGCCTGCCATCATTATTTGGGGAGTGGGATTTATCCGATGAATCTCGCCCTTTTCCTCGCTTTCATTGTAGAAAGAAACATTCCCTGCTATAATCGGTATATCAAAGTCATGCGAAAACTGCCCGAGTCCCTTGACCGCCTCCACGAATTGTGAGTATGAATCTGGACGTTCTGGATTTCCAAAGTTAAGGCAGTCTGCAATTAGAATGGGTCTAGCGCCCATGCAGACCAAATTTCTCATGGTTTCACAAGCAGAGTTTGCAGCTCCGCTAAAGGGATCCAGAAGTGACCAAAAAGAGTTGCAATCTGTGGAGAAGGCTACTAATTTGCCGAATGGCAATTCAAGAACGCCAGCATTATCACCAATATCTACTACGGTATTGGTCTGTACGTGCTGGTCGTATTGCTCATAAATCCATGATCGGTCACAAATATTCAAGTCCTCCAAGAACTCGAGAAGACATTCGGCGTAATCCTCTGGCTCCTCCAGCCAGGCCATGCCTCTTGTTCTGGTGGGCAAGTTGCCAACGGGCCTATCCGGTGCCGGAAATCCTTCTACAAGTAGATTGATGGGTAACGCTGCTCTCTGCTCCCCCTCTTCTACAACGGTGAAATTGCCATCATCAGTTACTTCTCCAATTACTGCGTGGGTTGTTTCATTCATCTCAAGAATTTCTAGAACACGCTCCAAATTATCAGGTGATACAACCGCTAGCATTCTCTCTTGAGATTCGGAAATGACTATCTCGTGAGCCTTCATTCCTCGTTCTCTCAGTGGTATCTTATCGATGTCAATCCTAACTCCAGTTCCTCCTCTTGATGCCATTTCAGCCGCCGCTGAAGTCAAGCCTCCGCCGCCGAAGTCCTGAAGGCCATCCAGTAGATTCTCAGATACCAACTCCTCAAGTGTATCAATGACCACCTTCTTTGCTAATGGGTCACCAATTTGAACCGCTGCCCTGTTTTCCTCTTCCGCGTCAGAAAATGCAACAGAAGCGAAGCTAACTCCGGCGATTCCATCTCTACCAGTAGTTGAACCAAAAAGAACAAGATTGTGACCAGGCGTTCTTGCCGAGCTTCTGATTACTTGGTCTGCTGTAGTTGTTCCCACACATACTACGTTTACAAGACAGTTGCCATCATAAGAATCATCAAATTGTACCTCGCCCCCGATGGTAGGAATTCCGACGCTGTTTCCGTATACTGAAATTCCTCTTACCACATGCTCAAGCAGATATGCATTACGAGGCTTATCCAAGGAACCGAAACGAAGACAATTCATGAGGCCAATAGCTTTGCATCCCTGGGAAATAACATCTCTGATGATTCCTCCCACCCCTGTGGCAGCTCCATTGAATGGGTCTATCTGGCTTGGATGATTGTGTGATTCCATTGCAACTCCTAACAAGACACCATCACCTAGTTCCACAAGGCCGGCTCCCTCCCCTGTTCCAAGGTAGACTCTTTCCCCTTTGGTTTTGAATAGATGAAACCACCTTTGGCTGCTCTTGTATGAACAATGCTCTGACCAAAGAACGTCTAGCATAGCCAGCTCTGTTTTTGTGGGCTCTCTGCCAAGAGCTGCCTCCGCATGTTCAAGTTCTTTGTGTGAAAGCATCTATCTCACCTATCTCTCTATACATCCTCTCACAAAATTATCCAATATTGCTCTCCCGTCAACAGACCCAAGAATTTCCCGTGATGCTCTTTCTGGATGTGGCATCAAACCTAGGACATTACCCCTTTCATTTATTACTCCAGCAATATTTCCTATAGAGCCGTTGGGATTTGAGGCCTCGTCCGTATTCCCATCCGTGTCGCAGTATTTGAATGGTATTCTGCCATCAGTTACCAGTCTTCCAAATACATCATCGTCACAGAAATAATTTCCATCAGAATGTGCTATTGGTATGCGAAGTACAGCATTCTCAAGCCCTTCTGTATACATCGTAGTCCTATCTGCGACTTGAAGATAGACCCACTTGCAGATGAAGTGAGAGTTGATATTGGGGAGCAATACCCCCGGAAGTAGACCTGCTTCAGCCAGTATTTGAAAACCATTACATATGCCAAGAACCGGTCGACCAGATTCTGCCATATTTCTAACTTCATTTATGATACCTTCAACAGATGCAATTGCTCCGGCCCTAAGATAATCCCCATAACTAAAACCTCCGGGAATAACGATTCCACTGAAGTTTGTGAGGTCCTCTGGTCCCTTGCGACTTGGCACCAACACCGGATTTGCCCTCGGAATTGCCCTTAATGCCCTCATAACATCCTGTTCATTGTTTGTTCCTGGGAATCTGAGTACAGCTATGGGCACCTAATCAAACCTCACTTCTCTCCTCTCAGCAATTGGATTAGATAGCAATTTCAGCCCTATTATATCCATTTCCTTCACGATTTCAGATGTTACAGGACCTTTGATTTCAATCTGAAAGATTCTGCCAACGCGAACATCTTCAATCTGCCCGAATCCCAATCGTTTCATTGCCTTTTTCGTGACTTCACCTGGTGGATTCTTTATGCCTTCTTTCGGGAGCACAACGACATTCAGGTTTTCGGGCCGAATACTAACTTCTTCTGGATTTGTTTCTTTTAGATAATTGAGAAGTTTGCTATATGCATCGATGATGTTACCCGTATCTTGCCTAAACACGTCTTTGTCCAACGAGTCGCCATCCTGACCCCACACCCTCATGCCATCTCCGGATATGTCATCAGCTAACATGATTTGACCTTTTCTAGTCCTACCAAATTCCAGTTTGAAATCAACTAATACAAGATCGACTTGATCAAGAAGCTTGCTGAGATAATAATTGACTGATAGAGTCAATGATTTTATAATTCCCATTTCCTCTGGTTTGGCAATGCCAAGCCTTACTACCGCTTCCTGAGAAATTAACGGATCTTTCAGAGCATCATCTTTCAGAAAGAATTCAACCAAGGGCTGACTGAACATGTCGAATCCAGGCTCTCCATATCTTCTGCAGAATGAGCCCGTAGGTCTATTTCTGCATACCACTTCAAGCTTGAAAACATCTAGCTTGTGTGCTCGAAATCTGGGGCCGTCAAGCTCCTCTGTCAAGTGAATTGGAATACCCTTTTTCTGTAGATATTTCATCAATAATGAATTTGTTTCACAAGCAAGTTGCGCCTTTCCTTTGATTTCTTCTCTCTTTTCTCCATCTCCGGCAGTGACAACGTCTGTGAATTCAATTATCACATGCTCATCAGAATCAGGGTCCTGATATAAACGCTTGACTTTGCCTTCGTCAATTAAATCCATTTTGGGAAACATCTCCTCGGTTTTTACCTTTCGGCTGATTTGGTCGCTTATAACTATGTGGTCGCGTCGCTCAAGCGGTGCTCAGATACGGCCCTTTTGATATCCAACATGCACAAATCGAGCGGAGATTGAATATTACACTCAAATTTGATGGACAATCTCCTCATCTCTGGACTGGTCGGTCCAACACAAGGTGAACCCGGTACTCTAGGGCTTAAGTCGAAGACAACAAATTCAGAATCTGGAGTTAGGGCACCTTGTAGCGCAAAAAGCCCAATCATCCCTGGTGGGAAATGTCTTCTTACGCCCTCGAGGAGTTTTTCTGCAGCTTCATAGACCAGGGGCTTTTTGCTTTCACGCATTGTAATTCCCTTGTGCCCTACTTCTTCATTTGTTATCTCTGGAGATATCTTCAGCTGACTTCTTGCTGGGAGATTCAGAAGGCCGCTTAGATTTGTCTGTATTCTGTCATCGAATCCCACCAAATCCAAGGCGCCAAAATGTTCGTCCATTGCATACGCTTGGAAATTGGCATGAAATCGAGGTGCGAGTATGAATTCTTCGATTGTAGCCTGTTTCAAATCAATTTCTGAAATGATACCCTGAGCGATCATTTCGTTGGATTTCTCTTCATAATCTTCTGGTGATACGGCATAGAAAAACGCTCGCTCCAATGGTTTATCTTTCTGTTGGACTTTGATGATTACAAGTCTATCAATCTGAGAGGGTGTGAAGGATTTAGGTGTCCTTATTCCTGACTTCTCAAGAAGCCAGTATTGATCCTTAGGTAAGCCCCGTTCTTCAATTCGAAGAATCCATCGATGCCCATAGAGAGGAACTTCGAATTTCTTTTCAATAGCATCATAACCCACATATACTGAAAAAGACCTGTTTGGAATCCAGAGGCAATCAAGGTCTTGTAGTTGCTGCTGCACATCATCTCGGATCATGTCAGCAAAATCGTCAAGCACTATCAAATTATCATATAGATGTTTGTTATAATGCTTGTATAGCCTCTCTCTCCCTTGCTGGCATACAACAACTGTTTCAAATCCGTGAATTTTCGCTGATGCGGCAATTTCCTCTGCACTATGTGAGCCAATCATTCCTATCGTTGGTAATTTCATTTTCAAGTACCACCTATCCTACGAATATGACCTTACGCCTGTTCAATCAAATCCTTGCAATGTTCTGCGTAACGATTATTCCTTAACGTATTCTCCGAACTCACAGGAGTGCCTCCTCCAGCCGATTTTTCTCTAGTAGCTCACGAATTTCTCGAGCTATTCTTCTGCCCATCCACATCTCTTCTTGATGAGTGACAAACGAGTAGGGAGAATGTGGCATCCAGATATTGGTTCCGGCAACTATTCTACCACTAAATTCGAATGAGTAAATGTCCATTTTTCTGTCTATAATTGTTTCAATGCAGAATGGACCAGGAATCACCTCTCCTGTGAGCTTCTGAAATCCTCCTAGGAACGATTTTCCAATATCATAGTAGTCTGCTAATGTGGACTCTCTTAGAACTAGAGGAAGATTTCCGACAACCACAAAAGATGGTTGAGAATCAAATCTAAGATTTGCGTCGGCGTCGGTTTCATAACGAATATCTGCGCCAAATATTTCTAGTCTTTCTCTTGCTAATGATTGGAAATAGGTCACGAATACTTTTGTGCCGACAATGTATTCTTGAAACGTATACTCCACTCTGGGGTCCATTTTTTCATAAGCCTCATCTCTGTTCTTGGCAATGAAATATCCCTTGCCTCCTGCAGCACCATGTGTTTTCGCAATTACAGGAACATCTATATCATCAGCTGAATCCAATTCCCGAGGAACTTGGAGCCCCGATTTCTTTAACAGCTCTGACTTGAGATTCCTGTCTGCTTCCCATCTCATCAGCTTTCTACTACCAAAGATTCTCAAATCCGATTTGATGAGCTTCTCAGCACCTATGTAAGCGACAAAGGAACCATGTGGAATCATTATTATGTCATCGAGCGTCATCTCCAATACTTCGTCAAATGATTCAATTATAACTAGACTATCCTCGAAGCCAAATGAGGCATAGAAGTCCTCTCTCTCTGGAGGGCAAAAAAGCACTGTTTCGAAGCCTTCTATCCGTGCTCCTGACGCTATGTTTAATGCACTGTGACTAGCTATAGTTCCAATTTTCATGGAAACGACCTCTCATAGTCTCTTTCTGTATCGCTTCCACCCTGCTTCGATAGGTTTTGCTGAATCAGTCTAGCATGCTCGGTAGGATATTTGCCATCTAGGCACGCCCTGCACATATCCGTAAGTCCTATGGCATTCTCCAATGCGGTGATTTCTTGGTAGATAAGAGCATCTGCTCTTATGTGCTCAGCAATCCATTCAAGATTCGATTCAGAAGCGATGAGTTCTTTGTCAGTGGCAATGTCAATTCCGTAATAGCAGGGATGGCTCTGAGGCGGGCAAGTGACTGCAAAGTATACTTTTGATGCTCCCATTTGCTTGAGGTCCGATACTATCATTCTGGCAGTCGTGCCCCTAACTATACTATCATCTATGACTAGGATGTTTTTTCCTCTCACTTTTTCTTTCAGATAGATGTATTTTCCTTTGGCAGTATTGCTTCTCTCTTCCTGTGAGCGAAGAATGAACGTGCGCCCCAAATATCGATTCTTGAGAATGATCTCGCGCAGTGGAACCTTCAGTTCTTCAGCCAATGCCTGGGCTGCAGGTCTGCTTGTGTCTGGAACAGGAACAACATAGTCCGGCGGCTCCAGTCGCATTTGTTTGAATTTACGCGCAAGAGCACGTCCGAGTCTGAATCTGGTATCATAGACAAGCTTGCCTTCTAGAATCGCTGCTGGATGAGCGAAGTAAACATACTCAAAGAAACAATGTGAATGAGCTTCATTCTGACATACGGCATATGATTCCATTCTTGAATCGGAGTAGAATATGATAAGCTCGCCTGGATAGATATCTCTCTCAGTGGCTACCCCTCCCATTTCCAGAACTGTGCTTTCAGATGCGACTATAACTCGATTGGTACCACGACCGAATACGAGTGGCTTGAAACCTCTTGGGTCACGATACGCAAATAGATTGCCATTATGTACTCCTGCTATGCTATATGCACCATCTACATCACTATCAAGACATTGGATTGCCTTTACAAGGTCGTTGTTATGAGTTTTCAAATAATGATCGAGTCTTTCACAAATGAACTGGGAATCACAATCATATTCTCCCTTACAAAGGCTCTGCATATTTGTGATATTTCCATTGTGAGTCAAAGCTAGACTGCCAACCGAAAAAGGCCCAACAAATGCTTCCAAATAATCCTCTGAAATAACTCGGCTTCCCGTGGTCGGGTACCTTGTGCTTCCAAGAACGATAGATGTTTTGACAGTTGGTAAATCAATCTGGTCAGGGCTACCTATTGACTTCGCGGAAGCATACTTTCCATCATCAACCCAAAGCAGTCCGGATGCATCCTGGCCTCTATGCGTTAGCAGTAAGAGCATCCGTCTGGCGCTAGTAAGTGAAATCTCTCCGAGAATTCCCAGAACACCGCACACCCTTCTCACCCACTCTCAATAATGACTCTTCTTCCGGATATCCTAAGCCTATCTTCACAGAACAGGTTGACTGACTTGACAAGGATTTCATGCTCGAATGGTAAGATACGGTTGGCTAGGGTTTCTCCAGTATCATTTTGATTCACTAAAACTTCTTTCTGAAGAATAATGGGACCACCGTCCATTTTCAAATCGACGAAATGAGTAGTGCACCCTGAAACCCGTACTCCGTATTCAACTGCTTGCCATTGTGCCTTCAAACCTTTGAACGCAGGGAGTAGCGATGGATGCACATTTATAATTCTATTTTCGAAAGATGATACAAACACATCCGAAAGAAGCCGCATGTAGCCGGCTAATACAACCAAATCTACTCCTTTAGATTGAAGAATTTCAACAACCCTGCGATCATGGGCTTCTCTCTCTGAAAAATCAACCTTGGTAACGATTTCCGTTTCTATTCTAGATGTTCTGGCACGTTCCAGTCCTTGTGCCATACTCTTGTTACTAACGACGACGGCTATCTCCCCTGCCAATTCACCACGCGATTGTGCGTCAATAAGTGCTTGAAGATTAGTACCGCGTCCGCTTATCAAAACAGCGATTCGCTTCATGTGTGCGGTCGGCGAAACCACCGCATATATTGCTTCCTCTTTTTTTGGTGGTATTAGAAAAACTCGCGGAGAATTATGCCGAATAGCGCGCCAAGAATATGAGCCATGACAACAATGTAGACGTATCCCGCTGACACAACAAATCCGGTAATGAAGAAGCCTCCAAAATCAGCTTCGGGGGCTAGCCATGCTGGTGTCACTAGAAACATTGTAAAGAAAATCAAATAGAAAACGGTGGTCAGCAGAGCGCCAATCATCGCATCACTGGTCTTTCCAGCAGTGATTCCAACCGGAATAGCAGCAGTCATCGGAATCAAAAATACATAGATTGCAGTATCGGGCAAAGCATCAATTACAATCTGACTGAAAATGTAGGTATCAATGAGCGCGGCACACGCCGGTATCATTAAAAGAACGAGATAGTTTCTCACTTTTTCTCTCATGGTTATGCCGAGAAAAGTCGTTATGGCTTCTCCTCTGGATGTGGTTTTCTTCGGAGTCTCGGGAAGTGGTCGTAAGAAGCCCTTCTTCTCTTCCGTTTCGATTGGCTCTTCTACACGATACTTATCTTCATCATCCATAAGTTTCTCACGTCCTGCAAGACCTCTATCAACGCATAAATACTTCCCCTTACGCAACTATGTGAAAGTATTTCAACCAAAAATACTATCTATAAATCCATATCTCGATTGCGTGGTTAATCATCATGTCTAAGGGAAGAGCTGGCGATGTTTCTATAGGGGAAAGTGATGAAGCAGATCAAACGAGACGAAGAAAAATCGAACATATTGAGATTTGTCTACAGGAGAATGTACAGGCTGGAACGTCTGCGCTCTTCGAAGACATTTCATTTATTCATAATGCTCTACCGGAAATCGATAGAGGGGATATCGACCTAACAACCAATTTCATGGGCCTGCGAGCCAATGCGCCCATAGTTATCGCAGGAATGACCGGTGGTCATCCAGATACCCTTGATATCAATAGGCGCTTGGCTGAAGCTGCGGAAGAGCTTGGAATACCAATAGGTGTCGGGAGTCAAAGAGCAGCAATAGAAGATCCTCAATTAGAGAAAACGTTTCGGGTGGTAAGGGAGTATGCTCCTACTGTACCCATTTTAGCCAATATTGGTGCGACTCATGCAAACGCTGCAATAGATGCAATTGAAATGGTCAACGCTGACATAGTAGCGATTCATCTGAATCCGCTTCAAGAGGCAATCCAACCAGAAGGGGATTGCGATTCAACCGGAGTGATTGAGAGAATCTCTAAGATTGTTGATGCTGTAGAAATTCCAGTCATCGTCAAGGAAACAGGAGCCGGCATATCAAGGCATGTAGCCGAGATCCTCGAGTCCATAGGTGTGACTGGTGTGGATGTTGGCGGCCTTGGTGGCACATCTTGGGCTGCGGTTGAGTATTATCGGGCTAAACATGAGAAGAACGATGCAAACGCTCAGCTCGGTATTGAATTTTGGAATTGGGGTATTCCCACTGCTCTTAGTATAATAATGGTCAATAAGACGTCGAATCTGGAGATAATTGCAACAGGTGGAATCAGATCGGGAATTGATATTGCAAAATCATTGGCCGTTGGTGCGTCTTCCGCAGGAATTGCTCTACCTCTCTTAGAACCTGCCGTGAACGGACAGACCGAGGACATCATTGCAGAGTTGCAACTGTTCATGGATGGACTAAAGACTACGATGTACCTAACTGGTTGCAGAACTGTGGAAGAACTGAGATCATGTCCGCTAATAATAACAGGAAAACTTAGAGAGGCTCTAGAATCAATCAATATCGATGGGAATCTATTTGCATCTAGACCCTAGCGTCTGAGTAAATGAGTACCGATAATAGGATATTAGTCCGTCCCTCGCAATTTCGTATCTTATTTATTCTATTTCTTATCAGGTAATTTTTTCAATGCGTTGAAGAAACTCCGATCTTTTCCGGATGCCATTCAGCATTTGAACCGCTTCTTCGATGGTATCGCCAACTGGTATGCCATTTAGTTCAAAGCCTCTGATTATGACTTCGTACTTCTCAAGATAGGGTACGTACGAAACGACTGTTTTCTGATACCTCTTGGCGACATTCGCCACTCGAGCTCCAATCTGCAATGATATTCCCGGAGCATAAGGTAGCAATAGTAGGAGGGCTGAATCAACATCATCAAATTTCAGCATCACATCAAGGACACGTTCATAGTCAATATCCGATGCGCTACCCGTTAAGTCACAGGGGTTTCGGAATGAAGAGATGTCCCGATACGAAGGAGTCATGACTTCTTTCATGGCTTCCTGCTGGGATTCATCAAATTGTGGAAAATCCAATCCGTAATGAGCTCCCTCATCGACAGCAATGACTCCATGGCCGCCAGAAACTGTCAGACAGCCAACCCTCGGACCCTGCATCTCCTGCAGTTTGAATGAGAATGCCTTAGAGTACGCCATGACCTCGTCTTCATCAATCGCTTCGAGAATTCCGTACTGTTTGAAGGCGGCAGACGTGATCTCTGCACTACCGGCTAATGATGAAGTGTGACTTTGTGTTGCACGATGCCCTGCCTCAGATTTTCCTCCCTTCAGTACTACCACAGGTTTCCTTGTTGTGACTGAAGAAGCAGCTTCAACAAAGTTCCTCCCCTCCCCTTCTGGAAATCCTTCTATATATGCAACAATGACGCTGATATCATCTCTATTGCCAAAATATTCTACAAAATCGTCTACTCTGGTTTGCGCGGCGTTACCGATAGATATCGCAGCTGCAATTCCAAGATTTCGAGCTGCGTATTCTTCTAGCCTCTCTACCAGCCAGCCTCCGCTCTGTGAGATTATTGCAACGTTTCCCTCTCGAGGTCGAGCTACACGCTCAGATGGGAGAAAGAAAGTATCAATGACTCTTGGCACAAAGACCCCAATACAGTTGGGGCCAATCATAGTCATTTCATTTGTATCTGCAATTTCAACGATTTCATTTTGCAGGCTCTCTCCTGATTCACCTGTTTCGCTAAAGCCGCCAGAGACAACTATCACTGCTTTGATTCCACGCTCAGCACACTCCTTTAGAACTCCAGGTACATATTTGGCTGGCACTGAGATTACAACAAGATCAATGCCTTCTGGTGCTTCAGAAATAGACTTGTAGACTTTTTGGCCTTCAACAACTCCTCCCTTCGGATTAATCGGAAATGCTTCGAGTTGATTTTCGAAGCGCAGTTTCCGGAATATTACGTTACCAGGGGAGAACGGATTAGTTGTCGATACTCCGACTACAGCGGCGACTTTTGGATTTAACATAACATCTAAGGTGGACATTTCTTTCCCTCAAGTATCGGTAGCTTTAACGCCTCAAAGAAATAACCCCTTATATCAAATATGGCTCCCAGATTCAAGTCTTTAGGGCATATCTGGAGCCAAATTCTGTGTTGCAAGACACTTATATCCCTAGTCAGAAATAGACATAGCTAGGTGTTCCTTATTGCCATGGGAAAAACATACTAAAAAGTTAGAGGAGATTCAGAAGGCCAATCTGCAGCTCGACAAAGAGATGGGCGAGCGGTTCGATGAATTGGTTAACGAGTTAGGTGGAACCGACAAAGGTGTCCAATTGGAATTTCTGAAGGAATATTTGAATTTGAGTCCAGAAGATGAAGACGCTCTGAAAGAGCTTTCTTACATGATAAAGTCAGTAGAGGACTATCTCATTAAGGTAGTAGTAGACAAGGGGGAGAATGAAGAGTACGTATATTTCCCGAAAAAAGAAGCTGAAAAAGAAGAATAACAAAAAGCCTCTATGGTTTCATCTGAGCAAGTATTTCGCGCAATCTAGGCTCTGCAAGAATAGCGTGTTGCAACTTGCAGAGCATTTTTGTTATTTCTGCATAAATTACCTGCCTATAGGCATCAGTAACTGATTCTGCGCTATCGAGTGACTCCTCACAGCGCTGATGGATTCTTTTAATCAAGCGTTTCTCAAGTTCTGGTCCACCCCAACCGAAACCATCTAGGGCTGAATGTGCCTCAGATACTTTGTCTTTGACATTTGGCTCCTTGTTGCTGAGGATGCCCTCAAGCCCATGAAAGTACCTTGCAACAGCTCGTTCTATTCGTTCCATTTCTGTCGCATTCAATATGTTCTCTTGCGACCTTTGCTTGGACAAATCCTGTAGTAGTCGTGCTCCTGGTGCCTCTGTTAATAGCCCCCGAACGATTCTTGCGATTATTTTACTCGGAGTTTCTAAGGCATCACCAATGTATGGTGATTCAGACCGATATTTGTGGAGCTGCCTCATTACCTCTAGCCAAAATGTTGGCAATAAGACATGACATCTTTTCGAATACTGCCTTATCAATCGCTCAGTTTGCCCAATTAGACCAAACTCATCATCTTCCACTTCTACTCTTCGATAAGGCTCAGGGGGCGCCGCTTGTTCTGATTCAATGAGTGAAACTTGTTGTCCTTCTCCATCATCCTGCACCATCTTCACTGCTAGTTTTGACGAATCATCGAGAAGCGACAGTATTTCCTGTGCGGGAGTTTCTGCAGCTTCCATCTGCTTTGCCTTCTCTGAGAGCCGAGGGAGCAGATTCTCGATTTGAGACAGCCTTTTGACAATTAGAGCCATAATATTGGATGTTGAGGAAGGAACACCCTGCATTTTAGTAGCTTCTTCCATCCATGACCTCGTCTTGATGAGACCCTGTGTGAGAGAATCAACTCTATCGGGGTCAAAGTGTCCTTCTACTTGCGAACTTATGAGGAAATGCACTAATGTAGAGTTTAGCGTGACAATCAGCAACAGCCTATCAATTAAATCCTCTAGCTGATATGTCTCGCCCACGTGTCTACACACCCTGCTCGAGATTATCTCCAGAACCTGGCGTCATGTAGTAACTGAAAAGTTCTCGGAAGTCAGCTATCGCATTCACCAGTTCCTTTCTTGTTGTTCCCTTCGATCTCTGGAACCAACTCTGTTTCAGAGGTGATGCGCCACTATGGAGATTCACTAACTGGGTGGCTTCATTGATTATCTGTACCAGCTCAGGAATCTTGGGCAAGCCAAGAAGCAAGAGCAGATTTGTCTTAGGATTCTCATCATGGTACTGGACGTAACATGGTGTTATTGCCGCTCCTGGAGCAATGAACTTATCCAGAGCTTCTTTCAGGTGCATTCCGTATTCTGCTTTGCTAATATGTCTGGAACCACTCAGAACATAGTAGACGCTCTCAGCATTTGGTTCATCACCAACATCCGCGTAAGAGGTTTCCTTCACAGCATAGTCTATCATAGCCTTCAACTGGTTTCGCATACTTCCCGCATCAGGGATGAGACCTATGTCTGTATACAGGGCAGGAACTACCACAGGATCGAGTTTCCTAGAATAATCCGCAAGATCTGTGGTGGGAAAGACATCTTTGTTTGGCTCATAGACTCCCGGTGAGAGCATTGCTTCAATCACATCAACTGCAAGGGGGTTAACGAGTTCAACAAAGGCTTGTTCAGTTCTTTCTTCTATGGCACTCGATTCATCAAGGGTTGAGGGAACCATTGTTTCGATAGAATCAATGTTTGCGATATCTACATCGAGCTCTCGTTGAAGATAGTCCACGCTGTCCGTTCTTCTCGACTGAAGTATCCTCTTCAGCATAGTGCGGTTGCTCAGTAGAATAGTTAGGTCTGCACCACGTTCCTGAAGCTGAGCCCGAAGCAGCTTACTAACGGCCCAGATTGAGTTGAGCGCCTCACTTGATTGTCCCTCGAATGGAAGTACTCCAATTACGTAAACAAAAATTCGTCGCCCTTCCTCTTCCTGAAATCTCTGCTTCAAGGCCTCAATAAGTGCTGGGGTTCCTCCGCAACCTGTACCTCCACCAAGACTTGTGAATATCGAAAATCCTGAAACTCCTTCAAAACCCAAATTTCCCAATTGGTCGAAAATGATGTCTTTGGACTCCTGGACTGCATTGTAGCCCTCCATGAACCTTCCACCAACACCTATTTCGCTGGCACCATAGAGCAGTGTATGCTCTTTTGGTACGCCATATTTGGAGCGAACTTTGGTCAGGTCCGCCCTGTCAGTGTTCATCAAGAGATAGCCTCTCACTCTAGAAGGTAACTTTTTATCCCGACTGGTCTTCAGATATGAACCGACAATATTGGACCCGCATTCTCCAATCCCTATGGCAAAGACCTCTGCGGCTTTCGTGGCTTCCTCATCAAGCCTAATTGCGCTGTTTGATACCATCAGCTAATTCTCCTTTTCCTATCCTCTTTTATCCATCATAGTCTGAACAATCTCTTCCAGTGCCCAAGTCAAATATGTGCTTATGTCCTCTCGACTATAGGTTTCTTTGATTTTTCTCTTTGCATCTTCCATGAACTTCGCTCTCTCGTCAGCACTTGCTGCTGCGCTGAAGCCGCTCATAAACATTCGAAGCGTCTTATGCCAGCCATCCATCTTTTCTGCTTTATCGATCCAGTTTTCCTTCATTTTCTCTAAATCATTGTAGTACTCAAGAGCTTTGTCTAGTCGCTCTTCTTCGGATAGACTTTCTTCGATTGACAGCATCTTTGTCATGGGAAAGATGTGCTTGCTAAACTCCTTAGGATGTTTTTCATATACTCGCACAATTGTTGAGTAGTACTTGCTCTTCTGTTCAATCCTCTTCTCATATTCTTCTTTGTCTTTCTTTGCGATGTCCTTGATGACACCCAACATTTCATCTTGGATGTTGGCTAGGGTCAAGCAGACTTCGAGAGCTTCTGTTACATATTTTGATTCCTGTTCTAATGTTTCTGGGACTTTCTCCAATAACGCTTTAAGACGCTTCACAAAATCCGGCATTCCTTGTTCTTCAAAGATTGATACTGCATCTTTGATTTGTCTATGAGCTTCATTTGCTCTTTCAATAATCTTCGCCTGAATAGCCTCCGATGTGGTTAAGGCTGATAATTTGTCGAAGGCATCAGCGGCATCCTCCAACTCACTCGGAGTATTTTCTTGTAGATTGTAGAGAATTGCTAATTCCTCTTCCAAATCAACGCCAACCAATGAGGCGCGCTCAAAGGATTTGGTTAGTTTATCAATCTCTTCATTCAGTTTCTCGATTACCTTACCAGTTATCTTCTTTTCATATATCTCAACCATTTTTCGAGCTTTTGCAGGGAGGCTGAATACTGTGTCTGCCACCACGCCAATGTTATTGAGTTCGCTAATAGCCTCTTGGACCTCTGGAGGCATCTCAACTCCTGCTCCCATAAGTTTAGCAGCAGCGAGCCTGATTTTTACTCCTAGTCTATATCTGAGGTTTTCAAGGGCATCTTTGGCATCTGCAAGGATTGAGTCCTTTATGGTCCGCATTTCACTGCGGATTGCTGAAAATTCGTCTAGCTTCTCAATGCCGACTTTTCCTTCATCTAATTCGACTATTAAAGGCATGAAGATTTCAGCGTAAGCGGGTTTAATGGTCTGCAGGTCTTGAATAATCGCATCGATTTCCTGTTCGCATGCCTCTCTGAATGTAGCAACGCCACTTTCAACTGTATTTCTGAGGTTCACGAGTGATTGATGTAGATAGATAACGCCTCCTTCGAGGTCCTCGACCTTCGGAGCCTTTTTGGAAAGCTGTGCATAATCTAATACTCTGTCAGCAGAGGTAGCGAGTTCATTGAACCTCGTCATATACTCCCTAATTTCTTCGATTAGATTTTTCCTGTAGATTTCCTGCCGTTTTGAAGCATTGACATATATAGATATCATGTCATCGATTTCAGCATTCTGAAGCTCTGCTTTTGAATCCGCAACAAATTGCCTGACTGATACTATGTCATCTATTCCAGTGTCCTCTGGAAAATCAGTGGCCTTTTCAACTTCATCAAGCGTTTCCTCAACCTTATTTTTGAGTGCAATCCTGACTTGTGATTCCCACTCAACCATTTTCTGATATGATGACAACAATGAGGGGACATCTTGGTCTTCCGCAGACACTGCTGGAGGTTGAGGTATCAAGTCAGAGCTTGTGGGGATTCCTCCCTCCACAATACTGGAAGTCACTTCGTGTTTACTATTGATTATTCTATCCTGCAAAATGTTAGCCATTTGAAGCCGCAAAGAGTGTAATTGGCTCTCCAAACTCATTAAAGAGGTCAGATTCTCCGCCTGAGAAGCGTCCCGAGCTAATACTCTAATCTTCTGAGAGAAATCCATTGGAAGATCGAGTCCAAGTTTGGTTGCTGTATCAACCGATGCTTGAAGTGAATCGATATCGCTCATTAGAGATGCGCTCAACATCCTACTGACTTCGTCTTTTCTTCCATCTAGATACACTCTTTCGTTGTGAAGCTTCTCCATGAGAACCATCAAATCGGCAATAGCAAGACCGACGAGATTTTCAGTTGAGATTGTTGTAGAAACCTCTCCCCTATCGATAGTGACATGTCTCTCATAAGTTTCAACTATGCGCTTGTTTTCATCCAATAGGTCCTTGGCTTCACTTGCTAACTCTTTATGCAACGTCTTGTACAAATCGGAGATATTTTTCGTGAAGTCATATAGACTCTTGAAATCCTTTAGGTCTCCTGCTCCAATGGATGGCATACTCATAGCCAATAGCTTTTTCGTTTCAGCTGGTTTGTATGATTGTAGCCGCTCTCTCGTCGATAAGGTTCTGCGATGCTCCTTTCTCAGTAATTCGCCAAAGTCTCTAACGATTCGCATGAATTCCTCGTCTAGATTCTTTTCAGCATCTTCGACTTGTGAACTCACTTTTCGTCGTTTGATAAATCCTGCATCCTTGAGTTCTTTTTCCAGTCTAGAGAGCTCTGCAAATATATCATACAGTCCTCTTACCTGTCTGCTGGTCTGTTCCTCAAGAGCAGGATTTAGAATGACCAGCATGCTTTTCATTTCAGAGAGGCGGTCAAGCTCTCTTCTCCATTTGTTGCTATCCAAGGACGTTCCTCCTTATTTTTGGACAAACAACTCTTGTTTGTCTTCATTGGTTTTAAGTCTGTTCTGCCTCTATATAATCCCTTGCTGTTTCGATGAAGTTAAGTGGCGAAAACATGCCGCATCAAAAGGGAAGGTGAATTTTGCCTATCACAGTAACTTTAAACAGGCTTTTCCATTTCTCCTATAGAGAAAAAGGTCCCTTACAATTCAAAATATGGTGGAAATAACATGTCAGGTGCTCAACCAACAAATGGTGAAGAGCTACAGCTGACTTTCGAGCAAGTAGCTTCACTGGATGTGGATGTTACATACTTGAATCAAGATGAAGAATACTTGTACGGTGCATGCTCTGATTTGAAAATTCGTGCCTGGACAAAGAAAAACTGGGAAGAAGAAGTAGTATTAGGAGAGACGAACTCAAAGCCATTGGCTGTCCATGTTGATGATGAGCAGGTCTATGCCACTTGTGAGAACCGAGTATATGTTTGGAAAAAGATTGGGTGGGGAATGACCGGCTGGTTCGAACTCGCTTATGATGCCGTTACTTCCGCATTAAGAGGCGATTATCTATATGTTGGAGCGAAAGAGGGTCGCTTAGTTTCGATTAGGAAGGATAGTCATGAAACATCTAGTTGGCAGCTCTACAAATCAGATATATCCAGTCTCTGGGCTGACAAGAATCTCGTTTGCATCTCCACTGCCAAGGACGATGCACGTGTATACGAAATGAAAGAAGGTGACGCACCAGTCCAACTCGCAACTTTAGAACTAAAGGATAAGGGCCCAGTCTTAACCGGCAATGATGAATTTGTCTTTTCAGCGGTCAAGACTGGTTCCATCAAGATATGGGCCCGCGTTGATTGGAGCGAGGTTGACACGCTGGAAGGAAAGAATGATAATGCAATAATCTCGATGTGGGCCAACAGCCTCTTCTTAGTGACTGCATCTGACTCTTCATTCATTTCTATTTGGGACCTTCAGAGCATGTCACGACTAGGACGAATTAAGGTAGAAGATGCTCGGGTTCGGAGAGTACTTGTTGACAAAGATCTACTGATTATCGCTACTGACCAAGGCATTAGTGTGATTCGACTTATGATCGGTGAAACTTCCTTTGATTTGTCTTCTATTGAAAACAGCAGACTGGGGGCCAACATTCTCAAGACATCTCCTTATGATGTCCTCGAAGATGCAATCGAGCTACAGAAGCAAGCAGACGTACATATTGAGGAGAAAGAGTATCATGAAGCGGTTACGGACTATGAAAATGCGTTGCAGTTGCTAATCGACAACACTCATTCTCTGCTTGAGGTGCCAGATGAACGGGAGCGGATGACTAACGACCTAAACGAACGATTGGGCAAGGCATTACTCAAGGCAAAGATTGTGGAGTTAGAAGGCCTAAATGAAGAAGTTTCAGATGTTTTAAGGGAATTAGACGAAAATGGACGTCTAGAGCGAGATAATGAAGAGATACAGAAATTATGGAACAAAGTAGGAAGGGCTGTCAAAGAGGGTAGGGTTCTATCAGATGCACAGGAGGGACATATTCTAAGCTATCAGCTGACATATACTGCAGACGAACTAGAATCTGCTATGAAGTCCGCAAAATCAAAACTGGAGGCTTATCGAGAGAAAGTGGGAGAAATTCGCTCGCTAATCGAAGGAATCGATAATGAGTGGAGATGGATAGAACGACGCAGAACCAAATTATCAGATAGATTGGAATTCCTGAACAAGCAGATAGGAATAGTTGAGACCGAAAGAGAAAAGATAGAGGATGAGGAGGAAATCGAGTCTCTTCTGACAACAGCAATTATGAAGTATGAAGAAATCAAGGATCAGATTTCGAGAATCATTGAATCATCTCAAGCCAGTCAAGTAGATGTCTTGAGCAGTGAAGAGGAGGCAAGAGATGCCATAGCTGGAATACTCGGTCTTGTTCCAAAGAAGAAAAAATCCATTGAAGAAATGACAGATGATGATGGGCGGCAAAAAGCAGTTTTACGATTGAAAGATGCGATTCGAGAAGCCAAATCAATTGCAGAGGAATTCGAAATGAAAGATGAGCTGGAACATATCAATGAAATTGATGAACAAATCGATTTGCTTTCGAAAGAACAGAAACCTGAAGACTAGTGATGAATCTATCTAGAAAAGTCCAAACTTTAAGCACCTCTTCGCTTATCCTGCGGAAGCAATCAAGCTCTCTAGTGATAGGTTACTAATTGTTTCACTCTTTGCAAAATCAATCCATTCATCTGCATATTGTTCCAAGCTTGGATTCAAGGAAAAGGCGTACTCTGCAGCAACTATAGCTGCTTGATTTTCTCCCACAACGAACTTGCACGCCGCATAATTGTACCAGATGATTCCAGAATTGGGATTCAGGTGTAAGGCTTTCTCCAATGCAGAAGCTGCACGGGTCCAATCCTCTCCTCTCATATATGCCATTGCCAACAGATGCCATCCGCTCGCATTTCTCGGATGCAATTTAAGGCTATTTTCGAGAGCTGCTATACCCTCATCTAGTTCGCTCAGCAACAAATGGAGAAATCCCTTATCTGCCCATACCTGGCTCTGATTTGGCTCAATGCATAGCATTCGGTCTAGAGCCATGATGGCTTGCTTTGGCTTTTTCAATTCAATATTGCAGGCAATGACTTGTTCCCATAAACCCGTATTGCAGGGATCACGGTCAATAGCTCTCTCAAGAGTTGCTATGGCTTCATCGTATTCTGAATTCTTCATTAGCAATGAGGCATGATTGAGAATAGAGCTGACGTCATCATTTGCTTTACTTCCGCAATCCATTGAGAATTTCCCTTCCGATCTGAATTCTATTCGAATCAAGACCTTAAGAACCGCCCCAAAATCTGAGCACAAAAGTCTTGCCTTGGTTGCAATACTGAACGGCTTGAGGTGGAAGCACCATTAGTTTCTCCCTTCTCCGATTTCATTCCCAGCCAGTCATTTCTATTTTTGCAATATTTCCCAAATTCCTATCCCCGTGTTCGGATACCAATCTGATTGGCCAATCCGGTTCACCAAGTAATTCTCCATTAGTCCAGACCGCCAGCACAAGACTGTCATTATATGCAATCTCATATGCATTGAATGATACAGAGTTATCTAGAGAATCGTAGAGGGTGACTGTGTAGTTCTTCGTGACGAGACTGGAATTGAACTGGAAATGTTCATCATCAGCTCCATCCATTGCAGAAACAATGGTCCAGAGAGCAAGCCCCTCATACTCTGTTCCGTTGTTTGTAACCGTTTTTCTATGATGAGTACACGATGCGGCCGAATAGAATACATCATGTGTCATATTGAATGACTCAACTCCTGACAGCTGTAGCTGCCACGATTCGACTTGGTTGAGAACAGTGATGTTCACGACGTCTTTGATCCAGTAATGTCCGTCAGTGAAATAGCCGCCGTCATTGAAGAATACCATGCGTATTGGTCCTCCATTTGTTAGAGGCTCATCGTCTTCATAATATGCTAGAATGGCGGTGAAATTACGCTGACCAACTATATCACCAGTTGTTGAATCATATGCCCGAAGCTCACCCAGCGCCTCTGTGCTGTTGAAGTATCCAGTATATCCATCTGAGGCAACTACTTCAAGACCGTATTCTGGTGGTAGATATTCTGTTTGGTTCAGGAGATATTCTAATTCAACACCTGTATACGTGAAAGGACCTTCTATTGTTCCAGTCGATTTGACATAACCGGCATCGGCAGTTATTGAAGGCATCCCAAGAATCTCATCCATTGTAAATTCCAGGGTTTCTGATTCTGTTTGTACCGCTATCGCAGAAGGTGCAATATTGTTGACTTTGATGGTTTCTACGCTAGCGACGCACTGTGGTCCAGCTGCACCGCCAAAGAGGTTTTCTGAGGTTGTTGCTTCAGCATCTGAGCTATCATAATAGCCATCTTCAGGAACGAATATGACTCTGTAACCATCTTCCCACTCGGGGACAACCGTTCCGTTGTATTCGAAGGCCAAAATCATATCTCCTTGGAGGTCAAGGATTTCGCCGCTAGGATACACTTTTTGATAACCATAGGTCACCTCATATCCATCGGTAGCATTCACGGTAATCCGGTCTTCTTCGTTCATTCCGCCAACTAATTCAATTAGGTCAGAGATTCTAACTCCTGAATAAGTTCCTTGCCCACGCACATTTCCAAAAGAATTCTGAAATGAGGTATATCCACTAACAATATCCATTGCTTGCATCTCTGAAAGGTAAACATCCTGTTCTGTTGCATCTGCACCAATCACGGTGATGGATGGCCCAGCGTCGTGGGGTTGCATTAGGTAGATGGCAGCCAATGCAGATCCTGCCACCACAATTACAATTACCAAGATACCATGCAGCTTCGTTTTTGAACCGTTCATATCTCTCACATGTCTTCCTATTTTTCCCGACGTTATGCATCGCGGAGCATATCGAAGACAGATAAATATCTTACCGTATGTTGGTGAAACAATCAATTCAGGACAATCTGCTTAAAAATGGCTAAGGAAAAACCTATTGGGTTATCTATGGACGATATCTACGATTCTATCGAAAACTAGGATGTTGCAGAAACTATTCTTCAGGACCGTAGTCCCCAGAAGACTTACTTCTTCTCAATTGGAGTGCTGATTGATGGGACGGACCAAGCGTCCAATAGGGTTGGTGCAGCCATGCCTGCAGATACTACTTGGACAATGGGTTGCCGGTGCAGCTGGCGCGGTCGTGATTATCCTCATAGTATTGGTCCTCTTCCGGAGAAGACCGAGTAAATGACGCAGAAGAGGGATTGTTCATTTCATAGCAATGGCTTGAATCTCTATACTAACATCCTTTGGCAGTCGTGCCACCTCAACTGCGGCACGCGCAGGCGGATTCTGGCTGAACCATTTGGCATATTCCTCGTTCATTACTTGAAACTCATCCATATTATTCAGAAAGACTGTTACTTTCACCACTTTCGATAAAGATGAACCAGCCGCTTCCAAAACCGCTTTCAAGTTGCTCAGACATTGTTTTGTCTGCTCAGTTATGGATCTATCAACTAATTCACCCGTGTCAGGATTCACAGGAATTTGCCCTGAACAGAAAACCAAGTTTGCTGTCGCGATTCCTTGTGAGTACGGTCCAATAGCCTTTGGAGCTTTTGATGTCGATATTACTTCTCGAACCATTTTCATCGGGCAGAGTCCGAAGCCATGATGTAATTAATCTATCTGATTATTCGCGATTCCCTTTTTTCTTAAATGAAGTGAATTCTGAGATCAGCGTCTCTCTGGTGGAGGCGGTATGTAGTTTCCTCTCAAAATCCGTGTCCCTGTTTCACCACGTAGTGCCTTGGTGATATTCGGGGGATCAGTTATTATTGCCATTTCTCCTCCCCGCTCAATGAATGAAATACACGCCTCTACTTTTGGAAGCATGCTGCCAGCTGCAAAGTGTCCTTCCTCCATGTATTTCTGAGCTTGAATGTGGTCCATCTTGTCAATGGGCTCTTGTTCATCAGTGCCGAAGTTCAAGTACACCTTTTCAACGGCTGTGGAGATGAGCAGAACATTAGCATCCAAGCCGTTTGCAAGCAATGCAGAGGCTCGGTCCTTGTCAATCACAGCAGCAACACCTTCGAGGTTGCCCTGGTCATCTTTTATGACGGGAATGCCGCCACCTCCGACCGCGTAGACAATAACTCCATCTTTTATGAGTGCTTTAATCGCTGGTAATTCTATAATTCTCTTTGGAATTGGTGATGCCACAACTCTTCTCCAACCTCTTCCAGCGTCTTCTATCACTTGCCACCCCTCCTCCTTCTCTCGCTTCTTGGCTTCTTTTTCATCCATGAATGATCCAACAGGTTTTGCGGGGTTCTCAAATGCTGGGTCTTTCTTGTCAACAAGGGTTTGGGTGACAACGGTTGCGACTGATTTGTTCATGTTGCGCTGATTGAATTCGTTGTACATGGCTCTTTGAATCATATATCCGATTGCGCCTTGGGTATCAGCCCCGCAGTAGTCAAGTGGAACCTCATGAAGCTCATGAGATGCCAATTCGGACCTTCTTAGAATGAATCCCACTTGTGGGCCATTTCCTGATGTAATAACAACATTCCATCCCTGTTCAATCATATCAGCAATATGCTTGCAGGTTTCTGCAGCTGCTTCATATTGGTCAGGCACCGTACGATGATTCTTATCCTTGATTAGCGAATTTCCGCCTATTGCGACTACTGCTTTCTGAGCCATTGTGAAAACATTCTCCTAAGGGAAAATTGTGAGGGCAATATTCCCTCTTAAGCTCAATGGTTTCAGAAAACTATTCAAGAACGAGTATTTTTGATATGGGGGCGTTTATAGGCATTAATAACAGAATGCTACCTAGGCTAGTGGTGTCATGTCGAGTCGTAAGCTAGAAATCGATATTGATGATATTCAGAGTATAGAAAGGGCAGAGGAGGCAGCTGAAGAGCTTCGTGATGCTATCCGCTATCACAATTATAGATACTATATTCTGGACTCTCCTGAAATTTCAGATTCGGAATACGATAAGTTGTTGATTGACCTTGCAACGCTAGAAGAAAAGTTCCCTGAGATTTTGACTAATGACTCTCCTACGCAACGAATTGGAGATGAACCTTTAGAAGAGTTAGGTCTTGTTGAGCATCCTTCGCCCATGATGAGTCTCAAGACAGTATACGAGACGGATGATGTCATTAGATTCGATGAAAGTTGTAGGAGAGGCCTCGAGAAAGAATCCGTTACATACCTTGCAGAACCGAAATTTGATGGGCTTGCAGTTGAACTAATCTATGAAGCCGGCAAGCTGAGTGTTGCATCTACCCGGGGTGATGGACAGACGGGGGAGGATGTTACGGAGAATATCAAGACAATAAGAGAAGTTCCTTTAGTTTTGGAGCAATATGGTGAAGCACCGCCTCCTGAATACCTTGTTTCACGTGGCGAGGTCTACATGGACATCGAGGGATTTAAGGCTCTTAATGAAACCAGGGCGAAGGAAAAACAACCAATGTTTGCTAATCCGCGAAACGGTGCGGCAGGTAGCCTAAGACAACTCGACCCTCGCGTAACTGCTGAACGTCCTCTCAGAATATTCTTCTACGGAATCGAAAACGCGATTGCACTCAATCTGAACACACAAGAAGAAGTATTACGCCAGCTTCAAACCTGGGGTCTAAAAACAAATTTGGGCCTATCCAGAATTTGCAGAAATATAGGAGACATGCTGGACTATCATAATGAGATGGAAGAAAGAAGGGATAGTCTTCCCTTTGAGATCGATGGTGTTGTCTATAAAGTCAATAATCTGAACGACCAGCAGACCCTTGGAACCAGAACCAGAGACCCTCGTTGGGCCATTGCATACAAATTTGCCCCTCGGAGAGCAACAACCAAACTGCATGATATCACTGTGCAAGTCGGCAGGACTGGCAGGGTTACTCCAGTAGCAAAGCTTGAACCAGTCAGAGTTGGCGGCGTCGAAGTCAAAAACGCATCGCTTCATAATTTGAGCGAAATTGAGAGGAAAGACATCAGAATCGGAGATTCTGTATTAATTGAGCGGGCAGGAGATGTAATACCTCAAGTTGTCAAACCGATTGAGTCAAAGCGCACGGGTGACAAGAAGCCATTCAGTTTTCCAGAACAATGTCCTGTTTGTGGTGCGTCAATTATAATGAGCGAAGACAAGAAGCAGGCTCATTGTCCAAACGCTGAATGTCCGGCTCAGATTCTAGGCCGAATAACCCACTTTGCATCCAGAGAAGCAATGGATATTGAGGGGCTAGGCGAGAAACGAGTTCAGCAGCTAATCGATGCGGGACTTCTTAATGGGATAGCAGACCTCTATGAGATCGACATGGAACAGCTCGTTTCTCTGGAGAGATTTGCCGACAAATCAGCCAAGAACCTAATCCGAGAAATTCAATCCAGCAAAGAAACAACGCTCCCACGATTCATCTATGGTCTGGGAATTCCCAATGTGGGTATCGCTACGGCACGACTTGTTGTTCAGCAACTTGGTTCATTGGATAAAATCCGTTCAGCTGATAGGGGTGATTTTCTTGAAATTGAAGGTATTGGACCTGAAATCGCAGACAGCTTGGTTGCATTTTTCGGTGAGCCTCATAACAAAGAACTCATTGATTCGCTAATATCGCATGGCTTTTCTCTGACCAATCCTCTCGAAGGAGAAGAAAGACCTCTAGAGGGGCTAACCATCGTGTTTACAGGTTCTCTTGAGAGCTTAACTAGAACCGAAGCAAAAGAGTTAGTGGAACGCTTAGGCGGCAGAGCAACTTCGAGTGTCAGTAGCAATACCGATTATGTGGTGGCTGGACCTGGAGCAGGGTCAAAACTGCAGAAAGCAGAGAAACTTGGTATAGATATACTGACGGAGAATGAGTTTCTGAAACGGTTGAAATAGAGTTAAGCATCCCTCTCTAGCTAGAAGAGGCACTTAGCGCCTCTTCCGAACATTTTAATAAACCGATTTAACTATAATAAACAAGAGAGTAGGACCTAGCTATGATTGGACGATTAGGCGACTCTGAGCGATTTGAAGTAGAAGCATCGGACGGAAAGATTGGCAACCTTTCGGATGTATACGTTGATGATTGTGATTGGTGTGTTAGATATCTGGTTATTGATATTGGCAGTTGGATTTCTGACCGCGAAGTATTGATTTCACCAGAAGAAATAGATGAGATGGACTGGCAGAAGGAGAAACTAAAACTCAATGTTCCGAAGAAGAACGTGAAAGAAAGCCCGGAGCCCGAAGCCGAAATGCCGGTATCGAAGAAACAACTAGTAGCATTGCATAATTACTATGGGTGGTCAGCATATTGGCCTGGCGGAATGCCAGCTGGCCCGCCAACAAAGGCTGTACCCCCACCGACTCCAAGTGAAGTAGGTGAAGTAGTTTCAGAGAACTTGGGGGATGACGAAGAACCAATGCATATTCGTAGCGCCAAAGAGATTACAGGCTATCATATACACGCGACTGATGGGCGCATAGGTCATCTGGATGATCTGCTGATTGAAGATGAGGAGAACGTACGAGAAGATAGATGGATGGTACGGTACTTCATAGTGAATACACGGGATTGGCTATCTGGACGTGATGTTATTATCTCTCCAGATTGGATTGAAGATATCGATTGGCTTAGTTCGCATATAGGCGTTGATGTATCGAAAGATGATATCAAGAATAGCCCCGAGTACAATCCTGAGGAAGATTTGACAAGGGACTATGAAGTCATACTCTATGAGAATTTGGACAAGACCGGTTACTGGCTTTAGTGACCAATCACTCATTTGAGGCATGGAGATGGGTTCAGACGATGAATTGAAGGAGTACAGAGAGAAGCGGGATTTCTCAAAGACTCCTGAGCCGCAGGGTGGGGGCAAAGAACCCGGTGATGAACCCATCTTCGTTGTTCAGAAGCATGATGCAAGTAATCTCCATTACGACTTCAGACTTGAAATTGATGGGGTACTAAAGTCATGGGCGGTTCCAAAGGGACCTTCTCTTAATCCTTCAGTCAAACGTTTAGCTGTACCAACTGAGGATCATGCTCTAGATTATGCTGACTTCGAGGGTGTAATTCCCGCGGGGGAGTATGGGGCTGGTACAGTCCTGATTTGGGATATAGGAACCTATCGTAATAAGCGCGCGGAGAAGTCTGACGACCAAGCAACCCTGATGGAAAGTTGGGATGATGGTAAAATCGAAGTTGAACTTAATGGCGAAAAACTAATGGGTGGATTTGTTCTGATTCGCACTGAAGGCAAGAAAGACTCCGGATGGCTTCTCATAAAGATGGATGATAAATATGCTAATCGGGACATAGACATTGTAGAAGCGAAACCCAAATCTGCGAAAAGCAACAAAACACTAAAGTAAATAGAGAGCAACGGTTGATTTAGCAATGTCGAAGAGAGTTGCAGTTGTAGACAGCTCAAATGTTGCGTACTTACAGCTTTCTAAAGACAATAACCCGATGATTGAGAACCTTCAGAAAGTCAGCGGCAAACTCGAAAAAGAAGGTTACAAATCCATAATCATCATTGATGCAAGTCTTCAGCATGAGGTAGATGCCCCAGAACTCCTTGATGAACTTGAGAATACCGGTTTTCTTCATCAAGCCCCCGCTGGCACCGATGCTGATTACTTCATCATTGAAACTGCAGAGAGAAAAGATGGTGTTATTGTTTCTAATGATACATATGATGACTATCAGGAAGAACATCCTTGGATTCTTGAAAGAAGAATTCCCCTCATGATAATAGAGGGAGAGGTCCAGCTCTATTTTGAGAAAGCAGACTAGCATGAATGCATAGCTGCTTCAAGGTCCGGATAGGCCTGCATGATTGTCCCTTTTCTTCTTCTAGCAAGTATGCCCCCACTGACCTCGGGGTTTCCAATAGATTTCTTGAGGATGCATGGTGGTAGGTATTGTGCTTCTTCGTCAAGAGTGAACTGCTTCCACTTGCACCTAGGGCTATATAGAAGTGAAATGTGATCAGAATGAAGCCTCATACATATTCAAAATGAGTCTTCTAGAGTAGTTGTTGCAGGAATGGTTGTAGAGGGATAACTGTTAGCCTCAGAATAGAAGACAACCTTCATATTGGTGAGGAGATGTGAACCAAACATGAATGAGAACAAGGAAGGGCATGAAGTGACCGATGAGGTCGATGAGCCAACTACCGCAAAAGAGGTCTTCTTGGTATTTTTGAAAGGACTTGCAATGGGCTTAGGAAATATCGTGCCTGGTGTTTCTGGTGGATCTATCGCCCTAATGACTGGTATCTATTCGAAGCTTATTGCCAAGATTAGCAATATCAGACTATCAATAAGGAGCATTGATTTTGCATTTCTCCTGCCTCTCGGACTTGGCAATGCCGCTGCTATGTTCATGCTTGCCAATGTGATAGCCTACGTATTAGAAATTATCCCGGGGCCCACCTACGCATTCTTTTTTGGTCTGATATTAGCATCTGCGGTCTTCATCTACCAGTCCGAGGAAAGCGTTTCAATGCGTTATCTGGTCTTTGCTGCCATCGGGTTTGGCATTGCCTTTTTCATATCGGGTGAAACGGCCATTGTCGGCATCCATTCACCCCTGATGGTCTTCATCTCTGGTGCGCTATCAATCATCGCGTTAATTCTTCCTGGGATTTCAGGCGCATTCATTCTTCTGCTGCTCGGGCAATACGAGTACATCATTAATGTAATCAAGGATATTATTCTCTTTGATCTTGTAGTCTTCGGCTTGGGAGGACTAATAGGCATTGTTGCATTTTCGCACCTTCTGAAGAGGCTCTTAGCCAGCTACAGAGGACAAACACTTGCGTTCTTGATTGGACTGATGATAGGAGCTCTTCGGCTGCCTTTAACTGTGATGTACCAGACTGGTACTAATGTCCTATTTCTAGTCTTACCAGCTCTGATAGGTTTCCTCATTGTTTACGAGGCGGAAAGGCAATCATCAAAGCGCAAACGCGCGCACGAAGAAGTAAGAACGACTTCTGTGTCTAAAGGCAGAGATTAGTTTTTGATATGTTGGAAAGAAAACGAAATGCCTAGCTCTATTTCGAAAGAGCAAGCCTCTGGCATAATTGCCTATGTAAATGGCATTCTAGGTTAATCAATCTCACTGTCCCTCATCTCCAATTCTCGATATACTCATTATTGGCATCTGGTTTATCAGTAGAGTTTTCGAGGATTTGTAGAAGTGAATCTTCAACCAGACAAGATAACCTAGTAAATCCATTTTAGTCCATATCTCGTTTTGCAGCAGCAGAATTTGATTCTGCATGATTGTAGTCATGAAGCCGATTTTGCCTTTCGTCTGCATAGATCATTTGCAGAGCTCTCGTTTCAGTAGCTCTTTGTGCCACCCAAATGACTCAGAATTGTCTTCTTTTTCTCCTCTGTCCATCTTGCCTTATACACTGATGCACTGAGTGACAAGGGCAGATATAGGCTCATACTCGCAATCCTATATCTTGAAAAATGGCAAAAATTATCACTTTTTACTGTTCTTTATGCTCGCGCAACCACTCTTCCAGATAGGTCGCTTCAAGTGCCTCTGCATCAGCAATGGTTTCGCCAGCCATTCCATCCACTAGTGTTTTTGTACGCAAGAGAATAACTTGATTCTTGCTCAGGAGGTCCTTGGCGAAGTCCGTGGTGCCACTCATTAGTTCATCTGGTTCATACAGTCTATCTGCGATTCCTATTCTGTAACACTCACCCGATGCCACCATTCTTCCGGTTAGAAGAATATCTTTGGTCCGTGCAGATCCAACTAGGTGAAGCAGGTTTGAGGCGGCTCCAGCCCCTGGGAAGATGTCAATATCGACCTCAGGCAGACGGAATGCCGCATCCTTGGAAAACAGACGAAAATCACATGCGCTGATGACCATGGCTCCGAATCCTACTGCATACCCATTGACCGCAGCAATGGTAAGGCATGTTCTAGCCTGCCGGATTTTCGCTATAGTCTTCTCAATTCCTTTGAAGAAGTTGTAATGTTCTTCTCCCTCTAAGGATTGTACCATCTTCAAATCGAACCCGGCGCAGAATGCCTTTTTTCCCTCACCTGAAAAAACTAGAATAGATATGTCGGGATTATTGGTTAGATTGGATACAGCTTCATCAAAATCTTGCAGCATTTTGGCTGTCATTGCATTCAGCTTGTCTGGTCTACTAATGGTTATGTTGCCTATTTTCCCATCAGTTTTAACCCTAATTTCTCCTTCCAAGGTCTTTTCCACTTCCGCGCACTGATGAATTGAAGCTGAATTGTAGCATAAACCTTTCTGGGGAGTATGCCAACTTATAATTACTCAAGACAAGAACATGCTGTCTCCGTTCTAGCTTCTCTGTGAAGAATTGGTTTTAGAGATCTTTGCATGCACTGCAGTCTTCCTTTATATGAGCACAATATTCTCTATGAATCTCACAAAGGTCGCCTCTATCTCTCAGGAGGTCAATGATTCGGTTGACCTCTCTTGTCATCTCCTGATAAACAAACTCATCTTCCTGCTTATTTCGCCAAGCCCCAATGATAGTTTCTGCGGATTTTTCTATTTCGCCTTTCATCTCTTCATCAATCTCGACCTGGTCTCCTCTCGATCGCTTCGACTTCTTCAGTTTGTACTGCGTGACTGCTGGTTCCGTGACACCGAGCATCCTTGCGATGTCCTTCTGTGCTATACCCTTGTCAATCATTGTCCTGGTCAGCTCTCGACGTATCGCAGGAATCACGTACCAGACTAGTATTTCGGCGGGATGAAGGTACGTTCTCCGTTTTCTACGCTTTTTTGTCTTTGACATCTACATTAACTCCTCAAAATAGACCGCTAGTGCATTCACTATAGTGAAGACCATGGGCCTAATAAGATTGTCGGCGTTAACGTCATAAAGGCAATGTGATGCGACAAAAAACTATAGATAAGTAAGTTCGATTCCTCATTTGTTGAAGACTAATGATTCCCCAGATAGAAGAAGCAGTTGAGATGATGCGGTCGTCAGATTACATAGTTGTACTATCAGGTGCAGGAATATCAAAGGAATCACACATACCGACTTTTAGAGGGGAGGATGGACTATGGAGGAATTACGACCCCATAGAGCTAGCCACTCCCCAAGCATTCGAAAAGAATCCGAGATTGGTCTGGGAGTGGTATTCTTGGCGCCAAGATTTGATAGGCAATTGCAGCCCCAATCCTGCCCATAGCATCTTGGCATCTTGGGAGGAGGTCGGGCGACTTAGGTCCATAATAACACAAAATGTAGATGGATTGCATAGACGAGCAGGTTCCAAACGTGTTCTTGAAGTACATGGGAATATTTGGCGCGTGAGATGTACCTCTTGTCCCTACACGTGTATACTTGAGAAGGCAGCTGAAGACGTACCTCGTTGCCCTGAATGCAATGAACTACTTAGGCCAGATGTTGTGTGGTTTGGTGAGAGTCTCGATGCAAGTGTCATGAACCAGGTATATGCTGAATTGGCAAAATCTGACCTTCTGCTTGTCATTGGAACATCAGCAATGGTCAAGCCGGCTGCTTCTTTTCCGATGGTAGTCAAACAGAATAACGGAAAGCTGATTGAAATAAACCCGGATACTACACCACTCTCTGGATATGTCGATATCCGCCTTGGAGGGAAAGCAGGTGAAATTCTTACGCAGGTCGATGAAATAATCCGTCCATCGGCATCCGGCTAGTTGCAGGAGTATTCTGGTATAATGTTACTGTTAGAAAGACACGGAGCGGTGTTAACGGGTCTTCAGCAACAGTGGGGGAACAGATAAATGTCAGCAGTAATGAAATGATGAATAGGTGACTGGGATGCGAGTGCTAATCACAGGAGCTACCGGTTTCATTGGTAGGCGATTGTCCGACTGCTTGGGCAAAGAGGGACATGACCTTGTCGCATTGGTTCGATCTTCTTCAAATCGCGCAGGATTGCCTGATGGCATGACATTCAGAGAGGCTAATCTGCTTGAACCCGAAACACTGAAGCCCTGTGTTGAGGATATAGATGCAGTCTTTCATCTCGCAGCGTATTTTGATTTCTATCCTAGTGATGAAGAGCTCATGTTCAAAATCAATGTGGACGGAACTCGCAATTTGATGGAGGCATGTGTGGGTAGTCCCGTTAGCCGTTTTATCTACTGTTCGTCAACCGAGGCAATCGGTCCCGTAGAGTTTCCTCCAGGGAACGAAGATACGGTCACAAATCCTGCCTTTGCCTACGGTGAAAGCAAAGTCCAAGCAGAAAAAGAGGTTCGCAAAATAGGACGAGAACATGATCTAGACTACGTCATTTTTCGTCCGACCGGAGTTATGGGTGAAGGAGATCTGTATACCGGGTACGAACTCATCAAAGCGCTCAACAATAAGGAAGTGCCGGTGTTACCGGGCGATGGTGAAAAGCACATCATGTACACTCACGTTGATGACGTGGTGAGAGGCTTTGCAAAATCTCTCACATCTCAATCAGCATTGAATGAAACTATCATTCTCTGCCCAGATGAGCCCGAGAAATACAAGAATCTCATTGAGTATATAGCTGATGTCTTGGGTGTCGAGCCTCCCAAACGATATATTCCTACGAGCGTCGCAAAATTCGGAATAGGACTACTGAGCCCATTCAAGAACCGCGGAAAGACAACATTCCTCTGGCATATGCAATCAATTCAGTCCATGGATGAAGAGCGATGGTATTCAAACGACAAAGCCAAGCGGCTGCTTGGTTGGTCTCCTGAGATAACAATGAGGGAGGGCATCAGGCGTGCAATTGATTGGTATTACGATAATGGCTATCTCGAAAGGAAGTAACGAATGATGGATCTATTGATTGAATTCTTTCTGACTCTCTAACCAGTAGTTGTATCCTTTATCCTACTCATTTTTCTGCGTGATGCAGCCGATACAACGCGCTTTATAGTTAGGCTTGTCACGCTGCTTATTGCAGTGGTTACATTACAAACTCACATAGGTTAGCTTTGATTGTAAGACTTTTTGGCCGGATAAAGTCGTGGCAATACTCCTGATGGTTTTGACATCCTTCTATTGGTGCCACATATTTAGGAAACAGGCGCATTTCAAAGGTTCATCGTATTCTTCAAGACTCTGGGGGTGGTAGCAGTCCGAAGCGGACTAGGCTTATCAGCCTTGGACACGCTTTCTTTCTTGTTGGCATCAGAGCAACACCGGTATCCGTGTTTCCTCCCGCTATCTTATCACTCGGTGTTTCGACCCTGGTTGCTTTTGCCTACCTTTGACTGTCTATCTCCTCTTACAATTTTCGCGTTTCTTGGAGAGAGTGTGGTCGTGTTTCAAGCCGAGTTTTCCGCCATTTCAGGCACCGATTTGCCGCTTTAGGAAGCAGGTTCAGCATTTGCTCCATATACTCCGATAACAACCAGTCGTATCGCGATTTCCATGCCTTTGGATTGCGGATTGTAAGGCGCCGCTCAAAATCATGCCAAAGGAATCTTCAGTAAGAACTTGGCACCTTCTGTTGGAGCACGAGGAACTCTATCGCTGACATCTACATTTCCACCATAGCCTTCGATTATATTAGCAACCAAATGCAATCCCAAACCCCCAAATCTACGTTCGTAATCAAATAAGCTTCCTTTAAGTTCATCTGGCACACCTTTGCCGTTGTCTGCAATCGCTACTTCGCAATATTCATTCCCTCTGGACACTTCAACCCAAATCTTGATTTGTTCCCTTGGATTGTGCTCGACTGCGTTTTCTAGAATATCATAAAAGGCCCTAGGTAGGTATTCGTTTCCGCGCACAATACAATCAGTGGGTGGTGCATCGAACTCGATTTGGACTCCGGGATACCTTCTCCCAATTTGCAGCAATGCTTCCTCAATGCTCTCGTTGAGAGATCTAGTTTCTATATCTATACCTAGAACTTTATTCAATGTTGACGCCTTCTGAATTAAACGCGTTGCTCGATCAATCTGCAAGTCCAAGTTTTCCATTGCTACGGAGTTTGAGATTTGAGGGTACTCAGTTGAAAGAAGCTCTAGTCCCAGTGTCACAGACTGAAGGTGATTTCTAAGATCGTGAGCCATTACATCCATGTACAGAAATGCTTGAGTTGATACCTTCTCAAGCTGTTCCCCAGTGTTGCGATGTCGAATTTCAAGTCGCTTTGCCTGTATTGCAAATTCCAGGCTTTGAATGAGCTTCTCGAGAAGACCGATTTCTTCTTCATCAAATGCGTTTCTCTCGCTTGAATAGACATTGAATACACCTATCTCCCTGGAGTCAAATTCGAATGGAATGGCAATGCTTGAACGGAAGCCATGTTCTAATGCACTGTTTTTCCACGGGCTGTAGTCCGCTTCCTGCTGGATGTCATCTGTGCTGACTGCGGTTTTTTCCTTGACTGCCATGCCAGTCGGTCCCATGCCCAAAGGTGAAGTATCCCATGTTACTTCAATTTCATCGATGTAGGATGCGCCTTTGCTTGATACTGCAATTGGATCAATAGATTTGCTTCCATCTTGATTTGCTAACCCAAACCATGCTAGGGCGTAACCGCCAATATTTACAGCAATGTCACAGATAACCTCAAGATAATTCTCAATGGTATCTGCATTCATGAGTGACTGCAATCCCTCGTTGGTGACTCTAAGCGCTCTCAAAGCTCTTTCTGATGCTCTTTTTGCTTCCACCTGGTCAGTTATGTCTTCTATCGAATTGACGACTTTTGCGACTTCACCTTTACTGTTGTAGAACGGAGCAGAATTGATGCTCAAAAACCGATGTTCCCCATTGGGTAAATGTATTGCATGTTTTACTCCATAGATTGCTTTCTTCTCTTGTAATACCTTATTGAAAGGAAGTTCCTCGTCGGGCATGGGTTTACCATCCAAGGCTGTAATTCTCCACTGAGGATCGTCATACATTCGGTTCCTAATTTCTGACTTGGTGAAACCCAAAACATCGATGGCTTTTTTATTGGCATACGAAATTCGGCCATCTCTCTCAACTATTGTAATTGCTACGGGACTTATTTCTGTAATTTTTGCAAATGCCATTTTTTCTCTTTTAGCGGCTTTTTCTGCTTCTACCTTTTCAGATATATCCAAACCAAGTCCTATAATCTCGCTTAGATTCCCATCGTCATCAGTTTTATTATAGGAGGTCCATTTTATTGTATGTTTTTCGTCATATCGGTCAACAAGGACCATCTCATGGTCGATTACATCTCCTCCCTGAAAAAGAGTATATAGCTTCTCTACTTGCGTTCTATATTCTCCGGGATAAAATAAATCCCACCAATTCAGCCCTATGATCTCTTCTGCAGAATATCCGCTAATTTTGCTCACATATCGATTGGCATAAAGAATCTCGCCTGTTACCGACACCCTACAAACAAGGAGAGGGAGCCGTTCGAATAGGTCTTCTTTTTCTCCTGAGTTCTTGAACAATGCCCCACACATTTTTAGACCCTTCATTTTCTTACCTTTAACACTTCTGCAGATATATTCATAAAATTTACAAGGTGTTGGAAGGAGTTTACCAGAAAAAACCAAGTTGACTTGGATTATTAGATATTTATCTCATCGATTTTTGCTGCAACTATGAAGTCATTTTTGTGCAGACCGCCTATAGCATGTGTCCAAAGAGTGAGCTCAACTTCATTCCAATGGATGCAGATGTCGGGATGATGCCCTTCTTCTTCAGCCAGGTCCGCCACTTTGTTCACGAACTCCATAGCTTCTGCAAAGTCATCAAACTTGAATTCCTTCTCGATGTGTGGCTCATCACCTTCATGAAGTTCCCAGCCTTCAACTTCATCAAGCATATCTCTGACTCTTCCCATCTCCAATGTTGGTTCGTCGCCACGACAAGGGACACACTTCAACTTGGTCAACTCTTCTTCGTCTGACATGATTATTCTCTTCTTACATTTACTATTGTTAATGGTGCACTATTATCTCTATTCATTCAGCACCTTAATTGGGAATTTGACTATATTGCAGCCTTGTGAACCCTTATTTCTAGGATGGAATTGATTGGATTCTATGAGCTCTCTGGTCTACTGGAATAATGGGACTTTGTATGTCAATCCTTCCTCTCGATGCAGCAATGATTGTCGTTTCTGCATTCGTGGATTTAACGAGGGCGTCTACGGATTTGATTTGAGATTAGACAAAGATCCTACACCAGCTGAATTGACTAAAGCGCTGAAGCAAGTAAACCTCACTCGGTTCAATGAATCGGCCATTGTGGGGTTTGGGGAACCCCTTATGAACATAGATGGAACGCTAGCATCGGCAGAATATCTATCTTCGAAGGGACTGCCAGTTCGAATTAATACAAATGGCCATGCACGCCTGTTCTATCCCGACCGGAGCATAGCAAAAGAACTGTCGGAATCTGGTGTTTCAGAAATCCAAATATCACTGAATGCTCCAGATGCCAAAACGTATGTAAAACTGTGTAGACCCTCTCATGGTGCTGAAGCTTTCCTTTCATTGCTGGATTTTGCTGAAGATTGTACAAAATACATGAAAGTCGTCTTTTCTGTTGTTCGAATTCCTGGTATTGATATTAATGCCTGCCGTGAGCTAGCACGTGAATTTGATATCGATTTGCGTGTTCGTGACTTCAAAGGCTCTTTTGAATTGATGCAAGAACTTGCTGCAATCCTTGATGAATAGTCGGAGTTGTATATTGGTGATAAGAGGGGCAAGTATATGAAGCACCCGGACAATTAGAATGCCATGCCTCTCGAAAGAGTCACTGACACCATATTTGCCGATACTAGCGGCGAGAACGGCGGCAACATGGGTGCTGCTATTCTAGATGACCAGGTTGTCGTCATCGACTCGGGAATGTTTCACAAAAAGACAAAGGAAATCAGAATTGAACTAGAACAATATGAGCTGCCCATCAGGAACTTGATTCTCACACATGCTCATAGCGACCATGTTTTTGGCGCACAAGCCTTCGAAGCAGCAAGCATCCTCTCTTCAGAGGGAACTCGTGATTACTGCGTGAGTAATCTGGAGGGTCAATGGCATAGGAGCCGGCTAGTAGAATCAGCAGAATCAATGAAGGCTGAGCGACCTGAGTTTTTCAAAGCGGTGCAGGATTTAGAGATACGGATCCCCGATGTAGTGTTCAAACGACATTTATCAGTTGGTCCAGGCATGCAGTTAAGAATTGAGCATGTTGGGGGACACACGGCTGGTTCCACAGTTGTTGCAGTTCCGTCTGAGAGAATTGCGTTCGTTGGGGATCTTATCTTCAATGGGAGTTTTCCCTATGCTGGGGACCCAACATGTGACCCCGAACGGTGGATTATGGCGCTGGAAAAAGTTCTAGCTGGGCGATATGATTTGATTATTCCGGGTCATGGCCCCGTCTGCGGAGAAGAGCAAGTAACTTATCATATTGATTTTCTTGAAACGTTTCGTGACCGTGTTATTGAAGCGATTGATGACGGAATGACTCCCGAGGGGTTCATCGGGGAGGGCTTAGTACCTAAGATGGATTTGGAAAAGGCGGACCACCGGGTAGAAACCGCCGTGAATCACTTTTTCAGATACTATGGCTGAGACCTTGGTTCAAGTTCTTCCTTGCTAGTATGCATAGCCATATGTACTATCTATAGGAACGCGTCATCCAGTGATTTCATATAGATTTTGACGGTTTGAGTGCTCCTTGCCTATTCTATTGCAGATTATGCCGATACTTCATGAATGACGAGTGTGACGGTTGTGGTACTGAGAGCCGTGTGGGTTGCACCATTCATGAATGTTGTATCTATGAACAAGGTCTTAGATTCTCCTCGGAAAACGAAGAATTTCCATGTGACACTCTCAAGCGGATTGTCTGTGTTCATCCGAAGTGGCTTGAAGAGCAGGCGAAATCTCCACCTGGAGTATGGGACTAAGTAGAATTTCCCTCACACCGTCAGCTGCCTTAGCGCATAATCTTATAGGTCAAACCACTAACAGGCCTTTAATCACGGATTTTGGAGAATCAGAGCAGAGTGTCATTTGGCGGAAATACCAGAGTAATAAGTTATCCAACCTTCACAGAACTTGGCGAAATTCTCTCTCAGGATTTTGAGATACTTTCAAGTTCAATGGAATATGGGATGCCCACTTTCCTCTATCGATGGAAAGAGCAGGAAATCCCAGATCCCGAACGACAACGAGCTGTCTTCGACGAAGTTACAGAGAAAGCAGAGAATCTTCATGTGTGGCCAGTGGTACGCTGGCAAAATGAAGATGAAGGTATCTATTACACACGCTTTGTTCCTGAAGAGAAACAGGAAAAGGCAGATGTTCGAATAAACTATGCCCTATTCGTTGCAACACTAGGTACAATCAGCATTGGCGGATTTCTTCAAGCTACGAGTCCAGTATTCTTGACGCTCACTTACCCATTCGGATGGACATTTGTTGATATTCTTTTCACAACATTTCTTTTTGTGCTAGCTCTTATGGGGATTATATTCACTCATGAGCAAGGGCATTATCAAACTGCAAAACGCAGGGGCATTGATGCCACACCGCCATATTTCCTACCTGGCCTCCCGCAGATAGGTGGTACATTTGGTGCATTCATCCAGCAGAAGAGTCCGCCAAAAAATAGGACCGACTTATTTGACTTGGGATTGGCTGGACCCATAGCGGGATTTGCTGTGACTCTGGTTGTTCTAGTTGTTGGATTTCTGCTATCTGTTCCTGTTACTGCAGAAGAGCTTGCAGCCATAGACCAAGCCTTTCCGGGGATGTCAGGCTCCCTTCCAGTGCCCTATATTTTCGTGATTTTGGAGATGATATTTGCTGGTTTTGTTCCGGCAGGTGGAACTATATATCTGCATCCTGTTGCCTTTGCGGGTTGGGTCGGATGTCTAGTGACTGCTCTGAATCTATTTCCGGTGGGTCAGCTGGATGGCGGACATGCACTTCGAGCCATCATCGCTGATAAACGACACAAATACATCGGATATGTAGCGGTTGCAATAATGTTTCTCATGGGATTCTATCTGATGGCCATATTGGTTATTGCCATGTCTGCCCGTGGTGGACATCCAGGGCCTCTAGAGGACACAGTCCCTATCTCTATTAGTAGAATAGCCGCATTTGCGTTGGCGATGGTGATACTCGCACTATCAATTCCGCCGTTGGGCTTCTCGATCTTCTAAGAACCATTATGATTTAGAAGAATAGCCGTTCTTTTAACCTCTAGTAGAATTGCAAAGGGAAAATGAAGAGCCTAAGTAAAGATACCTTCACTCAGGACTCTAAGAACTACTAATTACCGGGTGTCCAGTCTTCGCCCTCAGGAATTCTAATGACACCAAGCTCCAGAAGTCGGTCCATGACTTTCTCGGCTGCTTCATCGATTTGAGGCTCGAATTTGGCTCCAGTGATGACGAGCTTGCCGGAACCAAACAGCAAAATCACAACTTTAGGGTCTCTCATTCGGTAAATAAGGCCTGGAAATTGCTCGGGCTCATACAAAGTATTCTCTAAAGTCATAGCTGCGAGTTCGAGATTCAGTTCTGCACCAAGACTTGCGCTCGCAACAATATTCTGAACTACAATAATTGGCTTTCCAGTTATTTCTATTCCAGCTTCTTTTATATTTTTGACAATTTTGTGAACGGCTCTTTTAGCCTCTTTTTCGCTCTTTGCACCTGTGCAAACCATCTTGCCGGAATTGAAAATCAAAGTTGCTGTTTTAGGTTTCTTCAACCTATAGACAAGACCTGGAAATTGCTCGGGGTCGAACTCGACGTTTGGCATAGTTGCTGCAATCTCATCCAAATCAAGTCTTTGGTTGAGAATTACTGATGCAACCACGTTCTCAATCTTCGTTTTTGGTTGAGGTCGGGGCATTTTCTCGATACTCCTGTCCCTTATATAGGACAACTAATCAAGTCTCAAGTATATAAGTGCCTTTTTAAAGCTGATGTACTCGCACTTGGGTACCAAGCCTACTTATTGACCTTAACGAGCTATTCTCTCTGAATCACAATTGAAAAAAGGTGGTTTGACATAATAGATTATTAAATCGAGCACTTAGGTGGATGCATTGGTAAACGAAGAAAGCACTTACGTGGGTCATGAAGGAAAGACCATGTTTATGCAATATTGGTTGCCCAAGGGTGAACCTACTGTTGTCGTATTGGGTATTCATGGACTGGGTGGGCATAGCGGTGAGTTGGCCTTTATTGCTGAATACTTCTGTGAGAGGGGCGTTGCCTTTTATGCTCCAGACTTGAGGGGCTTCGGTAGAAATGAAGATGAGATGGGCCATGTTGATGACTTTGATGAGTATACCGAAGACATCAATTCCATAGTAAGCTACCTACAATTGAAGTATGATGATAACAAACTCTTCTTGTTTGGGCATTCACTCGGAGGACTTCATGTTCTACGATATGCTATAGCTTATCCCGAAACAATATCTGGTATAATGGTCACCTGTCCTGCTGTTTCAGAGAGGCTGGAGACATCGCAGTTTCTTCGCAAGATTTTGTCTGGGTTATCATGGATTAATATCAAAACGCGGTTTGATACCGGCCTAAATCTGGATTTAGTTGCAAAGAATCCGGAGGTTGTGAAGCGACATAAAGAAGACCCCCTCCGTGTCGAGAAAGTCACACCAAGATTTGCCAAGGAGGGTCTTGAGGCAAAAGACAAGATGTTCGAATCGGCAGATGAACTTAAAGTACCGATTATCTTGGCTCAGTCAGGGGATGATAGGATTTTGGTACCCGAAGATAACAAGGATTTCTACGACCGAATTGCGTCAGAAGACAAGACGTGGAAGTTGTATGATGGTTTATTTCATGAGCCATTTGAAGATGAGGGCGGAAAGAAAATGCTAGACGATCTCTATGAATGGCTAAGTGCCCGCGTACAGTCTTTGGATCAAAAATAGTACAGTAATTAGCATTTGATAACCTTAAATTGGGAACTAGTACGCCGATGTCAGCAAAGGCCAAGATCGTGCCATTTGAATGATTGGACCACCCATCAACAGCTTAGTACATAGAACTCTGCTGTACGCTGGGGCTCTGTAAAATAATTCTCAGTACTGTTCACGAAATCAATACTAAGAGACATAAAATGGTCCGCTTTTGGCAGCTTCGGGTTGCGATGTGCAGATATTTCATCATTTGACTCATACAATCTCGGATTTATTTTACAGGGCCGTACGCTGGGAAATCCTTTTATGCAGGCCACAAGTTCGAGGCCGTTAGGAACTGAGATGTCAAAAGTCAAGTTCATCTCAAACATCCGAGAGTGACATTGCATGAAGAAAAAAGCGCAACTGCTAGCATCCATTATTGTCCTGCTATTCGCAACTAGCTCAGCTATGCCTTTCCTGATTGAAAATGCTCCAGTGATCACCATTAATGATATCGATAGTTCTGTAACACTGAGCGCAACCGATCTAGTTGTCGAGAACAGGACCATCAATTACGAAAAAGAATTCAATGATGACGATTTCTTTTTTGAAGTGAATAATGGGACTCAGCCAATAGCAGGAGCAAACGTGTCGCTCTACAATGCGACTGATGACACGAAGTACGAAACTCTTGCGACCGTCGGTGACGGTTCGGCAGTCTTCTATAATGTACCACAAGGGACTTACAAGTGGAATGTAACGTGGGATGAAGCACCAGAAGCTGTTGAAGAAGGTGTAATGGTTTCGGATGGACCTGAAGCATTTGCCGAAGTAGAAATAGGTAATCTTGATTGGGAAAATGATGATGATGACCTTAATGCCACGGTTATCGACATAGAGGGCGATCCTGCAGAAGGTTTGGATTTCCAAGTCGTCTTCAGAGATAACTCCACAATCTGGGCTCAGCAGAGCTTGGATGCAGATGGTCAAGCTAGTTTTACGGATATTCCAATCCAGAACTACACATGGAGAGTAATAGTGCCATCCGGCGACTACGCGGGAACGGAATTGGCGGCTCAGAACTTCACCACAGACGGAACTCAATTGCTTTCGAGTCAAAGCCTAGGCATTCTGGGCGGTGACCCCGATTATTACGATTTGGAGGTCTTCACATATTACGAAACCAGTAAGTTTCCACTTTCAGGCGCTCTAGTTAATGTCACTTTCAAGAATGGAACAGAAATCGAATCAAAGACTACACCTTCTAACGGGACAGTATTGATTCTCGACCTTCCAGCTGCCTTTGTAAATTGGTCAGTCGTCTATGACCTCGAAGAATTGGCAATCGGATATCAGAACCTTAGTGAGTTAGCATCGGACCTTAGAAGTCCAGTGATTGAGTCTCCTGGTGATATTGATGTTTTCTATGATAACGAAACTATTACCGTGACTTGGCAGATATATGACGAGTATCCAAGTGAGGTTGTTATCTTAATTGATGGAGAAGTAAACAATACTCATACTTGGACGAACGAAACTGAGTTCACCTTCAATGCAACAGGTATTGCGATAGGAACCTATTCGATTACAATTCAATTAGAGGACCAGAATGGCAATAATGCAGAGGATACGATAACGCTACGGGTCTACGAAGACATACCTCCCGAAGTAGAAGGCCCCGATGATGTTGAGTTCTACCGCTTTGAGACAGGGTACTCGCTCAGGTGGAATGTTTCAGACGATTATCTTGATTCCTATCGGATTCTGAGAAATGATGAAATGGTACGGAATGGCTCAATCAATCCTAATCAACCATTCGTGACAATCAGCCTGGATGACCTTGGTCTAGGCGTCTACAATTATTACTTTGTCGTAAATGATACAAGTGGCAATGAAGCATCCGATAATGTTACGGTCACTGTGAAACGGGATGATGTCGCACCTGAAATCGTCTACTCTCCCGATACTGTGATCTACAATAGGGGTGATTTGAATGTCATCAGGAATTGGACTGCCAGAGATGACTATAAGAAGAATTACACAATCAGCGTGGATGGATTCATCGTTGAGGACGGAGAATGGAATTCGGAGAATATTGAATTTGATTTCGCGGGTCTCTCTGACGGCGTCCATTATGTTCAATTGACCGTGTATGACGTTGGTGGGAATTCGGCAACTGATACTGTGCAAGTTGTCGTCGGGCCTCCTTTGGTCATATTGGGAATCTACGCAATCATTGGGCTCGTCGTAGTAACAGTGGTTATCGGAGTCGTCTACTGGTACGTGAAAATACGCTGACCTGCTCGTATGAGCCGTCAGCCTTTTATCCATAATCGTAGAGGGCCTGTTAGCTCATTGAACCACTGAGTTGACTAAAACAGCCTGAAGTGATATTATGAAAGTGTTCACTCCCATAAACGAAGTGCTTGATGGTAAACATGATGGAGAATCAATCCATCTTAGAGGATGGGTGCATCGTATCCGCAAGCAGAAGAATATGGTCTTTGTTCTATTAAGAGATCCTTCAGGTGTTGTTCAGGCCGTAATCAAGGAGGGAAATGTTTCTCAGAAGGAATATGACGCAGCTCAGTCAATGCTGATCGAATCACTGGTCGCTATTCATGGTGCTGTAAAAGCCGATGAACGAGCACCAGAAGGGTATGAGATTCAAGTTGACACTTTAGAGGTTCTTCATTATGCTGAAGAATTTCCTCTGACAGAAAATCTGAGCATCGAACTGCTGAATGATTACAGGCACCTTTGGATGCGTTCTAGGAAACTCACAAATGCTCTCAAAGTCCGGGATGAAGTATTCAGAGCAGCAAGAGAGTATCTTAGGCAGAATGGATTTTACGAGACCACTTCTCCTATGTTTGTTTCCACAATAGGCGAAGAGGGTGCTGAACTCTTCGAAGTTGATTACTTCGGAACAAAGATATACTTGACTCAGACATCACAAATGCACCTTGAGCCGCAGTTATTTGCTATGGAAAAGGTATTCACCCTCGCACCGTCATTTAGGGGAGAGAAATCAAGAACTCGAAAGCATCTGACAGAGTTTTGGCATCTTGAAGCAGAGGAAGCTTGGTGCGATCATGAATGCAACATTAAGCGTCAGGAAGAACTCATCACGCACATCTGTCACTCAGTGGCTAAAAACCGGCTATCTGAGCTTGAGGAACTCAATGTTTCGCCTGACAGACTACTTGACATTGAAACACCTTTCGATAGGATGACATATTCAGAAGCAATCCAGATATGCCAAGAGGAGGGCCTCGATATCGAGTGGGGTGATGACCTGCGAACAGAGGCAGAAAGCATATTGACTGATGAAAGAGAGAGTTTCCTATTTGTTGAGTTCTACCCAAAGGAAATCAAAAGCTTCTATATGAAACACAATGAAGAGGACCCAAGAACATACAAAAACAACGACTTGCTGGCTCCAGAGGGTTATGCAGAAATCATTGGAGGTAGTCAACGAGAGGATGATGTCAACAAGCTATTGGAGAATCTCAAACGAATAGGAGATGATCCTGAAAAATACAAGTGGTATCTCGATATCCGGAGATATGGTAGTGTGATACACTCAGGATTTGGAGTAGGAATGGACCGGCTGATTACTTGGATGCTAAAACTTGATCATATTCGGGATGTTGTTCCATTTCCAAGAACTGTGACAAGGACATATCCTTAGTTTTGTTCACATTTCTATCGTCAATGAACATATGTTGCTTAGTCCATAAGCCCTTAAGATATAAGTAATATTCCAGGTGCAAATGGCTGTCTCGAAACAAGAGAATGATTCTCATGGAGGGCACACCACCATAGCAGATTATAGTGTTCCTTCAAGATTCCATCGGATTCATTGTTTCCAATTCTGCTACCTCTCCTGATTTTCGAAATTATCAGTATCAAGTGGTTTTATCAGAATT
>CAZYLT010000004.1:0-49431 GCA_964648855.1 uncultured archaeon
ATCCGGGAAACAGTACTTATCCTGACTTCAGGGTACGGCATCCGACCCTCCCCGAGCTAGACCTCATCGACATGCTCAGGGCTCATGTGGTGGAGCTGGTCAGGCAATGCTTCGTCCACAATGTACCACGTAAGGAGTCGCATCGCTACATCCGTCTGTTGATACACAAGCTTGCTCCCTTTGTCGAGTGGAAGTACACCGAGGAGCAACGGGGGCGGAAGGACTTTTGGCCCGATGCGGACCGAGAACTCAAGGACATCGTCACAGAGATACAGGCAATCTATGGACGGCGGATCGGCAGGACGCCACGCCTGACACAGCAACTGGATGGTGTTCCCTCAAACGTGACAGTGAAGGTCTTCCAAGGCCAAACAACTGTAGCAGAGAAGCGCGACAAGTCTGCAGAGATGAAGAAGACTGTTGCAGCCCTGAGAGCGCAAATCAAGAAGGGAAACATCACCGACCAAGATGCGCAGGTGTTTGTGGATGAGTTGACCCAAAGAGCAGTACTGGAAGGCAACCGCTGGCACCGTTTTCTAGCCAACGGATTCTACCAACCCAACTCTCTGAGAGAGGTGGTATTCCATGGCGACAAGCATCAGCGGGCATTGAGTGACATCCTGATCGCATCTGAAGTTCCAGTCCGTACAACTCTGGGTTCAGGTAAGGCAGACATTGTCGTCTTTCTCCGCCGGATGTTGAATGATGAACCCCTCTGGATCCCCATCATGGTGCTGGACATCAAGACCAAGACTGCCATGGACTGGGCCCCTTTCAGCAAGCGACCACGCACCGAGAACGCGAATGCAAGAGTTCTAGTAACTGATATCTCCAAGCGTCCCCTGACCAAGAGGGAATGGACAGCGGCCATGAGAGGCGCCCTGCAGAAGACAAACCGACAACAGTTGAAGTACTACTCGGAGGGCATCCGTGCAGAACTACAGAGTATACTGAGTCATCCCGAGCTTGTGCCAAAGAAACTCTGGCAAGGGCTCATCACAGTGGACACAAGTCAGAAGTATGACGAGATGACTGGGATGATCGAGTGGCTTGTCAGAGAGACCATTCAGGACTTGCGGAAGACACAGCAACCGGCACAGAGCCCAACCCTGTATCAGCCTGCAGGTGCAACATCAAAGAATGCTATTCCAAAGATTGCCCTTGTATTGGATAAACAACAGAACCCTTTGAAGCTTCTCGAGGATGGCTCACCTCTTCCCGAGCTAGTTCTAGAGGACCCATTTACCGAGCGTCAGAAGAACGACCGCTTCCTCACCCTCTACCTCACTGTTGCATCCCCTGTGTCATCGGGCGAGTCTGCAGCACATGTGGCACGGAACTGGCATCTGTTGCAGTATCTACAGGAGCTGGTTGATACCAGAGAGAGACCGAAGGTGATCTGGCTTGATTTATTGGGAGAGTATCCCACCATTGACTTGGCTCTATCACGCCTTCGAGTCACTGGCGCTCTCAGTCCTGATGGATTGGACCCAAGACAGATGACTCAAATTCGAAACTTAGTCAGGAGCTTTAACTTTGTTGACCTGAGTGAGGAGATGGCAGGTCTCTTGGAGGGGACGGCATCAAAAGCTCTGGAACAGATAGAGAGAGATGTTCGAGGAGCCGTGGCTGAACAGGGAGATTGTCTGGTCATTGTGGTGGATGGCTGGCCAAGAGTGCGCGACTTGATGCCACCGCATCGCAACCATCTCTTGAAAGTGCTTGAGAGAAGACTACTGGATTGGGTGCCACAGAGGAACTGTGAGGTCATCTGGCTGGATCGCCCTGTTCCACTACCAACGACATCGTCTGTGTACCAGATGCACGAAGTGACACCCCTTCCCTATGACTCAGCCAGAAGGGAGGAGTTAGACACTATCATCTGGAACAAGCCCACATGCCCTCGGTTTGCAGGTTGGAGGGCGCCCATGCTGGAGTATCTTCGAGTGATCGAGGTTGACTTGCCAATATCCTCTGGTCCAAGCCAGGAACTCTTCGTGGTCCCACATCTTCATGGGTGGGGACGGAGATTCAGGGCTGACACACAGGACGACAGACGGCTCAGAGAAGAGGATGTCTGGGAATTGGTTCAGGGCCCCCGTTACGCAAGAGGACACGCTATGACAGATTCCTATGAATATAGCCTCTATGATGATGAGCTGAAGAATGACCTGCTACTTGAGGCACGGTGCCTCTCGCCATCACTACTACGCCCACAGAATGCAAAGGACAAAGAAGGACAGGAGGTACTGAGAACGGATTTGTCATCTGACGATATTAAATTGCATCGTACGCAGTTACCAAAGAGCACCAAGAAAACAACCATTCTTGACAGGGTGCGTTTTCAACCAGGAGATGACCCCCCAAGAAGAAACCGATGGAGTGATGACCCTAATAGGGGATACTCCTTGGCGAAAGACATAACCAGAGCTAAGGTTCATCGTGAGGAGTCCGAACCCCCTGTGAATCCACGACGTACAGTTCGCCCTCCACTCATTGGTTCCGCATCTGCAGAGATTGACACCAGTAAAACGAGACTGAGCGAGATATCCCGGATCAAGGAGGCATGTCGGGTCGTCTTTGATGTAGTTGACGAACTAGATGCGGATTACTGGATGTTCATGAAGAGGGTGATGGACCGATGTTCGCATGCGCTTGATGCCCCGGAAGATCACGACAATCATGCGGTCTTAAAGGAGGTACGCGATGAACTGTCTTCCAGAAAGGAGTCAAGGGGGCTTTGGTGGGCTCTCCGCAACCTTCGTAAAGAAACCTTCGTCAGTGGGGGACTTCCATTGACTGTGCAGAAGTTCCTAAGTGAGGCCTTGAAATCCCAGCTGGATCTATGGGAACTCTATGGTAATGATATCTTCATTCTGTTGCTGGGTCTTGAGTGGACCGGACATGATCTTCAAGCGGTCCATGTACAGACACTATGGAGGGCGTACGCGGAGTGGCAGTATGTCCACCTTGGACTGAAGCCAAGGGCACAACCAGACTACATGGCGGAGCTGTTCTATGATGCGGATGCAATATTTTTGGATATGAGTGAACGGGCATCTCAATTGACAAACATCTTGCTACCGGAGAGAGTGGTCTAGAAGCAAAGATCAGGTCTTTTGATGAGCACTGAGGGAAAGAAGGACTGGCTGGTGGTGCAGGAGGAGCTGGGAAGCAATCAGATGCTCATTGCGGTCACGGAGGAGTTAGAGGGGGAACCTCTTCAGCAGCGATTCTATGACTGCATGCGCAATCCCACTGAGTTTTCATCATCATGGAGTGGTGTTGACCACATCTGGGACACTCAGCTCTTTATTCTGACCAGAGTGCAGGACAAGGACATCCTGTGGACATACCACTCTGATGAATATGAGATGGGGTACTGGTGGCCTGAAGGAGTCTTCACGTATGGGGAACCACCCAAGGACCAACTGGGACCGGTTCGATGGTTCAAGCTTAGGTCGATACCAAGTGAACTAAGGGACGAGTTACAAGAGCTGGACCTTGTTCCTGATGCGGACGAACTCATGGGATTTGTAGAAGAGAGCATGCAGTCGCTTATGGAAATGGTCGAGGGGGTCATCAACGTCAAGTGTTTGGCCACCATCGATGAAGAAGAAGGCTGTTATGTGCTGGAGCTCCATAAGAACATAAACAAGTCTGACTCAGAGCGAGGGAGACCACTCAAGAGGGTCACAATGAAAAAGACTTTAGACGTCATCAGACAGCTCAGGTCGCCAGGGATTACCGGAGAGCCGTTGGATGGAGAATACTGGTGGGACCACCGAAGTGATGTCCTTTATGATGAGGTTGAGGTGGCCACGGGGGTACTCTCTTTGAGTTTCCTGAAACCCTTTGTCCTCAGAAACAGATGGTGGTCCGAGTTTCTAAGAGGTATTCCTCTTCCTGATATGGCGACGGACCTGCTTAGCACGAAACAGGGACCTGCGATATCTATAGTAGCAGATCCGGACTTGGAACGAATGAAGAGTGCCAGGAGTCGGTACTGGAATATCTTGTTCCTTGGAGATGAGCAGAGTTACCTGATGTGGTCTCTGTCAAAATTAGACCTGAATATCATCGAGGCGGCTCAGTTCTTTGAGGGGAGGCAGTTCGTTGATATGTCCACAGGGATACGGCATCCAACCAAGGTAGCTGTCAACAGACTCAAGGACGTCAATCTTCCCACGGAGACTCTCAAATATCGGCGACTTGCAAAATGGCTACAACTCAGGGGTTATGCCGCAAAGTGGAGCTGATTTTATAGGCACTCATTCCTCTGGAATATCATTGTGGACCCCGATGCCAACGCAGACGATGCGCCCCGGGAAATCAAGCGACTGGTTAGATTCTATGTAATCTTGTTCTACATGGGCATTGCAGTACTCTTCGGTGTACCCTTCGCACCATAACTGCCGATACTGTTTCCTATCATTCCAAGTGGAGAGGTTACGTGGACCTTAGACCTTCCGTCCTTTTTCCTGGGGTCGGTTTTTGTAATGTCACCAGCAGCGCTCATTGCTGTGGAGATCCATCTGAGATTGAATGAGGTTACCTCCTGAATTGAATGAATCCTCTCTTTGGAGATGTCAGTCGGCCCTCATCGATCATCTTCTTCACAGTTGATTTTGCGAGTTTCTTGGGCATATCTTGAAAGACTGCGAGACTAATAACCCTCTTCTTTCTTACCGGTTCCTGTTCAGTAACCTGAAGGCCCTGGAGAATATTCAGAATGAATTTGTCAGCTGTACCGGACCAACGTTACATCAAGTTGAACGGTTGCATCGGGATGAGTTCTTGGGGACTGGGAAGGCCGATGAGGGCAAACTTCACCATCATTTTACTAACATCTATCCCCTCCTCAGTAGGCTCAGACCCCGCGACAAGCCCCTCAGCGACTCTTCGAGCGGTCTCCGCCTTTCTGTATAGCCCCGCCATCAATAGGCATCTCATAATTCCTCTCCAGCCCTCCACATCCTCGGAGTCTCCCCGGATGATTGTTGAATACACCATATAGGATTTGTCAAAGACAAATTGGTGAAACCACGCCTTTCCCTTAAGGTGCAGATACTCCAAGTTCTCGGGCACCTCTTCCGTGAAATACTCCTTAGGGAGCCTTCCTCCGTACTCCTTCGCCATTTCTTCAAAATGATCATCTACAAGTTCAATCGCCTTGTTGTAGAAGTCGTTTGCCTGAAAGTACAGTGATTGGGCGAGGTTGAAGTATGCATTCGGATATTCGTGTTTTCTGACAGCCTCCCTGAAACGCATCTCGGCAGCATATGAATCTCCCAACTTTGCCAGCTCAACCCCCTCAAAGAAAGGACGGAAGACCTCGTCAAAATCCAGGAATATCTCCGCTAGGTCTGGATTCTTCCTCCACTCTTCATATCCATCTCTGTCATCTTCTGCCATTTTTATTCCCTCAATATATCCTGAATCTCCCTCAAATTCTGTGCCACACGCTTCCACTTATTGGTGATCACAAGATAGGTCCGCGGACGGGCGCCTTTCTCTGTTTCTTTTTGACTTAGTCTCTGTTTCCCGAGATTCTCTCTAACTTCCATGATGGAATCAAGGCTGATTTCTGCTTTCTAGTTACACAAGATGAAATAAAAAAAAAGCGAGAAACATATGCTTCTCGCTTATTGATTATCTAAAAAACCTCCAGGAAATTGAGTGTGTGTCCCAGTCTGCATCGCCCTGTTGTTGGGTGGTCTTATAAAAGTCCGAATTCATGTATAGTCCACAACGTACCCATACTCCTACGTAATACCAGTTGGATGTTGAGAACTCATAGTAGTCTTCATAGTCGGTACCGTCGTAAAGCTCCTTATATGCAGTTGTTGAATCCCAATCTTGGTTATCCTTATAGCCCCATGAAACGCTATCACCATCGGTGTAAGAACTCCATCCTCGTCTTACTGGAGGATTCTGTCCCATATCAACCACCACATACTGAACCGTCCAACTTGCAGAAGCACCAAATGCAGCACTAATTGCATATTGGAAATCGGCATCAATGCTTAGTTCCAGATATTTGTACGTACTGTCAGCAGGTTTGACCTTAATAAGACAGTAGAAGTCTACATACTGGGCAAGTCCCATATCCATATGGCCATGGATATCAAGATCTCCCTTATACTCATCGACATCAACGGTGGTCCAGATTGTGGAGCTATATCCACTTACAACAAAAGCAACCATTTTGGAATTTCCCGAGTATATTGTTCCTGTGCGCGCCTGAGTTCCTGGAGGGTCATGTAACGCCTCTACAGGATTCAGCAATCCGAGCATCAAAACAAGGATGCCCATAGCTAGCGCTATTCGCATTCTTTTTTTCATGTTATTATCCCCCCACCTCGCGTGTGAGCGTCCTCAATTCGCCCCTTCTTCCACACGAGATGGCACAGATTATATTAGCTCTATCCTATTTATTTCTTCTTAACTATTTAGCAAACAAAAATTAAAGTTATGCGCCATTTTAATAGTTTAATCACTTCAACCCGCATAATAATACTAAATTAGTGTTCTAATGAAATCAAATCTTAATATACCTGCCAACATAATCTTTTCTGCAAATATACTTCAATCTATTAACCTCTGCAAGCTGTCCAATATCCGCTCAAATGACCAAAGCTATATAAACAAACGCAAAACAGCTGAACGAGAGGGTGTATTCGTGAGAGAGTACTATACCGTGCTTCTACTTTTTCTAGTCTTCTTGGTCTTAATTCCCAATGCTAGCGCGAAATGTCAAGACCTGCAATGGGGTGTGGAAGAAGGATATACCAAACGTTACGACATCATCGAACGACATTGGGGCGAAGAAACGGGTACGCTGATGATGATTCTAACCATCAAGGGATTACCTAGCTTTTCAAATGAAATAGTAAATTGGAGTCAGATCCCTTCTCCAGAGATCAGCATCGAATTAGAGAATGGGACAGAGCTAACAAGTTGGAGAGGCTTGTTTCCCGCTCTCCCGACATTTGTGCTTCCCACCGGAAATTGGAGTTTGATCACTGAACTTGCAGAAGCTAATTCGTCAGATTGGGAAGTTGACTATGATTCGGGTCAAGACTTCTGGCAATTGAATATCGAATCCAATGAAACCAACAGCGATTGGCGTGCCAGCATCGACTACTCCCAAAGTGAGGGCATCTTGTGGAATTACCATTGGAGCCAGTATGCCCCGGGGTCTGGAGAAAATATTCAAGAAGTCATAATTAATGCGTATTACGAACGCGATTATACACCATTTTTCTTGTTCTTTGGCGGATATCTATCAATCTTTGCTGTCACAGCGATTGTACTCGTCCATAGAGTAAGGAAAGCAACACCTTATAGAATAGACCCGGCAGATGAAGAATACCCCAATGTGCAAGAGCGCATGGCAGTATTAACAGTTATTGCTTTATTCACACCATATGTGATTGTGCAAGGTGCATATGTGAATATATCGGCTGTCCTCTGGCAGGCTAACTTCAGTCTTACTTCCTTTTGGTTCTCTTTCGTTGACGCATTCACATTGGTCTTTCTCTCTCTCTTTACCTTTCCGCGGTACCTCTTTCTCTATCAGGTCTATCGTTTCTATACCGGAAAAACGACATTTAATCGTGCAATGTGGTGGGGGATATTCAGCATCATCTACTCTACAGCTCTCTTTTTGATATGGATGTTCAGTACGAAATCTGCTATATTCATACATACCCCACTATTGATTCTCGCCGGCTACCTGCTGATGAGGAGAGAACCTAGGATTCAAAGTACAGACTGGTTAGAAGGCAAAGACGCCCAATCCGGACAGGTATAATGACAACACAACCGCAACCTTTCCAAGGTTAAAATCACACGAGTACTAACGAACAATCATTCCAGCTGCCCATTGAGAGTAGGCATGCAAGATGAACATGAAGAAGCTGGAACGGATAGCACGACAGGCTCGGATCGATGCACTGAATGCGCTCCAGGAGCTGGTCATGCAGTTCCTGTCAGAGGGCAGGGACCTAGACGAGTTTGGACGCGACCTGAGAAAGATTCTCGAATACGAGATGGACCTGGCTGCGGATGAGAAATTAACTACCTGGAACTCCAGAACGAGCGCCGATAGGACGATATGCCTTTCCAGTGGTTAAGTGATTCTTCTGACCAATTCCGGACCCATTTGCATGGGGACCTGAACTGTTCTAATCATCCTCTTTCTGTGATCCACAGGAAGATCGCACATGCAATCGCAAATAGACCTCCTCCAATTCATATACCGCCTGGTCCCAATAGCAATGTTCCTCCACCAATGAATATCAGGCTAAGGACGAAGATGACGATTCCCTGAGTATACCGTTTGTTCTTGATGGCTTGCGCTTCACGCTCTTTTCTATCCTGTCCTATTCGTCTTGGCATGTCTCGCCCTCCATTTATCAACTTGATTAGGATACATAGGATAAGGTAGAGACCAATACCTCTTCTGGAGATAAATAGACATGAGAATCTGGAGTAAATTCTAGCTGGGAAGGCGCTTGACATTTCAGCAAGCTCCTGAGTTCCCATGACAAGACCGGAGCGACCTTGCCCAACTCATTCTTAGATGCAATCCCCCCTCGAACTTCTAGGTGTGAAAGGTTTCTTCTCTCCATCTGTCCAAAGACTGCTCACACTTGAAATAATCCGTGATGTGCCTTTGATAGAAGAAGCAGCTAAGAGCAGAGGATGGTATGAAGACTTTTATTAATCGCCACTTTTTCTCACTCTTTCAGGTGTACCCACCCATTGCACTTTGGATGGAACAGCCACCAGTTGAGTGCGTCCGGTGCCACTCGGAGCTTGACTCCGCAGTCCTTGTTTGCACAGGTGTGTTTTCCCTGCTTCCATGGCGTTCCACACACCGGACAGAACTCGACCATATTATGAATCCGGTGATGATATTCACATGTGCACTTTTTGGATGGGTAATATTTGCCGGAGCTACTAACTTCCTCGCCAGCAATGTTGTCGCATTTATTACTTTGAACGAAGTTATTCTCTTTTTGGCATATCTGGCTCAAGCATACTTGTTTGTTAGAAGGATAGACCTCATTCCGACTGTTCGGGATACTGAAGAAGTATTGTCTCTGCTGTTGATACACCGGTTTGTTGATCTCTCAGGTCGGTGCGTAGACTCAATAAGAGGGAAATCTGACACATATCTGACACTTTTATTAGACAATTTAACTAGAAAAAGGGGGGTGTTATATCGCTCCGGAAGTAGTGCGGATTTTGGAGAATAAGAATGAGGAATTTGAGGCTCGAAAATGGGCAATTCATATTCTGGGCAGTATTGACCCAGATGCATATGGGAGGACTTTGAGAAGCTTAGCACGGGCTCCAGAAGAAGAAACAGAACTAAGAAGCGAGGCAATATTTTCGCTCACGAATGATGCAGGTGATAAGAATCTAGGTGCTCTTTGTGCTCTTCTTGGCGATCAAATCTCCCAAATCAGGCACTCGTCGGCATGGGCATTAAGTAAGATTGGTTCTCCAGAAACTATTCCGTGCTTATTGGCGGCTCTTGAGGACCCAGAAAGCGATGTTCGTGATTGGGCGATTCGTGCACTCAGGGATATGGATGATACAAGAGCCCTGCAAGGCTTGGCAGATACACTGGAGAAGAGTCCACCAAACGAACAGGCAAGAATGATACGACTTCTAATAGAGAGGCGTTCTGAAATCATCCTTCGAGCTATTGCAGAACTATTGGATTCATCACATGTGAAGATCCGAAGACAAGCAGCTTGGGCTATGGGGGTATCACCATATCCGCCAGCAGCAGGAACACTGGAGAGCCTTCTGGATGATGAAGACAAACAAGTACGAGTGTATGCCAAGAAGGCACTCGCAAGACTAGGTCAAGTTGATCCGACTGACCTTGGTTTCATCCTGTGAAATTCTACATCATTCCTTGATACATGCCGCCATCCACTAATAGCAACGCTCCATGAATATATTCTGCAATTGGGCTCAGGAGAAATGCGCAAATCTTTCCGAATTCCGTTGGGGTGCCCATTCGGCCAATTGGTATTCTTTCAATAATCCCCTGCTTGGCATCTTGCTTATCATCTGCACCTTCGATCAGCTGTTCCACTCTTTCGGTATAGATATACCCTGGACAAATTGCGTTTACTCGGATACCTTTAGGCCCGAATTCTCTTGAAATTGTACGCATCAGTCCAATGACGGCTGCACGAACAGAGTTAGACAAGAGAAGATTATCCAGTGGTTGTTTGACTGATATTGACGTGCTATAGAGGATACTCGGATGCTTTGATTCTTTCAATAGAGGTTGTGCCTCTCTTGTGAGCCATACCGCGCTCATCAAATTGAGGTCAATAGAGCTTCGCCATTCCTCGTCGGATATTTCATTGAAAGTCCCCGGTGGGGGTCCTCCTGCATTTACATAAAGTCCATCAAGACGAACATAAGCACTTCTGACATCAGCAGTTAATTTCTTAATGTCGTCCTTTCTTGACACATCAGCAATCACGTACCTTGCATTTTCTCCAAGGGACTTCTGTGCGACTTCCAGGTCCTCCTTTGTCCTGCCACAGATGGTAACCTTGGCGCCTTCCTCAACGAGAGCCTTTGCAACGCCAAAACCTAGACCTCGTGAAGCAGCTGTTACCAAGAAAAATTTGTCTTTGAGCTCCAAATCCATGAGAGTTTCACTGTATCCTCATATGTGGAAAAGCTATTTTACTTCTATGAAGCGGCTTATTGAGCGGCCTTCTCTGGCGTCTTTTCTGTTCTTGCCCCGGTCGCCACTTCTAGATGCAAGAATGATGCACTAAGTCGGTTGAACTCCCGCGGCACCACAAACTTGCCAACGCCCATCTTATTCAGGACTCTTCTTATCTTCTTAGTGGATAATCGGGGGTTCTTCTGAGAGTTAAAGGCTAGGAGAACCCGGGTTTCCTCCGGATTTGGTAGTTCGTAGACAGAGTGACATTCAATTCCCTTTTCTTTCAGACTTGATCGAATCTTTGACACCATAGGTCGCATTTTGTGGGAACACCAAGAATTGATGAATGGTGTATATACTTATACACGGGTATTATCAGAGTATTACTAGTCTTCGGCAAGTGGAAATGAAAGATGCGGGATTCTATCAACCTTTTGAATAAAGACTTCGTACAGTGCACAGACAAATTTGTTGATGCAGCAATCCTTTTATTCGCATCTTTATGCAAACGGGTCTAGAACGGGACGTAGCTCAATCTGGCAGAGCAATGGACTGTAGATCCATCGGTTGCCGGTTCAAATCCGGCCGTCCCGACCACTGATTCTTAGTATAGAACGAGTAGCTGCCTTCTGTTCCTGCTTCTACACTCTAAGGCTGTATCATGAGGTATCTTCGGGAAGATGGATTAAGAAACTGCACTCTAAGTCCCCTTTGAGTACTGATTTCACCATTTCTGTTTCCAAAGGTTGATCAAGAGCTGATCTCCAGGACTGCTTCGTAAATCCTGCGCTACAGTAGCAGAATATGGGGGAGATGGAGGTATTTCCATGTCTTTAAAGATTTCATTCCGTAGGTCATCACCAATGGCTTCACCTAATCTCTCATACAGAACATCCATAACATTGCTTCCATCTAAAAGCGTCAAGATTGAGAGGCATGCCTCTATATTCTTGCAAAAGTAGAGGTATCTGGCCAATCCCACCAAGTTTTCGTATGAGTTCGTACGGTTATCTACCGTCTTTTCAAACAAAGCATCGACCTCATTACTCGTCGCGCAATGTAATTCCTGACCAGTAGTTTGTTGCTTGACAAGACGCTCTAAATTACGAATCGTAGATATTGATTCGCCAACCTTGTCTTCATCCAGTCCCCTTCCTTGTAAATAGTTTCTAAAGTCATTCATTTCCATTGTGATGAGTTTCAAAATGCCATGTGTTTGCGATGGGGTAATTGGCTAATTGAGCATCTTCTAGAAGCAGAAATCGGATTTGTATAAGGAGAAAACTGGCTAGGAATTGAATATGATAATTTGCTGCATCGTATTTCAATCGGCTAATTTCCATAGGTGCTGTGCCTCCGAAAACTTGATTGCAATCGGCCTGAACTGATATTGTATGAGTAAAGAACAGAAGATTCAGGAAGGGCGCAAATCTCTCAGAGCTGATAGCCGAATAGACTTTAGAACTAAGAACAAGTACAAACCAGACGAGAAACAAAATATCTCCGCACCGCCTATGTCAAAGCCTTGTTTAGATTATCAAGATGAATTCGAGTTGGTACCGATTAAGGGCATCAAAACCAAACCGGCCTTATTAGCCGAAGTCATAGAGAATCGATCAACTCATAGAAGATACTCAGACGCGGCACTTACGTTGCAAGAGTTGTCCTTCTTATTGTGGTCGACTCAAGGGGTAAAAGAGGTGCAAGATAGAGGGGGCTGGTCCAAGCGAGTAGTACCTTCTGGTGGTGCAAGGCACCCATTTGAAACATATCTAATCGTTGATAGGGTAGATGGTCTGGATAAGGGCATATACCGATATCTTCCTTTTCAACACAGGCTATGCCGTGTTAAAGATGGTCTTCCTGACAGTGAAAGATTGATAGAAGCGATTAATGGTCAACGACAACTCTCCCGAGCTGCTGTGACATTTGTATGGGCCGCTATGCCATATAGAACTGAGTGGAGATATAGCATTGTAGCACACAAGGATATTGCAATAGAAGCCGGTCATATTTGCCAGAATCTGTATCTTTCCTGCGAGGCCATTGATGCTGGAACTTGTGCCATTGCTAACTACAACCAAGAAGTCATAGATTCGATAATCGGAGTAGATGGCGAGGACGAATTTACTGTGTACTTGGCTCCAGTAGGAAAAGCTCCTTCAGATTAGGGATGGAAGTAACTGAAGTTGAAATAGTACCGATATGGTGAGTAAGACTATCGATAGCATAATGACGGATGTGTCAGAAAAGCGCCATTGGGTTTTGCGTAAATAGCTCCGTTTTCGACCATATCCGAAAGCGCGCCCCTCCATTGAAAGCGCAAGGGTTTCTGCCCTCTGTAGTGCAGATACAATCAAGGGAAAGAAGGTGTAGCGTAAAGAACGTTGCAACTTGCTCAATCCCCCTACTTCAATGGATATACCTCGTGATTTCTGAGCCATCCGTACAACTTCGTTTTCGATGTCAAAGAGTGGAATGAATCTCAGAGCGATTACGAGTGCAAAATTGTAACGATAAGGTATGCCAAATGAAGAGAGAGAGTGTGCCAAGAGTGTAGGGTCAGTGATTGCTACAAAAAACATGCTGGAAGTAACCAAAAGAAGAAATCTCAGAGCGAGTGATAGCCCCTTTTCTAGTCCAAAAGTAGTAACAGGAAAAGCCGGACCTAAATCTCCAATCCTGGGAAATAAATAAATCAAGACAATTCCATTCGGGGTAATCAGTACTTGAACTAGTAGTAGTATTACGGAGAATAAAAGGAGAAATCTTATTCTCCTGGAGGAGAACGTGAGATTAACTCGCAATATTTCAACTGCTAACAGAATAAAGCAGAGAATCAGCGCGCTCAGGACCAAGCTTGGATAGATGAGATTGCTAATCAGAATTGCTAGAAGACAGAACAGATTGGCAAGAGGATTAGATGAATGTGAACTTGTCCCAATTTCATTCTTGGACGCTTCAAGCATCGATTATACCCCCTATTTTACTATATTCTGGAAAACCTAGTGAGCTTAGTCGTTCAAGAACCTGTATTGGTGAGCCATCTAAGAGAATGCTTCCCTCATCCATGAATAGAATCCTATCACAGTGATTTACGGCAAATCTTGAGTCATGTGTTATTAAAACAACCAGACCCCCGGCTTGTTTCGTGGCATTCATTTTCTTTAGAATGAGTTTCCTTCCGTCTGAGTCTTGACCAATGAATGGTTCATCTAAGAGTAGTATTAGCGGGCCATGTACGGTCGTCGAAGTAATATTCAGACGGCGTTTCTGGCCATAACTCAGCGAAAATGGATTTCTATCCTTAATGGAGAACAAATCAGCATCATGGAGTAGCTGCTTAGATTTAGATTGATCTTGCTTGAGGGTGCCGAGTACATCAAAGATGATATTCTGTTCATTCCAAACCGTCCGTTCAAAAATCTGATGGTTTGGGTTTTGGAAAACCATTGCAACATGTCGAATTCTATCACCACGAGAAACTTTGTCAATCGGAATTTCTTGGAGGAACACATTGCCAGTCCCAGGTTTGAGTACTCCAGCTAGGAGTGAAATGAGGGTAGTTTTGCCTGAACCATTGTTGCCCATGAGTGCAACTATCTCCTCTTTGTGAAGGTCTACAGATAGATTGGATATTACGTCACCATTGCCATAGGAAAAGGACAACCCATCACAACTAAGGAGTGAAGACCATTCCTTTGGAAGTGTGTTTCGTCGATGAGAAAGAAATGAATCACCAGATGTTGCTCTGGGCAAATCAAAGCTGACTAGCTTCTTTTTTCTCAGCTCCAAATTTCTGTCAGCAATTGGTAAAAAATGCGTAATCTGATGTTCAATAACAAGTACACCAAGACCTTCTCGCTTCAAGTCAAGAAGAATTTGTCTAAGATTGGATATTCCCTGAGGATCTAAACTTGAACTAGGCTCATCTAGGATTATGTAGTCGGGTTGCATGGACAATATTGAGGCGATTGCAAGTCTTTGCTTCTCTCCACCGGATAGTGCGACAGTTGAACGATGTTTTAGATGCAGGATGCCAACTGATGAGAGGCTGTGGTTAACTCGATTGATTATTTCATTTTCCTCTTCACAAAGATTCTCCGGACCAAATGCTACTTCGTCAGCAACTTTGAGGGTACAGAGCTGGCTTTCTACATCTTGTTGAACGATTGAAACTTTTTTGGCTATTTGAGGGATAGTGAAATCTTCAACATTTTGGTCATCAATAAATACATCCCCGGAAAGATTGCCTTCGATTCGACGAGGTATATACCCTGCCAATATTTTCCCCAAAGTAGACTTTCCTGAGCCTGTAGGGCCACCGAGGATAACAATTTCTCCCCTTGAGAGAGAGAAATCTAGCGACTCTAATATGGTGCTTTCCTCACCGTAGGAGAATGTAATATCACGTGCTTGTAGCAATTTTATTCCCCTTAAGCAATCTGAAGTGTGGTCACTTGTTGAACCCATTGTGAACCGTCATAGTTTGCCGCAATCAACCATAAGCCATTGTCACTCTTACTCAGTATGAATCTGTTGTCGTTCATGATTTCCTCTAAATCGAAAATGATGGTGTATCCGTCTTTTGCTCTCACCTTGAGAATAGTGGCCTCCGACTTTGGATTAGCATTGTTGATGATAGAACTCACTAGATAGCCCGTGTAGTTAGTGGGTGGTAGATGAGTATATGCACCCTGTAATTCCGCTTCGATGGTGACGGAACTCTCAGGGAATGTCGAATACTGAAACAAGTATGGATCCTTTACAAGACCAATTACTTCACAGGTGTAGGGATCAGAGCCAAAATTAGCAACCTCCGTGACATAATAAGATGTGCCAAGAATGAGGAATACTACGAAAGCAAGAGCCGGGATGTTTCTTTTTACAATCATCCCATGGGTCTTTCTGGGAGTATCACTGTCCTGTTTTTGCTTTCTATCCGGCAATAAATCTGCATCGCCAAGAAAGTCTAAGGTTTCCCAAGCGAAATAACCTCCAAAAATGATTCCTGAACAGAATGCAAGAATCGTAATCACGCCAATGTAAATTATGGGGGCCCCAGAAAAATAAAAAAGCTGGAATACGATTACACTGGATGCGGCGGATAGTCCTGCGCCAGTCCACCAGATTAGTCTCTTGCTCATGTCAGCCCCTTGTAGGTTATCTCCAAATATTGCAAATCCATCCACTACAATACCTTGAAGCAAAGAAACTAGGACAATCACAATACCGTGGGTGCTCCCCGTAAAGAGCTCAACTATGCCTTTCAGTAGACCTCCGAAAGTACTGGCGCCCTTCTTTCTGATTATTGCTTGGATTAGCACCAACCAAAAGACATGTAGACCCGCCATGAATTGACCAGCACCAAATGGAACTCCCAATGTCAGATTCACCAGGTTACCCAAGTAACCAACGAATGTGCTAAGGGTTCCTCCGAGAGAGCTCAGAAGTGCAATGATGACGATTTCTTTGATTTCAGCATAATGTAGATTCTCACTGCTCACTGAGTTATCACCTCAATTCGTGCAACATATCGAATCCACCGGGCACCACCGGAGTAATAGATTTCGCAGCCCATGCCTAGAGAAGATGTGGCAATGCAGTCTTGATTGCTAAATGCTCCGTCAGGTGCAAGCATGGCTATTCGGAAACCTGTATCCCAATCGGGGACCTCCGTTCCATTGTACTCATAAGCCAAAATCATATCGCCTTGTAATTCTCGCCAAGTTTCATTTGGATACACATTTTGGTAGCTATAGTACTGGGAATAGCCATCATATGCTGTTACAAGGAGTGTGTTAGTCATCTCCATGTCACCAACCAAGCTAAGCAAGTCGGAAATTTTTACGCCCCTATAGACTCCTTGACCATCCCAATTCCCAAATTGATTCTGAAACGATGAAAATGCTTCAACATATGGAAGCTGTTTCAAGTCATCTAACGAAAGAAGAACAGATGATTGAATGCCCTTTACCTCAATCATATTTCTTGGTACATTTGGCTCTGCAATGATTATGGGTTCTATTTGAAGTGAATCCTTCTGAAGTGTGGCGTGTACAAAATGGTGTATGCCGCCCATTTCCTCCGGTGCTGCCAATGACATGCCTGCACCGCCCGTAATCACATAGGTGACTCCATTGATTACCGTCTTGTTGAACATATGAATATGACCAGAAAAAACATAGTCTACGCCCTCTTCTTCGAAGAGAGTCATGAGTCTAGCGGCTATTGCCTGTGACATCGTATGATTCTCGTTGGGTCGAGGATCAAAAGGAGGGATATGTGTAAAGACTATTTTCAGATCCTTGAGGGTGGTACTGAGGTCATCAAATAACCATTCAAATTCGCTCTCTGAAACCGTGTTTCTTGATGTGTTGAAAACTGTGAAATGAGCTGAATCTATTTCGAATGAATAAGTAGACGGACCAAACCAGTTTTCGTATCTCTGCCCGCCACTCTCACGTATGTCATGATTTCCTGCAGTTGTAAAAACCGGAATGGTGGAATTTTCAAGCGCCTCTGAAACTTGCATATATTGGTTATCTTGCCCAAACGGAGTAAGGTCACCACAGTGAAAGAGAAAATCAGGTGAAAATGATTTCAAAGCTGTTAGTGTTTCTTGTATCCCACCTTGATATCCTTGGCTGTCCCCTAATGCCACAAACTCAAGAGCAGAGCCACTATTGTCAGAAGTGGCATTAATCCAGACCGTGTGATGATTCGGGATGATCTCTACCCTCAATGTTAGGCTGTTTTCCATGGTTGAGATGATGTCATTGTTGGAGGAAATTGTTGTATTATCGGCAAGTAGATTCTGTATGAGTATTGAGTAAGAACCCGAAGAGAGAGAATCGGACCATAAGAGGGAGATATTCAGTGAGAAACCAAGTGCACGAACGATAACAATCTCATCACTCTGGTCGCGAATATGTCCACCATATACATCAATAGCAGTAGGAGGAGTTGTCTGTTGTTGGGTGACCGAGTATACAATGAAAATACTCGCAGCTACGACAACTAGAAGTATCGCAGCTTTGACTTGTTGTGAGGATGTTATGTGAGATTCCACCTTTGTTTGATTGATATGTTTGAGCGTGCATATCACTACGCAAACTGAATAAGAAGTTTCGGGAACATCAAGTTATGGTCTAGCTACCTAGTTTGCTATTGTGGGATGCCATTTGTTCTGATTTGATGCGAGAGACGTTTTAACTCGTCATCATTCCTCCAGATAGCAGTCTGCTGAAGGGCTTTAGCCACTGACTGTATGAAAGCAGTTTCCTGCTTCTTTGTCCGATTGAAACCACTGAGCAAGAGATACTTCTCGAAGAGTCTCCATGCTAGCTTGCGTTTTCTGATATCAAAAATTGGATTTGTATCAAGAAGACTTGCTGCTGCACCGCCAATATCAACTATCCACTCTCCGGATTGAACTTCTTCAAAGTCAACGCCATATATTGTAGAATTATCCTTGACAATGAAATTTCGTAGTCTTGAATCCCCCTTGATGAGATTGTGGATGCTATGGAACCGGTGGTACCAAGATGCTAATTTGTCGATATCTTCAGTACTGTATGTTTCGTGTATTCTTTCAATGAGAGGGGGCCCAGGAATATATTCCATCAAAATTATCCTAGGAACTGTGGTAAGAATCCTTGGTACCGTGAGGCCATTTGCGATACTTTCTTCCAAAATCCTCTGTTCGATAGCGTATCCATCTTGGATAAAGAGCTTTGCAACGACATGAGAGAAAGTATCTTCCCCCACATCGACAATAAGATCAAGAGTGACATTCTTCTTGCTTTGTATCCTTGTTGCAGACTTAATTTTCATCTTAGGCCCATAGTATTCCAAGAGGAGTTCTTCGAAACTGGAAACCACCGTAGGTTCTAATCTTCTTCCATCTATGCCTGCAATAACAATGTCAAACTCCTGAAGGATGTTCATTTCAAGGGTACATTATACCTGACTGCTATTAGCCTGCCGACTGCACCATAGAGATTTTATTGGTTCAATTAAGAAACAGGCTGGACTGAAGATGACTGATAGAATATGCAATGTCGAAAAGAACAAGGAAAGATGCGGTTGTACTTATCCGGGATGTCCTCGAAAAGGGTATTGTTGTGATTGCCTGCAATACCACTGGAAACATCGGGAATTGCCGGGGTGTTTATTTCCGCCGGAGGCAGAAAAGACTTTCGATCGGTCTCTTGAGTACTTCTTGGAAGTCTGGAATGAAAAACTCGGTAAATCATAAGGGGTTATGAAGTGGCGGGCGCGCCAGGATTCGAACCTGGGATGCCCAGCTCCGAAGGCTGGTGCCTTATACGTACCTCCTGCAGAGTAGACTGCGAGGAGTCCATACTAGACTACGCGCCCTAGGTATGGAATCAAGGAACGGTTCTTAAGCACTTCTGTATTGACCACAGATTGCCTCTCATCGGGGTTGCCTTAAGGTTATAAAAGAAAACCAATGTGAGTAGAATCAAAAAAGAACCGCGGGAGTTGCCAAGACAGGCCAAAGGCGGCGGACTTAAGATCAGATGAAAAATGGGGTCATCAATGAGAGATCCGCTCTCGTAGGAGTCCGAGGGTTCAAATCCCTCCTCCCGCACCATTCTTTTTCGACCAATGCGGTAATTTTATGGGTACTTTGCTGAGCAGAAGGATTGCTTAAAAATGGGATATCATAACTTAGAATTTCCGGAGAATTTTCTTTGGGGAAGTGCGGCTGCAGCTCACCAAACAGAGGGCGGAAATTTCAATAACTGGAGTGAATGGGAAAGGATTCCTGGCAAAATCATCGACGGTAGTGATTCCAGTATTGCCTGTGACCACTATAACAGATATGAAGAGGATTTCGATCTGGCCCAGGAACTGGGACACCAAGTGCACCGATTTTCAATTGCATGGAGTAGGATTGAACCAGAGCGGAGCAAGTGGGATGAAGGCGAGATTGACCATTATAGATCGGTTCTCCAGGCGCTTGTTGACAGAGAGATTCAGCCCGTGGTAACATTACACCATTTTACAGAACCGGTCTGGTTCAGAGATTTGGGTTCTTGGTTAAATCCAAATTCTCCTGAGATTTTCGCGCCATATTGTAGAAAGATAGCTGAAGCGTTCTCTGATTTTGACATCATATGGAACACTATTAACGAGCCTATGGTAGTAACGACAATGGGCTATGTGTTTGGCGAATTCCCCCCTGAAGAGAAGGACTTCGGAAAGGGACTGACTGTTGCAAAACATCTGCTAATGGCACATGGACAGGCCGCAACACAAGTCAGACAAGCCTATGATGAAGTTGGGAAAGAACAACCACAGATTGCCCCCGTTATCAGTGTTTCGCACTTCATGCCAGCCGACCCCGAAAATGAGGACGACCTGGAGTTAGTAGAGTATCTAGATGAGATATACAATCATGTTTGGATCAGAGGGGCTATTGATGGAATCCTTCCGGAACCTGCAGGTGACGGAAGCAGATATCCACCGCTTGATGATTCAGTAGATTTCATAGGTCTGAATTACTATAGCAGAATGGTTGTATCGTCTGAGCTTGATTTCATGGCTGGTGAAATGCCACCAAAAGACCCCGAACTGGAACGATGTGAAGGCCTAGATTGGGAAGTATATCCAGAGGGATATTATCAGGTATTACGATCATTTGGGGATAAGTATGGCAGGCCTATCTTTCTAACAGAGAACGGGATAGGGACGAGTGATGATAATGTTCGCCAACGCTATATCATCAACCACCTTCAAGAGGTTCATCGTGCGATCCAGGATGGAGTCGAGATACTAGGATATCTTGTCTGGTCGCTCACGGACAATTTTGAATGGGCACAGGGGTTCAGTAGTCATTTTGGTCTCGTTGAGATTGATTATGATACTTTGGAGAGGAAACCAAAAGAGAGTGCGTATATGTTTAGAGAAATCATAGAGGAAAATGCACTAACGAAGGAAATCCAAGAGAAGTATCTGCGGGATTAAGATAGAAATGAGTCTTGACGTACTATTCTCTGCAACGGGACTTATTGTTCTCATGGAAATAGGCGACAAGACCATGCTAACTACCATGTGCCTTAGTGCCCAATACAGGAAACCATGGTTTGTTCTGATGGCATCACTTTCTGCATTAGCTGCTTCTTCCATTATTGCAATATTGTTGGCCGCCCTCCTAGCAACGGCATTGCCTCTCAATATAATAATCTACATCTCAGGCTTCTTATTTATCGGGCTTGGTGTGTATTCCTTTCTAGGTTTGGACAATGAACAAGAACAGAGCTGTGAAAATCGGGGAACAGTATTCAGTATGTTTACACTAATCCTGTTTTCGGAGCTGGGGGATAAGAGTCAGCTGGCAATTCTTGCACTAGCAGTGCAGTCAGTATTCCCAATCATGGTGCTTTTAGGAGCTATTGTAGGGTTTATCGTAGTCAATGCAATCGGGGTTGTAGTTGGTGATAAAATATCGGCAAAATTGCCAATGAGAGGAATTAGAATAAGCACAGGTATCCTTTTCATAGTATTCGGTATTTTCATTCTATTTGGAATTCTATAGAAATACGAAGGTTTTATTCTGATGATTAGCACCTCGAAAATGAGTGGAAGGTGTTGATATAATGAGCTTGGAAGACTCTGGCTACAAAGGCACTCTCTTGAAGAAGCTTGCATCTGCAGGCATTAAGATGGGTGATAGAGTGCGATTCAGAGATGGTGAAAAGGAAATTGAAGGGATAATAATGCCCCGTAGTCAGATAGGAGCTGATTCACATCATTTGGTTCTCAAACTAGATAGTGGATACAATTTAGGTCTAAGAGTGAATGAAAACACAACTCTACAGAGGCTCAAGCGCAATGAGATGAAATCTGTTTCACCTGATGCGGATATTCTAGAAAGTGAGGACTCCAGTCTTCCACATGTTTCAATTCTCAGTACAGGAGGAACTATAGCCAGCAAAGTCGACTATCTTACAGGAGCTGTAAATCCCGCCCTTACAGCTGAAGACCTCTACGAGTCTGTTCCCGAATTAAGGGAGTATGCGCGGATTGATGCGAGAGTACTGCTTAGCGAGTTATCAGAGAATATAGAGCCAAAACATTGGTCGAAAATTGCCCGTGCGGTTGCAAAGGAAATTCGAAAGGGAGTGGATGGCGTCGTTGTTGCTCATGGGACAGATACATTGGGCCTAACATCGGCAGCTCTGTCCTTTGCTCTTCAGAACCTTCCTGTACCGTTGGCGTTAGTTGGCGCGCAGCGTTCCTCAGATCGACCGTCTTCAGATGCCTCGATGAATCTTATTGGTGCAGTAGAACTTGTGGGAAGGTCTGATATTGCGGAAGTTTTAGTGGTAATGCATGGCGAAACGGATGACTCCTATGTTTATGCGCACAGAGGAACCAGAGTTCGAAAACTACATACGAGTAGGCGAGATGCATTCAGGACAGTGAATGATTATCCTATTCTGAAAGGGGAGGGAAAGAATATTGTTGAGATAAGTGCCCCTCTCTTACGTCGCAATTCTAAGAGAAAACTACAAGTGAAACCGAGGTTTGAGGAGAGAGTTGGTCTGGTCAAAACATATCCGGGCATATCTGCGGATATTGTAGACCATCTTGTCGATAGAAATTATCGGGGAATAATCATAGAAGGTTCAGGTCTGGGGCACGCACCCACTCGGATTAATGGCGCCATTGAGCGTGCAATCGAATCTGGATTGGTAGTAGCAATGACTAGTCAGTGTATTTTCGGTCGGGTTGATATGAATGTGTACCGATCCGGGGTGGAGCTTCTGGATCTCGGTGTTATTCCGTGTGAAGATATGCTCCCTGAAACGGCTCTTGTGAAATTGATGTGGCTGCTAGCTAATCGCAAGGATTTGGATCAGGTCAAATCTGACTTGACAAAGCCGATGACAGGAGAGATAGAAATGAGGACCGAATATGCAGAATACTTTGATAGACAAGAGGTGGAATGAAGTGGCACCCAGCCTGGATTATGATGAATTGGGTTTGATGGTTGGTTTGGAACTTCATCAGCAGTTAGATACTGAGAGAAAGTTATACTGTCACTGCCGCACTGTGATTCGAGATGATCAACCACATGGAAGGTTCACCAGACGACTCCGTCCGACCCAAAGTGAGATGGGACAGGTAGACCCGGCTGCATTGTTTGAATTTCAGCGGAACAAGAGATTCTGTTACGAATTCTATAATGATACAACCTGTCTAGTAGAAGCAGATGAAGAGCCCCCACACAGCATTGATGAGGAATCCATAGATATCTGTCTCACAATGGCGAGCTTTTTGGAATCAACGCCTGTTGACGAAATTCATCCGATGAGAAAGATAGTAATTGATGGAAGTAACACGACCGGATTTCAGAGAACATGTATTATTGCAAGAGGTGGAAAGATTCGAGTTGGAAAGAAAGGAATAGGCATACAGACTATTTGTCTTGAAGAAGACGCTGCAAGGAAAATCGCTGATGATGCGAGAGAGAATGTTACGACATATAGATTGGATAGACTGGGAATTCCATTGATAGAGGTTGCAACGGCACCCGATATCAATACGCCTAGAGAGGCAGAAGACGTTGCATTGGCCTTGGGTATTTTGCTGCGGTCCACAGGGAAAGTAAAACGAGGGCTGGGAACCATACGTCAGGATGTGAATGTATCAATTGAAGGAGGGGGTATAATTGAGATAAAGGGGTTGCAGCAGCTTGCATTGCTATCAACAGTTGTGGAGCTAGAGGCAATACGACAAAAGAATCTCCTGCAAATACAAAAGGAATTAGAGAAGCGAAATGTGACAATTGAAGCAATAGAAGACCAAATCTATGACGTGACGGACATATTTGATAAATCCGATTCGAAGGTTATCAAAAGTGCTATGGAAAAAGGCGGTCGAGTCAAAGCTGTAAAGCTTCCTGCATTTGCAGAATTGGTAGGAAAAGAGATACAGCCCAACCGAAGACTAGGAAGTGAGCTATCCGACTATGCGAACTTTTGGGGTGACGTCGGAGGAATATTCCATACAGATGAGCTTCCCAAATATGGAATCACACAACGTAATGTTGACGAAGTCAGGAAATCGGTTTCAGCAGATGGCAATGACGCAGTCATAATTGTCGCTGCCCCTGAAAAGAACTGCAATGATGCGCTTAGGGCGGTCTTGGACCGTGCACGAGAAACAATTCTCGGAGTTCCAGCTGAAACACGCACCCCTCTTTCTGATGGCACAACCAAATACGCTAGACCTCGACCGGGTGCAGAGAGAATGTATCCAGAAACTGATGTGAGAGCTGTTGTTATCGACAAAGAACGTATCAGAAAAATAGAGAAGAACCTGCCCGAAAAATTGGAGGAGAGGAGAACCCGTTTTATTCGACAGCATGGGTTAAGTGAAGAGCTGGCTGGTCAGATCACCAGATCATTGAATATTGATTTGTACGAAGAGATCGTTGATGTTGTTGATATCTCTCCCACACTTGTAGCAGTTACACTAGAGAATACTATGGTCAGTCTCAACAGGGATGATGTGCCTACGGAAAACATTCCAGAAAACCAGATTGTCGCCATTTTTGAAGAGGTCTCATCAGGTGATATATCTCCGGAGGCAATTCCTGACATGTTGACTTTTTTTGCCAATAATCCGGAGGCAAGCTTCGAAGAGGCGCTATCGAAAACGGGATTGGAAAAAATTGAGGAAGAACAGGTTTCTGGTTATATCAGGAACTTGGTGAAGGAACGGAAGGACTTTGTCGAGAGGGAGGGAAGGCGGGCAATAGGCGGCCTCATGGGAGTTGCTATGAAAGAGCTTCATGGAAAGGCAGATGGAAAACGGGTAAGAGAATTACTCATGGAAGAAATCCGGAAGTTAACATCTGACTGAGTATTGTAGTGTGAAGCGTAACTTTAATAGAGAAATCAAGCGGTGGGCACCGATGAGAGGGCTTTGCTCCTTTCTGACTAACGCGTGCCGCAGTGGCCTAGCCTGGTTAGGGCGCGAGACTCATAATCTGTCCATAATGGACTAATAATGGGGTCATACGTCTCGGGCCTCGAGATGAGACATCTCGAAGTCGAGGGCTCGAATCCCTCCTGCGGCACCAAACTGTCGTTCGTTGCAAAGTCATTGACGCGTGTGCAGACACATTTTTGAGTGGATGTAGGTTAGAGTGATTGTGGATAGGTTATGTTGTGAACTAACCATCCTCTAGTATTGGAAATAGGACTTTGTGGTGAAAAGAGATGAGTTTGCCCTTCAAGACATTGGACGACGTGGAGTATGCAGGCAAGAAAATCCTCATGCGAGCTGACATGAATTGTTCTGTCAATTCCGAAACAAAGGAGATCACTGACAGCTCTAGGATAGAGGCGATCCTTCCGACGCTTGAGGATTTGTCCAAGAGTGGTGTTGCATTGATGGCACACCAGGGGAGGCCTGGGAGTGATGATTTCATTTCATTGCAGCCACATACAGAGATTCTGCAGGATTTGGAAGTAAACGCCAGTTTTGTTGATGATATCTTCGGTGAGAAGGCCAAGTCAGCAATAAAAAACTTGGACATAGGAGAAGTCCTTGTTCTTCAAAATGTCAGGTATTTTGATGGTGAATTAAAGAAGGCGCCAGTTGAGGAAGTAGCCAAAGAACCGTTGGTACAAGAGCTATATCCTCTGTTTGATCTATTTGTAAATGACGCATTTGGCGCGGCTCATAGATCACAGGCATCTCTGGTAGGATTCACGCCGTATCTCCCATCAGTGGCAGGGAGACTTATGGAAAAAGAAATCCGCACACTGAGCAAGGCTGTTGACACAGAGAAGCACCCTTGGACTCTTGTGTTGGGTGGCGCAAAAGTAGAAGATAAAGTAAAGACATTAGAGAAACTGCTGAAGACAGGAAGAGTCGACCATGCCTTGCTTGGTGGTCTTGTAGCCACTGCTCTATTGGTTTCAAGTGGAAAAATAGCCAAGGAATACTCCAAGCCTATTGGCAGTTTTGATTCAATCAGTGATTCTGCTAAGACATTGTTAGAGGAGTATGCGGACATTATCGTGCTTCCAACTGATGCAGCTGTCGAGAGAGATGAGTCTCGTGTAGATTCCTCGTTTGATGAAATGAATGAAGATCCATTCTATGATATTGGCAAAGAAACAATGAAGGTGTTCGAAGATATCATAGGAAAGTCTGCCGTTGTATTTGCGAACGGACCTATGGGGCTCTTTGAAAAGGAACCGTTTGCCTTGGGAACGGAGAAGGTTCTTCGTGCGATTGCAGCCATTGATGGCGTTACGGTTGTGGGTGGTGGGCATCTTGGAGCCATGGCCAGAGAGATGGAATTAGAGAGGCAGGTGTCCCATATAAGCACCGGCGGTGGATCCACTATAAATTTCCTCACCGGAAAGAAACTTGAAGTAGTTCAAGCCTTGGAGAAGGCTGCAGAACGCATGGACACGAGATGACTACACATCATCAAAGTCAATCTTTATCTATGTCGCGAACAAGAAAGAGATAGAGGTAAGCCACTTGCCTAGCTGTGAGCTTTGCGGCAGACAGATGAAGGGACGAGGACGAGACATCACAATAGACGGTGTCGAGATGAATGTCTGCCCACAATGCGCATCCAAGTTTGGTGGAAATGCAAAGGAAAAGGAAACGATAAGTAGAGCCCCCTCATCGGGCCGTCGACCTGCTTGGTCAGGTCGGTCTTCATACCCGCGTTCCTCACCCCAAAAATCATCAGGTACGAGCCAACGAAGTAGTCCAACAAGGAAGTCCACTAAACGCAGGGGTGGACCACATCTAGATGAAATGGTCCTGATAAAAGACTATGCGGACACTATTCGTTCAGCCAGACAAAGGAAAGGACTAAATCAGGAGGAACTGGCACAGGCCATCGGAGAGCGGATTACTACTCTGCAGTCAATTGAAGCTGGAAAACTGAAACCAACTCAAAAGGTGATTCGAGGGCTGGAGCGAGAATTGGGAATTTCATTATTGGAGGCTATTGGAACGGTTCCTCTCAAGAAACTAAGAGGAAAGAAAGCAGGTGGCCCCACACTTGGTGATGTTGTGAAAGTAAAAAGAAAGAAGTCACAGAAGAGTGATTGAATCGCCTAGATGAGAGTTTCTAATGGGTAAAGAACAGCTCTTATATATCATGTAACCAAATAATATACTAGATGCACAGCTTTGGGCTTGAACTTCTGAAACTGATACAGGTCCAGTCATATAGCCAAATATAGCAGCTTAGGTGAAATCAGCAAATGTCAAAATCAAGCTTCAACAATGACCTATTCAGACTCGTAGTGGAAGAGATAGCTGGGAAAGAGGGGGTAGAGGTTGCTACGGTACTAGTGAACTCGGATGAAACAACGGATGAGGAGATAGCCACCAAGACTGATTTGAAGCTTAATGTTGTGAGAAAGATTCTGTATAATCTGCATGATAATCATCTGGCATCATATCGTAGAATTCGTGATAGCAATACAGGTTGGTTTCTTTATTACTGGCGAATTGATCCGAAGAAGGCGCAGGCACTTGTGAATAGAAAGAAACGAATGGTGCTGAATCTTCTTGAACAAAGATTAGAACACGAGAGTAACAATGACTTGTATGCCTGTGTAAATCGTGATTCCTCACCCGTTCCTTTTGAAGAGGCAATGAGTCTATCATTTAGGTGTCCAAACTGTAATGAACCCCTTGAGTTTGTGGATAATGCCAAGGCCGTAAGTTTTCTCAAGAAGCGTGTAGAGGAACTTAAGGCAGATTTGGAAACAGCTTCTACATAGTGCGCGTTCATTTTAGGAATACTTGTGGTCAGACAAATAGAAGGCGTTAGTGAAATGATAGAATTAACCTTACTAGCCCGTATATACGGAGATTATCAGAATAGGCTTCTTCGTGATTTTGAGAGAGATCTTCATGAGAGGACGTCTGAGCTGGACATTCGGATTAGAAAAGTTTCAACTGATGAGAGGGGTCATATCATTGTGGCTGTGGATGGAGAAGATGAAGAATTTGTCAGAAATACCCTAGCATCGGAATATGGAACAACTAATTCGTTCGAGTCCATTTCAACAACAAGTGAATATTCTGGACAGCTTCGAGACGTGGGAAAGGTGGGGTATGGAATCTATGTCGATATTGGTGTTACCGATCCTTCGATGAGTGATGCATTGGTACCGTTGCATAAGCTTCGTTCTCAGTTTGAGATGAGTGCATCTGTACGGACTATTGCAGGCTCTTTTGTACTCGTAGACAATTTTCCTGTCACAGTCAAAGTTTTGCACAAAGACGAAAGAAAGCTTGAGATTGAAGCTGAATTTACACCACAATTAATCGACCAATTGGATACGTGGAGCAATGACGATCATCAGCGGCTCCTAGTATTTGGCGCCAATTGCGATATGGTCGATAGTGCACTTGAACGGACAAATCATAGACAGGATATCTACGAGATTGAGAGATTAGGACCATTCGAGTTCTCTCTGAGATGCAAACGTTCCACACGAGCAACAGGTATTATCGCTGCTATAGGGCCAATATTGAGAGGTGTTCCTATGCACCTCTTCATACCTCGAGAAATAGGTGACTAGTCGTATGCCACGCCTTGATGTCTGGCTGGTTGAGAATGGTCACTTTTCATCAAGACAAATGGCTAAGAGAGCTATCAAACAAGGATTAGTAATAGTAAACGGAGAAGAAGCAAAACCCTCGAAACGAGTTACTGGAAAAGAAAACATTGTAATTTCCCCGAAAGCAAAGAACTATCCTGGGGGCTATTTCAAGCTCAAGAGGTTGGATGAGTTATTTCCGAAACTTCAGTTTAATCAAGATATGGACGCGATTGATATCGGGAGCTCTGCGGGAGGATTTCTACATTATTTGAAAGACAAGGGCATGAGAGTTACTGGCATTGAGATTTCAGAGCAATTTGTAAAGATGCTAATTCCGCTTGTCCAGAACAATGAAGCTTTGTCTCTTATTGTTGCGGACGCATTTGAACTGGAGCCTGAGAAAGTCTTTGAGAAGAGGCAGTTTGATGTGTTGTTGATTGATGTGACCACAGAGATGGAGGGGACATTGGAACTCATTTTGTCATATCGTTCCATATTGAGGTCAGGTGGAATATTGATTGCTGCATTCAAATGTAATACAACTAATAATAACCAAAAGCACTTAGTAAGAGAGGTGGGAAGCATGGGATTTGATTCTTTGAGGACAGTGGTCTTAGATGAATCAACTCAAGAGATCCACGTAGTAGGAAATAGACAATAAGTAATTCTTTTATGGTGACAAACAGGCACTGGTTTTAGGGCCGCTAGTCTAGCCCGGCTATGATGTCTCGCTTACACCGAGAAGATCGGTGGTTCAAATCCGCCGCGGCCCACCATATTTCTTAATCACAGTATGAAATCAAGGTAGATGGATTGCCTACTATGGGTAAGATTGACTGTTTAGATGCAGCGATATTGTCTGCTAGCCTTCGTACATCTCTCTCATCTTTGCTTTAGTAGGATTCTCGACTACTCCCTTCTCAGTGATGATTGCGGTGATGAGTTCGGGTGGCGTTATGTCGAATGCTGGGTTGTAGACCTTAGCATCGGGAGGAGTCACATACTCTCCATTAATGATGCGTATCTCGTCTGGATCCCGTTCTTCAATGTCAACACTTTCCGGTCCGTTGTCAATATCCACTGTACTCGTAGGAGCAACAACATAGAAGGGAATATTGTGATGTTTCGCTGTGATGGCCATGGTGTAAGTTCCTATCTTATTAGTGACGTGTCCAGTTCCCAGAATTCTGTCACTTCCAACTACACAGCAGTCAACCATTCCCTGTTTGAAGACGGTTCCAATCATGCCATCAGTGATTAATGTAGTGTCTATATTATCCTCCATAAATTCGTAAACCGTCAATCTGGCTCCTTGTTGACGGGGACGAGTTTCTGCAGCAAATACACTGATATTTCCACCATGTTCTTCATGGGCTACTCTGACCACTGCACCTACTGTGCCAAGATGGACTGTCGCCAGAGAACCGGCATTACAGATTGTCTGGATTGTGGCGCCGGATTCAATGAAGGGCAAAGCGTTTTCGCCAATAGCCCTGCACATTCGTACATCTTCTTCAGCAATTTCCTTTGCTTCCTCAATAAGTCGATCAATAATAGATTCAACATCACCCTCGGTTGCCTTTGCAACTTGCAGCATTCGATTAGTCGCCCATGTCAAGTTCACAGCAGTGGGACGAGTGTTTAGGGTTTCAGCAGCAGTTTCCAAGTCTGAAATTAGCTGTTTCTTGGTTTCTGCGTTACTTTGCAAAGCAGCCAGTGCCATTCCCATTGCTGCAGCCGCACCTATGGCGGGAGCACCTCGGATTTCCATGACTTTGATAGATTCCGCTATGCGCTCATGGCTTCCAGTCACGATGAAAGCCTTGGTCAGTGGCAACTTTGTTTGGTCCACTAGTCGCACCTGGTTTTTTTCGTCTAACCATTCTATTGTCCGGTACATCTTACTTACCTCTCTAGTATGTTTTCAAGATAGAGTCAATCATGCTAATAAGCTTCTTACCGATGACTTCCAATTCTGGAGTCATCCCCTCACCAAATTGGATATTTTGAGGTTGAATTCCTATCAAAATTGTGTCTGCATCGGTTTGTTGTTCAAGGTATTCCATCAACAGTGAGAGAGGCATGCTATGCGTGCTGATAGCAATGCCTCCAATTCGATCCTTTGTGACTAGCTCGATATGTCCCACAGGTTTTTGCATATCTGCAGCGTCGATAAGAATGACGCGATCAGCCCCAAATTCGGAGATTTTTCTTGTAAATGCCTCGGGTACAGATCCAACGTCTTTAATCAATACTTTATCATTGTTGGTCTGCAGATTGTCAACTACAAAAGGTCCAATTCCGTCGTCTGTTCTTAGGTCGTTTCCTATACCTAGGATTGCTACTCTTTTGCTATTGGACAGGAATTGCATGAGCTGTTCGGTCAATGCTGGATCAATCACATGGAGGGGGTATCTTGTTTATGCTATAGTTCTTATCATCTGTCATGTCGAAGAGTTTTTCACACTAGTTATGCCGCCCACATATGAGTGTCAAAATTGTCTGAGAAGTATAACTCCGAGGAATCGGAGGAGGAGTCAAATATGGAGCTGAATCAAGAGGAATCGGAGGAGGAGGAGGAGGAACCTTCTAAGGCAATCTTCGGCAAGACAAAAGCAATTGTTGACAAAAAAGATGCTGATAGAATTTCACAGCAAGGATTCTATGGAGAGAGGTTACCAAGTGGAGAACTAGAGCTATCTTCTATTGAAACACTTCATCTGATTGAACGAAGTCGGATTGTAGTTGAGGACCGTGCTGGGAATATCATGGACGCAGAAGACATTGTGAGTAAAGTTTCCCAAAGGGAAAAAACTCTCTGGAGTAAGTATCTTGTATTTCGTGACCTTAGAAGTCGCGGTTATGCTGTTAGATCAGGATTCGGTTCAGGTATTGGGTTTAGAGTATATGAGAGAGGTGACAAGCCAGGAAACTCCGTTGCAAATCAGTTGGTATACGTCTTGAAGGAGGCCGACCCCATATCGCTGAACGAGCTAGATTTGGTAACGGAAACAGCTGCTACGTCAAGAAAAGAACTTGTTTTTGCGCTGGTTGATCAAAATGGGGAGGTCAACTATTACACTGTAGCAAGAACTGAATTGCAGACAATAGGAGATGGTGAATAATGAGGAAAGATTGGATTGATGATGATAATTATGAGGAAGAGATAGTCACTCTGAACGCGTTCTTTGATGACCATACGATGAGTGTACATCTTGTAGAAAACAATCCGCCTCGTGCAAAACGGGGTTCGCCAGGAGATTGGAGTCTAGTAAAACTCTCTGATAGACTTCTTACACATGAAGAGTTGGACACGCTTGCCAAGGCAATAATGGAAACTGCAACGTATGACAGAGAGTCATTCATCGAAATTGAAGAAGATGGTGCGGCAGTTGTGCAGCTGAGAAACTTGCGAATAGCAATTGCAATGCCACCCTTTGCTGACAAATATGAGATATCCGCTATACGACCTATTATTAAACTCTCTATGGATGACTACCATCTTAGTTCTAAACTTATGAAACGACTTGAAACACGAGCCGAAGGAATACTCGTAACAGGGTCACCCGGCTCGGGAAAGAGTACCTTTTCTGCGGCATTAGCCGAATTCTATAGTTCCAAAGATAATATTGTAAAAACACTGGAACAACCGAGAGACTTGCAAGTGGATGATGAAATAGTACAGTATTCACCACTTGATGGAAGTATGGAGAAGGCAGCTGATATCTTGCTACTAGTTCGTCCTGATTATGTAATATATGACGAGCTGAGAAAAGATGCAGATTTTCAAGCGTATTCTGATTTGAGATCCGCAGGCGTTGGCATGGTCGGCGTGGTTCATGCAGGCTCCCCAATAGATGCGATTCAGAGATTAATGTTGGGAGGTCGTGTTGAACTCGGTCAACTGCCCAGTACAGTAGACACTGTTATTCATATCGAAGCTGGGTTGGTTGCCAAGGTAGTTTCGCTTTCGCTTAAGGTAAAATTGCCAACGGGTATGAGCAGTTCGAAGAGAGACCTAGCTAGACCGGTTATTGAGGTAAGAGATTTTGAGCAGGGATGGCTAGAATATGAGATCTTTACATTTGGTGGCGAGAAGGTAGTTGTACCCGTCAAAGGCGGTAGTCCAAGAACTGATAAACAGGATAGATCGAGATACAGGGGGGTTCCTGGACAGACTGTGCCGGTTTCTGTCAGTTACTCCAAGAAGAAAGTGAAAGTGTATGCTGGCAGAAAGTACTCCAAACAACGGTTGGAGATTTATGCAGATGATATCTATCTCTTCACCACTGTAATCGGCAAAAATGGTGAGAGCTCGATTCGCATTAAGACTAGGCAGGGTAGCATGTTAGTTGATGCTATGGAAGAGGGTGCTGAAATCTCCGCAAGGGTAGCACAATAGGCGGGAGCGCAAAACGTTTAACACCAACTTGGAATCTCGACGCATCGAAGGGCCCGTGGCCTAGCCGGGAATCTTAGGGTTTGTTTCCTATGTCGGTCCATAGGGCACTTGCCTCCTAAGCAAGTTTTCGCCGGTTCGAATCCGGCCGGGCCCGCCATCCATAGTCTGAGTTATTCCAAAATGTATGAGTGTGTTTCAGTACCCACATGAACCTGGGTCGTCATTCCTACGAACAAACCAGTTTCAATTATTCCAGGAATCAGCTTTAATTGTATCGCAATTTTCCCGGGGTCCTCTATCGGTTTGGGAAACTTCAAATCGAGAATAAAGTTTCCATTATCGGTTATGACAGGCCCTATTTTTCTTTTTGCTTCTCTTATACTAACTTCAATATCCATTGCTTCGATTTTTCGTCTGACTACTCCCAGAGAGAAGGGAAGCACTTCTATGGGAATTGGCGATTTGGTTGACAAGTTATCTACCAGTTTTGATTCGTCCACGACAATATGGAGTTCATCCGATGCCGATGCAACAATTTTCTCTTGAAAGAGTGCTCCCCCTCCACCCTTTGTCAGATTTAGGTTCTTATCTACCTCATCAGCACCATCGATTGTAGTGGAAAGAAGGGGATTCAAATCTAGATTTGTAAGTGGAATCGAGTATTTAATCGCGAGCTGGTATGCTTGATAGGAACTAGGAACAACCTTCACATTGAGTTGCGCTTCCCGGATTTTCTTCCCGAGCTCTTTCGCGAATATTGCGACTGTAGAGCCACTACCCAAACCAATAGCTCCACCATCTGGAACCACATTTAATGCACTCATTGCAGCTTCCTGTTTTGCGTTCGGCATGATTCTTTCTCCCTAAATGATTGCTCAAAGCTTGCCGTGTTCAAGAATTCAACTTAATGAGTGGAATAAAAACTAATGCATGGACTCCAAGGATATTTCCTTGATTTGTAATCTAGACCTGTAATATACCGCCCAGCCCCCGTGTGAGGTTCTTGACAAAATCACATGATTCCTTTTCTTCAAGTTTCTTGCAAGTCGAACCGCTTCAGTGCCATGCTCAAATACTTTAGCGAGATGATAGACATTGTCGCCTATTGTTCGACGTTGAGTTGGCTCCATACAATACTCTGGTCTTGTAATCGCTAATAACTGCCACTTGAAAGATTCTGTGGATATTGTGTCCTTATATCAGGAAAAATGTCTGTCCTGTTGTTTTTTGTTCAATCGCCACTCATAAGGGCCTTGAGACGTTCCATTTCCGCAAGCATCTCAGATTGTAGTGAGCTCTTACTTCCACTGGTAGAAGACTTGGTAACAGTATCTGCGGCAGCAGACATTTCAGCTGGTGTAGCATCAGCACCCGGTGGGCCAGCACTTGGGGCACTACCCGGTGGGCCTCCACTAGGGGTGGTACTTCCTGGAGGGCCTGCACTAGTTGCACTGCCGCCTGGGGGGCCTGCACTTGGAGTAGCACTGCCACTTGGGGGGCCGCCACTTGGAGGTCCACCGCTTGGGGGGCCGCCGCCCGGCGGGCCACCGGTTGGGGAACCAGCACTTGCGGCACTATCGCTTGGGGGGGTGTCTAATGGAGGTCCAGCTTCCGGTGGTTCTGTTGGCGCAGTAGGTTCAACTGCTGAAGTTGGAGGCCCAACACTAGGTGGACCGGCCTCTTCCGTATCTGATTCCACAGCAGTTCCAGACATTGCTGCCAATTTCTGCAAGTAGTCAGATCGTGCTTTGTCAATAGCTGTATCGGCATCAACAATGTCCTTTAGATCCTGGTCTTTGGCAATCGCTGATTGTACAGCTGCAAGCCTATTATTGTAGACAGTGGCTATTTTCTCTGCAATCTCAGGATCAAGGTCACCTTGATTTGAATAATAATCGGCTGCAGATAGAGCCTGCTTGATTGCGTTCTCTTCTATTTTTAGGAAAACAAGAGCGTCGGAAGGACTTGCGATAAATCCTAGTTTCTTTGTCCCGGATATGCCACTGGAAACGTCTCCAGTGGATGCAATGATTCTTTGTATGCCTTGTGCCACATCGTCTCTTGTTGCACCACGTCTCCGTACAACCAGTACCAGTATGATGACCATGAGGGGTGCAATTGTTATGATGTAGAACCATGCAAGGGGGCCAAAAGGAATTCCAAGTGGTTGGAAAATGTCAGCTAGATTCTGAAATAATTCAAAGATGAATCTCGTAAATTGGTTGTAAGGGGTTTGCAATTGGCATCACCTACTAGTACATATCCACAGAAGATGGAATCCTATGTACACTATTTTAGATTTCTTATAGGCATTGAGGGTTTGTATGACCCTGATGTCACACTCATCGAACTCAATGACACTTGTTTCTGTTACTTAGTGAAGCTTAGGGCTTCATAAACATGTGCCTAATATACTACTATTATTCTCATAGAATCAGCATATTTGCCCGAAATATTCCTTTTTGTCATCAATATTTTAAACTCGAAAGGTCAATTTGCGGTAATGGTCTTCGGCAGTACGAAAACTCTATAACAAATACCATGGGGAGAGCAATTGTGCCCCAGTAGCAAAGCGGCCTACTGCTTATGCAGGTCGAAACTGCGCCTGACTTGTAATCAGGAGATCGCGAGTTCAACTCTCGCCTGGGGCTCCATCTACTTTGTTTTGTGGATTACTCATCGGAGTGCTGTAATACTACTATTACAGAAGGAGAGTAGAAAGTGGGATATGCATATGGTTGAGGCTCTGATGCAAAAGGGGATGAACGTTAAGGATATCCTTAAATCGATACTGTAGAAAGTGAGGTCGAGGTGCATCGATTGCCTGGTAGTACTGACGCAAAAGAAGATGGTGGCGTCGAGGACTCTTCATATTCACAGAGCTATGCTCGACATTTGGAGAGACGTCTCAGAGCACTGGAAACGGAAAAACAAATTCTCCATGCTGAATGCAGTAGGCTTGAGAAGGAAACCCAGACTCTTAGGACGGAATTGGAGAAGTTAAGGCAATCGCCATTGATTACGGCTACAATTGTTGAAATGCTTGAAGACGGTCGAGCAATTGTGAAGAGCTCAACTGGACCCAATTTTGTTGTCCATGTTTCATCTTCTATATCGAGTGACAAACTACAATCTGGAATGCGTGTTGCACTCAATCAAAGATCTTTTGCAGTAACACAAGAACTCCCTCCATCTAGAGACCCACTCATTCGTGCAATGGAGATTGAGGAAAAGCCTCAGGTTTCATATGCAGACATAGGTGGATTAGAGGAACAACTTACAGAGATACAAGAAACTGTTGAGTATCCTCTACTAAAACCGGAGTTGTTTGAACAAATCGGAATTGAACCTCCTAGAGGGGTTCTACTTACAGGCCCACCCGGAACAGGTAAGACCTTGAGCGCCAGAGCGGTTGCACATCAAACAAACGCGACATTCATTCGTGTTATTGGATCAGAGCTTGTTCAGAAGTTCATTGGAGAGGGTGCTCGTTTGGTACGGGAGATATTCATGCTGGCCAAAGAGAAATCACCAGCAATAGTCTTCATTGATGAGCTTGATGCTGTAGGTTCGCAAAGGTTGGATATTGCAACATCTGGAGACCGAGAAGTTCAGAGAACCTTAATGCAGCTTTTGAGCGAGTTAGATGGTTTCGAAAGCCGAGGACAGGTAGCAATTTTGGGTGCTACAAACAGACCGGATATTTTAGATCCGGCCTTACTCCGCCCCGGACGATTTGACAGAATCATAGACTTTCCAAAGCCTGACGAAAAAGGTAGAAAAGAAATATTCAAGATTCATACGAGGCCATTATCTGTAGATTCTGATGTTGATTACAATCAGCTTGTTTCTGCAACTCGTGGAACTACCGGAGCTGACTTGAAAGCAATTGTCACTGAGGCAGGAATGTTTGCAATTCGAGCTGAACGAGGATACGTGACTCAGACTGATTTTAGGATGGCAATAGAGAAAGTTAGAAATCGAGGAAGAGCTAACGAAATTAAGTCCAACATGTACGGCTAAAATCCGTAATCATTTTACCTGCATGAAGTTGACACCATGAAATATCATGATTTCTTAGTGAAGGAGATTGGGAATTCTATAGAGGACGTTTCTAAGATTCCAAAAGGGTATCAATTAATCGGCCATGTGGTGCTACTGAATATTGACTCGGACGTGATGTCTTTGGCAGAGGTTATTGGAGATTTGACATTGACATTTGAATCTAGAGCTGAATCTGTTGCAGTAAGAATGGGACCAACATATGGTCCAAAGAGGATTCCCAATTACAGGCTAGTGGCAGGTAGCAGGAACACGACAACAACTCATATTGAGAATGGGATAAGATTCAAGCTCGATCCGTTGCGAATCACATTTTCTCGGGGCAACGTGAATGAGAGGATTCTTCTCCCTGAGCAAGTGAGTTCAAAAGAATATGTTGTTGACATGTTTGCTTGCGTTGGTCAGTTTTCATTGCCGATGGCTGTTCATTCTGGAGCAGAGGTCTTAGCGATTGAGATTAATGACTTGGCATATGATTTCCTATGCCAAAACATGAGGATGAATGAGGTCCATGCGAACATGAAGGCAGTATTGGGGGACTGCAGAGATGTACCCTTTGGCAATGCCAATAGAATTGTGATGGGATATCTACATGACACGATTGATTTTCTACCCCACGCACTGCGTGGGTTGCAATCACAAGGAGGAATTATTCATATGCACAGCTTGGTCTATGCTAATGCTGAGGACGAAATTCGTAATACAATTATTACGACATCATCGGAGTTTGGATTCATAGCAGAAATTTCATCTAGGTTAATTAAGAAGTATTCACCAGGGGTTTACCATAGGGTCTTTGATATCAAACTTTTTTCCTAACAGATAACGTAATTGTTTTATCGCTTGATAGAAATGGACATAGTGTAGTATCTGAATATGAACAGATTATGAGGAAAAAACAATGGGTTTCAGAGGATTATCACCTAAGCAACTTGCTAGAATGATGAAGAAGATGGGTATAGAGCAAAAGGACATTGATGGAGTAAACGAGGTGATTATTCGATTTTCTGACAAGGAATGGGTGATAGAGAATCCGCAAGTAGCCCTTGTAAAACAAGCTGGCAATGAATCGTATCAAGTCAGCGGCTCGAAAACTGAAAGAAGCATTACAAAGGGTGGCAAGGCAGCTCCGATTGAAGAAAAGAAAGTCGAAATACCTATGGAAGATGCTGCACTCGTTGCTGATCAAACTGGAACAGATATTCAAACCGCTAAGCAAACTCTTGAGGAAACAAAAGGTGATTTGGCTGCGGCCATATTAAAATTGAGAAAAAGCTAAGCAGATTCCTCTTCTTGCATACGGTACCTCGTTCCGCAATCTCTTTTTTTGAATCGAAGATGTTCCAGGCTTGTGGCCTTTGTTCCAAGCAGGATTCGCTCATAGTTTTCAATTTGTATAAATTACAACTTGCTGAGGCAAATGCTCGAGATGTATGAAGTCCTAAAACTATTATGTTAAGAAACGATGAAAACTAAGGCTGCAATGAGCACGACAAATATGCATATTGCAAGCCACTCTTGCACATATTTCTTTACTGCCTTTGGTTTGTCTTTAATCTGGCCAGTTGTGATGAGAGTCATTGCAGATATGAACAGAAACGCGAATGGAAGAGCAGCAACAGAGTTAGTAAGAGGAGTATCTAGAAGAAATATTATCCCCACAAGCGCGCCAAAAATAAGGAAAGTCAAAATCATCATTGAATTAAGGACTCGTCGAATTCTATCTAGATTCATTCTTTTGATCTCCTCAAGGGATGAATACAGGTTTCTGTCCCCGGTAACTCTCTCGCAGTTTGCAATTGCTCAAAAAGGTTCCGTATCGTTAAAGCATGCACAAGAGCTGATTTCTCTCGCAATATTTATGTAGGAAGAAACATGAGATGTTGTAATACAAACACTACTTGTGATACAAAGGAATTGAAACAATGACAATTGCAGTTCACGAATCCGCTCTGATTCGTCATTTCAATACTCGAAAAGAAACGTTGCGTGCGTGGGAGGAGAAGATTGGTGCAAGATTTTCTCCATTCCGAGGATTCAAAATGCCGGACTCAAGGCTCTATGTGGAACACCCTGATTTTCTTGACAGTATTGTGGATCTAATAATAACCAATGAACGTCATATTTTCCTTAGAGGTCCTGTTGGTTCGGGAAAAAGTACTCTGATGCTGTTGGCATTGAGAGACCTTCCCACACTGGCTGATAGAAGAGGAAATAAATTCGTCACAGGTTACGTTGGAATGACAGGTCTTTATGAGAAACAAATGGCGGCAGCCATTGCCGACTCATTGAGAATCAAATATAGACGATCGTGGGAGTCTTCTCAAATTATAGAAACTGTTGCAAAAGAGTGTGTACGGCGCTATATAGAGGAACAAAGCAGAACTGCTCTTTTCATCGAGGATGTTGCAGATAACCAAGAGGCTGCTTTTCATAAGCTAAGATACCTTGCTGATCTTCCAACAGAAGAAATGAAGGATGAATATCCTAGGGCATTAGACGAGCCAATAGTCACACTGGTAATGAGTGGAACTGCAGAGTACTGGAATGCGATGCTGAATTTTCTACCTCAAATAGCTGACAGAACTGAACCTCTGGATATTCCGAAGCTGGAAGATAGAAAGGCAAGAGAATTCATCGGAAGGAGAATAGCCTATGCTAAAGGGAAAATCGATAGCTTTGACCATACAGATTTTGAGGTGTACCCTTTCCATGAGAAAGCTATCGAAGTGATTAACGATGCAGCAGGAGGTAATCCACGAGACATTCGCATGTTGGCTAGAGGTTGTCAACAGGTTGCAGCTGAAAATCTTCGAGAAAGTGGTAGTCCTGAAATTAACGTGGAAATCGCTCGATTAGTGTCAGAAGCGTATGCAAGTATACTGAAGGAGGTAAGATAATTGAGTCTCTTAGGAAAATATAGGAAAGAAGAGGAGAAACGGGATAAGGACACAGAAGAAGAATCTGTGGAGCCCCCTGCTGAAGAAGCTGAGGAAAAAGGAGGCGTTGCCGTTCCAAACAAAGAAAGGAATAGTCCGATAATGTCCTTTAGCGTTAGTACAGATCTGAGGTCCTGCCTCCAAGCTGTAAGAACAGAACGGGCAATTAATCTGAGTATGTGGGTCGAACGCAAGCTAAGAGATGCAGTTCAGCAAGAGTTTCCAAATATCGCCGGAATTCATCTCGAAGGCTAAAGCAATAATTGTATTACAGGCTTTCAGCTACCTCGCTTTATAGAGTGAATATGAAGTGACTCGTTCCATGCATAACGCGGCAAGTGAAGGATCGTCATAACAAGGAATTCGATTCATCTCAAGCAAATCCTTTCCAGGTTTACCTACATCTCCTGAAAGCCAAACACCAACAACAGGTTTGTTATTGTTTGCAGTCCTAATCCCCTCCAAGGTACCAGCCGCATGCTCTGTTTGAGTCATTCCTGCAAAAGTCGGGACTCCACAGATTACCAAGAGCATGTCAACATTGTTATCTTCCAGCATTAGCTTTGTTGCTACTTTGTATTCTCTCCTTCCTCCACTTGCTACGACATCAACAGGATTTTCAACGGATGCCATTGGTGACATTGCTTGTTTCATTTCTTTCGTTGTGGATTCTTCAAGTGTAGGTATCTCGAGCCCCAACGCAGAAGCGGCATCGGTTGCTAATACTGCAGCACCACCTGTATTACTAATAATACCAATATTACGACCTTGTGGCAGAGGTTGATAGTCAAATAATTTGCATATTTCCAAGAAAGAGTCAAAAGTTGGTGCTGAAACGCAACCGGCCTGCTTGATTACCCCATCAAATAATTGAGGAGATCCGGCCAGAGACCCTGTATGACTTAGGGTTGCTCTGCTTCCCGCTTCGCTTTTTCCACCCTTGAGAATGACAACTGGTTTCTTGCTCGATACAAGTTTCAGGGACTCATAAAGAGCACGGCCGTGTTCAACACCCTCTACATATACAGCGATAACAGACGATTTTGGGTCCTTGCTGAAATAGTCAAGTAGCTCAATGAATTCAACATCGGCTGCATTTCCAATACTTGCGAATTTGCTCATCCCTATTCGTTTTGCCCGTGTTGTATATATCAGCATCCCGCCAAGGGCCCCACTCTGAGAAATTAGAGCAATATTGCCTCTCTCCGGCATCATCGTAAATGTGCCATTAAAGAGACGACTGTTGGAAACACCAACGCAATTCGGACCAATGATGCGTACTTCATGCTTCTTGGCTTCTTCCACAAGATACTCTTCCAGATTTTTTCCTTCCACACCGGTTTCACTGAAACCTCCAGAGATAATTACGGCATTGCGAGCACCCGCTTGTTTCACATCTTCCATTAAATTGGGGCAATATTTGGCTGCAACGGCAATGATGACGAGGTCAACTTTCTTAGGTAAATCTATGAGACTAGGATATGCCTTTACCCCCAGAACCTGAGTTCTACTGCGAGTTACAGGATAAACTTCTACCTCCGATGCAAGTAGGTTCATGAGAATTGAGTTTCCTAATTTTCTGTAATCAGCAGAAGCTCCGACCAAGGCAACTCTATTTGGATTGAAGAATTTGTCAATCTGTATTGCATTGGAATCTAATGTATCGCTCATGGGAGTGGTTCACTGCCGCCACAGTTTTAATTCTGTTGTGGTTTTAAGAATGTATTACAAATAATACAATATATATTCCATTAACCTGGTTAATAGTGTTCTAGAAAACGTCTGAGTTCCTTGCAGCCCTTATGAATACTATCTACTAGATTCTTGAGTAATGATTTGGTTTCAGGAAACTTGGTTTTTATCCGGTTTAGTGATTGTATTGCGTAGTTTCTTAGGTTGTCATTCTTTGTTGCGCAAATTGTTTCAGCCAAAAGGCTAACTGCAGATTCATGATAGTAATTGCCTAACGCAATTATTCCCAAACTCGAGATACGATAATCATCTGCTGCAACCATTTTTTCCAAAGATAAGACAGAATCGATGGATCGTATAAACAAATGATTGGATAACTGCGTGGTTATCTTGGAATACTTCTGCGAGTTGTATTCTGAATTGAATTCATCAACGGATTCTTCAAGTAAATAGTTCATAAGTGGTATTGCATTTCGACTTCCAAGCTGTGCGAGCATCATAGTGTCCTGGTCAATCATTGCTTTTAGCAGTGATTGATAATCATCATTCAAAGGGGGAGATAGATTCTTTGTGAGTCGATTTTTCATGATTTTATCCCGGACACGTTGTGATACTGGTAATACAGATAATACCATGTCGAGTGTCTCTTTGTCGGCTTTGCTCCCAGGTATTCCGAGGGTGCACAGAGCAATTCTTCCATATTCTGTATACCATAATGATGAGATGTCGATCGAGTGGGATGGAGAAATCAAGGAAATTGACGAGAGATTATTCTCCATCTCTTGATGGATTTGATTTACGAGATTGTTTTCAAGGCAAGACGCCGCAGCATCGGTATCAATGAAAAGGAAATTGGATTTCTTCAAGTGATGGTGAAGTTCTTCATTGACTATTTTCTTGAATAGTATCTCTGCATTCGCAATTGAATGTGCATCATGGAGTTTTGAGATTATGGCTGAAGTTTCCATGTCTATTGCTTCTATTCCCTGACAACCGAATATAGAGAAAAGTACTTCACGGAACTTGAGCGGTTCTATTCTTCTTGTCTTTTTTCCTGTCAGTGGTGGAATCTCATAATCCCTATTCATAGAATTTTCCAGATAGTCCAGAGCTACGTCCCAGCTGTCCTTTAGTTCAATACCAACAAGGAAGTCAATTAGATCTCTAACGCGCCTCTCTCCTATGGAATTCGTTATTGCCTTACTGAGTTCAACTTGTGATAGCTGCTGGATTTTCTTTCGTACCTGTTCCTGCAATCGTTCGCGTGCCTTACTGTAATCCAATCTCTGTTCACTGCCAATTTCTATATGCCGATTGCATATTAAAACAAGGTCAGTATTCAAGATAAGAAAGCCGTTTATTATTTGTATTACAAATAATAATGAACTCCGTACAATTCTCAATCTATCTAATTTATTATTATTAAATTATTACATATAATAGTGGCAAAAAGGCTTGTTCTATGATTAGAACTATGTATCAATGTATTCCTATATAGAGTGAGTGTGTCGTGAAGTAATGATTGAATGCTGGTGTCGAAACTTGTTTCATAAGCCACAGATCCCGGCCTTCATTGCTATCTCTATCTCCTCATACAAATATACCTCCAAGTAGATACAATGTAGGTACGACTGTGCAGAACAGCTCGTCACTTATGAGTTCGGTCACAAAACACGACACATTCGTGCCAATTTTTTTCACGTTCACTAGAGCCTGTGTACTAATACACATAGTGTTTCCAAAACACGCTATTCGGATCCAGACTGTTTTGAGAGTTCAGTCTTTAGATTAAGTGGGGATGCCAACTCATCGAGTGCGGAAATAATAGTTTCTTCTGCGGCTCTATGACTCTCAAGATCCTCTTCAGTTAGTTTTTCCCTTCCTGCCAGTACTTCCCGGATATGTCTATAGTCGGCTATCTTGGCTGCAACTTCCTCAAATGGCCGGAATATAGCAATTTCAAAGAGACCGAGGTACCCTAACAAAAGCATGGTGTAGATACTTTTTGTGATATTTTCACGAGCTTGTTGGAGCGTCCTATTGAATGCACCTCTTGAAACACCCTTGCCCTCCCTAGTTGTGCGCAATGAAGCCTTTGCGTCATATGGGATGTGCCCACCTACATTGTCTTCGACGACCAAATCAATTAGGAGTGTTTCCAATTGTGCCTCTGTTAGAAGTGAGTTTTGTAGCAATAATTTCATTATTGGTTCCTTTAACACCCTCTTGGTTCCTTGGGATGCCTTCTTCATCTCTTCGAAATTTACGTTGCTGGTATCTGGACTCATGACCTTCACCTAGTCTTAGGCGGAAAGTGAATTTTCGAAAACGTACTCATAGCCTTTTATTTTTATTTTAGAGGCTTATGAGTGATTTTTGTTAAACTGGCTCTTTGTTACTCTCGACGGATACAATTTTGTATACGCTAGATGGACAATAAAGATTTTGTTCCGATTTCACTTACTGTATTACACATATTACTTGTAAGGAAGAGTCCATCCCTGTTTCTCGGGAACTTGTACAAAAGCAAGGATTGTGTTTCCGCGAACCTCATCGAATTTGAAGATTCCAAACAAATACCGATTGGAGTTCATGTCGAATTCCATTCTTTTTCTGTTGAGAAGGTGATCGAATATCTTTCTACAGTGCTTGCGTATCTGTGAAAATAGATTTCCAAATTTCCTGCGTTGAGATGGTCTAATGCCCCACCGTTCCAGAATAAATCGATTGGCCAGGCTATTACTAGATATCAAAATTGATTTTTTTCTCTTCTTTGAGGTTTCAGCGGTTTCGACGAGTACTTGCCGGAGACAATCGGGAATATTCGCCAGGATTGAGGGAGTAACTTTGGGTTCTCTCCTTGGTTTTGGATGAGGGGGCCTTGAGGATGTCAATGTCATTCACAATAAGATATGTATTATGCCTTAAGAAAACCTACATGTTCGTACCAATGTGGTCTAGTAATATTTGTAATACAACGCTACTGATACAGAAACAATTTGCCACTTCATGGTATTAATATCCACAAAGCGATGTCAAACCATTGAGGTTTCCTAAACTGAGTGTCAGAGCTAAGATCCACATTAATGGAATTGTACAAGGTGTTGGATTTAGGCCATTTGTGTATAGGGTAGCAAAAGGATTATCCTTGACGGGATATGTTTTGAATCTAGGAGATGCAGGGGTCGAGATTGTTGTTGAAGGAAAGAAAACGAAAGTCGACTCATTGCTGAATGAGCTGAAAGAGAATCCTCCATCCATTTCGAGGATCGAACGCCTAGAAACCGAATGGTTACCGGCACAGAATTCATTCGATGGCTTCTCGATAATCAAATCCTCGACAGAAAAAACTGGTAACGCGGAACCAGTGATTCCACCCGATATTGCAGTCTGTGACACTTGTGTTGAAGAGCTATTTAATCCTCAATCGCGATGGTATCTTTATCCATTCATTTCGTGTGCAGCTTGCGGGCCAAGATATTCTACTATCACTGATCTTCCATACGATAGACCTCAGACAACCATGATTGATTTTCCGCTTTGTGATACTTGTAATACTGGTTATACAGATCCACTGGATAGAAGGTATCATGCTCAAACAACAGCCTGTGAGAATTGCGGTCCTACATACCAGCTATTCAATGATACAGGCGACATCATTGCAAACGAAAAAGCAGTAAAAAGAGCGGCAGGGCTAATAGAGTCTGGATCAATTGTAGCGGTACAAGGTATATCCGGTACTCATCTAGCCACAGCAGTCAGAAACCCAAGGCCAATCAATAGACTTCGTTTATTGAAGATGAGAGAACAGAGACCCTTCGCAATTATGGCTAGAAACAAATCAATTGTTGAGAGTGCTTTCAACCCGTCGGAGAATGAATTAGATGATCTTGTCTCTTGGAGACGCCCTATTGTTCTTGTTAGAAAGAGAGCATCAAAAGATGCTACGAAAATAATACCACAGGAGTCATTGGATAGCATAGCGCCGGAACTGGACACCGTAGGTGTTATGCTGCCTTACGCTCCTTCTCACCATCTGCTCTTTCACCACATGGATGAACCTGCTATTGTTTTGACTAGCGCCAATCCTACAGGTATACCCATGTACATCGATTCAAAGAAAATTCGAAAATGCCTGTCTGGAATAGCTGACTACTTTTTGGTACATGATAGAAGAATCTGGCAAAGAGCTGACGATTCTGTAATCAAGTATGTAACTGGTGATAATTCAGTCTTCATTAGACGATCAAGAGGTTATGTGCCAGAACCAATTCCAATTTCTTATCCAGGTGATAAACTTAATCTTGTTGCGGTGGGTCCAGAAGAAAAAGCTACAGCATCGATTCTAAAGTCCACCAGTATATATCCGACTCAATACATTGGTGACACTGACCAATTGGAGAATATGGAATTTCTTACGGATGCATATCAACATCTGATGGGTCTCATTGGGGTGAAGGAACTTGATGGTATCGCTTGTGACTTACACCCAGAGTTCCTGAGTACGGAACTTGCAAAGCGCGTTTCCAAAGAGAAGGACATTCCCTTGATTCAAGTCCAACATCATCATGCTCATCTTGCCTCCATCCTAGTTGACAACCAGCTGTCTACTGATACAAGTATTATTTGTATTACAGCCGATGGTTATGGCTATGGGCCTAATGGCGAAGCATGGGGAGGAGAGGTCCTAGTTGGGGATGCCAGGCAATTCTCTAAGTTCGGAGGTTTGACTCCCCAGTTGTATGTTGGTGGCGATTTATCAGCCAAATACGCTGCACGGCCGTTTATGGGAATCCTAAGCGTCGCATTAAGCAGAGAGAATTTGTTTGGATACGTACGTGATGCGAAGATTGCAGCTGATGTATCCCTGAATGAAGACACCTTTGATCAGATGCTCATTGCCCGTGACAAAAACATAAACACGATTAAAAGTAGCAGTACCGGTCGCGTTTTAGATGCAGCCGCATTCGCCCTTGGAGTCTGTACCGAGAATAGCTATGATGGCGAGTGTCCAATGAAGTTGGAATCAATCGCAGCACCAACAAAGCTATCGATTGAACCACAAATAGTATCCTCATATGGAAGTCCTCAACTTGACACAGAACATCTTCTTCTTCGACTCATTAAGATGCAGGAACAAGGAGAGAAAAGGTCACATCTAGCCATGGCAGTACAACAAGCAGTGGGGACAGGTTTAGCTAGAATTGCAGTCCAAGCAGCTCATGACCATGGAATACAACAAGTTGGATTCTCGGGTGGAGTCGCCTTGAATAGAATCATTACAAGAGCAATAATTTCCGAATTGAGTCATCATGAACTTGAGCCTCTTCTTCAGGACTCAATTCCTCCTGGAGACGGCGGTATCTCAGTTGGGCAGATAGCTGTTGCAGCAAGTAGACTCAATCAATAGTAATACACGTAATACAGCTATTATTCTGCCATTGGTAAATGGCTATAGCTATTGATGAATTTGTTGCATTCCTAACTCGAAAGCACGGATGTTGATGTCCTCATAACGTCCCGGGAATGTTTCTCTAATAGTCTTCTTTGCTACGTCTTTCGATATGCCTGTGAAACCCAATGCGATTATTGCGCCGAACATAACCATGTTCATGGCTCTATCACTACCCGCCTTTTTTGCTAAATCTATTGCATCGAACTCAATGAGATTCTTGGTGAATCGTTTGATTGATTTCACAATCTCATCATGCGTTGGATAGTCAGCTTTGCCCATCGACACTGCTATGGGGTAAACCAAATTGGAGTTAATGAGTACACTGCCCTCATTGCTAATCAATTCTATTTCGCGAAGAGTTTCAATTGGTTCGAAACCAACTAGGATGTCTGCCGTGCCGGGATCAACAATAGGTCCACTGACGTCAGGTCCGATGCGAACAGTGCAGATTACGTGACCACCACGTTGAGCCATCCCATGTATTTCTCCAACTCGGACATTTTTGGACTCGCCGAGGGCTGCCTTTGCTAAGATTTCTGCAAGGGTCAAAACACCCTGCCCTCCAACGCCAGAGATAACAACATTGACTGTAGCTGTATTACTAGTATTACTATTCATCTTTTACTCCTCCTTCTGCATTATGGCACCCTGAGGACAAACAGATACACAACTACCACAGATATTGCAAAGTGTTTCATCAATAGCCGCCTTCTCCGTTTCCGGGTCCCAATACATAGCTGGACAGGCAAATCGATTAAGACAGCGTTTACATCCGGTACACATCTCCGAATCTACAAAGTATGGTTTAGGCTGCTCTTCGCTTCGACGCCTCTCTGCAGCAGTTAATAGAGCACATGCTGCCTTTGATACCAGTACAGCTGGTGCTTCATTTTCTCTGACCCACTCAACCATTTTCCGTACTTCGGCCACAAGATCTGCGAGTGGCTCGAAGGGGTCGACTGTCTTAGTATATTTGACACCTAGACCTTTACAGACCTCTTCAATGTCAAGTGGCTCAACCTGCTCTTGCATACCTGTAACTCCTGTTCCCGGGTGTGGCTGATGACCGGTCATAGCTGTCGTTCGGTTGTCTAGGACTACTAGACTAATGGGATGTCCATTGTAAACGGCGTTCACGATACCGGGGAGACCTGAAGCAAAGAAAGTACTATCTCCAATACTTGCTACAACATCTTGTCCAGTGACTTGTGATAATCCACAAGCGGTGCTGATAGACGAGCCCATGTCAAACAATATGTCGGCTGTTTCTAATGGGGGTGCAATACTAAGTGTATAGCATCCTATGTCAGAGGGATAGATTGCTTTTCCGCGAGTGGCAGTTCTGATTGCAAAATATGAAGCTCGATGAGGACACCCTGCACACAACAAAGGCGGTCGCGGTGGCAGATCAGGCAAATCCTCGCTAAGTGTGTGCAAGCGTTCCCAATCCACTGGCAATTCTTTTTCGAGTACTTTCGCTAGTCCTTCAGTTACAATCTTAGGGGTATATTCGTATACTCTTGGGAAGTACCCCTGTTCCTTTCCTAGAATTTCAGCATTAGGTACGTCATGCAGATTGGCTAGTCGACGGGAATGAGTTTCGAGGAAGGGTTCCAATTCTTCGACTATTGCAACACGGTCATGGCGCCTTAAAAAGTCAATAATTTTCCTTTCTGGTACTGGATGAGTTATGCCAAGCTTGAGAACCTCTGCCTTTACATTTAGACGTGTGAGTGATTCAGTGATATAGTTGTAAGATACGCCACTGGTAATGATTCCAAGATCACCCTCGCCAATCGTGAAGTTCAATTCACTTTGTTCTGATAATTCCCTTGCTGCTTCTATCTGTTTCAACAACCACGGATGACGTTGTCGTGCAACGGAAGGAACCGGAACAAATCGAGTTGGTTCTTTTTCGAACTCTATTTTTTCCGGTCTATCCTTGATAGGGCCTAGGACTACTGGGGCACGGGTGTGATTAACTCGAGTGGTGGTTCGAAAAAGCACAGGCAGCTCTATTGCCTCCGAAAACTCGTATGCCTCGAGGAGCATTGACTTCGCTTCCGCAGGATCTGAGGGCTCCATCATAGGCATGTTACCCATAAGTGCATAGTATCGACTATCATTCTCGTTTTGTGAGCTCCACATACTTGGGTCATCTGCAACAACGATGACCATTCCTCCTCGAACACCAACATACGCTAGTGAGAAGAAAGGATCTGCAGCAACGTTCAAACCGGGTCCCTTACAGACCATCATTGAGCGGACACCAGCCACTGCAGCTGATCCAGCTACTTCCATGGCTACTTTCTCGTTCGTACTGAACTCAAAGTAGAAGTTCGAGATATGGGGTGCCATGAAGGTGAGATTATTCCCAATCTCACTACTGGGCGTCCCAGGATACAATGCAACTAGTCTGACTCCCGCTTCAAGAGCTCCTCTTGCAATAGCTTCGTTTGCAAGTAATAGAATGTTCTTACCGGGGTTATCTTCCAACAAATCCTTCGGTTTTGTCATAACCTAATTCACCACAG